>JAIPJF010000005.1 GCA_021734325.1 Fidelibacterota bacterium | reverse complement strand
ATCAGCACAAGCAGGATGTGGATTATGTTCATTTGGTGACCGGCATTGCTAAACACGTAGTCAAACAATATGTAGAGTTGATTACTTGAACTCAATTTTTTACTGGACTTGCCATCTGGCATTAACTTTGGCGGGGTTCGGGGGTTTCGAATCGCTAAATTGGTCAATAAACCAACAATAATTGTAACAAAGTAAGGGTGTTTGTCGAGACCATTCACTCTGGATAGGCTCTATTAAACGAATAAGCCCCCAGGAACCGAAGTTCCCAAGGGCTTGGGGGGGTGGGCGCTGAGGGATTCGAACCCCCGACCCCCTGCTTGTAAGGCAGGTGCTCTAAACCAGCTGAGCTAAGCGCCCTTATTGTCAAAACTCTTTATCAAAATGGTACTCTAGGGTCGATACCCGACCCTCCCGACACTTGTGTCGGGATGCTCTAAACCAGCTGAGCTAAGCGCCCTTATTGTCAATCAGGAACGAAGAATTACGAATCAGGAATAAACTTATCGCAATTCAATTCCCATAATCTCAAGGCCAACACATTCTGGCGCAGCGAATATACATGCCGAATGCCTTGGTGCAAATTTTTTTACACCGGGATGATTTTCTCTCGCTGGGAAACCCGATAAATGGCTGTGAGCATAAGAACAGCACCTAGAATTTGGCTCCAGGTTAATGCGTGCCCAAAGAAGATCCAATCAATGGTAACAGCAGAGATCGGCCAGAACATTTCCAGAATGGTTGATTGACTTGCTTCCACCTTTTTCAGACCAAAATAGTAAATGGAAAGCGCGACAGCCCCTGAGCTGAACACGATGGCAACCAGGTAGAACACCTGCTCGGTGCTGGGTACAGGTAGAGTGCCCAATCTTACAAAAAGCAGGACGCCAATACCGCTGATCATGGCTGTGAGACCAAGACGCAGGGGCGTTACAATTCTGGCGTCGAGATCTCTCAAACTATATTTACCCATCACTGTTGATGAGCCCCAGGCAAAGGCGGCGCCAACGGCCAGGAGTCCCGCCCACACATTCTTGCCACCATCCTGCCACTGAGGCAGAATGTCTGGGAAAGCCACAAAATATCCACCTAGGAGGGCTAAAAATGCCCAGAAGTAGAATCTGCCTCTAAAACGCTCCTTCAGAATAATACGGGCCAGAAATATGGCAAAAATAGGTTGAAGTTTCTGCAACAAAACAACGACAGAAAAATTGATATAATTTATATAGCTTAATGCGCTCGTGTAGGCGAGGGTCCCAAGTAATCCACCAAACACAGCTACCCAAAAAATGGAAATCCAGGTCCTGTGGCTCAGATATTTTATCCTCGGCCAGAATTGGATCAACCAGGGCAAAGTGATCAGAAGACCCAGGGCATGTTCAGCAAAAACGATAAATAAGCTGGGTAAACTGTAGAGAGACTGACGGAAGAGTGCGTCTAAAGACCACAGAAATGCAGCAAAGACAATGGCTATCGGTCCGGCATATTGCCAGGATGTAAATCGCTTTAACACCGTGTCATATACTTCCATTTCATGGGCGGAATATAATTCTCCTGCTCAATAGTATAAGAGCTCTTTTAAGGCAATTTCATCTTCGAGATATTTTGCATAGAAACTTGTATACTTGAAAGCGTCATCAGGGGAAATAGCAGCAGCGATCCCCTGGTGGGTTTTACCATATTCCAGTGCAGCGTGAACAATTGCCCCAGTACTTGGACCAACGAGAAGGCCGCCCTTGCGTGCCAGCATGATGCCTGTTTCTGCGGCTTCACGATCATCCACCTCCACAATCTCATCAATAAGAGAAAGATCAAGAATCTCCGGGATGTATTCCTCGGCCAGATCCGATATTCGCTTCAGTCCTGAAAGCGAGTGGTCAGGAGAACTTGGTTCAATCCCAATAATTTTAATATCAGGATTCTTCTCCTTAAGGAATTTGGCAACCCCTGTAATCGTTGCACCTGTTCCAAATCCTGCAAAGAACATGTCAATTTTTCCATCAAACTGATTCCATAACTCAGGGCCAGTCGTTTCATAATGGGCCTGAACATTCAAGGCATTTTCATATTGATTTAGATAAACGTATTTGCCTTCGTAGGCTGAACTTTCCGCGAGACTTTTAGCCAGGCCCCTTGCTCCCTCGTTGGGATAGAGCGGACAGAGTGCATCCTCTGCTTCCCACAGCTCATTTACACCCAATAATCGGAGTAATTGCTTCTTTTCTTCAGGTGCCCGTTCAGGTATGGCGATCTCAACAGGCACTCCCATGGCATTCCCAATGGCAGCCAACGCCAGCGCAGTGTTTCCAGAGGACGCCTCTAGAATTGACTGACCACCAGTAAATATTTTTTCCTGCAGCATTTTCAAGGCCACTCGATCCTTGATCGATCCAAAGATATTGTAGCGCTCCAGTTTGATGCCCAGGGTGAACTCTGGATTGGGATTTATCCTTTCATTAACCACGATCACTGGCGTCGGATTTTCGATGCTTCCAATCAGATCTGTTATACTTGTGTAGACTCGCTTGTTTTTATTTGTTGTCATAGCTTCTTTATTCCTTCTCCTGATAAGTAAAACCCTTTGGTTCCTCATAACTGTCTATTCCAAGACAAAAAAAAGCCCCCGATTCATAACCGGGGGCTCTTCAATATTTCAATGTCTATGAAAAAGCTACTTACCGGTTACATCCTTCTTGTCGGTGCAACATTGGCAACTTGACATTTTCATATGCATTTTAGTGTTCTTCATCATACCTGGTAAGTATACAGCTAGCTCTCAAGTGTCTGCAATACAAATTTCGCGAAAATAACTATTCACTCCTTAATCAGATATCCTGCCCGTTCCACTTGGGATTCTGCTTCAGATTATTTGAGAAAGGTGATTTTTTGCCAGCTGCCGCGTGCTTCCCCATTTACCATGAGCCGTACAAAGTACAGTCCGGAAGAAAGCTGGTTTCGTGGTTTCCATGTAAGAGATCCAGATTGAGATACTGAGATCCTGTCCACCGTCGCACCGCGAAGATCTGTGATCCATAATTCACCCGCTTCACCATCCATGAGCTGGACCTTTAGTTGGATCTCAGGATTAAATGGATTGGGGTACGCGGCAATAATTCCAGCTGAGTTTGGAAGAGGTTTAGATCGATCGACCTCAACCAGATTTCCCTCCAGCCAGCTCAGCATGCGATAGATGACATCTGCCCGAGGAGGGTCGGCTTCACCATCAAATCCACCCAGCGCTTCGAGACCAAAACCCAGCATGATCGTTGAAAATGAATCTGTGCGCACTGAAGATCCACAGGAGGTGTTTCCCCATAAGGGATATTTGAACAGAGATGATCCACCCTCCAAAATATTGTACCCATCTGTAGCTGTCTGATTGGTAGCTGCCGTTGAATTGAATAGCGAATATTGATCAGCCCTGTCATAATATCATGACTGACCTCACCATATACCCGGGTGGTCTTGACTGAACTCACTTTCAGCTCGGCAGCAAAATATTTAGCCAGAAAATCCTTCACCATCGCCGAATCATTGGCCATATCCTGACCACTCATCAAAATATTTCCACCCTCATCAAGAAATGTTGAGATGAGTTCGATCCTGTTACTATCCAGGGGAGATTGATTATCACCTGAATACCAGATGAGGGTAGGCATCTTTTGCAGCCATTCAATTGTTGGCGTACCTGCATCTGCAATATCCCAGACAGTATAAATCCGGTCAGTTAAATCAATGGCCCGCGTGTAGTAGGCTTGATAATCACCATCCCCGCTGACCACGCCATCATCATCAATAACCGCCAAGTCTGGATTCCCGAGCATCAATCTGAATTCCATGTGTACTGCTTTCGTCATCTCATCAGATAAAAGTGCAATATCGAAGGTCCTTGCCTGGGAAGAAAGTGCAGGGTCGAGCTCCAATTCAAAAGGTAGTTTCGCAAAATCAGTCTCAAGAAAATCGATGGGATCGAACTCCACAGTGGGCACAGTAATATTTACATGTGTTCCTGCAGTACTCAGGGTGGCTGTCAAATTATTGGTTTCTGCTCCCGAATTTCCAATTGCAACCCAAATCTCCAGGACCTCTCCAGGAGCATAAATATGATCATGGACCTCTTCCTCAACAATCAGATCTTGCAGAGTGAGTTGCGGGTTAAGCTCAAATACTTCAATATCTGCGTGCATTATCGTATCAGGATCTGAAATGTTCAGCAGAGCCACTTCTGTGTTGACCCCCGCCCATCCCACCGAAGAGGGAGCGGTAGCATAATCAAAGTTGCGATTGAGGCTGGTCCCAGGCCATGAAGCACCAGGTCCTGAAACATTAGCTGCGTTGTTAGCAGCTTTTATGTCCACCATGCGGTGGGTTTCATCATCATTGTGATACTGCGAATTATCCACATGCCAGATCATCAAACCAGTACCTGGTATATGTTGTTCTGTACCAATATTCTGCCTGTTTTCGATTAAAAAATATTCCTGGCCAACATCCTGACCGTTGCTGTAAGGACTAATAAAAGGATTTAACTCACCGTGGCTCCATAGTTTGATGGCAAAGGGGTTCTGCTCAACATTGGGAATAAGTTGAGCAATAGAGTTTTCACCGGGGACAATCGGGACAAGCCAACCTAACATCTCCTTGCACCAGGCTGACATGTGAGTAGGACTGGATGGTGTGGTCCACGATCCACCGGACATGAGACACCAGTCTCCGACACCTCCAGAAGAATAATCTGTGTCATAAAGATCGGGTAAACCCAGGGCATGGCCAAATTCGTGGGAAAACACGCCAATTTCTATTAAACCTCCCGAACTGCTGACGGCAGGCTGAATAATATATTCATTCACCTTGATCACTGATCCGTTGTGGCCGATATCATTCGTCGGGTAGGCGCTTCCCCACCATCCGGAATAGCTCCAACTATGGGACCAAATGTAAGGACCGCCACCTTCTCCACCCTCTCCTGAATGGACAAAAAATACAGCATCTACATAGCCATCATCGTCACCAGAATTGGGGACCCCATCTGGTCCATCATTATCATAGAGAGTAAAATCAATCTCCTGATCGGACAGATCCAGGGCCTCTTTCAGGAACTCGCCAACACCACTATCAGGCCCAAAGAAGCCATTGTCATAGGGATCAGTCTGGGATCCTTCATAATAAACGCTGTTATGGGCCAATTCATACCAACCATATACCTGTCCTGAAAGATGAAATTTATCATAGGACATTTCTGCATAGTGTTCAGTCATGGTGACTGTTGGCCAGGGACCATCAAAAAGCTCCTGCTGAAGGAGATCGACAACAGTATTGGGATCACTTGCATCTGTATATGATCCTAGAATAACCGGAAAACCCATCGAGATATCAGCGAAGGCATCAACACTTTGATTTCCATTCAGAAATAGCTGATTGTTCGCTGCTTGCACCCGTTTCATTGTCTTTGCAAGACCACCAGTTGAATATTCCTTGGCCATGATTGAACTAAACTGTTTGACCTTTTCCGAGGGGAGTACACCTGGTTTTGCAGGAGCCGATGCCAGGAGTGTTGAAATGGAAATCAGATTTATAAGTATAAATTTTCTCAAATTACATCCCCAAAGAAGTTTCTACTCTTTGAGTTCGAAAGAATAGTTAATTAACGCACATAATTTGGAAGAAATTTAAGGTTTTAACAGGATTAAAATTATTCGCCTTTGGCCATTTCAGCAAATTGTTGGAATGTTTTGAAAAGAAAATCAGGTGTCTCTTCTTCAAGCAGCTTTCGGGGAGAGAAGCCCTGAGAAAGCGCTACAGATATTGTACCGGCGCCTTTTGCTGCTATAATGTCTACAGGGTTGTCCCCGACCATGCACACAAGTTTTGGATCTTCAATCTTAAGTTCATGCACCCCGTAACGGATCACCTCTGGATTGGGTTTTGATACGGGAAGGGTATCCCGTCCCCAGGCAAAATTAAAATGATGGATCAAACCCAATTCCCTCAATACTGCCTGAACAAATTCTTCCGGTTTATTCGAGATAACTCCCATGGGACGGTTCTCGCTTTCAAGGAATTCCCTCACACCAGGATATGGACTTGCTTCATCAACTATATGTACGCGGTAAAAATCCCGAAACCGTTCCCAGACTTCAGTCACCAATTTCTCATCGACGACAATATCCGGTTGATTTTCATGAAGACATTTCTCGACCAGAAAATGAGCGCCAAACCCAACATGAGAGAGAATCGTTTCATGGGATAACTTTGGGTAATTCATTGATACAAAGGCACGATTAAGATTCGCTGTGATATCACGACTGGTATCAACCAGGGTGCCATCAAGGTCAAAGAGCACGGCTTTCAGGTTATTCATCATTGTGCATCTTAAACCGCGTGATCCATATAGCAACGAAATTCACATTTTTTGCAGGGCCAAATTCAATCATCTTCCGGGATGGAGTTCCCCATGCCAATCCACCGTTGGCAGGATTCTGAACCCGTGGTCCTTGCTCCATAAGCCACTTTGGTGAGGCAAAAATCCGTCTTCGTCCTGACAAGCTTGTCGGGGCTTCGTCGTGGTTATCCACCCTTGTGAACCCCTCAGTTTGCGGTGCTCGCAAGGGGCAGAAAAAAAAAGGGGTGGACATTCTGCCCACCCCTGTATTAACTCAAACAGGAATACTTCTAAGCAAGTAATTCCTTTGCAGCAGTATTCAGCGCAGGGACCACCTCAAACAGATCGGCAACGATACCATAATCAGCCACCTTGAATATGGGGGCTTCGGGATCAGTATTGATTGCAACGATGCATTTTGAGGAATTCATACCTGCCAGGTGCTGTATCGCACCGGAAATACCGCAGGCAATATACAGGTTAGGGGAAACTGTTTTTCCAGTTTGACCAACCTGATCAGAGTGTGGTCGCCAACCTGCATCCACAGCAGCTCTTGAGGCTCCAACTGCTGCGCCGAATGTATCAGCCAGTTCCTCAATAATTTTATAATTCTCAGGTCCGCCCATTCCTCGCCCACCGGAAACAATAATGCTCGCCTCGGTAAGTTCGGGTCGACCGGAGTCCTTCATGGAGGTTCCTGTAATCGTAACCCGTGCATCCTTTTCAGACAGGGATACTGCGAGCTTTTCAATCGCAGCACTACCGCCTTTTTCATCTGCTGCAAATACATTCGGTCTGAGTGTCACGATCACTGGGAATCGTTTTGCCGCAATCCTGAGAAAAGCTTTTCCGGCATAAACCGGTCTCTTGACGACCAGATGATCGCTCTCCCAGACAGTTCCAATTACATCACTCAGCAAGCTTGCATTAGCTTTTGCTGCCAGCAGGGCTGCTATCTCACGACCCATTGAAGATGAGCTGAGCAGAACCACCGTTGCGGAGCTACTTTTCAGCGTGTCAACCAAAAGTTTTGTATAAGCACCTGGTGAATAGGTCGCCAGGGATGCATCATCAGCCATATATACAGTCTCGGCTCCGTAGGAGCCAATTGTAGCAGCCAGGCCTGAAACACCTGATCCGATCAAACAAACTGAAAGCGTCATACCTGAAGCATCTGCCAACCGTCGTCCCTCGGAAATTGCTTCCAGTGCATAAGATTTTAATTGACCATCACGTTGTTCGGCATAAACTAAAATTTGACCCATGATAGCCTCCTATATGACCTGAGCTTCATCACGAAGCAGTTTAATTAATTCAACGGCAGCTTCAGGACCCTGACCAACGATGCGACCCTCCGGTTTTCTTGGAGGGTAACTCATTTCAAGAATTTCGATGCCTTCTTCAGCAAGCGATACCTCTTTGACTTCCAGGGGCTTGCGTTTAGCCTGCATAATCCCTTTGAGAGCTGGGTAGCGGGGTTCATTGAGACCTTTCTCTGCGGTAATAACACAAGGTGTCTTGGTCTGGACAGTCTCGACACCACCCTCAATTTCCCTTTCGATGGTTGCGACACCATCAGCAAGGATCAAGGATTTTGCTGTCGGCAATACGGGTAGATCAAGGAGTTCACCAAGAATGGTCGCCACCTGAGATCCATATCCATCTATGGCGAGCTTCCCGGCCAGAATAAGATCTGCGTCCAGTGTTTTTATCTCATCTGCCAATGCTCTGGCAATTGAAAGTCCATCAGCAAGGGCAGCATTTTCAACTTTTAAAAGAATTCCGCTATCAGCACCCATGGCCATCGCAGTTCGCATGACAGGTTGAACTTCCTCTCCCCCCAGGGAAAGGATCACAACCTCACCTTCACCATTAGCCTCTTTGATTTTAAGTGCTTCCTCGACAGCATATTCGTCGTAGGGGTTCATTACATATTTAACATCAGCAGCATTGATGGAAAGTCCATCTCCTCCAATGACCACTTTTGTTTCAGTATCAGGCACCTGCTTGACACAAACAACAATTTTCATTTTTAGCTCCTTCTTAATAAATCGACACAAGCAAATTGGTCATTTTCGGTAATTGACCTTCAGGCACAAATGGAAAATAGATACCAGGCATCAATAAGCAAAATATTCCAACATACCGACTGGTCGGTATGTAATATATAGTTTGTAAATCGAATTTCAATAACTGCTTTACAGTTCTCCATAATTTTTAAAAACTGCCAAATTTCTTACAATGGAAATGGCCATCGATAATTACACTCTTAGTTTATAGCCATATTAGGGGATCATTATTATGAAATTCATACAACCAATTCTTTTGCTCACTTTTATGCTTTTCTTGGTGAATTGCGACAGGAACTCGAAGGTGATTAAGATTGGCTCCGACGAGGTCAGAGAAGGAAATTTTTCTGCCCGGGCACTTAGTCCAACTCAATTGTATTCTGACTATCCCATGATTCTTGAGGGTGGTATTGACCAGCCAATTATTTTTAAGCTGAGTCTGAATGGCAAGGACAACGAGGGTGGGTATGGCGCCGATCACTATTTAAGCATCCCGGAGGGGGTGACCGAATTTCATGCACCATTACTTCAATTTGGACAGGAGACCCCGAAACCTGAGCTGGTGGCTCCAAAGATTACACAAATTTCAACTGCCCATTTTCGGGTAGATCTACACTCCGTGCTAAAAGAATTCCAAACTCAGGGCTATTTTATTACCAATACTGGTGATACCGTATTTGCAGATAAATTCCAGGGACTCTATCTGGCTGGTGGCATTCAACCCTTGAATTGGATTTGGGATGATCCCAGCCATTTGGAGGCATTTCGCTTTGACGATTCAGACCAGGACTCAATCTATGAAATCAGTATCAGATTCGATCCCACAGCCGAGGCACAAGGTGAGCGGAACTGGGAGCTGAGTAAAGATCTATCTGCTTTACCCCACTTCTCCAGTCCTGATGCTCCCCTCCTGGAGGCGATCACCAATCTGGCCCTGGAAGAGGCGCTTATGGATATTCGTGAAGATGGTACTTTTTCAGCCGGCAAGGAGTGGCCAGGCGTCTGGACTCGGGATATATCATTCGCTGGACAACTATCACTGGCATACCTTTTCCCAGAGCAGATGAAAGCCAGTCTCAGAGCAAAACTGAATGCTGACAGGCGCATTATCCAGGACACTGGGACAGGTGGTTCATGGCCAATTTCAAGTGATCGTCATGTCTGGACATTGGCGGCATGGGAAGTATTTCTCGCTACGGGTGACAAAGACTGGCTGGATGAAATTAAAGCGCCCGTTATCAGTGCTCTCCAGGAGGACATCCTGTGGAATCGCGATCCAATTTCAGGGATGATACTTGGTGAAACCAGTTTTGAAGATTGGCGTGAACAAACCTATCCACCGTGGATGACACCAGCAGATATCCATTCATCACAGGCTCTATCGACAAACATCATTTTCAAACGAGCGTTGGAAATCGGCCTGGTCCTGGCTCGGGGACAAAAGAATATAACCTCAACCTGGCCTGAGTTGATTAATCGTCTGGACGATAATATGCTGAATCATTTTTGGAATGAATCTCTGGATGCACCGGCAAGCTATAATATCGCTTCTCCGGTGTGGATCCATTCATCTCATCGTGATCTTCTGGCTGAATCATTGGGTATTCTCTACTCCCGTCCATTTTCAACAGTCGGCTCCAAACTTGCTTCATCTTACCCACGAACTACCTATGGCTCCCCTGTCATCTCCCACCAACTTGTTCATTCACCTCCCTATCATAACAAAGCTATCTGGCCCTTTCTGGAAGCTTACTCCCTACTTGCAGCCAAAAAAGTTGGCAATCAGAAGGTCTATATGCACGGATTCAACAGCCTGATCCGAGCTGCTGCACTTTTTCAGACACATCGAGAAAATTTTCACTATACCTCAGGTCGACCTGATCAAACCGAGATCAACTCCAATCGACAGCTTTGGAGTGTAGCCGGGTGGTTGGGAGCCATTTACAAGGGGCTATTTGGCATCAGTATCGGCTATGATTTTGATCGCGATGAATTTGAGTTAAATCTTGAGCCCAATAATCCATTTAAATGGCATGAATTTTCGCTCAACCATCTCACACTCCATAAGACACCGATCCATATTCAACTCCGGGGGAATGGCTCAATTATTGAGTCCATGGCAGTGAATGGTACAGTTCACACACCTGGAGATCCACTGCCGCTGCGTGGAGATGCACTGGAAATCCGCATTGAGCTGGGACAGGATGAGGCGTCTCGGGAGAACAACATCACCTTTGCAGAACATATCCTCCCGAATATCCCAAATACCACATGGGCAAGTGACACCTTAAGCTGGATCAGCCATAGCTCCCAGGTGCTTCTCGAAGTAAACGGTTTCACAGTGGACACGCTTGAGCAATCGCCAGTCATCATTCCGGATAGTCTGGATGGATTTTTCTGCCTTGTAGCAGTGGATTCCACTGGTGCGCTGAGCCTTCCCAGCTATCCACATTATCAAGGTCCCTCAGCAAGCCTGGTACTCAATACTGAGGCTCCTTATTACATTGAGCTCGGCAAGGAAACGGCATACATCAGTTTGAGTTTTTCTTTACCAAATGCTGGTAATTACCTCTTACGTTTCATCTATAGTAATGGGAGCGGTCCAATCAATACTGGCAGCACCTGCGGGCTGGCAAAACTTAAAATAAATAATTGGTGGTTGGAGAAAATGGTGAGTTTTCCCCATACTGCCTCGTGGGATCAATGGCGTACAAGTTCATGGCAGACCGCATTTTTTCAGGCAGGGACCAATCACGTGACTTTGGACCAGGAATCCCTACCCGTTTCCAATATGGATGGAAATCAGAATCTTTTTCGAATTCAGGCTGTAGAGATTATTCCGATAATGCCCTAGTCGAATCAGGATTCAGATAAATTGGGTAGATTGTTTCGCCATAAGGACCTACACCCATAGAAAGAAATTTCTGGTAGGTCTCCATTGAATACGGTGAGCTGTCTGTGTGTTCTGATAAAAGGTCGCCGAAATAATTCTTGCTATAGGCTTCAATGGAACGCGGATCTCGGACTACCCTTACACCCCGAACACCTGCAACAGCTGCAGCGACCATATCGTTGTCGGCATCTCCAAAAAAGATATGCAATCCCAATTGTGATATGGTCCTGTGTTTGGTGGTATATTTGTTCCCCGTTAGTGGATCTTTTTCCTTTGTTGAGAAGAAGAGATTA
This sequence comes from Fidelibacterota bacterium, assembly GCA_021734325.1. Classification (GTDB taxonomy): domain Bacteria; phylum Fidelibacterota; class UBA8477; order UBA8477; family JABMPR01; genus JABMPR01. The sequence continues at coordinate 149,839 of JAIPJF010000005.1, read as the reverse complement.
TCCCCCACTGTAACTGGAAAACCTAACTCATGACTAAGATGTCTTGCGACTGCATCGCCATTGACGCCCGGCCGCGCAGTAATGAAATACACTTCATGGCCTTGTGATCTTAAAAAACCGATCAATTCTGCGATCGGTTGTATGGTGACGGAATACAAACTATCATGTGTATTTATCCAGCCATAATCCACATGATCTGGATCATCACTCAAGTGTGGAGCAAGAATGAAATTCTCTCTTGAGAAAAGAATGGTATCATCCACATCGAATCCGACTTTGAGCTGACCAACAATTTTTTTCGGAAGGGGATCAGGGGCTGTACTCTGGCAAGCAGAAAGTACGAGTATGAAACTAAGAGCAGTGAATTGGAGATATTTCATGACGCTACGATTCCTTTTTATTATCCAGCTTTCATAAAATAGTAGCAAATATATCTCAGTGCACCCATTTTAAATGTATGCTGCACATACCCGTTCAGGAGCAAGAGATAAAGTTAACTTTCAGGATCGTAAATAATTGGTCTCATCCAAAGCTGGATCAATTCATGATTCACATCTCTAACCCCTACAAATGGCTTTTCCCGGTCTTGGGTCTGGCCATGCTTCTCATTTATATTGATTGGGCGTCAGGGATACGGGCGATCCTGATCGGTGGCATGGGTGCCTCCATCGCCGATGGAATAAATGCACGATTCATCAAACCAAATACAGATAGAATCCGACCGGGGAAGCAATATGCTGAGATCAGATCGCTTGGCTCAATGAACCAGGGAAGAAAATCTTTCCCGTCAAATCACGCCTCCAACACGATGTCATTTACGCTGGGTATTGGCCTGATATTCCCCTGGAGTTTTTATATTCTGGTTCCACTATCAATACTGGTTGGATATTCAAGAATCTATTGCGGTGCGCACTACCCTCTGGATGTATTGTTCGGATGGGTGCATGGTATGTTCTGGGTAAGCATCATCTTTGAACTAAGTCGCATTCTATTTTAGTAATCTCCAGGTCCATGAAATTGAGAATTAAAAGGGTGAGAATATCTCACCCTTTTAATTCTCCGACAGAATACCTCTGCCGTTAAATGATTGAATTAGAGTTTTTTCTTTAGGGTATTATACTCTTTTTCCAGTGCGCTGATCTCAGAGCGTATAGCCTGCAGTCTCCTTAATATTACATCTGCGTCATCTGTTACAACAGGACTTTTAACAACAGCAGTTTTAACAGCCTTTGGAGCCTTTGCCTTTGCTTTGGATTTACCTTTTTTGGGACCTTTAAGCGTCTTACCCCAATTACTCAGGGTCACAACTGACACACCGTACTTGTCACTGGCTGCCTTCATGCCACCGCGTTTATTCTTTTCATTGAAATCTGCAATAAACTGAGCCATCTCAGCTTTTTGCTCATCTGAATACCTAATTCCCTGATTCCCTTTAATCTCTTTTCCGGCCAAGTGGCACCTCCTGAATTTCTAATTTATTAAAACTCAATTAAAATATAGTTTTATGGTTGTGATGCCAAGCATTTTATGCCCTTTTGCATCCCAAGATTTAGCACCCGTTTTTATCAAAATAAATACCGCCTTTTTTATTGAACTCGTCAGGTTCGAAATTGGACTTTATGCTTTACCCGGTCCCATACTTCATCCATTTCTTCCAGACTGGCTGCCTCAATATCTCTGTTTTCTTCCTTAAAGACGGCTTCCAGAGCTCTGAACCTCGCATCAAACTTGTCAACGGCGATCCGCATCGCTGTTTCGCTATCGATTCCCATCAATCGTGCGACGTTCACCAAACTGAACAGAACATCACCAAATTCTTCACGTATACGTCTTTCGTCCCCAACCGCGTGCATTTCTGAAAGTTCATTGATCTCTTCATGGAATTTATCTATTGCTGGTGAAACATCATTCCAGTCGAAACCAACGCGGGATGCTTTTTCCTGAATTCGTTGTGCTCTAATAAGACCTGGCAGGTTTTTGGGAACTCCATCTATCCAACTCTCGCGACCTTCAGTCTGTTTGGATTTTTCCCAGTTCTCGTGTGCATCTTTCTTGCGTTGAGTTTTGCTTATATCAGGACCAAATACATGGGGATGTCGTCTGATCAATTTTTCATTAATGGTTCTGATCACATCTCTAAGATTAAAACTATGCTTTTCTTCGGCCATTTGAGCTTGAAGCGCAATATTCAGAAGCAAGTCGCCTAACTCAGTTTTCAGTTCCACTGCTGTACCTGTCTCAATGCTTTCAACAACTTCATAGGCTTCTTCAAGCAGGTAGGGAATCATGCTTTCCGGTGTTTGAGCTTTGTCCCAGGGGCAGCCTTGAGGAGACCTCAGTTGAGCAACAATTTTCTGGAGGTTCTTAATTTCTTGTTCAGCGGTCGTCTCTGTTGATTTTGTCATCTATCGTGGAATGTCTTTCGTAATTTTAACTTTTTCAATTCGATTTTTTTCTACAGAGACAACTTCAAACACAAATCCTGCATGATGAACCATTTCGCCCTGTTCAGGTATATTTCCCAAATTGAAATAAATAAAACCACCGATAGAATCATAATCACGTTCTTCAGGAAAGACGACACCAATTTCCTCAGCTACATCATCTAGATGGGTTGTTGCAGCAATGAGATATGTGTTTTTACCAATTTTATTAATTTCCGTTTCAGTATTGGAATCGTCAAGTTCATCTTTCAAATCGCCTAAAACTTCCTCAATGATATCCTCAACTGCTACCATGCCAGAAAACCCGCCATATTCATCGACTACAATCGCAAGTTTTTGTTTTTGATGCTGCATCTCCCTTAAAAGAGTATCCACATGTTGATGTTCGGGAACGAACATCGCCCGGCGAGCCAATCGTTCCAGATTGATTCTTTTCGAGCTACTATGAAGATAAGGCAGGATATCTTTGATAAAGATATACCCCTTTATCGAATCGATCTGATCCCGGTACAGTGGGTATTTTGAATAACCTGATTGACGAATTATTTTTAGCACTTCATCGCTGGTCATCTCGGTATGGAACATAACGACATCGGGGCGAGGTATCATGATCTCTTTGGCCATTGTATCACCAAATTCAATTACAGAATGTATCATCTCTTTTTCTTCTTCCCCGATCACACCCTGGTCCTGGCCCAATTCAACCAATTCCTTTATTTCTTCGTCCGAAGTAAAATTCTCTTCCGGATGGATGCCAATCAAAGCGACCATTTTCTCAACCAGATTATAAACAATCTGGGCAATGGGTGAGAATAGTTTGAAGATAAAAGTCAGGCTGCCTGCAATCCTTGAGGCAAACCCAAGTGAATGACGCATGGCTAAAACTTTTGGTGTTATTTCGCCCAGAATCACCAGAATGATGGTGAGTATAACTGTCTCAACTGCCAGGGCTGCGAGCTGATTGTATCCGTTACGTTGCGCAATACCTGCAGTGATCACAGCAGCCATTGAGGCCAGGGCGACATTGACAATTGTATTTCCTGATAAAATTGTTATCAGCAGCCGCTTGGGCGTTGCCAACAGCCGAACAATAAGCCTGGATGAAGGTGCCAGATCATTTTTTAATTTTTCGATATCCTGCCGTTTTAAATTGAATAAGGCAGTCTCAGATCCTGAAAAAAATGCTGAAGTAGCCAATAGCAGCAGAAATAATATACTCTCCCATATTAGGGGAGATTCCAAAATATCGGACAATTCCATTTATATCCCGGAAAGATCTAGCATGGACAAATAATGGTCCTCCAGTTTCGTCATTTTCTGCTTTGAAGCGTCTGTATCATCTTCATGTCCACACAAGTGCAAACAGCCGTGAATTAACACACGATAAAGCTCCGCATGAAGGTCCGTTTTATATTGAGTTGCATTTAATTTTATCTGATCCATAGATAAATATATTTCACCTTCAATTGCCCTACCCGGTTCATTGAGATTAAAAGCAATGACATCAGTATAAACGTCCAGCTTGAAATACTCCTGCTTCAACTTGCGAAGTTCTTCATGACCCATAAAGATAACATTAACAAATGACAGCTCATGCTTCTCACCTGCAAACACCAGCTCAATACTTGAATTAATTAAGCTGACATCTACTAGAGGATCAGGATTAAAAACTTCTATTTGCATTAATTTCTTCAGTCTTGCCTGAATACGTGATCGTTTTTCTAGTCTTCATTATCCTGAATATGCAATTTTTCACGCTGCCCGGGATATTCAACACGTTCATGCAGACTGCCCAATATGACTGGCATCATGGCACTTTTTATGGTTTCAAGATCCTTAAAAGTGAGAGGACAATTAATCAACTCGCCACTTTTAATTCTACTCTCAATAATCGAATCCATAAGCGTTTCGATGCGCTGAGGAGTTGGACTTTTTACAGATCGAGAAGCGGCTTCAAGCGCTTCAGCTATCATTAGTATCCCCGTCTCTTTCGTGTTCGGTCGTGGTCCGGGATATCTGAAATCAGCCTCGTTAATCTCTGTACCTTCCTCCTTTGCTCGCTCCAGGGCTTGCTGGTAAAAATATTCAACCCTTGTTCTTCCATGATGCATGGGGATGAAATCGGCAACAATGGCGGGCAGTTTATATTCATTGGCCAGTTTGAGCCCATCTTTAACATGGGCAACAATGACTGTTGCGCTAAGGCGGGGAGAGAGTTTCTCGTGTTTATTGGTTCCTCTGAGTTGATTTTCAATAAAATATTCTGGTTTTTCAGCTTTACCAATATCGTGATAATAAGCACCGACCCTCGCCAGCAGTGAGTTCGCTCCCACAGCTTCTGCTGCTGCTCGCGACAGATTACCCACATCAATGCTATGTTTAAATGTTCCTGGAGCTTTCATCGCAAGATTACTGAGCGCTTTATTGTTAAAATCCAGCAATTCCAGTAAGGTGAGGTTCGTTGTGATTTTAAACAGTCTTTCGATGAGCATTAGAAAACCATATGCAAGCAGGGGTGATAGAAAACCGTTTGCTGCACCAAACAGCATGTGTTCCATAACAGAATCCCAGCTACTGAATTTGATCATTTCAAAGACTGCGATCACTGAGACATAGCCAAAGCTTACCGCCAAAATACTCAGAAGAATCTGTGAACGCGATCTGAGTCTGCGTACAGAATAAATGGCCAATGAGGAAACAAACAGATTAGCAACTATAAAGGGGATATTGTTGCTTAGAATGATTCCTGTCAGCAGGGTCAGGGTAACCATAATGATGAATGCAATACGTCCATCGAAAACTACAGTGAATATCATTGCAGCGATGCTCATGGGAACAAAGAACTCTGACCACCCCAATTCATACACAATAAAATGAGCCAGGCCAAGATGCATCACGAAGATGAGACTCACCAATGCCATGAGTTTAATGTCATTATATATTTGACTACGGTAGGTCTGCAAATAGGCAAAAAAGAAAAAGAGCAGAAATGCTGAGAGAAATATTTTGCCCATAAAGGTCATCAGTCTGTTGGCCGCTGACTGTCCGTAACCTTTGCGAATGTATTCCTTCTCCAGCGATTTTAACTTTTGTTTTATCTGAGGAGTAACGCGTGTATTAGCATCTACAATGCGTTCGTTTCTAAATACTTTTCCAATACTGATAGGGACAAGGTTGCGTGCTTCTGCCAGTCTATTTTCCGTGAGTTCGGCAGAATAGTTAATATTGGGAACAATGACAGCCGATGCAATGTCTTCAGCCAATTGCACCAAACGGGGATCATCATGTATGTAATTGGATACCAATACTTTCTGGACGCTCTCCCAGGCTTCATTCAAATTCCTAAAATCTGTCGGCTTGCGTGTCGATTCTTTCCCCCTCATGATCATGGTGATCTGATCTGATTGAAACCCTGGGGGGAGCTCCCCAATAATTCCCAACATATACTGCGGGAGTAAGGCTTGTTTTACCGTATTGATAAGCCGTCGAGTTGATGGTCCCTTCTCAAGAAAATAGGTCCAGCGAGGGGTACCAAGATTGTGTAAACCTCTCTCCTGAAGATCCAGTCTGATATTATGAACTGTGAGGGAATCTTCTTGAAGCTGGTATGCGATTGAATCCGAAACAAGTGTATCGGAAATGCTCTGCCAGTAAACCCGATTTGCTGCCAGGTCTTTCTCGGCCTGGTACCAGAACGACAGTTGTGATCTTATTTCATCGAGCCTGGTATTTACCAGATCTCGACTTGTATTCTCCCAAATAAATACTGGTAATACGGCTTTCTCCCGAGCAATACGATCCTGTTCCAGAGCTTCCTCTGTTTTTAAAATATCAAAATCAAACGGTGCTATGATGGTTTCAGTGGTGATCTGATCTACATTATAATCAAATTGGAACATCTTCCCTTTTGGAAAAAAGAGTGCTGCAACAACGAGCAACATCGCAATAAGCGTAACCTGACTAATTCGAAGCCAGAACCTGTATTTTGAGGTGTTGTCACCATTATTTTTTAATTGAGATAACATGTAGTAATTATAACCCTTTTAAAAGCTGCTTCAAAATCACAAGTTTCTGAACTTCTGATGTTCCCTCGCCGATGGTCAGGACTTTGGCATCCCGGAAAAACCGTTCAACCTGAAATTCTTTGATATAACCATATCCGCCGTGAACCTGAACGGCAAAATTAGTTGCCCGGACAGCCACCTCAGACGCTTTGAGTTTAGCCATTGCTGCGGCTTTTACCACATTTTCTCCCTGATCCTTAAGGTAGCTGGCATAATAAACCAGATGGCGGGCTGCCTCAATTTCAGTGGCGATATCTGCCAGCTGCAATCCAATCCCCTGAAAATCGTGTATCTTTTTACCAAAAGCCTCTCGTTCATCTGAATATTTTAAAGCAGCCTGCAGGGCGCCTTCTGCCAAGCCTAATGACAGTGCTGCCACGCTGATCCGACCTCCAACCAGGGCTGTCATCATCTGCTTAAAACCTACATTCAATTCTCCCAGTAACGCGCTCTTGTGAACACGCATATTATCAAAGGTCAGCGCTCGGGTATCTGAACCGCGCCATCCCATTTTCTTTTCAGGCGGACCAATTATGAAGCCAGGGGTTTTGGGATCGACCATAAAAACCGATATTCCACTGGGACGTTTTAAATCAGGGTCTGTTACAGCGGTCAGATTACAAACGCCAGAGTATCCTGCATTGGTGATAAAGTTTTTTGATCCATTGATGATCCATTCATCACCATCTTGCACGGCATTTGTTTTCGTTCCGCCAGCATCAGAACCTGCTTCTGGTTCTGTCAAACCGAAACAAGCCAGATATTCCCCTGCGATCAGCTTTGGAAGATGTTGAGCTTTCTGTTGCTCCGTCCCAAATAGATAAATGGGATAAGTCCCCAAGGAAATGTGGGCAGCGACTGTGATTGCGACGGATGAATCCACTTTGGCTAATTCTTCAATGACGAGGGTATAGGCCATCGTGTCCATTCCGGCCCCGCCATATTTTTCAGAGAAGGGAATACCCAATAATCCCAGTTCAGCCAATTTTGGGATCAGGTCAATTGGAAACCGCTCATCTTTATCAAGCGCTTCAGAGAGTGGTGCAACTTCGTTGATCGCAAAATCCCTCACCATATCCTGAAGCATGTAATGTTCTTCCTGAAAATACAGTTTCATTGCTTTCCCCCGATGCTATTGGTTGCTATCACTACCACTTTATCACTGAAGCACCCCAGGTGAATCCTGCACCAAATGAGGCAACAACAATAATATCTCCACGCTCAATTTTCCCCTCGGCCTGGGCTTCGTAGAGGGCGATCGGAATGGAAGCAGAGGTCGTGTTCCCATATTTATGAATATTCGAGAAGACAACCTTATGCAATTCAAGATCCAGGCGATTGGCAACTGCTTCCGTAATTCTCAAATTTGCCTGATGAGGAACCACCAATTTAACTTCTTTTTTTTCTACACCCGCCGCCTCCAGAGCCTCTGCAATGACTTCTGGGAATTTTGTGATCGCATGTTTGAATACACTTCGCCCGTTCATGACCACCCGGCCATAGCCCTTATCCAGTAATTCATTGGTAAGAAATGGATTGTCCAGCGTGGAGGGGGTTCTGAGCATGAGATCTTCAGCGTAGCGCCCATCTGCATGTGTTTTTACCGAGAGGATTCCTCTCTCCTCATCAGTGGCCTTTATTACCGTGGCGGCAGCGCCATCTCCAAATAATACAGCCGTATCACGGCCAGCTGTTGAAAAATCCAAAGCCACTGACTGCACCTCAGAGGTAATCAGCAGGACATTATTGTATGCTCCGGATTCAATAAATGCCTTCGAAATGGACAGACCGTATAAATATCCTGAACACGCCATGCGGATATCGACAGCCGGAGTCCCTGGAATCCCCAATCGCCTGGTCATCATGGGGCCGCCACCGGGAACAAAATAGTCATTTGCCATGGTGGAAAAGACGATATGTTCGATGTCCTCAGGATTCATCCCAGCTATTGCAAGCGCTTCCTGAGAAGCTTTCAGTGCAAGATCTGTTGTACATTCACCATCAACATGGTGGCGCTCCTGGATACCTGATCTTTCTCTAATCCATTCATCTGAGGTTTCCATCATGGCTTCGAGATCTTTATTCGTAACCACTTTAGGTGGGACATACATGCCGATTGCGTCGATATATGCTTTTCTCATCTCATTTTCCCCTAGTTCATTAATCTAATGTCTTTTAATTCAAGTTGTATGGATTTGCGTCCCTGCCACTCATTCTCGGCAAGAATATAAGCCATTTCTATGGGTTTCCCTGCATACAGTAGTTCCAGTTGTTCTGCCAGGCCAAAGCCTATCGCATCTAAAACCGTTCGACCCTGTCGAACCTTAAATTTCAGATGGTTCTGTCCAACGATCTTGGGTCTCGGGTATCCTACCACCTCAAGATTTTGGCTGGAAAAGAGGGGTCTCATATTCCCCGGACCGTAGGGAGCTAGTCTTCTTAATGCTTCCAGCAGTTGTGTATTGATATCACTAAATTCTATGATTGACTCGATCTTTAGTCGGGGACGCATCATTTCCTCACTGATCTGTTCCATGGCAATTTCCTGAAATCGTTGTTCAAACGCCTCCAGATTTTCAGATGCGATGGTCATGCCGGCAGCCATCATATGACCGCCAAAACTGACCAAGAGATCAGCACATTTTGAAAATGCTTCATGCAGATCGAATCCGCTAATACTCCTGGCTGATGCTTTCCCAACACCATCATTAATTGCAATAATAACTGTTGGTACATAATATCGTTCTTTCAGCTTTGAGGCTACGATCCCGATCACACCATGGTGCCATCCTTCTTTGTAGAGAACAAGTGAGCGTTTTTCTCTTGGGTCGTATTTGGCGTTCGCCATCCTGACTGCTTCATCATTTATCTTAGATTCAACCGTTTTCCTTACTTCGTTCTCTGAATTGAGAACTGCGGAAAGTTTTTTCGCCTGAGCTTCTGTAGCCGCCGTCATGAGACGAACAGCTCGCATTGCGTCCCCCAAACGACCAACCGCGTTGATCCTGGGACCCAGACCAAAGAGAACATCCGCCACAGTTACTTCATCTCTTGTAATCCCCGCAACATGCTTGAGAGCTTTGATCCCTGGTCTTCTCCCCTGACTTATAAGATTGAGACCCTCCCCGACAATTACCCTGTTTTCACCAGTGACCTGAACAATGTCTGCAGCTGTTCCAATGGCTGCCAGATCCAGGTACTGCAAGGGATATTCAGCAGGTAATCCGAGATTCTGACTGAGAGCCTGAGTCAGCTTGAAGGCAACCCCTGCTCCACATAGATTTTTATTGGGATATTCACAACCCTCTTGTTTGGGGTTCAAAATTGCAAGGGCTGCTGGCAATTTCTCGTCAGGAATGTGATGATCAGTTATGATCATATCAATTCCTAACTTTCTTGCATAATCGGTCTGTTCCATTGCAGTAATGCCACAATCGCAGGTAATGACCAGCTTAACCCCTGCTTCTGATGCATAATCAATACCCTTTGTTGAGACGCCGTACCCTTCTGTGGTACGATCAGGAATATAAAACTCTGATTTTGCGCCTACAGACTGGAGAAAAAGATGGAGCAAAGATGCAGCTGTGGTACCATCAACATCATAATCACCATAGACCATAATAGGTTCTTGCTTATCCAGACAGTTCCGAATTCCTGAAACCGCTGTACTCATATTCAGCATGAGGAAGGGGTCATGAAGAAGGGTAACGCTGGGATTAAAAAAATTCCGAGCATCCTCTATGGTTCTCAATTCTCTACGCCAGAGCATACCAGCAACAATTTTTGAGACACCTAGCTGTTTAGCTAATGCTTCTATTTCCTCTTGAGGACTATCTTGAATGATCCATATTTTTTCCATAATTGACTGGTCTATAGTATAAACCTCTCCCTGCTTCAATTCACTGTAAAAACAAACTGCTTATACATGACAAGTGTTGCCTGTTGGTTATCGACTTGTTTAGGAAAGCGTCTTACGGTTGACAAGGCGACGCTTAACCAGGGAATATAAAGGGGTGGATCTGTAAGCCGGATTCTGTCTTGCCCTACATGAGGACGAGGCAGCCATTGATCTGGATTCAGACTTTCATCTGAATACTAGCTTCCTACCCGAAGAGTATCATTTAAAATGATGTGGCGGACAACCACTCTCTTCTGCTTGGAATTGCTCCAGCTGGGGTTTGCCATCCCGAACGGTTGCCCAATCGGGACGTGAGCTCTTACCTCACGATTTCACCCTTACCCCGACACAAGTGTTGGGGCGGTATCTTTTCTGTGGCACTTTCCATCACCGCCGAGGCAGCGTCCCATGCTGCAAACATGGGCAACTTGTCCTGTGGAGTCCGGACTTTCCTCCCTGACACAAGTGTCGAGGCGACTGCCTGATCCACCCTTTTAAAATAGCAACTTAAAACTAATTTATATCCATCTGTCTAAAAGAAAAATGATCCGCAAATGCGAATCATTTAAACAGGATGATGACAAGATTATTCTGGAAAAACTACTCCTCAGAAGGATTGTAGATCAATATTCGACCACAATTCTCGCACTCAATAAATTTGTCCATTTGCTGAATCTCATATATGATCTGTGGCGAGAGTTGTTTATGACACCCTGCGCATGCGGCTCGTTCAATCGAAACAACTGCACGACGACGTGCTTTTAAAATTCTATTGTACTTCCTTAGATAACGCTCTCCAATTTTGGCAACCAACTCTTTTCGCTCAGCTTCAAGTTCAATCTGACGAGCATCCGTAAGATCGGATTTCTCCTTTAGTTCATCGCGATTCGCCGCTAACTGTTCTACAAAGGTAGTACTCTGTTCCTCAGAAGATGCGATCATCTCTTTGAGCGCTTCAATCGCTGTTTCCAGGGTGAGTTGACGTGCTTCCATTTCGGCAATATTTCTTTTGACTGTCTCAATCTCATTTGTGAGGGCATCATACTCACGATTTGTCGTCACCAGGTAAAGTTGATCCTGGTATTTTTTCACCTTCTCAGCAGAATCCATCAATTCGCCCTTGGTGGCAATCAACTCTTTTTGATATTCTTCATAAGTGGCGCGAGATCCATCAAGCTCACTTTTAATGATATCCGCCTGAGACTCAAGTTTCTCCACCTTTTCCGGCAGGCTTCCTTTTTTTTCTTCAATTTCAAAAAGCTGTCGATCAATTTCCTGAAGATCTATCAAAAACTTAAGTGTATTGTTCATTCGCACCTACTCTCTAGCTGTATAATATGAAGAATGCACCCTCAGGTGCATTTATAATTGGAAATTGTTGTCTATCAGGGAGCTGCTGTGTGTTTAAGAAGGTTTGTTTTATCATTCGCCTGATCACGTCATGCAATATACATGGCTTCGCCCCCACATCAAGCAGGGAGTGTGATCTATGACATTTTTTTTCACCCTGATACTTTAAAACGCCAAGCGAGAAAAGAAAAAGAATCAGGTTTGAATTTTCTCAAGCATGCCTTGCTACGAAATCAGGATTCTTTCTGCAAGCCAGGCGTGAAGATCAGAAACAGGAAGGCGTATCTGTTCCATGGTATCACGGTCACGAACCGTAACAGCATGATCCTCCAAGGTGTCAAAATCAATGGTGACACAATAGGGTGTTCCCGCTTCATCCATTCGGCGATAGCGACGACCGATTGCACCTTTTTCATCATAGAAAACATTAAACTGTCGCTTTAGCTTATCCCTTAACTCGAGGGAGTATTCCTTGAGACCACCTTTTTTAACCAGAGGTAGGATCGCAACTTTGATAGGTGCTATGCGTGGATGAAAATGCATGACTGTTCTCACTGACCCATCATCCAAGGTCTCCTCCTCATAAGCTTCACACAGAATGGCCAGTGTCATTCTATCACATCCGGCTGATGTCTCAATGATGAAGGGCGTATATACCTCATTTGTCTGGGGATCTCTATAAGTCATGCTTTTCCCTGAAAATTCCTCATGCTGCCGGAGATCGAAATCGGAGCGATTATGAATTCCCTCCAACTCACTCCAGCCGATAGGAAATTTATATTCGATATCAAAAGCCGCCCTGGCGTAATGCGCCAATTCATCCGGACCGTGTTCCTTGAAGTGCAAATTCTCCTGACTGATCCCTACCTTGTCATAAAAGCTTATCCGCCTCTCCTTCCAGGTTTCGAACCACGCATCTGATTCTTCAGGCCTGACAAAGAATTGCATTTCCATCTGTTCAAATTCCCGGGTCCTGAAAATAAAATTACCAGGTGTGATCTCGTTCCTGAACGCTTTCCCTATCTGCGCTATTCCAAAGGGAATCTGCATCCGAGATGTATCTACAACGTTGGGGAAATTCACAAAGATACCCTGGGCTGTTTCCGGTCGCAGATAAATGGTGGATGCAGTTCCTTCAACAGCACCCATCTGAGTTTTGAACATGAGATTGAATTGCCGTGACTCAGTTAACTCACCGCCACACTCAGGACATAGTCTGGATTGCATGGATTCTTCGCTAAGCGTATCTTCCCTGAATCTGGATTTACATTTTTTGCAGTCCACCAACGGATCAGTAAAACCGGCGACGTGACCACTGGCTTCCCAAACTTTCGGATGCATGAGAATGGCCGCATCCAGACCTACGATATTATCATACTCGCGTGTCATGGCATTCCACCACATCTGTTTCACATTCAATTTTAGTTCAACGCCTAAAGGACCGTAATCATAACAGGCATTGATACCCCCATAGATCTCACTGGACTGAAAAATGAACCCGCGACGCTTTGCCAGGGATACCAGTTTCTCGAAACTCTCTAATTTTGCCATTTTTTCTCGCTACCTTTATGCGTTATATAACTTCTGACTCATTGACAATGATCTCATGCTTGCAATTAGGACAGAATGTAAAATCGCCCTTTTTCTTGGTCGATTTAACCAGCATGTATGGATTTTCGCAAGCCGGACATTTAACATCTATGGGTGGGTCCCAGCTAACAAAATCACAATCTGGATAATTGGTGCATCCGTAAAACAATCTACCCTTCCGGGAGCGCCTCGCAGATATACTCCCCTTGCAGTCAGGTTTGGGGCAGGGCATCAGTACATTGAAGGGCTTAGTAAATTTGCATTTGGGATATGCCGAACAAGCATAAAATTTTCCATATCGTCCATCCCTAAGTATCAGTGGGGAGCCACATTTGTCACAGCTCCCGTAGTCATTGGCTTCCTCATCAACCTCTCCCTCGGCAGGGGTAACAGTATTCAAGGGACGAGCATTTTTGCACCCTGGGAATCCTGTACATGCCAGGAATTGACCATTCTTGCTCCATTTTACCACCATGGGCTTGCCACATTTTTCGCAAACTTGATCGGTTTCTACCTGGAGGGATTTCTTTATTTCGCTGTAGGATCCTGATGATTCTTCCAGCCATTTCTCAAGATGGGTCCAAAATTCTTCCATTACCTGTAAATAGGTGAGGTCACCCTCTTCCACCTTGTCCAATTGCTCTTCCATTTCACGGGTGAATTTTTTATTCACAAGCTCAGGAAAATTCTCAACAAGCAATTTATTGGTGACTCTTCCCAGGTCTGTAGGATAGAGCTTACGTTTTTCTGTGCTCACATAGTTTCTGGTTTGGATAACGGAGATGATGTTAGCATAAGTCGATGGTCTACCAATTCCCTCCGTGTCAAGGACTTTCACGAGGCTGCTTTCCGTGTAGGGTGCTGGTGGTTTCGTAAAGTGCTGATCAGCATCGACCTTTAATAGTTGAACAATCTCTCCCTGGATTAGATCTGCTGGGAGGTGAGAATCTGTTTCCTCAGCATTTTCATAATAAATTTTTCGATAGCCCTCAAAAACAATCTCTGAACCTGTGGCTCTCAGCTCAAATCTCCCACCTGCCTTGATATCAACAGTGGATTGATCAAAAACTGCGACCGACATCTGGGAGGCAATAAACCGTCGCCAGATCAGATCGTAAAGCTTTGCCTGTGGACCTGTGAGAGAATCTTTGACATCATTCGGAAGAAGTGCCGGATTGGCCGGCCTGATCGCCTCATGGGCATCCTGAACTTTGGCCGCCGCTTTCCCAAATTGCCGGAATTTTGAAGGAATATATTTCGCTCCAAAGGCTGCCTTGATATGCTCCCTGGCAATCTCAATAGCGGAGCTGGCAGCTCTTGTGGAATCCGTTCGCATATAGGTGATCAAACCGGTGACCTCACCACTCTTCAGGTTAATTCCCTCGTATAGTTGCTGGGCAAGGGTCATGGTCCTTTTCGTCGTGAAACCTAGTTGTTGAAATGCTGCCTGTTGAAGGGTACTGGTAGTAAATGGGGCTCTGGGATTTCGTTTGACTTGCTTTTTTTCAACCCTATCGATTACATATTCAGCTTCCTTTAGCTCATGTCGAAGATCATGAGCTGTAAGTTCGTCCTCTATTTTAATTTTTTTCCCGTCAACTTTCTGTAACTCGGCTTCAAATTTCTGCTTCCTCTCTGTCTCGACTTCCGTTTTAATGGTCCAGTATTCCTCTGCCTCAAACTTGTCGATCTCATCCTGTCTTTCGCAGATCAGACGAAGGGCGACGGATTGCACTCGCCCTGCACTAAGACCTGAATACAGAACCTTCCACAGAAAGGGACTTACCTTGAAACCGACCAGTCTGTCGATTATCCGCCTCGCCTGTTGAGCATTGACCAGATTCATATCCAGCTCAGTGGCGTTGCGCATTCCCTCAAGAACGCCGGCCTTGGTAATCTCATAGAACATCACACGCTGTATGGGCTTATTAAGATTTTCGAGCATCTTGGTGACATGCCATCCAATTGCCTCACCTTCACGATCGGGGTCAGTCGCAACAAATATCCTTAAGGATTTCTTGGCGGCTTCCCGAAGGGCTTCCACATTCTTTTTCTTACCGGCAATGGTCACATAGAGGGGCTTAAAATTATTTTTTACATCTACTCCCAGCTGACTTTTGGGCAGGTCACGGATGTGACCAACAGTGGAAAGCACTGCATACTCCTCACCTAAATATTTACGTATGGTGCCTGCTTTTGAGGGTGATTCAACGATGACTAGGTATTGGGACATGAGCTTCCTTCAGGTTTAGAATAATTAAAGTCGCGAATAATATTCTGCTACCAAAGGAAAAGCAACACCTTGTATACTTGCTTTTTAGCATATATTATTTGTAACACATCCCGCCATCGGTGCATCTAAAATATTCATGCGGGTAGTTGTGAATAAATGCGAGATGATATGATTATAACCACCCTTGTTCCCCTTCTCAAACATGCTCTGAGTATCAGTTTCTTTGTTTTTGTCATGATGCTTCTGGTTGAGTACCTGAACGTCATATCAAGGGGTAAATGGGAAGCATATTTCTGTCGCCAGCGCGGGTGGATGCAATACTTTTGGGCGGCCATGCTGGGTATCCTTCCCGGCTGTCTCGGTGCCTTTGCTGCTGCAACCCTCTATAGCCACAGGCTGTTTTCGCTGGGTGCAATTGTGGCAACCATGGTTGCAACCAGTGGTGATGAAGCCTTTGTAATGTTTGCCCTTTTCCCGGGTAAGGCCTTCCAAATATCCGCCCTTCTCTTTGGATTCGCTTTGATCAGTGGTTGGTTGGTGGATCGACTCTTTGGAACTGATATGGAGCAACAATCACAAGATTATTGTGATAAACTGGTGCTGCACAAATCAAAGCCCATGTCAATCCTCCCTGGCTGGGCCTCTTATAAAACCTCGTGGTCAGAAAGTAGCCGACTCATCCTGTTGACTGGCTTGATCGTATTCATCGCTTTGTTGAGCACAGGAATGCTTGGACCTCAGACGTGGAATTGGAAACGGATCACTTTTCTTATCATCGGTTCTCTTGGGATGTGGATTGTAAGTACCAGCTCACATCATTTTATCAAGGAACACTTGTGGAAACATGTGACCATGGAACATCTGCCGGCACTTTTTGGTTGGATTTTTCTAGCTTTAATCGTCATCCATTTTGTGACTGAGTATTGGGATTTCAAGGCTGTAATTGAAGAGAATACGTTTCAGTTAACACTTATATCGGCTCTAGTTGGAATTATCCCTTCCTCAGGACCACATTTGCTCTTTGTCACTTTGTATTCCAAAGGACTCATTCCCCTGTCCACCCTCGTGGTGAGTTCCATTGTTCAGGATGGACATGGCATGCTGCCCCTACTTGCCTTTAGCCGAGTTACCTTTCTTAAAGTAAAGGCTATCAATTTTAGTATTGGTATTTTAGTTGGAATTATCTGGCTTGCCCTGGCAGCCTGAATTAATATCCATTCGGATTCATGCTCTGCCAACGCCAGGCATCTTCGCACATTTCTGCCAGATCCCTTTCAGCTTTCCAGCCTAAAACATCATCTGCTTTGCTTGTGTCAGCAAAGCATTTGGCAATGTCTCCTGTTCGCCTGGGCTTAATCTCGAAGGCGACCGTTTTTCCTGAGGCTTGTTCAAAGGCATGCAGTATTTCGAAGACACTATAACCCCTTCCTGTTCCCAGGTTAATCGCTTCCAAACCTGGGTGGACAGATAGATGCTCCAAGGCTTTCAAATGACCCAGCGCCAGATCAACAACATGTATATAGTCTCGAACACCAGTCCCATCAGGTGTGTCGTAGTCATTCCCGTAAACAGGTAATATCTCAAGTTGCCCAACCGCTACCTTGGAAATATAGGGCATGAGATTATTGGGTATCCCTGCCGGATCCTCACCAATTCGGCCACTTTTGTGGGCACCAACTGGATTAAAATAGCGCAACAGGATAATATCCCATTCATTATCCGACACATAAAGATCACGCAATATCTCTTCAATGATCAATTTTGAACGTCCATAGGGATTGGTGGCAGAAGTAGGGAATGCTTCAGTAATGGGTACTGAGTCAGGGTCACCATAGACTGTGGCCGAGGATGAAAAAACTAACTTTTTCACTCCATGCTCCTTCATCGCACCCAAAAGATTCAACGTTCCTGTCAAATTATTCTGATAATAGCTAAGGGGTATTTTGACTGATTCACCTACCGCTTTCAGACCAGCGAAGTGGATGACGGCATCAATATCATACTTCTTGAACTCGGCGCCTAAATCATCCTTATTCAACAGATCGATCTGATGAAAAATGATTTTTTTACCACTTAATTCCTCGACGCGTTTCAGAGATTCCAGCTTGCTATTTGACAAATTATCGATAACGATAACTTCATCGCCATTCTCAAGCAACTCCAGAACAGTATGGCTCCCTATATAGCCGGCACCACCGGTGACTAAAATCTGGGACATGTTTTTTCTTTCATATGTGCATTCATTTAGATACTGACTCTAACCGGTCAGGAGGTTATTTGTTTCAGCGGAACGCCGGAATGCCAGTAATGCTCTCTCCCACAACCAGGGTGTGCATCTCATGGGTGCCCTCGTATGTCAGCACAGATTCAAGATTCATGGCATGTCTCATTGAAACATATTCATCTGTGATGCCACTGGCGCCCAAAATGGTCCTGGCCGTTCTGGCAATATCAATCGCCATCCTAACATTGTTCATCTTGGACAAGCTTACCTGGGTATGATTCAGTGTCTGGCGATCCTTCAAGCGTCCGAGTTGCAGGGTAAGAAACTGAGCTTTGGTAATTTCGTTCAACATATTGGCCAGTTTTTCCTGAGTCAGTTGGTAGGCTGCAATCGGTTTCTCAAATTGAATGCGGTTCTTCGCATAATCCAGCGCTTCTTCATAACAGTCAATGGCTGCACCAATCACACCCCAGTTGATCCCGTACCGTGCCTGGGTGAGGCAGCTCAGGGGAGCCCGTAGACCATTCGCATCTGGAAGCTTGTTTGTCAGAGGTATTCTGCATTGACTAAGGATGATCTCGCCAGTGATGGACGCCCGGAGGGACAATTTCCCCTTGATTTCCGGTGTCTCAAAACCCGGAGTCCCCCGCTCCACCAGAAAGCCCTGAACCTCTCCAGCATCATCCTTTGCCCATATTAAAGCGACATCGGCAACGGGTGAATTGGTGATCCACATCTTGGTGCCATTGAGGATATAGCTATCACCCTCCTGCTTTACCCTGGTCAGCATACCACCTGGGTTTGATCCAAAATCTGGTTCGGTTAAGCCAAAACAGCCGATCTTCTCACCTGATGCCAGAAGGGGTAGCCAGTGATCCTTTTGTTCCTCTGAGCCATATTCCCATATCGGCCACATGACCAAAGCTCCCTGAACTGAGGCAAAACTTCTTAGACCGGAATCGCCTCTTTCCAACTCCTGCATCATGAGACCATAGGCAATATTATTGAGTCCGGCAGTGCCATACTCCTCAGGTAAATTTGAGCCAAAAAATCCCATTTCACCCATTTCATTACGCAATTCCATGGGGAATGTCCCCTCTTGAAAATGGCTGGCAACCAAAGGTTTAAAGCGTTCCCTGACCCACTCATGCGTTGAATTTTGAACGGCGAGCTCTTCCTCGCTGAGCAAACTTGAAAGATCGAAAAAGTCCGGTCCTACTATTCTTAATACCATAAATGCTCTCCAAATTCAGCCCCAAAGGTAAACTCAGGGAAATTTGGGGAAACAAAAATCACGAAGCGGCTTCATCTTATATAATATTACTTTTAAAGTTGTTACACTTTAATATGGGAGCATGATTGTCGACCAAATATTTCGATTCGATGACGTGTCCCTGCAGGTGAACGGTAAACAGCTTCTAAACGCACTGAGCTTCACCGTTAACAAGGGAGAATTTCTGACTGTTTTGGGCGCTTCTGGTGCTGGGAAAAGTTCCTTATTAAGGATGTTCAATGCCCTGAGCAGTCCCAGCAATGGATCGATCCAGTTCCGTGGAAGTCCAATTGAATCTGATATTCAGTCGTTACGGCAGAATGTTGGTATTCTCTTTCAAAATCCTGTGGTTTTCCAGGGTAGCATCAAAGAGAACCTCATGATAGCCGGACGCTGGAATAACAGCATCAGTCATCTCCTGGATCACGAACTACGTTCCATTCTCAATCAAGTTGGCCTGGAAGAGTTTAATCTTGGTAAAAATGCCAAAGACCTTTCCGGTGGTGAACAACAACGACTTGCACTGGCGTGTACCCTGCTAAATCATCCACAAGTCCTACTTCTGGATGAGCCGACCTCAAATCTGGATTCAAAACTGGCACGAGCTATCATGGATCTGGTAGATAAATTACGTCGGGAACTGGATCTGACCATCATTGTCGTTTCACACGACCACCTGCTTATGCGGGAATATGCCCAACGTGTTATTCTTTTATCCAACGGAGAGATTGTTGCGGATGGCCCCTTCAAGGTACTCGACGAGCAGGGCGCCTTTAAAAAGGTCGGATTATCGGGAAGGGAGGTTAGCCATGAGACCTGATTTTTATGTTCTCTCCTGGAATGATGTGATCATCTCCCTGGTTTTTGTCGCCATTTCTGTGATACTGATAAAAAAATGGAAACTTGGTCTGGAAAATACCCTGCTTATCGGAACGCTCAGGACTTTTGTGCAACTTACAGTCATGGGTTATGTGCTAACCTGGTTCTTCGATCAACAGCATTGGGCATTCATGCTGGGTCTGCTCCTGATCATGATCCTCATAGCCAGCTATGAAGGGACCCGTCGACAGAAAAATGAGATCCCTCATTTCTTCTCATCCATGCTGATCTCCCTGCTGGGGTCTGCCATCTTTATTCTAGGCACTATCCTGCTGTTCATTCTGGATGTAAAGCCATGGTATTCACCCTATGCTGCCATTCCCATTGGTGGGATGATCATTGGTAATGGACTGAATTCAACCTCATTAACGGCCAACCGTTTTGTTGCAGAATTAAAACACAGGGAAAAGGAAATTGAGACCTTGCTTTCACTGGGAGCCAGTCCAAAACAGGCTGTCTTTGATTCAATGAAGGCCTCCATGCATGCAGCCCTTATTCCAAACATCAACAGCTTGATGACTGTGGGTCTTGTACAACTCCCTGGTGTGATGACGGGCCAGATCCTGGCCGGGATTGATCCCTTGATCGCTGTGCGATATCAGATCATGATCATGTATATGTGGTTCACAACAGCGACCATGGCCAACATGATCATGCTAGCCATCGTTTACCGACAATTCTTTACAAAAAAACAACAGCTCAGACGAGAATTGTTGCGAGAAAACTTTAGATCAGCTTCTCTTCATTAAGGAATTTACTTGTTTCATCAACATGTTTTGTGAATTCCTCCCAAAGTGAGGGAGCCACGGTGATGCCCTTCTGAGTTGGACGCCATTCATTTTCATCAGCCAGATAATGAATTCTAAAATCAACATAAGTACGACCCTTGAATTCTTTCACCTGAACAATTATTTTTTCAGTCTCACTTCTTTCAAGTTCACCAATTACTTTTTCCATCGATATATCCTTCTTTTTAATTTTTACTTGTCATGGGCATAATTTGACGACTATGCAAGGATTCTATTTTTTTACAGGTGTTATTAAACCCATTTCTCTTGAAATTCCTCAGGTTTGAATCCAAAGCTGGCAATTTCCCCCTTCACAATAAAGGGTCGCTTGATCAAATTCGAATCCTGGAGCATCAACTCAATTGCCCGCGCTTTATCTGGAATATTTTCCCCCAATTTAAGTTCACGATAAATCGCGCTGCGGGGATTCAAGTATTGCTTCACATTGTCTTCATCAATGAATTTATTCAGCAATTCTCGATCAGGTGGCTTATTGATGATATCTATGATTTCAAATTCCACCTTGTTTTCATTCAGATACGCCTGGGCCTTCTTGCAGGTCCCACATGTTTTCTTGTCAAAAAATACCGGCTTCACTCTATCACCCTCTTTTAAAAATTTTCATTTTCGTCTTCGCGAATGAGTCTAATGACCGAAGCGATCCCAAATGCGAAAGTGCCACCTCACAACCTGATAGCCGCGACCCGGAAAGACAAGTGAAACATTATTTATGTCTAGAAATGCTAATACCGAATTTCAAAACCGGTAAATTCTCCACTACAAGGGAGAACCTTTTCTTCCAGAGCTTCAACATCTGACCAGCGATTTCCGATCCGAATCTGTTTCATAAATTCGATCACCAGCCCCTGATCACCCTCGACTTGCCCACGTACTGAGCCATCAATATCATTCTTGACCCAGCCTTTGAGACCCAATTGCTGGGCACTGCTCTTGACAAATGCCCTGAAAGCAACTCCTTGAACGCGCCCCCTTACCAGAAAGGAAATAGCAGTATCCATATTATTTCTTCTTCACCGCATCTTCCGGGAGAACTGAAGGACAGTATTCGGCCAATACACATTTGTGACACTGGGGACGTCGGGCAATGCACACTGCCCTCCCGTGATCGATGATGAGATGGGTGAACATGACCCAATGATCTTTTTCAATGATCTTCTGCAACTCAAATTCAATTTTCATCGCGTCCTGCTGATCGGTCATGCGCAGGAGATTGGCAATGCGGATGACATGGGTATCAACCACAATACCGGGGATATGGAATCCTGTTCCCAGCACCACATTGGCAGTTTTACGACCCACCCCGGGAAGTTTTACCAGAGCCTCAAGATCTGCTGGAACTTCCCCCCCGTGTCTTTCCATAATGGCAATGGCACAGGCACTCATATTCTTTGATTTACTGTTGAAAAATCCAGTGGATCGAACCAGCTCTGCCAGATGTGTGACCGGAGCGGCAGCCATGGCAAGCGCAGTGGGATAATAGTTGAAAAGTTCAGGGGTGACCTTATTCACGCGCTCATCGGTGCATTGCGCTGAGAGCATGGTCGAAATGAGGAGCTGGAAAGGTGACCGATGCTCCAAACTGCATTTGGAATCTGGATATGCCTCATAGAGGCTGGCCAGTATCCGTTTCATTCGCTCTTGTTTATTTTTCAGGGATTCTCTCAAATTTTACTCCACCCTTTAACATAACCATAGATCACAATTTTGAAACCGGCTTCCACAAAGCCATATTCTTCCCATGAATAAAACTCGCATGAAGCAAAAAAGAAGTTTAATAAATCTGATCCGGGAATTCTTTACCAGCGAGAACTTCTTTGAGCTGGAGACCCCTCTACTTGTGCCCTCACCGGGAATGGAGGTTCATCTGCATGGATTTAAAACGAACTATCTGAATTTTCATGGTGAGGTCATCGAATATTATCTCCCAACCTCGCCTGAATTTGCCATTAAAAAAGCCCTGGGTTCTGGGTTTGACAAAGTATTTGAGATCGCCCGGGTCTTTCGTAATCATGGAGAGTCAGGCCCTCTGCATCATCCAGAGTTTAACATGCTCGAGTGGTACCGTCCAGGAAGTTACCTGGAAATCATGGATGATGTTGATCGACTTTTAGAATTTTTACAGTCTCGTTTTCCAGAAATCCAAAAACCTTCTGGCTTTTCCTGGGAGTTGGAATCGAAAAGGACCAGCATACAGGAATGTTTTGAAAAATATGGACAGATCGATCTTGAGCGGGGAATGGAGGACTCGAAATACTGGCGGAACGAATCCATAAACATCTTGAACGAGACCATCCCCGAGAATGAAAGCTTTGAGGATATATTCTTTCGGGTCTGGATGAAAATAATTGAACCGAACCTGGGTATGACTCAAGCTGAGATCATCTATGATTATCCTGCAAGCATGGCAGCGCTCTCAAAACTGAAAGAGCCCGAGCACAAGTGGTCTGAACGCTTCGAGCTGTATATCCAGGGGGTGGAGATTGGGAACGCTTTTAGTGAATTGACAGATTCTCTGGAACAGGAGCGTAGATTTAAATCCGCCAATGCAGAGCGTCTTGCCCTTGGCTATCCGCCCCATCCCATCGATTACGATCTGATAGAAGCTGTGGGAAAAATGCAAGCCACGGGTGGGATCGCCATTGGGATCGAGCGATTACTCATGGTTCTTTGCCAGGAAACTGATATCAGTCAGTTTTATCTTCAACCGCTGGGAGAGATCAGACGCATATAAAACTGGTAAGAAGATTTTGAGCCAAGTCGCCCGAGGATCACATTGCCGTTCTGGTCACGCCAATTGGACAATTCCCTATCCCGCAGGGGAAGACCAGAATACACATATTTACCATAGCCATCATTATAACTTTCGAGGGTTATCCTGTATAAGCCCAAAGGAAAGCCAATAAAATACTCCTGGAATTCAGGCAAATCCGTTTCTTTATTTACCTCGAACGCAGCCTTTGTGTAGGCATAAAAACCTTTGATTGAGTCAGACCGGAAAACCAGATCCAGCTTTAACCCGCCAAAAAATGATTCAGGAGGATTATTCCACTTCAAAGGGGTCACCAGGTTTTTAGAAGCAACATAGAGTGTATCGCTGTTCCACGTCGTTCCTTCCCAGTTCAAATTCAGTGGGGCAAGGATGATATCTGTTGTGGCAGTGATGACCCGCCCAGTAATGGTGGTGATTTCCAGTTGATACGTTTTATGCTCGGACAAGATCACATCTGAATATTCTGGTGCAGGAACATAGGCACCATAATAATAGGTGATATATGGATTCTGGGCAGCCAACTCTGGAGGACCACCAGGTCCAAAACTTTTATCAAATGAGGCTGCCTGAGCTCGCCATTCAAACTCTGCCACAAAGGCCTGTGTCTCAACTTCCCGGAGCAGAACAGAGCTCATCGTTGAATCATGGATCTGGGGTAGTATTTCAATAAAATCATCAACATGGGGTTCACCAGGGTCAGGGATTCCGTTGCCCTGGCCCAAGGGTGGGTTGTTAGGTCCCTGATATTCGCCACCGATGTCATCATTCAGAGCTTCGCCGTCGTCCCAACGACCATTTCCATTTTCATCGGTAAAGGATACCCAGTCACCATTGTCATCGCGGCCATTAAACAGTGTTGTATCCGTGACCAGAATCGTTCGGTCAATTCGGATGATTGATTTCGAAAAATCTTTCTGATCCAGGATACCTTCTATCCGTAATTCCTGTTGGTAATTTTCGAAGTCGTCGGAAAAATCAGCAATACTCAGCTCTTCGGTACAGCTCACGATCATCAACAGGATCATTATTGCCAATAATCTGAGCGTATTCATGTTCAAGGTTTTAATTGGATTCATCCTGTTCACCTAAAATTTGAATTCCACGCCAAAAGTGGGCAGGAAGGGGAACATACCAACTCCTTCAACAGTTCCTGCTGCCAGGTCCCAATTATAGACAAAGGTGTTAAAATGATTACTCAGATTGATGACCTGAATCTTGCAGAGACCCTCAATTCCAAAGGGCGTTATTTGTCGGGCATAGCTGACATCTGCCCGAAAGTAATTGGGATATCGGGCTGAATTCCGCGTACCCTTCAATTCAGTGAGGTCGCTATAGGGGTTGCTAAAGTCAAATGATGAACCGTTCTGAGTATAGGTATACCCCACTGTAGGGGTATACAAATTCGAGCTGCTGCTGCTAATGGTCAATCCAAACGAGTTTTTCACTGAGGGAGCATAATTCAACACCAGATTCACAGAATAGGGTTGATCATACTTGGATTTGTAGACCTCTCCATCTGATTCTATGGCCAATCCATCTCCGTTAAAGTCGAATTCCTGCTGGCTATCCATGTAGGAGAATCCCAACCATCCAGTAATCTTACCGATGTTCTTTTTGAATAATAATTCAGCGCCATAAACCTTGGCTGTACCCTCGGTATAATCATCATCTGGATCACTAAAATTCTGATTCGGATTGATCACCAGAGTATTGCGATAAGGCTTGTAGTAGGCTTCCAGACTAGCAAACCACCCATCACCAATCCATTGTTCCAAGCCAAGAACATAATGTTGTACTGCTTTAGCATGGTAGTTGCTGGGAATTGGATTCCAGAAATCTACGATGCTCAGAATCGCATCCTCATCCTGGGCGGTAAAAATAAATTGGTTGTAGATACCCCAGGCACCCTTGAAGGCAAGATCCCGGTTTAAAAGAAACTTGAATCCGAGGCGTGGTTCATAATAGAGTCTATCGTGGGCACTGTACTTGGTGATTCGCAGTCCGCTTTGAAGCATGATCACTGGATTGGGCTGCCACTTCTCCTGAAGTATACCACTATAAATCATGTTGGACTCGACTTCGTCAATGAAGGTGATTTCATCATTGCCAATATTAAACTGGACTCCCAGGTCCTTTAATTCCAGACCGAGGGTCAGTGTGTGTGCTGAATTGATGAACCAGTCCAAATTCTCTTTTAATGTTTTATCATCGATCTGATTAAATACGATAAATTGTGTCTCAGCATTTACGCCGGTTGTATCTGTTGCCGAATAGCTAAGATTTACATCGAATTGATAAACCGTATTGGCCAGCGAGAGGGTGGAAAGGAATCTGGAATTTGGAACCCAGCGCCATTCCCCACTTTTCGTTGAATTGCCCCAATCCCAGGTAAAACCCACATCCGAATCGGATTGCTCCAGTTCAAAAGCAATCCGGTCTCTCCCCTTATAGTGTGAAAAACTAAGGCGATTGGAGGGATTAATATTCTGAACGACCTTGCCTTGGAAGTCGTAAAAATAATAGGACCAGTCCATGGGTTCATCTTTTGCCCAATAATAGAGCTTGGCAATCTGGTCAAAGTAGGTTCTTCTTCCGGAAAACACCCAGGATCCTCTGAGCAGCGGTCCTTCCACTAAAAGCTTGGAACTCAGCAAATTAACTTCACCTCTTACCTGGCTTATGTCAAAATATTCCCCTAATTTTTTCCCATCGAACAATTTGTTATGTCTGGAATCTCCTTCCCGTCCTGTGATGCTCAGGACTGAGGAAATTCGGTTTCCATAGCGCGCAGGAAAACCACCTGCCAGAAATTCAGCATCAGCAATGGCATCAGCGTTAAAGGTGGAAAAAACACCTCCCAGATGAAATGGGTTATAAATCTCGATATCATCCAGCATGATCAGGTTTTCATCTGGACTCCCCCCCCTCACAACCAATGCGGAGGAAAAGTCACTTGATGACTGCACACCGGGCAAGAGCTGAAGGGTTCTAAAAATATCGGCCTCCACAAAAGCAGGCATGGTTTTTACATCGCGCATGCTCAGACTTACTGCACTTACCTCAATTTGTTTTTCAAAGCGTTGTCTATCTCCGGTTACCACCACTTCTTCGCCTTCAATGGAAATCGGTCGAATTTCAAAATCGTGTCGTTCTTCCAGTCCGGCAACAACTCGAACCGATTTTTCAGTGCGGGTATATCCCATCATCAAGATTTGCAGGGTATATTCCCCTGGCGGTATATTGGAGATGATGTAATAACCATCATTATTACTTGCTGACCCAATCCCTGTATTCCTGAGACTGACATTAGCAAAGAGTAGAGGTTCGCCGGTGTCGGCATCTTTTAGAAAACCGTTCATTCTCCCATAGTTCGATTGGGCCGTAGCAGTCACACTTGATATAAGCGCGAGTACAATAATGAGCCGTTTATTTATTATGTATTTGAGGTCCATTTTTCTTCATCCAATCTAGTCAGACGATTTCAAAAGAAAAATGTTCACTGAGTGTGTTTATATTTGTGTAAAACGATTAATGTGGAGATTATAAAAAGTAGAGGCAGGTTGTCCCGCCTCTACTTTACATAGCAAACATTACGATGTGTGGGGTCTAGTTTTCTGAGTTTTCCTTTGTCTCATTTTCTTTTTTATAAACGATGAGGTATGCAGCACCAACTGCAACAGGAATCAATCCCCATATCCATATCCCGGCAGGTGCATCTTCGGGAACAATTCTTGCCATGGCCAGGGTCATGACGATACCGCAAAAAGTCCAGACTAGTCCTGGCATGAGCCGATTGTGCTTCTTCTCAGGGAACTTGACCTCCACACCTTTTTCGATGGCGGCGATGATCTCCTGACTTTCCAATTTCCTTTTATAATACAGCACGATCATTGCCACTGCGACAACAAGTCCTGTCATGACAAAAAGGGTTATGGGTATAAATATTTCGTAAACCATTTGTATCTCCTGTTCCTATTTAAGTTTTGTTCATCGTAGTATTTGACAAACACGCGGCCAATAATGTTGCAGTAAATTCAGTTAAATTTTCGATTATTTTTATTTTCAATACAAGCGCAACAATTCTCCCCATTAACTTGTCTAACTATTGATGGGAGCAGCATGATTGGTATGAGGCAGGAAAAACTGGATGCGACATTTAACCTTCTTGTCAAGGACCATGGTGATCGTATTTACAATCTTGCATTAATGAAATCAAATCAGGCAAGCCTGGCTGAGGATATTACTCAAGAGACCTTTATCAGGGTCTATCGGGGTTTAAAGAATTTTCGAAACGAATCTCAGATCGGGACCTGGATATATAAAATAGCCCTTAATGTCTGTAATACCATGCTGACTAAGGAATCCAGAATTTCAAAACCCCTGATTGCTTATGATGAGGGGGGTGAGCATGAACTGTCTACTGAGTCAGTTGATGCCGAAAATGGATTCTGGGCTGAATCCAGAACGGATTATCTTAGAAAAGCGATCGCATCCCTCTCACCCAATCAAGCTGATGTTATCACTTTGTACTACCTGAGAGAGTTTAAATATGAAGAGGTCGCACAGATAATGGATATCCCCATCAATACCGTAAAATCTCATTTATACCGGGCAAAAGAAAGACTACGCGAAATCATTCAGGAGGTCGAAATATGAAGCCGGAAATCACTGATCGGAAGGACAAAATTGATTCATTGTTTGACGAAAGTTGGCAAAGGATACCGAGCTATCTGGAAGATCAACTCCTGCAGATTCCATCCGAGCTTAATGTACAGCAAGCAATCGTTTTCGATAAGCTCGGTCTTTTCCTGCATGGGATTCTAGCCGTATGGATCCTGGGACTTATTTATGCATTTCGTGACACTATCGGGTTCGGGATGGCTCATATCTCCAGAGAACTTATCAACGGAGGAGCCACCATCAGCACTGCCTTAATGAATCCAGCTTTTATGATCTTGGGGTTCGGGATTATGGGCTTTGTTCTGTGGCGGTTTGAAGTGGATCACACATAGCTATACTTAGTTAATAGAATTATTGCCCTGATTTTTAACAATAAAGAACCCTGTCATAAAACAGGGTTCTTTGTTCAGTAATATATTTTCTGGTTGGAGTTTACCAGTTCTCCCCCAACAGCTCAAAATAATCCTGTGGATGAAGACAGGCAGGACACATTTTTGGTGCTTCCTCCCCTTCGTGGAGATAGCCACAATTAATGCAGCGCCACACAATTTTGCCGTTGCGTTTGAAGACTTTCCCTTCTTCAAGGTTCTTTGCCAGATCAGTATAACGTTTGCCATGCTGCTTTTCTGCTACCAATATTGACTCAAATGCTTTTGCCACCGTGGTAAGACCTTCTTCACGAGCTATCCTGGCAAATTCAGGATACATGGTGGTCCATTCATGTTCCTCACCGGCGGCGGCTGCTTTCAGATTCTCCAATGTTGTGCCAATGGTTCCAGCAGGAAAGGTCTCTGTGATCTCAATTTCACCACCTTCTAAAAACTTGAAGAAACGTTTCGCGTGTTCCTTCTCCTGGTTGGCAGTTTCCTCAAAAATCTGAGATATTTGAATCAAACCCTCTTTTTTCGCTACGCTGGCAAAGTAAGTGTAGCGGTTGCGAGCTTGAGATTCTCCTGCGAATGCGATAAGCAGGTTTTTTTCGGTCTGAGTTCCCTTAACGCTTTGTGCCACTTTTAGTTCTCCCCATTATTTTCTATTCATACCACTAATTTAACTTCTTCGATACCTAATATAATCGGATCAGAGACAAAGCTGTAGAATTGATTTACTTACATGCTAATTGCATTAGATTTCAAGGGCTATTAAATAATTCTCTCAGCCAATCGACCTTCTTCCGAGTGGAAATGGTCTGAGGCCGATACGATTTTTTTGGAAACGAAAAAATTCGCTCCCGTACTTGGAAAGAGAACGATACATGGAAGCAACACCATACAAAATACTCAAAAATATTTCTCCCAAAGTATACACTGTGATGACCGATCTATGACTCATACAAAACAGAGGGCACTCCCTGATATCTGGCTGAAGGCGGCGATGCTGGGAAGCCTTTGGGCTTCTGTAGAAATTATCCTGGGCAGTTTTCTCCATAACCTCCATATCCCTTTAACGGGCACTTTTCTGGCTGCCCTCGGGTTGATCCTGATGATCAATGGATACAAGCTCTGGCCGGATAAAGGTCTATTCTGGCGAACTGCGCTGGTCACAGCTACCATGAAATCAATTTCTCCCTCAGCCATTATTTTTGGACCAATGGTTGGCATTTTCATGGAAGGTGTGATCCTGGAATTATGTGTTCGTGTATTCAGGGGTCGCTGGCCAGGTTTTCTTCTGGGAGGTGCCCTGGCAGTTTCCTGGAGTCTCTTTCAAAAGATATTTGTCATGCTCATGACCTATGGCCCTGATTTTGTCAAGCTGTATGAGCAACTCTATTTCATGGCCGCTAAAAGCTTACAGATATCGGGAGCATTCCCTCTGGATCTGGTCAAATTGATCTTCATAATAGATCTAAGTTTTGGAGCGCTGGTTGCGGCCCTTGCATTTCGTACGAATGGAGAGCGGACGAAGCAGACCATATCTCCAGCTGGTTCTGAGCAGGTCTCGGTCGCTGAGAATCTGTTGACAGCTTCAGTCTCACAGGCATACTCAGTCCCTCTCTTGTTTGTGAATCTGCTTATTCTTCTCGGTGGCTTATCAGTCCTGGATGATCTTTCTCAGGTTTTAGGCAGCAGTTTCGTGGCTATCTATGTTGCTCTCAATATCGCCCGCTACTCACGTTCTCTTAGAAGATTGAAACAACCTCAATTGTGGATACAACTGATAGCCCTTATGGTCTTATCAGGATTGCTCCTTGGTGGCTGGGATAACACAGAGTCCCTCCTGATCGGTTTAGAATCCGGCCTAGGCATGGCTACGCGGGCCCTGCTGGTTATTTTTGGTTTTTCTGCCTTAAGCATAGAAATTCGAAATCCAATTATTCTTGACTGGTTTATTCGTCGGGGTATGGGTATCGTTTTTGAAGCCATGTCGGCTGCATTTGAGGTTCTCCCCCGGACGATGAAACTGGTCTCTCAGCAACGTCAGTTTTGGAGACATCCATTCCATGCACTCACTCAATTGCTGGGAGCCCTAGAACAGCTCAGGAAAGAGCATCTGGTCACAGCTAAAGTCATCATCCTTTCCGGAGAACAGGGGCAGGGAAAAACCAGCCTTGTTAAATCAATCCTGGGTAAGCCAAATTTACGGCAGCTAGTTTTCTCCGGACTCTACACTGAGGGAGGCTGGGCAGACGGGGAGCGAGACCATTATCACGTAGTTGATGTTATAACCCAAAACTCTCAACTATTGTGTGAACGCAGTGAACCGACTTCACCGATTCGAAGTGGACCCTTTAATTTCAGAATCCCTGGGATTGAATTTGGCGAACGAATCTTGAATCAATCAATTTCTGATGAATCCACAATTGTGATCATTGACGAAATCGGGCACCTGGAGCTCCATTCAGATGGATGGTCAGCAGGTTTGCAGGAATTGGTTGAGCAGAACCGTAAGATGATCTGGACCATTCGTCCTATCCTACTGGATAAGGTAATTGCAAAGTGGCCAGTAAATTATATGCTATTAAATGTATTAGAAATTGATCAGGATGATTTAGAGCATCACATTCTAAAATTCTTGGCATAAAATTTCAGTGCTGTTTTACGCGAATTAATTGCGTTTGTATAAATATTAATACCGCCATGATTTGGTAATGAAAGTTTTGGCGCATTGTTTGCAATACTTAAAAACTAAATTATATAAGTATCTGATAAGTATATAAAGGAGTCGAAATGAGTGATGTAAAAATCTTTAATCCATCTGCTGAGTTCACTGCGAATGCGCACATCAAAACCAAGAAACAGTATCAGGAGATGTATCACAGATCGGTAAATGATCCAGATGGTTTCTGGGCAGAGCAGGCAGAGCGTCTGACCTGGTTCAAAAAATGGGACAAGGTTTCCAATTTCAATTTGGCTGCTGCTGATATCAAATGGTTCGAAGGTGGAAAACTTAATGTAAGCTACAACTGTTTGGATCGGCATGTTGAGGCGGGCTTTGGTGATCGTACTGCGTTGATCTGGGAAGGAAACAATCCCACAGAAGACAAAAAATTCACCTATTCCGAACTCTTGGCAAAAGTCCAAAAATTTGCCAATGTGTTAAAATCCCGCGGAGTTAAAAAAGGTGATCGGGTCTGTCTCTATATGCAGATGATCCCTGAACTTTCAATAGCAATGCTGGCATGCTCAAGAATCGGGGCAATTCATTCCATCGTTTTTGGTGCCTTTAGTCCTGAATCACTGCGTGATCGTATCAATGATTCAAAATGCAAGGTACTTATTACTCAGGATACCGGAGTACGAGGTTTAAAACTTGACATTCCCATGAAGTCAAATGCAGACAAAGCGCTTGTTGAGGCTCCTTCCATTGAGACTTGTGTCGTTGTTAAACGTACCGGAGCTGATGTGAAGATGGAAAGCCCAAGAGATATCTGGTGGCACGAAGGTATGGCAAAAGCTGCTGCTGTTTGCGCTCCTGAGGAAATGGATGCCGAGGATCCGCTCTTCATTCTATACACCTCTGGTTCAACAGGAAAACCAAAGGGCGTGCTCCACACTACCGGTGGATATTTAGTTTATGCAGCATTGACCCATGAGCTCATTTTTGATTATCATGAAGATGATGTTTATTGGTGTACGGCTGATATCGGCTGGGTAACAGGACATTCCTACATTGTTTATGGTCCCCTGGCAAACCGGGCCATCACCGTGATGTTCGAAGGTGTCCCGAATTATCCTGATTTTGGTCGATTCTGGGATGTTGTCGACAAGCATAAAGTGAACCTTTTCTATACAGCTCCAACTGCACTTCGTGCGCTCATGCGTGAAGGAAATGAGTGGGTAGAGAGCCGTAATCTTTCATCTCTTAGATTGCTTGGTACTGTCGGTGAGACAATCAAGTCTCCTGAATGGAACTGGTATTATAATATCGTCGGAAAGGGTAAATGCCCCATCGTGGACACATGGTGGCAAACAGAGACCGGTGG
Organism: Fidelibacterota bacterium; assembly: GCA_021734325.1. Classification (GTDB taxonomy): domain Bacteria; phylum Fidelibacterota; class UBA8477; order UBA8477; family JABMPR01; genus JABMPR01. The sequence continues at coordinate 117,202 of JAIPJF010000005.1, read as the reverse complement.
TATTCTCATTACCCCTCTCCCAGGTATCACCCCCTTAAAACCAGGGTCAGCCACAATTCCTTTCTTTGGTGTTCAGCCTGTTCTTCTGACTGAAGATGGGAAAGAGATAGAAGGCAATGACAAATCAGGTTTGTTGGCAATGAAAGCTGCCTGGCCTGGAATGATGAGAACCTTGTATGGAGATCATGATCGTTTTAAACAAACTTATCTATCCATGTACCCTGGATATTATTTCACAGGTGATGGTGCTCGTCGTGATGCAGATGGGGATTATTGGATCACTGGTCGTGTCGATGATGTACTCAATGTTTCTGGTCATAGAATTGGTACGGCCGAGGTTGAGGGTGCTATTGGCAAGGCCATGGGAGTTGCTGAAGCAGCTGTGGTTGGATTCCCCCATGACATCAAGGGACAGGGTATCTATGCCTATGTAACGTTAATGGCCGGGGTAGAGGGATCAGATGAGATTCTTGCATCCATCGCTGAATCAGTTAAAAGAGAGATCGGTCCTCATGCCAAACCAGACAAGATCCAATTCACACCTGCATTGCCCAAGACTCGCTCAGGAAAGATCATGCGCAGAATTCTGCGCAAGATAGCCGAGAACGAGCTAGACAGTCTGGGTGATATTTCCACGCTGGCAGATCCTTCTGTCGTGGATAACCTGGTAACTGGTCGCAAATAGAACCTTGTACTAAATACAGAACACGCTGAAAAGCAAAAAGGCCCCAATATTCGGGGCCTTTTTGCAGTAAGACCTGGAGTGTGAGCACACTATTTTGCTCACACTCTTTTTTATTTGATGGTGACGGCAATCTCCTTGGGAAGCGCTTCCTTGGTCTTGGGAATGCTCAGGCTTAGAATGCCGCTCTTGTATTCGGCAGTGATCTTATCGCTGTTTACGTTTTCAGGAAGATCGATATTCCTTTCATAGGTTCCGAAAGCTATCTCACGAGCCAGATAGGTCACACCCTCATCCTCTTTGACCTCTGCCTTTTCCGCTTTGAGGGTGAGTGTGTTATTCTTGACAGAAATGGCAATCTCTTCCTTTTCAAACCCTGGGAGGGAAAAGGATAGTTCATAACTCTTCTCCAAATCCCGAGCGTTCATCGCAGGACGCCAAAGATTCCGAGTACTGTTCCGATAGTTAAAATCGTCAAAAAAACTATCCAGCATACTGTCAAAATTTCTGTTGATCCTTGGTCTTGCTAGTTTTACGAGTGTCATGATAAAATCTCCTTTATTAAGTTTCTATTTAAATTTTCAAAATGCAGCTCAACACGCCCTCCTCTAGTTCGAAAGCCGTGCCAATTCAAATTACACGCCAGTATGGCTGACTTATGAAGATGGAGGTCTGATATTATGACTCATGTGTGTCATAATGACCTATTGATAATTATTTTTTTCTATCAATCGGTCGCTTTGGCAGAAAATTTGGGATATTCCCAAGCAAGTAGGTTTGCTGGGGTTGTCTCTTCGACGGATTATAAACAGGAAGAATATCTGTTTACTGATTCCGAGTATTTTATTCGATTTTTTTCTGGTGCGATCTGCTCATTCCCTTGAATCCATTCCGATTCACATCTACCTTAAATGCTCATGCCCCTGCGAAAAATCATACTGATTTTCACTCTCCAGTTCTTCATTGCAAGAGCTGCAACTATGGCTCAAAGCCCCCAGGACGCTCGCCCCTTTGATAAAGCACAGCTTGAACAGGAGATCGGTCAGATGCTTATGGTGGGTATTCGAGGGACCGAAATGAACAATGAATTTATGGAACAGACCCGTAAACAAATTGAGAACGGGGCAATTGGTGGTATTATATTTTTCAAGCACAACATCAAGGATGGCAAACAACTCGGGGACTTTATCCATGATCTCAACGAATTGAGTGTTCAATTACCTCTTTTGCTGGCTGTCGATGAGGAGGGCGGGAAAGCTAGACGACTCAAGATCTCCCAGGGATTCGAAGAGTTTCCATCTGCCGCCGATGTTGGTGATAAGCTTAACCTGGATGAAGCTTTCAAGGTTTATTCTCGAATGGCCTCCCAAATTCATGCCACTGGTCTAAATCTTAATTTTGGGCCTGTGGTCGATGTGAATATCAATCATAGTTCTCCCGCCATCGGCAAATTGAGGCGTAGTTTTTCTTCTGATCCGGAAAAGGTTTACCAGTACAGCAAAGCATTTATAAATGCGCATCGAAACGCAGGGGTGCTCACCACCTTAAAACATTATCCAGGGCATGGTAGTTCCCGGGAGGATACACACAACGATTTGACCGATATCACCAAGACTTGGGAAAAAGATGAACAACTGCCATTTGCTAAACTGATTGATTCATCCATGGTAGATATCATCATGGCTGGCCACCTATTCGATCAAGATCTGGATATTAAATATCCAGCGTCCCTATCTGCCGTCCATATTCAGGACAATCTCCGGGATAAACTGGGTTATGAGGGTGTTGTCATTACCGATGATCTCCAAATGGGAGCGATCATCAAACGTTTCAGTTTGGAAGAGATCATCATTGCAGCAGTCAATTCCGGATCAGATATCCTTCAATTCTCAGATCCTCGAAACCTGGATGATGACCTGCCACAAAAGATGCAGAATGTTATTCTTACCGCCATCAACGAAGGCAAGATAAAACCAGAGAGAATTCATGAATCTTACACGAGAATCGTTGAGCTAAAACGCAAACTCGATATATCTTCAAATAAAACTGTTGAATAAAGGAAAACGCCATGGCTTCAAAATTTGCCACTGTGATTAACTGTATGGATGGACGGGTCCAGGATCCGGTCAATTCATGGATGAAGGATAGAACAGGAGCTGACTATATCGATGTGATCACAGAAGCAGGTCCTGATCGTATTATGGGTTCAACAGCAACTGCCTCCCGGCTCATCCTGCAGAGAATTCTTGTTTCCAGAGATACACATCATTCCACAGAACTGGCCCTGGTAGCCCATCATGACTGTGCCGGCAATCCCGTTTCCAAGGAAAAGCACTTGAAACAGCTACATCGATCAGCAAAAATTCTCGAAACCTGGGATCTTGGGATGCATATCATGATGCTCTGGGTGGATAAGCACTGGAACGTGGAATTGATCGAGGAGATTACCTCTTAGCGGATTGATTTCGGAGCATCCCCAATAATCCGGGACGCTCAAGTGGGGTCTTTCCAAACTGACGTTGAAATCCGTCCTCATCCATCTGATGGAATTCCGGGAGCCTACCCGATCTGAATCCTTCAACTGGTTCAAAAGCTTTGATCCCACTAGATTTCTCAAAGCGATTCCAGGGGCAGACATCCTGACATATATCGCAGCCGAAAATCCAATCATCCATTCCCGCACGGATATCGTCCGGAATGGATACCTCAGGTTCTAATTCGATAGTTGCATATGAAATACATTTCGAGCCATCCACAAGGTAGGGCTCCACAATGGCCGATGTAGGACAGGCATCGATACAGGCCACACAGGTCCCGCAAAGATCGGGAATCGCCATATCATAATGATCAAAGGTCTCTGTGGTAATGATCTCACCGAGAAAGCCCCAACTACCAAATTCTCTGGTAATAACATTTGAATGTTTGCCCTGCCAGCCAATACCGGCGGCCACTGCCCAGTGTTTTTCCATCACAGGAGCGGAATCCACAAATACTCTGTACACCCTGGCTCGAGCTGACCGGCTCAAGTCCGCAATTTGTTCCGCAAATAGTTTGCCTGCCAGATCGTGGAGGAGGTCTTTTAATACGAGATGATAATCCAAACCTCTGGCATATTTTGAGATTACCCCATCTAAATGGGGTATTTGATCTTGCTGATGATAGTTCACAAAAATGGATATGACTGATCGTGCACCGGGTAAAAGCTCTCTGGGATCGAGGCGTTTTTCACGATTGCGTGCCATGTAATTCATTTGTCCGTGATAAGCATTGTCCAGCCATTTGATCAGCTTGTCTGATTGTATCGCATCAGCAAGGGATACACCGACTTTGTCAATCCCAAGATTGTTGGAAATTTTTACAAGTGTTTTATGATTCAACATGCGCTATGAATGATTGATGAGCTTGATCATATCCTCCAGACACTGTTCAGATGAAGATATTTTCACCACCGATAATCCCCTTTTCAGTCGAGATTAACCTGCAGGCAACCGTATCAGGGTCATGTTCAAAAAAGATTATGGTATCCTGTTCCAACAATCGGGGCAAGATCTTGTTCTTCTCGGCAATTGAACGCAGTGGTTCATTGTCATAGGCCATAACCCAGGGGATGGGAATATGCGCCTTCATGGGGAAAAGGTCCCCACCATATATCATACTGCTAGTACCATCACTAATGAAGGGAAGTTGCTGTCCCATGGTATGACCATTCACGATTTCAAGCTTGATATCATTGAATAGCTCTCGCTCAGAGGATAGAATTTCAAGCATCCCACTTTCTGCCAGAACGGACCAGTTTTCATTCAGATAACTGGCCTTATCTTTGGCGTGGGGTTTGTTGGCAAGTTTCCAATTCTCTTCCTGAACCCAGTATTTTGCATTTGGAAAGCTTGGGATGATCCGGTTGTTTTCAATGCGGGTATTCCCCCCGACATGATCAAAATGCAGATGGGTACAGATCACATCTGTGATGTCCTCTGAAGCAATTCCATGTTTGCGTAAACTATCAGGAAGAATATATCCCTTTGTATCAATCTTGAAGATTTCCTGCATCCTGGAATCCCATTTGTCTCCATTTCCAGTATCTATAAGAATTTTACGATCATTTGACTCAAGAAGCAGCGTCCGTGTTACCATCTTTATACGGTTAAGATCATCGACCTCAACCTGCCTGCTCCACAGGGTTTTTGGAACGACACCGAACATGGCCCCACCATCCAAAGCAAAGGTCGAAGTGACCAGAGAGGTGAGTTTGTAGGGTCCAATCTGCATGCGTAACCTTTCAGCTTATATTTGGTGTATAAAATGTTGATCTGAATCTAAGGGCCACATTCACAAGGGCGATCAGAACAGGGACTTCGACCAGGGGACCAATGACGGCCGCAAAAGCCTCTCCTGAGTTGATCCCGAACACGGCAACGGCAACGGCAATGGCCAGCTCAAAATTATTACTGGCCGCTGTAAAGGATTGGGAAACGGTCTTTTCATAGGATGTCTTCAATGATCTGGACACAAAAAAAGTTATTCCGAACATGGCCAGAAAATAAATGATCAGCGGAAGCGCAATGCGGAGAACATCAAAGGGTATCTCAACAATGAGCTCACCTTTCAATGAGAACATAACAAAGATCGTAAACAATAACGCGATCAGGGTTAAGGGGCTGATCATAGGAGCGTAAACCAGATTAAACCAGGACTTGCCCTTTACTCTAATCAAGGTGTAGCGCGAGATCATCCCGGCAAAAAACGGAATTCCCAGGTATATTCCAACGCTCCTGGCAATATCAGCCATGGAAATGGCGGCGACCACGGACTTGAGCCCAAACCAAGCAGGAAAAACCGTCAGATAAAAAAAGGCAAAAACTGAGAAGAATATTATCTGGAAGATCGAATTAAGGGCAACGAGACCTGCAGTGTATTCCCGATCACCTCCTGCGAGATCACTCCAAACGATGACCATAGCGATGCACCGAGCCAGGCCGATCAGGATGAGTCCAGTCATATAGTGGGGGTAGTCTCTGAGAAAAATGATGGCGAGGAAGAACATCAACAGTGGGCCAAGAATCCAGTTCAGAAACAGGGAGAAGCTCAGAGTGGGAATATCCTTGAACAGATCTCCAAGACGCTCATAGCGAACTTTCGCAAGGGGTGGATACATCATGACAATCAATCCGATGGCGATGGGAATATTGGTTGTCCCGGATTGCATGCTGTCCCAGAAGCTGCTTACCCTTGGAAAAAAATAGCCCATGCCAACACCTGACGCCATGAATACCAGAATCCATAGGGTCAGAAACCTATCAAGAAAACCAAGCCGCTTCTTCATTTAATCGTCCTTCCTCTGCTTCAATCCCCGATTGCTCCCATATTAATCAATAATTGGTTTCCAGAAAGCGGGATATCCTGGTGAAGAACTAAATTGGCTCCTATTTCTAAGGCGGTTGTTCGTTTAGACTCTTGAAGCACTCAACCCCACCCCGATGAGTCATTCCGAGCGACACGAAGAATCTCAAATTCAGGGATCAATTGAGATCCTTCACCTGCGTTCAGGATGACACGATGAGTGCCCCACAGCACTTGGCATAGAAAATGCCCTTGCTTCACAGGGACCATCGTGTAACATGCCCACTGCAATTATTAGCTATGAGGAGACAATAATGTATCAACCATCTGATTTTATTCCATACGATTTGACCATCAATTCTTGGAATGATATAAAACCATATTTTGATTCACTTTTGAATAGTAAAGTAAGCAGTACTGAGGAACTCTCAGACCTCATCTTGCATTACAGCGAAACCCTGAGCGTTTTCCATGAGCAGAATGCCTGGGCATATATCAATATGAGCCGGGAGACAGACAACGAGGAGTATGTGGAGCGCCATGAATTATTTGCCACAAAAATAGCTCCCGAACTTGAAAAAGCGGCCAATGCCGTGGAAAAGATGATCGCTGGTCATGAGGCATTCAGCAAGCTTCCCGATGAACGATATGGACAATTCAAAAAGAAATTGAAGCGAGAGCTGGAATTATTTCGCGAGGAGAATGTTGAACTGTCTGCAGAGATCTCAAAATTGAGCACCAAATATGATCAACTCACAGGGGGACTCACCGTTACACTTGACGGTGAAGAGATGCCGCTCCCAAAAGCCGCAGTGAGGCTACAATCAGCTGATCGGGACGTTCGTAAAGAAGCCTGGTTGGCCATCAGTAAAAAACGCTATTCCATCAAGGAACAGGCAGATCAGATCTATAATGATATGTTGAAATTAAGGGTCAAAACTGCAAAGAATGCAGATTATGATAATTTCCGTGATTTCAGACATGACCTTTTACAGCGCTTTGATTATACCCCCCAGGATACCATCGCTTTTCAGGAAGCCATCGAAGAATTTATTGTTCCCCTGGCAAGAACAATTGCTGAATCACACCGTCAGAAACTTGGATTGAGTGTGGATGATTACCGTCCCTGGGATGTTGCGGGAGAACCGGGTGGACAGGAGGCACTTAAGCCTTTTAAAACCGGTGAAGAACTTCTGGAGAAGACCATATCGATCTTCAGTAATATCCACCCTCAGTTTGGAGAGAACCTGAAAGCCATGAAGGCTGCGGAACTTTTTGATCTGGAATCGCGAAAAGGCAAGGCTCCCGGTGGCTACAACTACGGACTGGAGACTACAGGTATGCCATTCATTTTTATGAATGCAGCTGGAGTCCATCGTAACGTGACCACCATGTGTCATGAAGGCGGACATGCCATGCATACTTTTCTGACCAATAATGAACCCCTCATTCACTATCGAGATACTCCTTCAGAGATGGCAGAGACAGCTTCGATGAGCATGGAATTGCTCACTGCCGAACACTGGAACCAATTTTATGATGCCAAGGACCATATTCGAGCCAGACGGGAACATTTGGAAGAGATCATTGGTTTCTTCCCCTGGTGCGCTACGGTGGACGCATTCCAGCATTGGGTCTACCTGAATCCGAATCACACAGTCGAAGAACGGGACGCGTATTTCGATGAGTTGAACATGCGCTTCACACCTGGCCTGGTGAACTGGGAAGGTTATGATCATTATCGCAGAAATGGATGGCAAAGGCAGCTACACATCTTTGGCATGCCCTTTTACTATGTGGAGTATGGTATTGCCCAGCTTGGGGCGCTTCAGGTTTATCGCCTCTACAAACAGGACCCCAAAGCTGCCCTGGAGGGATATATTAAGGGTCTGAGCCTCGGCAGTTCAAAACCGCTTCCTGAAGTGTGGGAAGCCATGGGTATAAAATTCGATTTTTCCGCCGAGACCTTAAAGGAGCTCGTCGCATTTGTTCAACAAGAGCTTGCAGAATTACAGGATTAAATAAATGAACAAGATAATTGATTTTTTAATAGCACATCATGATCGCTTTGAGCAGGAACTTATCGAAATTCTGAAGATTCCCAGCATCAGTTCCGACCCTGAGCATAAAAGTGATCTATTATTCATGGCCGATTTTCTCAAGGCCGAGATGAGCAAGATTGGCCTGGAAAATTCCACCATCCATAAAACAAAAGGTCACCCTATTGTCTATTCTGAATGGTTGAATGCACCTGGGAAACCTACTCTCTTGATCTACGGGCATTATGATGTCCAACCTGTGGATCCAGTGGACCTATGGACCTCACCCCCTTTTGAACCAGTCATTAAAGGTGATAAAATTTTCGCACGTGGTGCAGCTGACGATAAGGGGCAGATCTTTATCCACCTGAAGGCTACTGAATCCTATCTGAAAACCCAGGGTGAATTACCAGTAAATATAAAACTGCTTTTCGAAGGTGAGGAAGAAGTTGGGTCCACCCATCTTGAAGGGTTTATCAAGGACCATGCGCAGATGCTTGAAGCTGATTACGTGGTCATTTCAGATACGCCCATGTTCAGGGAAGGCTATCCAGGAATCACCTACGGTCTAAGAGGGCTGACTTATCTACAGATCAATCTCCGTGGCACTAATACAGATCTGCATTCAGGGTCCTTTGGTGGACTGGTCAAGAATCCAATCAATGCACTGGTGGAAATTCTGGCACAAATGAAGGATGATCAGGGACGGATCAGGATTCCGGGTTTTTATGATGATGTGCTGCCCATCAGTGAGACAGAGCATGAGAAACTGAGCCAACTCCCCTTTAGTGCCAAGGACTTTGCTGACAGTATTGCCGCCCCTGCACTATTCGGTGAGGCTGGATATGGAGATCTTGAACGTCTTTGGGCACGTCCCACTTTTGATATCAACGGCATATGGGGTGGCTTCCAGGGTGAGGGTGCAAAAACGGTCATACCGGCAGAAGCCCACGCCAAAGTATCCATGAGGCTCGTTGCAAATCAGGATCCTGATGATATTTCCCGTAAATTTATTGCCTATGTGAATTCACTCGTGCCTGAAAGCATGAAGGCTGAGATCAATGCCATGCATGGCGGTTTTGGTTATGTGACCGATCTGGATAACCCCGGTCTTCAGGCAGGAGTTCGGGCACTCAAGAAAGCCTTTGGAAAAGAGGTAGATTTCCTCCGCGAAGGTGGATCGATCCCCATCGTAAAGGTGTTTGCCGACATTATCAAAGCTCCGGTCCTGCTCATGGGGTATGGTCTTCCTGACGAGAATGCGCACGCGCCCAACGAAAATTTCAGCCTCACCAATTTTCACAAGGGGATTGAGAGCATTGTCTACTTCTTTGAGGAAATAGGACAGCTATAGTTCCCGGATGAAAAAAAATCTGGCATTTTACGAGGAGTTAGCCAACACCATCACCCATGGAATTGGGATCGGGCTTAGCATTGCTGCCCTGGTGCTTCTGGTTGTGAGAGCAGTCATGTACGGCGACACCTGGCAGGTGGTCAGTTTCAGTATTTTTGGATCATCATTGATTCTGCTCTATCTCGCATCAACCCTTTATCATGGATTTAAGTCAAAACGAATCAAGGAAATCCTGAGAATTCTGGATCATTCGGCCATCTATCTGTTGATAGCCGGGACCTATACACCCTTTCTCCTGGTCACGCTCCGTGGACCCTGGGGGTGGAGCCTTCTGGGGATCATCTGGGGTCTTGCCCTGGCTGGAATTACCTTTAAAATAATCTTTGGACCAAAATATAACTTCATAAGCACGACCTTTTACCTTCTTATGGGCTGGGTTGTCATGGTCGCCATTAAACCCCTAATAGCGGCTCTACCTACAGCTGGTCTCATCTGGCTGGTAGTCGGTGGTCTTGCTTATACAGGTGGGGTCATCTTTTATGCCTGGGAAAAGTTACCCTTCAACCACGCCATCTGGCATGGTTTTGTGATGGCAGGAAGTTTTTCACATTTTATTGCGGTATTGATTTATCTGGCACCGGTAATCTGACGCCGGTTCATCTTACGATATTTGATCAGTCTGGAGCAACAGCCAGGTCTCTGGTCTTCCAGAGGACCCAGGCTTGATCCATGCTATTCAGGATATTGAGTTCCCTCGCTCGCTGAAACATGGCTCTGGCCATTTCGCTATCACCCAGTCCTTCGTAGGCCAAACCAATTCGATAAAGGTTTTGGGGATTAAGCTGATTCGATTGCTCAAACTGATCGATGGCCAGTGCATATTTTTTTTCATGGAGAGCGATCAGACCATTCAATTGGTGGGAAAGTCTGATCTGGCCAGGATTTTTCATCGCTGTGGCAATATTTGAAAAATCTTCTGCCTCGCGTTTTGCCAATCTATAATCCCCCTGGGCAGCATGGGCGCGGGCGTCATTATAAAGATCAACGGTGTGGGCATTGTCTTTAATCCCCATCTGCAGATCGGATTCATCGATAACCTGCATGGCCTGGTCATACAGGGTTAAGGCCGTATCTACCTTGCCCAATTCTAGGTATATATTAGCCATTGTCACATAATCATTGGCAATATTGGCAAAATCGCCATTTTCCTCGGCAATCTTTCTGCTCAAGTCAAACATTAGCAGTGCCTGGTCAAATTTTCCTTCGCACACATAGCTAACTGCTTCAGCAAAAATCGTTTGACGAAGAACAATGTAGTTGGGGGCAACAAGGCGTCCCTTCTCGAGCTCCAAACGCGCATTTTCCGATTCACCCAGGAAATTATAATTGGAAGCGATACCGAGATAGGAGGCTACAAAAGTTGAGTCCAGTGCAAGGGCCTGTCTATAGTATTCGATGGATTCCCTGTATCGTCCCATTTCAAGGAGGAGCTCAGCATAAGAGTCATAAGCATTCGGGTTGTTCGAATTCAATTTGATATAGCGTTTAAAAGCCTTCTCAGCCTCGCCGTAATTCCCCAAAGCCCGTTGAGAGTAACCCAGCATATTATAGGGCGCAGCAAGCTCATCATTGATATTTATTGCTGCGGTATAGCTTTGGATCGCCTCACGATAGAGCTGACTCCCAAAAAGATAATTGCCCAGGTTGATGTGTGCCCGTTCGTCCCCTGGATAGAGGGACACAATTTTATGTAGTGTCTCACTCTGCTCGATATTCATGGCCAAAAGACCGTACTCCACAGCTGCTATATTAAGTTTTTCCGCTTCGCTGATATGAGCCGAATGGGCTTTCGCTGAGTCAAGTGCTGAAAGAAAATCGTTAATACCGGCTGACACCAAGGCCAGACTCAACCAGGCCGTCGCAAAAGTTGGGTCACTTTCCACTGCTTTTAAAAAGCAGGCCTTCGCCTGTTCCTGTTGCAGTTTATTTGCAAATGCCAAACCACGATAATAATCGGCCAAAGCTGACTTCGAATTGGTTGTAATGGGAATTTTTTCAGTAGAGGGCGGGGACTTTTCTGTCCTTGAACAAGTCGAAAGAAGCAATACACACCCAAGGCTGATAATCATAATGAGGGATTTTGATTTGAGCATGGGTAAGCTCCTTTGCTTCCTTAACTGTTTCAGCAGGTTGATAAAATACATCCTGTTATAAGTCCCATCTCTTGATGGGTTCCCGATCCTGCTAATTATTTGCTGTTAACAAACTAATAAGCTCGTCCACTTCGCCAAGTGAGTTGTAGTAATGGGGAGAAAATCTTATCCCGCCACCACGCAGTGAAATATTTACCCCTTCAGCTGTCAGTTTTTCAAAGACGGTCTGGTTCTGTGTTGGATCATTATGGGTAAACATGAAGATACCACTGCGCTCGTGCTCTGGAAAATCGTACATGGGTATAAATGGTGTTGAACGAAGTCCATCCTTCAAATGACCGATCAAGGTACCTACATGTTTATAAATAGCTTCAATCCCGCAGCCAAGTAAAAGTTCGGTTGCTTTTTCTGCCCCGACCATGGCCGCGGCATTAAATGCGCCCAATTCATATCGCCGTGCATCTGTACTCAGTTTTTGCTCAAAATTTCCATAATCACCTGGGTTCTCATGACCCATATAGCCGCGAAAAGCCAATTTTAATTGTGCCTGCAAATTCTCAGTAACATATAGAAAGCCTGTTCCCAGAGGTGACATCATCCATTTGTGACCACCTACAGCCATGAAATCAATACCCATATCGATGACGTTGACAGGAATAATCCCCACAGATTGAATGGCATCGACTGAAAAAAGAATATTGTGAGCCTGACACAATTCAGAAAGCTGTTTCAGATTTGCATAATAACCAGTGAGGTACTGGACGCTGCTGACTGAGATGAGACGCGTCTCCGGTCTTATGGCTTTTGCAAACAGGTCCACCGAAACTCGGCTATCGATACTGCGCAGGAATTCAATCTCAACTCCCTTTTCCCGCATGTTGAGGAAGGGCATGACATTGGAAGGGAATTCATCAGCATACAGCAGCACATGATCTCCAGCGTGCCAGTCCAGTCCATTTGCCAGAACATTCACACCGGTAACTGTATTGGACATGTGTGCAATACGGGATGCTGGTGCACCGATCAATTTGCCATAATTTTCCCTCAGACCTTCAACATGGGACTCAGCAACACTCCAGCTTTTAGGGTCCCCTTTTTGTCTCACATCAAAAAAAGCATCCATGGCCTGGACAACCGGTTTTGACAAGGGTGAAAAGGCAGCATGGTTAAAGTAAAGGCGATGATTCGTAACTTCAAAAAAGGATCTGAATTCTTTTTGGGAAATGGATACACTCATAATAGGTCTTTCATTTTATTCCAGACAACAAGAGGGTAGTCGTTTCCTGGCAATCTGGTTTCCGGCTTCTCCATCTATGGTAAAACCAAATTCGGAAAGATGGGTCTTGATCTCCTGAGCGGAGATTGATTTTTCATGGAAAGTAATAATGACTTTCCCTGTTTCGATATTGGCCGTAACAGATTTTATCCCCTCCAACTCAAGAATACGCCCTTCAAAGATGTGCAGGCCATCATCACAAATCAGTTCACTTATCTGCATTTCCAGTTTCAGATCGCGAGACTCACTGCTGCATGAGTGGACAAAAAAAGCTGCGATCAGGGGGATTAGAAGCCAAATAATCTGATTTCTATTTTTCAGATTCAACCTCCTGCAGACGTTTTTCCATGCCTGCCAACTTCTCACTAAGTTCATCAAGCTGCTTTTGCAGTTTTTTTGTCTCTGAGGCATTGCCAGAAACCTGGAGAGCCTGAATCTGTCGTTTTAACAAGGGATGGTCCTGGACCGGAATCCGATTCATCAAGGCTTTCAAATAAGGCAACCCTTCCTGAATTCCAGTTGCTCCTATTAAGCGGGCTGCATTGACATGAACAAAATAACTGGGGTCCTTAGTGGCTTCGCATATTGCTTCAGATACTCGTATCTTCAAATGGGGAGACACCCAGTCCTTGATCTGACTCAGGGCAGTCAATCTAGCGACCTTTTCCTCATAGAAATTCACCGAATCCTCAATCTTGGATAGAAGAGCATCCACAGCCTTTTCAGAGTGAGAAGCACCAAGTCCGATATAGGCGCCGGCACGATTCAGATTCCTCCACCCATCTTTGCCAGCATATTCTTCCAGCAATTTAATATCAGCTTCAATCTTCTGGCTCCCCAGGCTGCTCAACAGAGCCATCTGTCCGCGATAGGGTAAATGTTTTTGCGTCAACTTGGTCAGAATAGCCTCCCTGAGCACTGGATGGCGTTGTTTCCCACAGGCCACAGCTGCTGCTTCGATTACCATGGGATCTGTTTCAGTGACCAGTAATTCGGCGAGGTGGGCGTAGGCATACTCATTGCCAACTGTTCCCAATTCCCGGTATGCGTGAATCCTCAAACCCCAGTGCTTTTCTGATTTCAGATGATCACGGATGGCCTGGAGGTTTTTCCGTTTCCCAGTCCTTGCTAATTCAGAGATAGCCTGCATCAGATCTCTTACCGTATGGCCATGCTTCAAGAGATGAAGCAGCTTGTCGTCGCCGGTGTTGAATTCAGCTTCGAAAAGTGTCTTCATCTCTGGATCAAGACTCACATGGGCAGGTTCTTCCAGCTTTAACTGGAAGATGTGGGTACCCTTGCTGAGGTGGACCGTTTCTACATGATCTTTCCCTGCACCATCCTGCCAGGCCAGATCCAGATCCATTTCAAAGAGCCCAATACCCTTTTCCTTGTCCATTTGTTTTTGTTCAACGGTAAATTTCCCCCGACCTTTTTCCTTATCATAGGCAAAAGCGACGTTTAGGATGGGATAACCCTTTGAATAGAACCAGGTATCGAAAAAACTGTCCAGATTCATTCCTGAATGCTTTTCAATGCAGCGTTGAAAGTCAATTGACTTGACGGTTCTTCCGGCATAACTGTTTACATAATCCTGGACACCCTTCCAGAATTTCGCATCACCCACCAGTTGTCTCAACATGTGCAAACGCCAGGCACCACCGGGATAAAGATGCTGATCAAACATGTTCCAGCTATGATCATATTCTCTGGTAATGATGGGTCTTACATAACTATTTTTTGCCTCACCCATATAACTGCGAGCTTCTTCGGCCAATTGCCAATCCATGGCCTCCTTACCCTCTGAATCCTCCAACCAGACAGATTCAATATAGGTCGCCCAGCTCTCTTTGAGCCAGACATGGGCAAAATCGTAGGATACAACAGCATCACCAAAATAGGAGTGGGACATTTCATGCACATTGATCAGGTCCATGATATATTTCCATTCCCTGGCCATGTTCTCGTCCAGCATGAACTTGTCATCCCAGGTGACCAGCGAAATATTCTCCATGGCACCACCAATCTCACGACCGGCAATCTGAAAATATTTGGGATAGGGGAAATCCATTCCCAGTTTCTTTTCCATCCAGATGAGCATCTTGCGGGTTGGCTCGAAGGTGCGCTTCAGTTGTTCCGGTGTATAGGATTTGTCTGCATAGTAGGCAATGGGCATATCCCTCAGAGGTTCATCCTGATATTCTGAGAACTCACCAATAGCGAAGCAGGCCAGGTAGGCTGGGCAGGGATAATTCAGTCTCCAGTGGGCAGTCTTGATACCATCTTTGATCTCTTCAGAGACAAGGGCACCATTGGCCAGGATAGTCAACGCTTCCGGTGCGCTCAGGAAATATTCCATGTGGGGACGGACCGTGGGAAAATCCACACAGGGGAACCAGTATCGGGCGCGCTCCGTTTCATTATCCGTAATTGCGTAAAATGGGAAGTCGGGACGCCGGGCATCCGGTTGGGAAAATTTCAAACCTGTGATGGGATCCTGAATGCTGTAATCGATGCGGATCATCCGCTTGTCCTGCGCCTTCAAGGTTTTGCTGAGTTTCAGTTTGATCTGCTTCCCATCGTAATTATGGGTCAACCCTTTATCATCAACATCACTGACCTGCAGGTCATTAAAATCAACGGCATCCAGATCGAGTGAATCTGCACCTTCAACGTTGGCCCGAATCGTGATCAGGGCATAGCCCCTTGCCGATCTCCCTTTGACATCAACAGACAGATGCAATTCTGTGTGAATGGGTTCCAGCTTCAGATCAGGGGCATAATTTTTAGTCGCTCCGGCGAGGGTGAAATCGCTGAAACGCAGATTGGCTTGTCGGGTAAATGCTTCGTACTTCATGAAACTTGATGACTCCTACTTATTTTGAAAAATCTTTCAGGGATATCTCAAACCACTGTCTTTGTTCATTGCTGACAATAAGGGTGTTCTGGTCTTTAAAACAGATCCCTTCAGCCTGGTCAGCTTTCACCAGATTAAATCTTTTCGGTTTCTCGGCGAGGAAATCGTCTCCCACCTTTGGCCTGGGGAAATACCAGATTGTCGATGCCAGGGGATTTTGGGCCAACATGACCATGGCTGATTCATCAGGCGCAATGTCAGCTGCTGTCACCCAACCACCCAAATTTTCCTTGCGATTGATCAGCTTGAGCACATTTGTCCGATCCGTATGGCGTGTATCCATACGATAGAGCTTGGTTGCAGGGGCGGGTTTGGAGATATGCTGGTCAGCTCTGTGCTTGGTGAGAAAATAGATCTTCCCCTGAAAAGTAAAAATCGCCTCACAATCATATTCCCATTCATCTGGTGGATACTTATCCTGATCCTCAAAACGCACGGGATACCACCCCAGGGGGCGGGTCGCGTACACGTCAAAAGGGTTAGGTTCAGGGATGAGATAAATCCCCAGATCACGTCTGGCATTTCCGTTATTCCCCACATCCCCAATGATCAGGGTATCGTTTAATAGTGCCATTGTTTCCCAATCACTGTGAACTGCTCCCAGGATATCTACCCCGGGGTAGGGATCTGTATTCTCTTCTATATAGTGTTTTTTGAGGAACCCGGGAATAATAATTTCACCTTTACCGTTTAAGGGGAAAATGACTGGGTCATCCCCTGAGTCGTTGGAGACCCAGTAGACATCATCGTATGTTTTGCTCTTTACAAGCGAGCTCTGTTCGCCAATGGGTTCATGTTCAATGGTGGCGATAATATTTTGACCCCAGAGCATGGAAACCAGGGTCAAAAGGCTGAAATATCTGACGTTCATGCATGTTCCTTTCTACTGAAACAGGCTGTCGTTAATTTTAAAAGGCGCTCGACATTTATACAAAAATGATTAAATAAGATCATGAGTGCAAATTCGCCAATGGAGTCTGGAAATCAAGCTAAAATCTGGCTTAATCGACGATATCATAACTATAATTACTACCTTCAGGAGACCTATGGAGAAAAAGTTCGCAAGGTTTCCCTCCATGGCGGTTTTACCTGTCCCAACCGGGATGGAAGTAAGGGTTACGGCGGTTGCATCTACTGCAACAATGACAGTTTTGTCCCCCATTACATCGATCAGAATATGGACGTCCCGACCCAGATGGAAGCCTCTATCCCCTTCATGGTGGATCGCTATGATGTGCAGAAGTACATTGCCTATTTCCAGGCTTACTCCAATACCTATGATGAGCTGAACAAGTTGAAGATCCTGTACGAAGAGGCGATCAACTATCCGAATGTGGTAGGTCTGGATATTGGGACCCGCAGTGATTGTGTGGATGAGGCACTCCTCGAATACCTGGCCAAATTGAATGAAAGGGTGAATGTCACCCTGGAATACGGAATTGAATCCATCCATGATGGAAGTCTGGACTGGATGAACCGCGGTCATGATTATGAGTCAGTGGTAAAGGCAGTCGAACTCACCAAGCAATATGGGATCAAGGTAGCTGGTCATATCATCCTGGGATTTCCCGTTGAAACCAGAGAGATGATGCTGGAGACTGGTCTGGCAGCCAATGATCTGGGGCTTGATTTCCTGAAGATCCATCAACTCCACGTGGTCAGGAACACGGTCCTGGCCCATCGCTATCAAAAGGAGCCTTTTCCCCTGTTCCAGGCAGATGAGTATGTTGAGCTGGTGGCAGATATTCTGGAACGATTGGACCCGAATATTGTTATCCAGCGTCTGTTCGGAGACGCCCCTGATGACATCCTGCTGGCTCCTCGCTGGGGCTATAATATTCCCAAACTGACCCATTTTATGGATCTGGAATTGAACCATCGGGACACGTGGCAGGGAAGATTATTTAAGATTTAAAAATGGAGATTTAGTAGTAGGAAGTTTTCAAATTCGTCACCCTGAGCGGAGTCGAAGGGTCTCGGATCTGGTTAACAACAAAGCACGCTACCACTGCATGCTGAAGGGCGAGCGCAGACTGGTCGCGATATGGAAGGAGCGTTTGGAAGCAGGTGATCAGACACTTGTTAACCACTGGATTAAAATAGACCCCAAATCACATGCCAAATAATATCTGTCCAAAAGTGAATCCCTACTGCAGCCAAATATCCATATTTGCGTAAATAATAAGCTGCAAGTATGGAAAGCGTTCCATTTAACAAAAATATCTCGATGAGAATTGGTACTGGCAAATCTGTTGGATTATCAGCACCGAGGAGAATCATGGCCGAAGGGAGATGTCCAGCAGAGAATGCAATTGCTGATAAAAATACAATCATCCAAAACACAGTTGTTTCCCATTTTTGTTTGAGAATGATCTTATAGATGAGCCAAAACCAGAAGGAAACGAAAAACAGCCTGAATATGAGCTCTTCTCCAATACCTGCAATTGTGGATGCAACCAGTGAGGTTGGGAAGGGAGGATGGGGTAAAGGTCCAAGAGAATGGAAATTTCTAAGTATTAAATCAGAACCTATAAAAAATAGCCCCACTCCAATCCCTGCTAAAGCTGGAATGAGAAATCTTTGTTTTGCTGAAACAGTGGAATCCATTACATCTGGGAAACCAACTTTGTGTCCCAGCACCAAGCCAATCCATCCCAAGCCTCCATATAGGATGAGCATGATTCCTGCATTTGCTAGTGCCATGATCGGTTGTGACGCAGGCATGGATTGCTCAACATCGGGTGGGAGGAAATCTCCCTGGGGTAAAAAGATATTGAGAGCGGCCAAGCACGAGAGTAACAGAACTAAACCTATATATACTTTATATGAGAATGATATTTTCCTCATAATACTTCCTTTTTTTCTCTTCATTAGACACTGGCAACTATTCAGAGTTTGTAGGCCACCTGATTTAGCCCGTCTTTGAGTATTTCCCTTTCAACAGATTTTTTCCTCATATCAGCCACAATTGTCAACTCCACTATGTCCATAATATGCCCGGCAACAATAACATACCGCCACTCAATTCAATCTGAATAATCTGAAGCCGCATGTTCATCCAGCAGCCAATAAAGCTCGCCATCTATCGGACGAATGAATGAAGCCGGGTAATCCTCATAATTATCCTTTTGATTAATTATGCTATCAACAATTTTTGACTTATTCTTTCCAGTAGCGATAAAGACAATGTTTGAAGCATTGTTTATGACGCTTCCCGTCAACGTAATTCGTTTTTGTCGGCTACTCGGATGCACAGCAATTGCTGAAATATTTTTCGAATGTAATAATTCTTTCTGGTTCGGGAAAATCGAGGCTGTATGGCCATCCTCGCCCACGCCAAGCATTATCAGATCAAACCTTGGGTAATTATTCTTAATTTTAATTTGTTGTAGTACTTGTGAACTGTAATGGTCTACTGCGAGATACGGATCAATTTCTCCTTTGATCCTAAAAATATTTCCAGCGGAGATCGGAAGCTCGCTAAGCAGGGATTCCATCGCCATTTTGTAATTACTTTCAGCATCATTGGGGGCAACACACCGTTCATCACCCCAGTAGAATTTTACTTTATCCCAAATAATTGTACTTTGATGATGTGTAGCTAAATGTTCATATATGGTTTTGGGTGTTGTACCACCAGATAAGGCCAGATGAAAAATATTTTTGCTGCTATTTACTTTTTCAATCAGAAGCTGGGCAAATTTTTCAGAAAGTTCTTCAAGCGATTTGCTGATCTGAATTTTATAATTCACAATAGAGTCCATCATCGGATAGATTTTTACAGGGATACCGCCAAGTCATTGTTTTGCCTTCGATCAAGACATCGGCGTTATCCGGTCCCCAGGTTCCGGCGGGATAACCGTACAAGGGAACATCTTTGTCATTTTTCCAGCAATCAATGACAGGCGCTAAGAATTTCCATGCTTCCAAAACTTCTTCAGTTCTCGCAAAGAGCGTCGCATCACCTTTCATTATATCGTGCAATAAGCGTTCATAAGCAGATGGAATTCTTTGATTCGAAAGATCAGAATAATGAAAATCCATGTTTACATTTTGCACGTCAAAGCCCGTACCTGGTGTTTTCATTCCAAACTTTAGTAAAATTCCTTCATCCGGTTGAATGCGTATGACAAGTTGATTACCCGATTGCCAAACTGCATTTTTAGAAAATAAAACGTGGGGGGTAGGTTTAAAGTGAATGACAACTTCTGTTACGCGAGTTGGCAAACGCTTCCCGGCTCGGATATAGAATGGAACGCCACCCCAACGCCAGTTATCGATATAAAATTTTAATGCTGCATAGGTTTCTGTTACAGATTCTGGTTTTACACCCTCCTCTTCGCGATATCCGGGAATGTGAGCGCCTTTAATTTTGGAGGCAAGATATTGACCGCGAATTGCAATATTCTTTATGTCTTCCTTTTGTATCGGATGAAATGATTGAAACACTTTTAAAATTTCATTTCGTATGGCTATTGGTTCTAATGATGATGGCGATTCCATTGCGATCAATCCGACAACCTGCAGCAGGTGATTCTGAACCATATCCCGCAAAGCACCGGATGATTCATAATATCCACCACGTTTTTCAACACCAATACTTTCTGCAGAGGTAATCTCAATGTGATTTATGTAATTTCTATTCCAGAGCGGTTCAAATATTCCATTCGCGAATCTTGTTACTAAAAGGTTCTGTACAGTTTCTTTTCCGAGATAATGATCAATCCTGAATATTTGCTCCTCCGTCCAATCCTTCAACAGTTGGTCTTTTAGTATTAATGCTGTTTTCAGGTCATAGCCGAAAGGTTTCTCAATGATTATCCTCTTCCATCCATCATCCTGACTGTTTAATCCAACTGCAGCAAGATTTTGGGGAATTATGCCATACAGACTTGGTGGTGTCGATAAATAAAATATTGTGTTCCCATTTATTTTATGGTTCGTTCTTAGTTCTATTATTTTTTCTTTTAGATTTTTATAAGAGTCAATTTCATTAAAGTTTATTGTCTTGTAAAATAATTTATTTACAAAATCATCGATCATTGTACCATCGTTGATTTCCATGAACTCATTAATTGACGATTTCATAATTCTTCTAAATTCTTTATCACCAAACTCCGAACGTGAAACACCAAGCAAAACAAAGTTTTCAGGGAGCTGATTTTGGACAAAGAGGGAATAGAGAGCAGGGACTAACTTTCGCTTCGTTAAATCTCCCGATGCACCAAAAATTACATAAATGTTGTTATCAATGATATTCATTAAACTTCTCACTCTTTTCATTTAATATCGGAAAATAGAATTAATGGTCGGAGGTGTTGATTAAAGTTATGAACTGTATATAAATGCCTGCAACCCCAGTTCCGATCCATGCTGGAATGTAGTATCTCTGGTCAGAATATCAATGCCATAGGATTGCTCAGAATGACATCCGGTATGAGGATCTACAAATGAACCGTTTAAACGCTTTTGGCGAACTGTGGTTGGGGTGCTCCATCCCAGGGTTTAAACAGGGGGCTATTGAGACGTGAAAACACTGCGGTCATACATAACCGGTTTATAAGATAAATATTATCATAAATAAAAATCCTTTCCATGCTTTGGCCAAAATCTATATTCTGCTGCGCGTTGAACGTTGACCTAGGAAAGGAACGAGTATGCAGAAATGGGCATTAATTCTGGGGGCATCAAGTGGATTTGGCGGTGCTATCTCCCGCAAGCTGGCTGCCAATGGCTATAATATTTTCGGAGTTCATCTGGACCGCAAGGCTACCATGCACCATGTAGATACCATCAAAGCCGATATCAAGGCAGCTGGATCAGAAGCCGTCTTCTTTAATATAAATGCTGCAGATACCCGTGCCCGCAAAGAGACCATCCGCATCATGGAAGAGATATTTTCTCAAACGCCAGGCACTGTTCAGGTCATGGTCCACTCTCTGGCATTCGGGACCCTCCTGCCTGTGGTCTATAACCCCGGTACCGGCGGTGTCGTTCATAAAAGCCAGATGGATATGACCCTGGATGTGATGGCCCACTCCCTGATCTACTGGACCCAGGATGTGGTCGGTCATAAACTAATGGAAGAAGGTGGACACATTTTCTGTATGACCAGTTCTGGTGGTCATACTGCCTGGCCAAATTATGGAGCCGTTTCCGCTGCCAAAGCTGCCATGGAAGCCCACACCCGTCAGATCGCTTTTGAACTGGCACCGAAAAAGATCGCTGCCAACGCCCTCCGTGCCGGCGTGACTGATACACCTGCCCTGAGAAAGATTCCAGGGAATGAGCAGATGATCGCCCGTGCCCTGCAGGTGAATCCCGGTGGTCGTCTGACCACCCCAGATGATGTGGCCGATGCTGTGCTGAAACTGGCTACCATGAGTACCTGGATGACTGGGAATGTGATTGGGATAGACGGCGGTGAGGATAACGCCGGGTAAAGTCCACTGTAAAATATAATTTGTTATCGTTTGTGGGGATGTAATGCAATGCGTCCCTACGTATTTTTTACCACCCCAATATATTCAACATAAGTACCGGCGTTGGTCCGCGGGTTAGTCTATTCCCGGGTGAGGATCTGCTCCACATCGGCAAAGAGGGTGTCAAAACCTCTGGTGATGGATTCAGTGTGATGTAGGGCTGTGGCCAAAGCATCCATAATGTATTTCTTGGCGATAAGCATCTTTCTTGAATCCTCAGCTGCTTCATCCAGGAGGATATATCCCACATAGATGGATCCGTACATTTCCACCAACTCGGCAGAATGAAGTTCCTGGTAGGCCTTGTCATCCTTTTCAAGGACATAATCTTTACATTTATTCATCAGACTGCGAATCTTGGCCAGCTTATTGGCCAGCTGCCGGGCTTCATGGCGATACTCCCGGGCTTCGTTGGCATCAAATATCCCATCAGCCACACCCTTGATGACCCCTCCAATGGCGGCAATCACCTGGAGCTGTGATGTACCTTCATAAATATTGGTGATCCTGACGTCGCGGAAATGGCGCTCCACATTGAATTCCTGCATATAGCCGGTGCCACCATGAATCTGAATGGCATCATAGCAGATGCGATTGGCCTTCTCAGAGATTACGAATTTTGAAAGCGGGGTCAGGAAGTCGGCCATGGCTTTCCATTGTTTGCTCTCTTCACGGATATCGGAAATGGATTCACCAGCCTCCTGAAGACGCTGCATCTCCATTTCACTGATCTTGTGCATATCCACGGCATGGGCAGTGTCATAGATAAGGGTCCTGGAGCTTTCCAGATCAACCTTCATCCGGATCAGCATCTCTGCTACGGCTGGAAAATTCAGGATGGGTTTTCCAAACTGTTCCCTTTCAGAGGCATAACGTCTGGCTTCCACATACGCAGCCTGGGCAATACCCAGGGCCTGGGCAGCAACACCGAGGCGTGCGCCATTCATAAGGGACATGACATAGGCAATCAATCCCCTTTTCCGGGAGCCGATGAGCTTGGCAGGAGTATCATGGAATTGCATTTCACAAGTAGGTGATCCCTTGATGCCCAGTTTGTGCTCAATCCTTCTGATCTGGACCGTATCATCGCCATAACAGACAAAAAGTGAGAGTCCGCGACCATCGCGGGTCCCCTCTTCTGATCTGGCCAATACAAGACATACATCAGCGTTCCCATTTGTGATAAATCTTTTGACACCGCTGAGAAACCAGTTCCCGTTCTCATCCTGGTAGGCGCGGGTCTTGACTGCCTGCAGGTCAGAACCGGCATCCGGTTCCGTCAAAACCATGGCACCGGTGACCTCCCCACTGCTGAATTTAGGCAGGAATTCTTCCTTTATCTCATCGCTGGCGTAATTCTCGATGGTCTCTGAAATATCCTGGAGACCAAAGAGGTTCATCAGGGAGGCATCCCCGCGAGAGACCATTTCAATACCAAAGATGTAGAGGGAAATGGGCAGGTTTAGTCCACCGTATTTACGCTCCAGGATAAACCCCATGAGTCCGGCCTGATTGAGCCTTTCAAGGGCTTCTTCCAAACCCCTGGCATAAGTCACTTTGCCATCTTCAAAGGTCGATCCGAGCTCATCAACTTCCCGAGCCCTTTCTGCTACGAAGTTCCCGGCAATATCACCGACCACTTCCAGGATGCGCCTGAAATTGTCCTTTGCATCTTCGTAGTCCCGAGGGGCAAAGGGATATTTTTCAGCTTCGGTATAATCCTTCTCCCGGATACGGGTGATCTTTTCCAGATCGATACGATTGAATTGAAACTGTATATCCTGGTTCTCAGTAAAAAAATTTGACATGTTGAATCCTTAGTGTAACTGGCTCTTGTAGGCTGCAATCAGCTTGGGGATTATATCTTCCAGGTCACCGGTGATCCCATAATGGGCAACACCAAAGATCGGGGCATCGGGATCATTGTTGATGGCAATGATCTTCTGCGATTCCTGCATACCTGCCCTATGTTGAATGGCTCCAGAAATGCCAACGGCAATATAGAGTTTGGGCCGGACAGTGGTTCCAGTCTGACCTACCTGGCGTTCTGCTTCGATGAGACCGGCATCCACAGCCGCACGGGATCCGGCAACATCAGCTCCGAGAACCTTGGCCAGATCTCTTACCAGCTGAAATTTTTCAGGAGTATCTGCGCCATAGCCACCAGCTACGATAATGGGTGCTGCTTTCAAATTGACAGCCGAGGCCTGCTGATGCTTCTCAATGATTTTGACTGCTGTCTCTACTGAATTCAATTCAACAGGAACAGGGATGATTTTCCCCTTGCGGGTCTTATCAGGCTCCCCCATCTCCATGACACCTTCCCGGATAGTGGCCATCTGAATGGCGACATCGGGCGAAATGATGGTGGCTATAATATTTCCCCCGAAGGCAGGGCGAATCTGGAGCAGGAGGTCCGGATATTCGGTCTTGCGAATGGTCAGGGTTTCGATCTTTAGTTCTGTACAATCGGCTGTCAGGCCAGAGCGAGTATGGGAAGCCACCCGGGGGGCAATATCACGCCCAGTATGGGTTGCCCCAAACAGAACGACCCGGGGACGTTTATCTTCCACCAGTCGGGTGATAAGGTTGGCGTAAGGATGACTGCGGAAATCCTTTAATTCAGGATCATCAAGCAGATACACATTATCTGCACCATGGGCAAAAAGGGTTTTACTCAGTTCCTTGACCTGATGTCCCAGGAGAATGGCGCTCACTTCAGAGTTCATCTTTTCTGCCAGGGTGCGGGCTTTATGGAGAAGTTCCAGACCCACATCCGCCAGTTCTCCATCAGATTGTTCCGCAAATACCCAGACCAGATCTTTATTTTTTAAAGGCATTTCTATTCCTCATGCTCTTGTACTGGTGGTATGCAATTATTCATAATATTTTTTACTTTACAATGAAGCTGACGAATCACCCGGATTTAAACTCAGCAAAACCATCCTCGTAAATTTCGTTGAATTCGCTGTTTGCCTTATCCATTCTTATCCAAATATGTGGTCTTGCATGAGCTCAGTGATCATTTCATTCATTCCCTCTGCTGTGGCGGGGACCTGTTTGAATTCCGATCCACTCAATACAACATTTTCAACTTTATGCACTTTGGTTGGAGAGCCGGCCAAACCGCACATCTCCACATCTGCATCAATATCCTCAATATTCCAGGTCTCAATGTATAGATTTTGAGTTTTGGCTCTCTCCATTAGTTCTTCCATCCAGACCAGATCATGACTGTCATCGACAGTGGCCTCAATTTCAAATTTTGACTGGGCTCGTTTGTAGGTGCACAAACGTCTCACTTCAAAGGGGCGTGGTTCAGCCGAGCCTTTGATCACAGTCAGAAGCACCGGCAGGGGGGCTTCCAAAATCTCATGACCATTTTTGATGGCACGTCTGGCACGAATGGTCCGCTTTTTTAGATCCAGATTCAGAATTTCCTGAGTGTAGGTGATCTGGGGAATATTCATTTTTTCAGCAGTTTGGGGACCAACCTGAGCCGTATCACCATCAATGGCCTGTCGACCACCAAAAATAAGATCATAATCACCGATATGCAGGATGGCCTTGTGTAAGGCATAGGATGTGGCCAGGGTGTCTGCGGCAGCAAAACGTCGATCACTCACCAGAATGGCGCGATCAGCACCCATATACAGACAATCACGAAGCATATTGGCAGCATTCGGGGGTCCCATGGTCAAAGCGGTAACTGTGCCGCCATGCTCATCTTTCAGCCGGAGGGCCAGCTCCAGGGCCTCCTGATCCTCAGGATTGAAGATGGCAGGAAGACGGGCTCGATTGACTGTTCCATCCGGGCGCATGACATCACCTGAAATATTACTGGTATCAGGAACCTGTTTCACAAGTACTATGCTATGAAGTGACATTCAGAAGCTCTCCTCAAAATAATTTGAATCTCAATATAGCCGGATACTCTACACATGTAAATGCTTACTTAGTCAAGTATTTTTTAAGGCCAAATAATCGCCAATTAAATGGATTCAGAACCGTTTTCAGCCACAAAAGATTGATGACGGTTCGCTCCCGCGAAACTTGGAAACTGATCCAGATCCCAGCGATAGCCATAATCGTATTGGGAGCCCACATGGCCACAATGGGGTCCATGATCCGTCGATCAGCCAATTCCTCGCCAGCGAGAAGCGCGGCCCAGAAGATAAAGAACATCCCCATGGCAACGCCGATAGTCCCACTGGATTTCCGGGTCATGATCCCCAGGGGAACACCAACAAGAACAAAGACAATACAAGTGACGGCAATGGAGTATTTTTTATGAATTTCCACCAGATATTTATTTACCTGTTTCATATAGCTGTTCACCAGCCGTTCCTGGCTTTCCAGTTTGTCGATGGTTCGATTCCAGAGTCTGTCCCTTGCATCAATAGCAGCTTCATCACTGACGGGAACCCGTTTGAGGGTATCCATCAGGGCGACAACATCGACTGTTGAATCCCCATTAAAGATGGGACTATTGAACAGAATACTGTTCATCCGCTCAATGGTACGATCATAGCGGAGGCGATTTTCTGCGATCCGTTCATACATCATGGCCGGCGTCATCTCACGATCACCTCGCACAGCAGATTCACGGCGCTTTAATTCAAGGTCATTCACCTGGACAGTGATGCGAGTCGAGTCAAAATATTCTCGCTGGTAATCATCCATTTTATCCAGATCCAGGAGATGCTTTTCACCATTATACAGGGTGAATATGATCTGTCCACCGGCTGTATGGGTGCGTCCGCGCTCTGCAAAAATAGAAACCTGCTCCCTTTGATCGCTTTTGGAAAAAATGACCACACCTTTTAATCCGTTTTCTGTCACCTCATTGACTCGAATATTGTAGTCAGGCAGGTCATCGATAAAGTAGCCCGGGACAATATCCATATCGGGTCGTTTACGGTAAATATCAGAACCAAGTAGACGTGCCCGATGGTTTACATCGGGTAGGATGGATGTATTGAAATAGAGGGTGAAGGATCCCACAAGAATGGCAAAGGCCAGGGCTGGTACCATAATCCTCGGCAGAGAAAGTCCTGCGGAACGCATGGCAGTCACCTCATGATCTGTAGCCAGTCGTCCGTAGGCCAGGAGAACGGCCACCAGAACTGATAAAGGGACGGCAATGGCAACGATCCAGGCCAAATTCAGAAAAACATATTCCAGGATGACCCAGATGGAGAGACCTTTTCCGAGAATGCGATCCATGGCGCGAATCAAAAAGTTCACCAGGAAGATGATGGTCAAAACCAGCAGGGAATACAGAAAAGGAGAAAGAAGCTCCTTGAAAATATATTTATCAATAGTCTTAAACATATACCATCAGTTGCCCGGTCAGATTCAACCCGGTAGGTTCTCCTTTGTCTTTCCTGGTCGGCCTTTGACTGCCATGTCACCGAAAGCAAGGTTGACAATCCCATCAAACAGAAAATCCGGCAGAGCTTTTACCAGATGAATGAGTACAGCCATCTGCCATGGGAAGGTAAAGCGCTTGCGCCTCCTCTCCAGTGCCCGTCTGATCTTACGGGTGGCCACATCTACGTCCATTAAAAATGGCATGGGAATCGCATTCCTGGCTGTCATTGGGGTACGGATAAAACCCGGCCGTATATCAGTAACTTTTACGCCAAAGGGTTTCATGGAGAAGCGCAGGGATTCCAGGTAGGTAGTCAAAGCGGCTTTGGTAGCGCTATAAGCTGCGCTGCTGGGTAATCCTCTGAAGCCGGCAATACTGGACACGCCAACCAAATGTCCATGACGTGCTTCTACCATGAATTTGGCAAAGAATTCCAAGGTCTGGACTGCTGCCCGAAAATTCAGATCAAGGACCTGATTGAAAACAGAAATATTTTTGTCACCGGGATAACTCATTTTACCACCCCAGCCGGCATTGGCGATGACAAGATCAAGACCGGTCGATGATTCCTGGGCCTTCTGAAGTGTTGCCAGAAATTCTGTTTCATTTGTGGCATCACAGATCAATAGATGTGCCTCGCCGCCCAAGGCTGTGATTTCTGAAGCAAGGCTTTCAAGCAATGGCTCACTTCTGGCCAGGAGCCACAGGGAAACCCCCTGTTTGCCATAGTCCAGGGCCAGCTGACGACCAATCCCCTTGCTTGCTCCTGTAATTAAAATTTTTCTGTATTTTGTACTCATTTTTGGGTCCGATCTGTCACAGTGTTACGCCTGGCATATCAGAAGCTGCACAATTTTCCCTGACCTGCTCTGGTGTCTTGCCTCCGGGAATGGATACATGGCAGGCAGGATGGGAGATTCCAAAACGCAGGGCGATCTGGGCTGGACTCCAGTCGGCATAACGCTTATAAAGTTCAGACATGGATTCCATTTTGTTCAAATAGCTTTCCAGCTTCTCTGTGTCCAGGTTGAAACGTCGATGATCATCGCCTTCAAAGATGCTTTTTCGATTAAATTTTCCGCTAAGCAGTCCAAAGAGCATGGGGATACGAACAATCACACCCACACCGTATTTCATGGCCTCGGGGAACAGCAGCTTCTCAGCCTTTCGTTCCAGCAAATTATAGCGAACCTGAATACAGTCCAGAATTTCATGGTGTCTTTCAAGGAGATGGGCCTGTTCAGATTCTTTGAATGATTGAATGGAGAGTCCGGCATACTGGATTTTTCCCTGTTCTTTAAGTCTGATCAGGGCTTCCCAGGGTTCGTCTCTTTCAAGCTTTTCCAGATCGGGGCTATGTAATTGCAGGATGTCCAGTGAATCTACACCCAATCGCTTGAGACTTTTCTCTGCGGCTTCGATGAGATATTCTCTGGCATAATTTTGCTGGATGGCACCATAGCCGTCGTCAGACTCTTTCCCTGCATAATAAAAGTCGTTACCTGCCTTTGTGGCTATGATGATATCGCCTTTCCCCCGTTCTTTTAGGACCTTGGCAATCAGTTCCTCCGAGTGTCCAAACCCGTATACATCGGCAGTATCAAGTAAGGTGACGCCGGAATCCAGGGCAGTATGGAGGGCTTTGATTGAGACTGCGTCATCGGTGGGTCCCCAGTTCATCCCGCCGATTGCCCAGGCGCCAAATCCGATGGTGGAGACTTTTGGACCCCGGTCCCCTAATTTTGTGTATTGCATAATATTCCCCGTTCCTTTAGTGCGTAGAAAATGCATGCTGAGGGTTGTTTATGCAAATACTGTAATGGGTGTTGTAGCGACAGGTCTGAGACCTGTCGCTACAAGAAACAAAATCCACAATAATAACGTGGCACGATTTATGTATTCGTGTTACATTAGGAGGAATCATGACTAAACTACAACGATTTGGTGTTTCAGTGGAAGCCGATCTACTGGAGAAATTTGATGAATTCATTCATCAACGGAATTATCAGAATCGCTCTGAAGCCCTGCGTGATCTCATGCGTGAAGCCCTGGTCAGGGAACAGTGGCAGGAAGACGAAATCATAGCTGGTGCCATCGCCTTCGTTTATGATCATCATCATGGACAACTGGTCAATCATCTTATGGAGGTTCAGCATGATCATTATGAGATCATTATCTCTTCCCAGCATATCCATCTCGATCATGACAATTGCATGGAGATCATTCTGGCCAAGGGACCTGCCAAACTCGTTGGCAAGCTGTATGATTCAATCCGCTCCATGAAAGGCGTTAAACATGTTGATCTGTTGAGATCGACAACTGGACTAGAACTCTGAGGGGATCTACAATGCACAAATCAAAGTCTGTTTTATGCCTTGGAATTATTCTGATGACAACCTCACTCCAGGCACACCATGCCATGGAGTTCATTGAACTGGAAAGTTATAGCACGGCTCCTCAAGGAGCCTTCGTATTCCATCTTCACCACGACTACATGGTCGATGATGTGGATCAACCCAATCTGGATCACTGGGAAATGACCCCTGGAATGTCCTATGGTATCACAGATCGCTTGATGATTGATGTTCACAGCCATTTTGCCAAGTTTGGTACCGGCCATCTCGTGTTGCCTTCACTTGCCCTGACCTATCCAGATGGACCCTCTCCATTTATGGAAGCCATGGCCTTCGCACTGCAGTACAAGATTACTGAGAAGGGACCCATTGATATGGGGTTATCACTGACCTATGAGGAGCCCTTCTCTCGAAGTGTTGACCTTTTAGGTGGACAACGTTTGTTCGGTCTGGATCTTATCATTAACAAAAGCTTCGGTGGACACAGGATTTTGTTGCTGAATCTGATAGCCGAAATGGATGGGGATGAAGAAGGCTATGCATGGGGACTGGGTTTACGGACACCCTTGACTCCAGATGTCCATGGAATCGCTGCTGGCATAGAACTCCAGGGTGATTTTGAAGGCGAGATATCTCTCCTCCCTGGGATTTACTTCCCCCTGGGTATGCAGGATATTGTTTTCAAGACTGGCTTGGAATTCACCAGTGATGGTGCCTCCCGTTCCAACCTCACACTCATGTATCTTTTTTAATTATGAAGATGACTGCAAAACTGATCAGCATATTGCTCCTCTGGACCCTGGTCACCAATGCCCATGAACATTGGCTCTACACAGATTATGCTAACTACAAAGCTGGGGATGTTGTCACTGTACATCTGCATAGCGGTCACACTACCGGGGAAAGTGAATTCCTGATCGATACAAAACTGATCCGCGAAGCCTTTGTGGTCGATCCAGAAGGCCATCGGACTCCCTTGATATTCAAACCTGAGGGACAGGAACACATTGCGACTTTCACCTGTACTGTGCCAGGAACCCATGACATTATTGCCAATCTAAGGAAAAGACCTTCAGGTCCTTTTTCCTATCTACTCAAAACCCGCGTCCAGGCTGGTACAAACCCGACAATCATGCAGCCGACGAATCAAGAACTTGAGATTGTCGCAGAAAATCCTGTTTCAACGCTGCAGGTTTTTACTGGAGCTGAGCAGGTAAAAGTCCCCATCGCCCTTTTCAGCCCTGATGGGAGTGAACATTCCCTGATCATGGATCGGGAAGGGATCAGTCAATTCAATTCAGATCAATCAGGTTTTCATCTTGCCGTTTGTCATTTCAGACGGCAGACCGCCTGCTTCTCCTTTTATTATGCTGATTAATATGAAATATGGCATTCTATTGACGGCTCTTTTATTCACAACCAGCCTGCTGGGGCACGATGTTTCACATTCTATCCTCCGTAATGGATATGGTGTGGAATTTCACTACGAAGATGGCAACCCATTGGATTTCGCCGATGTCCAGATATTCCGACCTGGCGAGAGCGAGATGGAATTTCAGATTGGCATGACCGATGAGAACGGCATTTTCATGTTCAATCCGGATACACTTGGATCCTGGACTGTGAAAGTGTCAGATGGACTGGGTCATGGAAAGATCGTCCAAGTGGAAGTGGGCGAAACGATTTCCGGAGTGGTGAATGAAAAATCCCTTCCTCCCCTGCAAAAGGCTATCGTCGGTCTGGGGTATATCCTGTTTGTGTTCAGTATCTGGTACCTGATCGTAAAAAGACGTCAGGAGCAGCATGCACATTCCTGATGGCTTCCTGAATACGCCAGTCACTCTGGCTACAGGCGGGATATCGGCTGTAGCCCTTGCATACAGCCTGAAAAGGGTGAACGAGACCATCAAACCTGAACAGATCCCCCTCATGGGATTAATGGCCAGTTTTGTTTTCATGATCCAGCTCTTCAGCTTCCCAATTGGAGTCGGCACCTCCATTCATTTGACAGGAGCATTACTGATCAGTATCCTCCTGGGACCTATGGTTGGTTTTCTCATCATGACTGTTTCTCTGCTTGCCCTGGCTCTGCTTTTTCAACACGGGGGCTTGCTTAGCCTGGGGGCAAATATTCTCAATATGGCAGGCGTAGGTTGTTTTATCGGTTATGGTATCTATCGCCTGATCCCCAGTCAAAGATCATCTCTGATCATTGCTGGACTTCTAAGTGGCATTGCATCAGCCGTTCTATGTTCATTCGAACTTGCTCTGTCCGGAATGCTTGACTTATCAAGTGCCTTTAAAACCATGCTCCTGATCTATGGTTTGACAGGATTAATCGAAGGGGTTATCACCCTGTTCATTCTTGAGTTCCTCAGAAAAGTGAAACCGGAACTGGTCGAGGGACCTGGATGAAGCACGCCTTTATTGACCGCTTTGCAAGTCTTGAGAGTCCCATTCATGGTCTAACCCCCTCCCTGAAGATACGGCTTACATTCCTGGCTCTGGTCCTTCTGCTATTCGGTATCCCCATTCTCACCATCCCACATATCTGGCATGGTTTGCTCCTATACGCCGGGCTGATCCTCCTGGCGGCCCTGATTTCAAGGGTCCCCTTCCCATTTTTGTTGACCCGATCTGCACTAGTCCTGCCCTTTTCAGTCCTGATCGTAGTAGTAAATTATTTTTCAGGGAATTTTTCCTTTCCCCAAATGATCGAGACTGTTTGCAAATCCCTATTGAGTATTTTCACCCTGCTTTTGCTAAGCTCTACAACACCCTTCCACGAGATATTGAAACAGTTATCCAGATGGCGAGCACCCAAATTATTTATCATCATTCTATCCTTCATGTACAGGTACTTCTTCCTCCTGGCCGGTGAAATTGAAGCATTGGAACGGGCTGTCCACATGCGCCATAGTTCAGTTTCAGGTTGGAAGCGGATCCTGGTGTATACAAACATGATCAGTATGCTTTTAGTCCGCAGCTATGAACGGGCCGAGAATGTCTATCAAGCCATGCAAATGCGTGGATTTACAGGAGACTTCCGATGAGTTCCATCCAGCTCCGTCAACTTAGCTTTCATTACAGTGATGGTATATCTGCGTTGGACAGAATTGATCTCCAGCTTGAGAGTGGCTCCCGAACGGCCCTGGTCGGTCCAAACGGTGCCGGGAAGACATCTCTGCTTCTGGCGGTAGCCGGTCTGATCAAAAGCACTGGAGACATTCTGATCAATGATGTTCCCATGACCATTAAACGTACCGAGCAGCTGAGAAGAGAGATGAGCTTTGTTTTTCAGAACCCTGATGAAATGTTGTTTATGCCCACGGTTCTGGAGGATGTCTGTTTTGGATTGGACACGCTGGATCTCGATGAAACAGAAGCTGTGGAGAGAGCCCATCAAGCCCTGTCTCTGGTTTCCCTTGAGGGATATGATCAGCGCTCGTCCCACCACCTGAGCTACGGTGAGCGGCGGAAGGTTTGCATCGCTACTGCCATGGCCAGACAATCAGCGATCACCCTCTTCGACGAGCCCACGCGTGAACTCGATCCCTTCGGACGTCGCACTTTCATTGATCTGTTTCATCAGATGAGCGGAACTTTGATCCTGGCAACCCACGATCTCGAACTGGTTCTGGAAACCTGTGATCGAATGATCCTTCTTGATGGAGGCCAGATCATTCAGATCGGAAATTCAGCGAAGATCCTCGGGGACAAGGACCTCATGAAAGCGCATAAACTGGAAGTGCCCCATTCCCTGACGTGGCACCCCCACTCACATTAGTATTGCTCAAACCGCTGTTTTAGAAAAGGGACTGCATACCCCTGTCGTTTCGAACGGGGGTAAAGATTATATTTAAGTAGTCAGGCTTCCGCCCAGGACAAAGTTACTCGGTCACACCCTGCATCAGATCTTCGATGTCGCCAGGAGTAGACATGATCTTGCCAAAGGTGGTCATGGTCAGATCGGGGAAGGACAGGGCAATACGATATCGACCGTGAAGCATGATGGCGGTATCGCCCATGAGTAAAATTTCGTACGGCAAGAAAGCGGTATGTTTGGGTGTCGAAATATCAATAATTGGCAGAAAATGTTCTTCTCCTGTATCTCCACTCAGTGCGATCCCATACAATTTTAATTCTTTTCCAGGGACCTCACAGGCATAGACCAGTTCTGTATTACCACCCTTGGCCAATGCTGCTTCAATCTTGGTTTTGCCAGCTTCAAAAGTGGAAAAATCATTTAACTCAACCACATCTTCAAAATATTCCATTCCGAACATATAATGATAGTGCCGCAAATCCTTGGCCTCAATTCCCTCTTCCACCCCAAAGGCCGTAAAACGAGCCTCTCCCAGGCCGGACATGATATCTGTCAATTGCCTGTCAACCGTAGCGAAAAGAGATTCAACATCAGGAAAGCTTTTCTGGAAATAGGCATTCCCCAGATAATAGGGGTTTGTATAGGAAATGAGTACCTTTCCATCTTCCTCAGTCAATGCAATCCGGAGAGCCGCAGCAAAACCTGTCAAGCCTCCAGTTGATTGAACAGCCTGTATTAATTCAGCGGAGTTGACCACGAAAACCCAGCGATGGTTGTCCTTGGCTGGAGCGTATTCCCCGAGAATATTGAAGTCTGAACTATCCAGATTCGAACGGGTCTTCTCTTTGGTCACTTGCATGTTCTCACTGCTTACAGCGCCAAGCACATAAGGTTTCAGGGTCTGGGCAAGACCCAGATTAATCAATATTGTCAACATAAATACAGCGATAAACACCCGCTTCATTTCCCACCTCATCTTTAGAGCTTATTCTTAATTAATTAGCTATTAAATCGTTTATCCGCAGACCAATTCCCAATGATCTCAACGGCCTTGGGAATCAATTTGATCTTGAATTCCTTTTGGACCGGGTCGAATGATTCACCATCAATATGCGCAGGAATGGGAAAGTTACTTTTAACCGTAATCTCGTTGGTCTGATGCCCTTCCATTTCCTCAACTTCATGAGCTGTCCCGTCATAAAGTTTCCCAAAGACCTGTAGTATGCGCCAGCGACTGATATTCTGAACATAGCAAATATCAAAAAGACCATCATCCAGCTTCGCCTTTGGTGTAAGCTGTAAACCGCCACCTACATTCCAGCCATTTCCAATGCTCATAAGAAAGACCTTTTCATCAAGATCCAAGTTATTGAATTTGATTTTCAAGGGCATGCGTCGATAGGTTAAGTACGCCCAGCCAATAGCAATTAAGTACTTGGGTGTCCCGTGGAGGAAGGGGAGCAGTTTTCCGATATCATTGGCTCTCCCCTCAAAACCCATTCCCATTACATTCACAAAGCGTCGTCCATTTACCTCTCCCAAATCTATTTTTTTCACATCGTGAGCCAGTAGCGTATCAACAGCACTCTCAAGATGACCCACATTCATTGAACAACTGCGGGCAAAATCATTCCCCGTACCGATGGGAATTATGCCCAGAGGTTTATCGATATCCGGCATTCCATTAACAATCTCGTTGATGGTTCCATCTCCACCGACAGATACGATCACATCAAAATGGGACCCGATTTCCTTCACCAGTTCCGTGGCATGATTTCTCTCTTTTGTAAAGTGAAATTCATAATCAGCCTTGCGATCACGCAGCAGACGTTCAATATCCGGTAGGGCTTTCATGGTGGAACGGGACCCGGCTTCCGGGTTTACGATCAACAGGTAACGATGCTTGGATTTTGTCTTGGTCATAACTACCCCTTATAAGGTTAGGGCGAACGATTTAAGAAGTATTCCTGGACAGACGACAGCGCTGAGCTCACGACCGTCATAGGTCCCCACGTCAGGATTGACAAATGCCTGACTGTTCACAGCCTCCAGATTCTCGCCAAGAAAATTGTAGATGCTGTCATCAAAACGCATGTTCTCGATGGGAGCCACTATTTGTCCATTCTCCACCCAGAAACAGGCATAGCGGGTCATCCCGGTGATTCTGCCACCGATTCGGTCGCTCCAATTTAAATAATGCAGATTGGAGAGATATACACCAGTTCCCAATTCTTTCAGGACCTCAGATTCATCAAGGGAACCGACCTTCATTTGCGGTGCACGCAGGCTCTCTCCCTCTGAGGCAAAATTGGTTTCCACGCCATATTCCTTTGCCGTTCTCGTACTGACCAGGGTTTGATTCAACATGCCGCGATCAATGAGCAGGGTGGTTTCCGGGGCCACTTCTCCGTTACCATTGAAACGGGGTGTAAAACCGGAGCTGAAGTCCTCGGAGAGGGAAAATAACGATGAAAGTTTCACACCTTCGTTGCGCATCCGCCCGAGACTACTTTCTCCCTGGCGAATGGCGGCCTCAGAGATACCCCCCCAGGAAAACATTGATAGAACGTCAGCAACACCGGCTGATGCGATATAGGTCCTGTAATTTCCTGGCTTGATAACGATTGGGGGTAGAGACATTAATTCCAGCTTTTTGATCGAATCTGCCAGAAAAGCCTCAAAAGCGACCTGATCCCAATCCGTTCCAGCGAAGGTGGCTTTGACCATTTTCTCCTCTGGTGTGATAAGCGAATAATCCAGGGAGAAGGAATCCGATGCAAACCAGTGATATCCGCCTGCTGAATTCGCCGACCCCCTGAAAACAGTTCCTGAAGCCCATATACCGGTCAAATCAACATCACCCATGGGTGGGAGGATCAGGTTCGAAATTTCATCTGCTGAGGGAATATTGCCACTTTTCTCACTCATGCTGGTTTCTGTACTGTCTGGAATCACCAGGTAGGGATCATCAGGCAGTTGAACGATCTCGACTCTTAATCGTTGCAGCTCTTCCTTTGCTCTCCGGATATCCTCATCCAGAATACCGGAGAGAGAAACGCTGCTGGTGCTTCGCTTGCCCTTAAATATGAAATTAAACCCAAGATCGGCTTCATCGATCTTTCCTATTTGCCTCACCTTGGCAGCGTTGATGCGGACAAATGTGCTCTGTTCACCACCAAAACTCAAACCAAGATGTTCGTCACTCCGAAGACTACCCAGAATGGTCTGGCTTATCTGTTTAAATAATTTTTCCATCGTTTCCCTCGTAAAATAATTCTTGTTGAATGCCTGACATTTTGGGATCAAAATGTTTACGCACCGCCAAATATCTCAACATTATCAAATAAGCACAGCGGACTTGCATGACCCACACGAATGATCTGATTTGGTTCACCTTTCCCACAGAATGGTGTACCATACACTTTAAAAGTGCGCTTGTCTCCGATCATCTTCAGGCTGCGCCAGAATGGATTGGAGATGGCTCTATAATTTGGATTTTTTACTGTTTTGGTCATTTTCCCATCCTCAATAAGCTTCCCGTATTCACAACCGAACTGGAATTTGTTCCGATAGTCATCAATTGACCAGGAGCGGTTGGAGGTCATGAAGACACCCCTGTCCACGGAGGAGATGATCTCATCATAGCTGGAGTCACCTGGTTCCAGATTGAGGTTGGCCATTCGATCAATGGGTGCTCGATTCCAGGAACTTGCCCTAAAGTTTGCGACACCCTTCAGCCCTGAACGGAGTTGACTTTCCATTCCCCCCAGTCCTCTGAGCAGGAGACCTTCCTTGATGAGAAATTCCTTCTGGGCTTTTAATCCCCCATCATCAAAGGCATAGGAGGCAAATTGATTGGTCAGGGTTGGATCAAAGGTGATATTCATCAGTTTGGAACCATATTGAAGCTTGCCAAAATCAGCCATGCGGACAAAACTCCAACCGGCATAATTCCGCTCATCCCCGAGGATCCGGTCGATCTCCAGGGCGTGACCGACGCTTTCATGAATCTGAAGCATCATCTGGTCGGGGGCAAGCACCAGATCCATTTTTCCAGTGGGACATTCTTCAGCCGTCAATAATTCAACTGCCTCTGCTCCAATATTCCGGCACCTTGCCAACACATCAGCTTCATTAAATACTTCCATACCTGACTGGTAGCTCTTGGCCAGTAGTCCACCATCTGTTCGCTTCTGGGTGACTGTCCCATCCTGAGCAATTGCAGCATAATCAGCCGAAACCATCATAAATTGTTGTTCAACATCACTGCCGTTAGAAGAGACGAAATGAGACTCTGTATTCACAATCCGGGCAATGGCATTGGTCGTAACGACCTTATCGGAGACTTTTAGTTCCCTGCTTGCCTTGATGAGTAGTTCTGATAATTCTCCCGGGGAAAAGGCATCGAGGGCTGTCTGGTAGGCTGATCGATATTTCCCTTTGGCAACAGGTCGCGCTTCTGTACCAAAATGATGTAAACTGAATCTGGATGCAGCATGGGCGATTTCCACAGCTCGACGAGCTGCATTATGGATACCAGCCTGGTCTAATTTACTGGTCCCGTAGTATGCAAACTGTCCATCGACCAAAACTTCTACCATGACACCTTGCTTTGATTCACGGGCATTCGCTTCTGGATTGCCATCTCTAACCACACGAAAGTCCGTGTCCTCCTTGACGTAGCGTAAGCCCACCCAGCTCGCCTTGACGTCAATACCTGAAAGTAGCGTATTTAAATTCATTCTATTTCCTTCATTTAAATCGAACCCGCGACACCAGAGTTGGTGAGGCGGGTGAAACTAAGTTGCAGTAC
Source organism: Fidelibacterota bacterium (assembly GCA_021734325.1). Taxonomy (GTDB): domain Bacteria; phylum Fidelibacterota; class UBA8477; order UBA8477; family JABMPR01; genus JABMPR01. The sequence goes on along the minus strand of JAIPJF010000005.1, from coordinate 78,592 downwards.
CTTATCAAGCAAGGTTAGCCTTTTTCATCAGGGCGGATATTCTACAGGTGCTTCTCAATTTTGCTTTTATATTGCAGTGGCTCACAAATCAATATGTAGGAAAGAATGGACTCTATGAAACAACTTATCATATTTAATCCCTGGGCAGGACATGGATATGCAGGTAAGACATTATCCGAACTTGAAGCTTATCTGGACGCTATCCAACTCCCCTACGACCTGCTGAAGACAACGCATCATGGCCACGGAATCCAGCTGACCAGGGAAGCAGATTTCAGCCAGTATGCCGGTGTCATTGCTGCCGGCGGGGATGGGACCCTGTTCGAAGTGATCAATGGTTACTACCGAAATACCTCTGCAAATAAAATCCCTATTGGCGTTATCCCTGTAGGCACGGGGAATGCATTCGTTCGCGACATGAATCTCCATCATCATGACTGGAAGCCGGCCCTGGATATTATCAAAGCAGGCAAGACCAGAAAATTTGATGTTGGTCATTTTGTGACAGAAGGTGAAACCTGGTATTACCTGAACATATTAGGATTGGGTATTGTTGCCGATATTGGAGCCACAGCCATCAAGTTGAAAAGCCTGGGAAATATTTCCTATACCCTGGGAAGCCTGTACCATATTCTCAAACTCAAACCATATCATGTAAAACTGGAAATCGACGGTCAGATTCTGGAGCGGGACAATATTTTTGTCGAAATATCCAACACGCGCTACACAGCAAATTTTCTCATGGCTCCCGACGCGAAAACTGACGATGGCCTGCTTGATGTGACCATTCTGGGGCCAAAGGGAAGAATCGGACTGATGAGGAGTTTTCCAAAGATAATCACCGGTGAGCATATACACATGAAAGAAGTTGAGACCTTTCAAGCCAGTCACATTCGGGTCGAAACAAACATTCCCAAGATATTGACACCTGACGGTGAGTTGATGGCCTCAACCCCGATTGAGGTAAATTGTCTTAAACAAGCCATTGATGTATTCTGGGAATGAGTTCATTAAGCTCAGTCTATTATTGGGTCATTGCCTTATCCTATTTCGGACCTGTTTTGCTCATTGTCCTGATCCGGTCCTATTTTCAGGAACCTGAAGCTTATGACCTCTGGCTGAGAAATAGATTAAAAACCCTTTTCAAGCTCATTAACAGTGAACCGCGGATCGAGTTTGCCGAGGATCTCCCTACTGACCAACCCCTCATTTTTATGGCAAACCACAGCAGTCTGATTGACATTCCCTTGCTAAAAGCGACCATACCTGCTTATTTCAGAGGAATGTTGGCCCATGACCAGCTGCATTATTTTCTCTATGGAAGCGTCGTGCGACGAATGAAGAACATCCCTATCCAGAGGGACAACATTCGAGCATCACTTCGCAGTTTCGAGCAGGCGAAAACAATGCTAAATCAGGGAATTAATATTACCGTCCTTCCAGAAGGCAACAGATCGCTGGATGGGAAACTTTTGGCGTTCAGGAAACTTCCCTTTCATTTTGCAAAAGAAAGTGGGACGACCATTGTCCCGATAGCCATCTCCGGGGTCTTTGCAATGAAGAATAAAGGCTCATTCAAACTGAAACCAGGGGAAATAGTGGTGAGGTTCGGCCCCATTATTAAACGATCTGAAATTGCAGCTTTGGGTGTTCAGGAAATTATGGAATTGACCAGGGAAAGGATATATTCACGCCTGGAGCCCTTTGAGGCGGGGAGACAATGATGAACAAACGCTTTATTATTCTACTTTTTGGTGTTTTGGGAGTTTTAAATATGTGCACAAGCAGCCACGTTCCAAAAGTTGGAACATCCGATGTCAACCAGATTAACATCCTTATTGATCGCGGTGAGTATACCGCTGCGAGTAAAGCCATCCAGGAGCAGCTCCAACGCAAAGATTTATCACCCTCGGAGAGGGATGACTATTTATTTGAGATCGAGAGAATGGATCGGATACGCAAGGATTTTACTGCCAGATACGATGATGTTTACGCTTTTATCCAAAAATATTACCGTGTGGTGACCGAGAGTGACATGGAAGAGTGGGAAAACTCTAAAGCACTTGAGGTCATGCTGATTGATGGGGAAAAGCTGTACTTTGAGCATGCGGCACGAAATTTATTTCGAATTGATTCGACAATGGAGCAGATCTGGAATGATCAACACCCGGAGGAGGCTGACAAAGTGGGATCAGGTGCCAGGATGGATATGGATATCCATAATGCACAAATCATTCAATCAGCTGTGACGACACAAAAAATCTATGTTGAGCCAAAGCGCTTGCGTATCAGACAAAGTATTGAAGTGAAACCTAATGAGGTACCTGCCGGAAAACTGGTCAGATGTTGGATACCCTATCCCCGCCAGATTGAAGGGCGACAGGAGGACATTACCTTGATTCGGAGCACGCCGATGCAGCATGTTATCGCGCCAGAAAAAGCTCTGCAAAGGACCATCTACATGGAGTCACCGGCCTTGGCTGACCAGCCACTCACCTTTACAGTGGAATATGAAATGACCACCCATGGAGTTTTTCACAATATCGATGCAGAAGCTGTGACGGCTTTGGACCCAACAAAAAATCTCGGTCAATACTTGGGAGAAAATCCTCCGCATATTGTGTTTACCCCTGAATTAATTGACCTGTCACAGCGTATCGTAGGCGAGGAAAAAAATCCGTATCGCATTGCCCAGAAATTGTTTGCCTGGGTAGATAACAACACACCCTGGGCCTCAGCCAGAGAGTACTCGACCATCAAGTGTATTCCTGAATATGCCTTCGAAAATGGTCATGGGGACTGCGGTATTCAGACACTGCTCTTTATGACACTTTGTCGCATTAATGGTATCCCCACTCGCTGGCAATCTGGCTGGGAGCTACAACCACCCCATGACAGTATGCATGATTGGGGGAATATCTATTTTGAGCCATATGGCTGGGTTCCCATGGATGTGACCTATGGCTTACGCAAGAGCGATGATCAACAACTCCACTGGTTCTATCTTGGTGGTATGGATAGCTATCGCATCATTTTCAATGATGATTATGGTCAGACCTTCATTCCCGAAAAATCGCATTTCAGATCGGAGACAGTGGATAGTCAGAGGGGTGAGGTTGAATGGTCTGGTGGGAATCTCTACTTTGATCAGTGGCGCTGGAAATTTGCCTGGGAGATTCTGGATTAATCTATTCCGTCATATTCTGTTCCACGCGATTCCGACCGTTCCCTTTCGCCTGATAAAGGGCGCGATCGGCCGCTCCAATAAGGACGCTGGGTTGCCCGTCAGCATCCGGAACTATACTTGCCACACCTAAGCTCAAGGTAACGAAGGGTGCCACTGGGGAACTTGAATGTTCAATTTTGAGTTCATGAACATTCTTTCTGATCAATTCAGCGATCTTCACCGCACCTTCAAGTTTAGTCTCTGGTAAGACAATACAGAATTCTTCCCCACCATAACGTGCCGCCAAATCACCAGGTCGATTGACAGATTTCCTAATGGCACCTGCGATGCGGGCCAGGCAGTCATCTCCCTGCTGATGTCCGTAAGTATCGTTGTACAGTTTGAAGTGATCAATATCGCACAGGATGACACTGAGGAACCGATGCTCACGGAGCATCCGCTTCCACTCACGATCTATATCTTCATCGAGTCGTCTACGGTTCGCTATCCCTGTCAATCCGTCCACTCTGGATAGGACCTCAAGCTGTTGATTTGCCATTTCCAGCTTTTCAGTGCGTTCTTTTACAAGTTCTTCCAGATGTTCCTTGTGTTTACGTACTTCTGCTTCAGCGGATTTGCGGATGTCAATCTCCGATTGATAAGCAGCATTCGTCCTTTCCAGTTTATTCCGCTGTGTATCAATCGTGGCATAAGCCTTGGAAAATCGCACTGAGATCAGCAGGGCCTGCATCAGAATAAATATGAGGACCCCCAGGGAAATCAGATTACCGGTATTTACAATATTATTTACATAAAGAATGTCATTGATAAAGGCAACGACAATGGCAGAAAAACCGACCAGGACCATGGCCGAGCCTTCTTCACCTCTGAGAAAGGCAAGGGAAAGACCATAGATCAGATAAAGCAGTGCCAGCAGGCTGAATGGCTGGAATAAATTAAGGGATACGGAGAACGTGGCAACCTGCGTGAATATGACGAACAGGGCAAACAGACCTGAGATAAGCATTACAATTTTTGCAGCCCAATCCTTAATCTCATCAGGGAATTGGAGTTGCAGGAAACTGAAGAAAACGGCAATCCCTAGATAGAAAGTTAAATACTCAATTTTCACCAGAATTGACCAGGGCAAACCTGGCCAGATCTCATGAAGATAGATCTCACCTGTTGTTAAGGTACGGAGACCAATGAGGAGACAGAATAAACCGAAGTATAGGGCGGGCATTCCCCGCGTTCCCAGAGAGAATACTCCCAGATGATAGAAACCCATAATGAAAATAGCACCCACTATGAACAGCTGCATGGCTACCTGATTTTCTCGTTTATGGATGATTTCCTTATGGAGCCCCAGGGATATCGATTCCCAAAGCCCACCAAGACGATGATGGTGGTTTGATACATCCACCCTTAACATGAGTTGCCGGGATTGTCGACCAAGATCATACACGGCCGTCTGGTAAGCAGGTTCACCTCTGTCTGGGTCTGATGAGTAAATTCCCACTCCGCCAATGAGACTATCGTTTGCAAACAGATTGTAGGCAGTTCCAACTGTGGGGAAATCCATAGAATAATCCGTGGGTCGATCGGGCAGCAGGACGGTCAGATAATATGAGCCAGAGCCTTGGGATGGGATCTCTTGCCCTTTATAGGTATAGCCATTCCACGAGTCCGGGACATCAATATTGATGAATGTCTTCGCATCCGTTGATTCTTCCCCCTTGTTCTCTTCCCACGTGAATTGCCACTCACCATCCAGATCGATGGTATATTGAAAATCATAATCACGAAGATCGATCACCCCTTCATTTGCAGTATATCGTGCGGATCTCCCACAACTAGTCAGGAGTATCACATTCGCTAAAATAAATACTGAAAGTTCTAAACGACTAAGCGATCTCATTATCATCCTTCTTCCCCCGTCGGGATCATACCCAAATCAATGTAAACCAGTACAGAAAAAATAGATAAGATGTATATCACTATCAAGCTTTATAAGCTATGGTCAGGTTCGAATTTAGAATTTACCTTGATCTTAGATTCAGGTATAAGAACAAATTCGCTGCCAGACGACCCACAACAAAAGAAGAAACAGCTGCTACTGCCCCGATCAGGGACAATTGCATAACACCAATATATAAGACTGTAAGAATTCCTATTACTTCGATAACAGTCGCGGTGGTAATAGGACTGGTATGATCCGCTTTGACTAGAACTGCTCTTTGAAAGGCAATAAGGACCGTGGTGGCTGGAAAGATGCACATGATCATAAGTGGTTTCAAGGCCAGGTTTGTTAACTGGTCACTCAACCCGCTCACACCAGAAAACCAATTCCTGGAAAGCGGGGTAAAAGCTGTCAGCATGAGTACCAGGGAAAGTCCTATTCCAAGAAATATTGCAAATTTTTTCACAAGCCGATCATTTTCCTCACTCTCTCCAAGGAGAGTGATGGCTGCTTCCTGATAGGACAGACCGATGCCGCGAAAAAGAAACACAAAGGAGCCAACGACTGGGAGTATGGCAAGTGACTCGAGGGGCATAATACTTTTACCTACAAAAAATGTTACCAGGGGATGAACACCAAGGGTGAGCATCGATGTGAGGGCCAGGGGATAGTAAAACTGCAAGATACCCCTGAATCGAAGACTTTTTGTCAGGGTGTCAGAATGCTCAGCAAGCCTGAGTCGTTTTAATATCGGATGTACCATGAATCGTGTACTAAGCGCTTCCATAACCACACCGGTTGATAGCGCGGCTGTCCCGATATATACGCCTGGCAATTCTGTCAGGAGAAAGAGACTGAGCGCCATGGTACCCATTGACAAGAGGCGGATAACCGTTCCATAGGCCACACGACGCGTCGCATGATTCCTTATTAATACACCCTGGTAGAATCGTCTAAAGCCAATGGCGCCGGGCCACGGGATCAGGATGATCGTGGCAACGTGGGTCAGCTGAGCAACATTAGCTGGCAATCCAATGAGATCCTCGACAAGAAAAAAGAAAATGCCTGGAATGAGTAATATCAACATGACACTGGTAATTGTTCCATTTAAGATCCAGGTAAATTGGCGAAGTTTTTTCAGGGATTGATAATCATGGACCAGATTTGTGGAAGCCGTCATCATCATGATCACAGGGGCTTCGATGATCAAAGCAAAAGAGAAGGCGACACCGTAGGCTGCGAGATTAAATTTTGGATCTGCAAGTCTGGCAATGAGGGCTGCCAGGAAGGGTCCCTCTAAAGACATCATCAGCCAGGTGCCGACCAAAGGCAGCCAGAAGATTAATAATTTTTTAGTTGTTAAAGGTGCCATTCAGCACTGAATGTAAATTTTATTACACCCTTTACTTAGGGAATTGAGCCGGGATATAAGAATTGACAAAAATGAAACAAATGGAGAGTCTCTTAATCCTGGTTTTTAAGATTCTCCAGCACTTTTCTGGTCTCGTCATAACCTTTGTTTATGGCTATCTCTGCTTCCAGAAAATTCCAGGCAGACAGTCCTGTACTTACATTGATCAAAACATCCGGCTTGTTTAACTCAACCTGATTGGCTGCGATCAATGCCATGGAGAGGATAACCGTTTCGTGGGCGATTTCAGCCAGATTGGGTTTACCCATTGTATACCAGGCTTCATTCTGCTTTGGCAATCTCCAGACTGAGCGACTATTCTTAAGGTCATCACCATTCAAATATTGAAACGGCGCTTCTTTTTCCTTGTCATCCGGGAAGGCCAGGACATTGACGGCAATTATAAAATCAGCATCCATGGAGCGAACAACATCAATGGGCACGGGATCAATCATACCACCATCCACCAGAACGAGATCCTCGCTGGACAGGGGATTAAAAACAATGGGTACAGAGGCACTTGCTCTGGCGGCGTTAGCCAGATTTCCTTCCCTGATCACATACAGATTACCATTGAGAATATCCACTGTTGTGGCAGCGAAGGGAATGTTGAGATCCTCAATATTTTTATGCTCGTATAGTTCATCCAAAAAGGTTTTGATTTTTTCCCCATCAATAAATCCTCTTGTCGGGAAAACAGGATCCAGAAGATTTAACACATCAATCCAATCCGACTTCAATGCAACATCTGATAATTCTGATACACTTAGACCCGAGGCATATCCTCCGCCGATGACTGCTCCCATGCTGCTGCCGGCAATTATATCAATCCGAATTCCAGCCTCCTCGAGAGCTCTTAGCACACCGACATGGGCAAATCCTTTGGCTGCACCGGCACCCAGAGCCAGGCCAACGGTGAAATCCTGTTTGATCTCGCCTTTTAGAACACGCTTGAATTTTTGATGGAGATTAATCGAATTAGTTGGCCGACCAAACAGGGACACACAGCACAATATCGTTATAATTATGGTGAGACGTCGAAACATAAATCCAGAGGCTCTATTTATATATTTCGTTCAAAATGGCGGCTAAATGATACCCAGCCTTTAACAATCTATCTTCCATCAATTCCTTGTTTTTGTAAATGTATTGCCAGGACAGCTTGCCATTGCCTATATCATAGACCTGGGGATGAAAGGATCGCGATTTGTATACAAAGCTCATTATATCAGGATTTAGCATTGCCTGCCTATCCTCATCAGTCAAGCCCAATTGAAGCTGCTGAGCATATTCAGTGTAACTATACTGCATATGGTCAATCATTTTTGAATCCCAGACACTATGAAGGTTCGTTTCATCCCGAAACCAGGTCACTTTGACATCATTACCACCTTTATCCGTTCCATTCCCTACATGTAGGGGTTGATGAAGATCACCAACAAAGTGTACCAGGAATCGCAATACATCCTTTTGGTCTTTCTCGCTGAGATTATCCTGACTCAATAATTTTGTGAACTCCGTTACTTTCTGTACAGCTCGTCCACCTGATTCAGGTCCGGTATATTCTTCTCCCTCAATGATGGTGCAATAGTGCCATTCGTGAGAATGATCCCATTTTGGATCCGACTTGATATCATCCGCCCAGTTAGCGATTCTTGCAAGGTCCGAATGCCCAAAAAGTTCTGTAATGCCTGCTTTTGCTGCAGGGGTTAAATTTTCTTCGGCTATCCTGCCTATTACCCGATGTCCTGTTTTTCCCCATGCCAATAATAGTGATGCTGTAAGTAGTAAGATGCTGAGATGTCGCAAAGTGTCCTCTCCTTTTAAAGTTATGCAAAGAATCTAATGTAAGATATGGTGCTTGTGAAGGTTTTCATGTCCCAGCGACCCCGGATCAATCTGCCAAATCCTGTAGAAGCACTGTAAATAGAACCCTCTTTTCTCAACACATCTCCCCTCGCTCGCCCCCAGATGGGATCTGTTTTATAATCATTCTAGCAGAAGCAATCTTGGTTAATACAAGCCTTATCTCTTATTATATCAATAACTTATACTTGGTATTTCATTCCTTTTGGGGACTGTTGAATAAATATGCATGTGTTGATATTCTTTACACCAATCAAGAATGGCTCTGACACTGGTTTAAGGCCATATTCATTGTTAGCTGTTGAGGTATTCAACACTTCCTTGATTTTGTTGTTCCCGGTGATCGGCTCGCTTACCTCTTGTGAATACTAAGCTTACACCCATTCTTCAAACTTGGCACTTATCTTGAATTATATAGAGTGAACTAAAAAGGAGGTTCACTATGGTCATTTTATTCGTCATTTTATTTGTCGCCGTCGCTATCTCAATTACCTGGTATGCTGAGAAAAAGCGAACTCAGGCACTTAGTCTTTCACCGATCGTTAAAAAACCATCGTATCAATTCAAGGTGGAAAATCTTGCGATTCCAGCAGGAGTTTACTTCAGTCCCACGCATAGCTGGGCCCATATGGAAACAAATGGACAGGCCCGGGTAGGTGTTGATTCATTCATCCAGGGACTTACTGGGACCTTGACCGATATCGAAGTCCCTGCAAAAGGGACAAAACTCAGCCAGGGTGATCCCATGTTTCAGGTTATCCATGAGGATAAGCGACTGACAATTACGGCTCCTATTTCTGGGGAAGTAAAGGGAATTAATTCGGAAGCACTTCAGAATATGAAGATGGTTCACCGTGATCCCTATTCACATGGCTGGTTGGTTGAGATGATGCCCAACGATTGGGAGTCAGAAACGCAAAAACTGTATATCGGAGATCGAACCCTCAACTGGCTCAAGACCGAAGTTGCACGCATTCGTGATTTCTTCGCCTATTCATTTGCACCATCAGGTGAGAATGATGGACTCGCCTTGTTGCAGGACGGGGGCGATATTGGTGAATCCGCGCTTGCTTTCGCCGGCAAGGGATTGTGGGGATCATTTCAAAAATTGATACTCGACCAGGCAAATCTTGAACTAAAATCAATTTCTTAATTGTTACGGTAATCAGACTGATATTTATAGAGAGGATAGAGAGAATATGTCCATAGATCGTCGTGAATTCCTGAAAACCCTGGGTGTGGCTGGAGCCAGCCTGAGTGGTGTTTCAGCACTAGGAAAATCTAAGCCAGAACATGATACTGAAGAGTTTTATGCAATTTTGCATGACATTACACGCTGTGCAGGCTGTCAGGAGTGTGAACATGCCTGTGCCGAGGCAAATGATCTGCCTCCTGTACTTGATGATGATTATCCAGATGCAGATATCAAGAGGGAACTCACTCCACACAGGTATTCTGTAATCAATGCCGTGGATACCTCTGTTGGTGAAGTCTACACAAAGCAACAATGCATGCATTGTGCACAACCAGCTTGTGCATCGGCCTGTCTTACGCAGGCTATGAAAAAGCATAAGGAGGGTCCCGTCACCTGGGAAGAAGGCAAATGCATGGGGTGTCGCTACTGCATGGTCTCCTGCCCCTTTGATATTCCCAGATTTGAATTCGACAGCAATAACCCAAAGATTGGTAAATGCCAGATGTGCTTTGATCGTTTGAAAGATGGAGAAGTACCTGCTTGTGTCGAAAACTGTCCATCAGAAGCCCTGACATTTGGGAAACGGAGTGATATTATCCGCGAGGCGCGTCAGCGGATCATCGATGATCCCGACACTTATGTGGATCATATCTACGGCGAATATGAGGCCGGCGGAACCTCCTGGCTGAATATTTCACCAGTGCCCTTTGATGAACTGGGATTCAAAACAAATCTACAAACCAAACCTTATCCTGAGTTAACCAAAGGGTTTCTATACAGTGTTCCTTCTATTTTTATCCTATGGCCAGCTCTACTCATGGGATTAAGAGAAGCCACAAAGGACGATGAAGAGGAAGGAGCCGATCATGAGTGAAAACATAATTGAGAATAATTGGAATCATTCCCAATCTCGGTGGCAGTTTATCCTTTCAGAGTTGAGGCCCAAAGCAAAGCTATGGACTGTTTTTAACATTATCTCTGTTCCAACCGTACTTCTGGCGGTCGGGATTATCGTTTTTCGTTTTATTTATGGTCTTTCGGCAGTTTCCAATGTTACCCAAAGTGTTCCGTGGGGATTATGGAAAGGGTTTAATGTTGTTACAGGGGTTGCCTTCGCTGGTGGCGCTTATGTGCTAACCTTTATGGTATATATTCTGGGACTAAAGAAATATAAACCATTGGTCAGAGTGACCGTCTTAAATGGTTTTTTGGCCTATACCTTTTATGCCTTTGCCCTCATACTGGACCTGGGAAAACCTTGGAACATTATCAATCCGATTATTGGCAACTCTTTTGGTACCAGCAGCATCCTGTTTCTGGTGGCCTGGCATTTCATGTTATACATCGTTGCCCAAATGATCGAGTTTTCCCCGGCTGTGGCTGAGTGGTTGGGATCAGAACGTGCTCGCCGAAACCTGAAACGGCTTACCATCGGTGCTGTTGTATTTGGAATCACGCTCTCTACCCTGCATCAGTCAGGATTAGGCGCTTTGTTCCTCATGGCCAAGGAGAAGATCCACCCGCTCTGGTATTCTGAATTCATCCCAACTTTGTTCTTTATTTCCAGCATATTTGCCGGACTTAGTGTTGTGATCTTTCAGGGAAGTATCCTGCAGCGGGTTTTTTCCTATCAGTTGGATGAACACGCCGAAGAGCGACAGAACATCATGATCCGGGGCTTGTCCAAAGTGTGTGCCATCTCCATGTTTGCATACTTTTTTCTGAAGATCATAGATATGGTCCATAATCACACTCTCAGCTTGCTGGCGACCCCAATGGGCGCCTGGTATCTGCTGGAGCTTTTTGGATTTGTATTCATACCCATGCTGCTCTTCGTTTATGGTGTGAGGATTGGAACTCCTGGTATCATAAAATTAGCGTCATTAATGACCATGGTGGGTATCATCCTGAACCGTATGAATATTTCTGTCATCGCCTATCGATGGGATGTTTTGCCGCGCTATATCCCCTCTTGGATGGAGTTTGTTGTTACCATATCCATCCTGTTTGTCCAGGTGTGGATCTATCGTTGGGTTATACATCGAATGCCAGTTCTCCGAACCATGGAAACAATGGCACAAACTTCAAAAGCATAAGGATTTAAAACAATGGATAGTTTTATTTATCACAATATTTTTGCCACAAAGGGCATTGAATATATTCTCATAATCAGTTTCTTTTTAGTCTTCATCCCCTTTTATAATTTCCTGAAAGAAGTAGAAGGCCCTCTCTTCTCACTGTCAAATGTACGGTTACCGAAGGGTATCCTGTTTGATAAAACTCATACTTGGGCATTTCTGAGATCAGCTGGTCAGGTACAGGTAGGAATAGATGACTTCCTGGCTGCGCTCACCGGACCAGTCTCACTGAAACTCATGAAACAGAATGGAGAGACAGTTAATCGCGGTGACCACCTGGCGACGCTAATGAGTGATAATAAAAAATTAAAAATATACTCTCCGGTAAGTGGAGTTTTAAGTGGTACAAACAGACATGCACTTAAAACATTCAGTAAACGGACCCATAATGATTTCACCGAGAATTGGCTCTTCGATCTTAAACCATTGCGTTGGGATATTGAGAAGAAGATGCTTTTATTGGGTGAGAAAGCTCGTGAGTGGGTACAGGAAGAGCAGACTCGCCTTCGTGATGTCCTGGCATTCGCAGAGCGGAAATACAGTCCTCTACCTGAGCCCGTTCTACTTCAGGAGGGTGGTGAGATTCGGGATCATGTATTAGAACCTCTTTCCTCAGAGATATGGGAAGAATTCCAGACCGAATTTATTGATGCTGTCAAAAGCTAAATAATCGAAAACAAAAAGCAGATCGACATGGAATCACAAAAGTGCATTTGGATGGAAGCAGGAGTCGTTGATTATCAACTCTGCCCCCTAAAACGGAACTGCGATCTTTGTGATTTCCATAAAGAAATGATCAGGGGAAATCGATCAAGCACTTCAAGCTCCACGAGTCAGACACTCACAGTTCGAAGTCCCGATATCTCATCTGTCCAATTCTCCCCCGGTCTACAATATCTTGAAGGTCATTTCTGGTACAAGAGAGTAGCTGCTGGTCGCATCAGAATAGGTATCGATGCAATTCTCTGGCAGCTACTCTCTTTCACACACAAAGTGATAATCACTCGACCCGGGAACAATCTTCATCAAGACCAATGTTTCGGTTGGATTGTTCTCGAAGGTGGGATTATCTATCTTAAAGCCCCCTTCTCTGGAAAGATCATCGTCACCAACCCATATTTCCAAGAAGAAAATATCCATGGAGCTCAATTGTATCTCACACCTGAAGAAGAAACATGGCTGCTGGAAATTGAAGAGACAAGCGAAGCGAAAAAGTTAAGTCTCACCCGAGAACAATATCTTCAGCAAACCCGGGATGATTGTGATAAATATAGACTTATCCAATTAGCGAAGCGATCAGATTCAGAGTATACTTCCCCACGAATCGCTCCAATCGACAAGCATAAATTCATGACTTATCTGCTATCTATCAGTAACAATAGAGCGTTGATCTGCTAGTTGGCATGTAATCTGCATATTTTACATTCAAGATACTTTACAGAATAAAATAGTGTCTTTGGGAGGGGATTATGATTTCAGGATCTGAGCCAGAATTATCGAATAAATTCATTTCCCAGACTTCCTGGAAAAGTTTTTTTAAGCCAAACTCACTCTCTGGAAGAATGGTAATACTGCTCTTGACCCTCTTCATTCTGCTTTTCACCTTTCTGGCCTGGATCATCTTTTCTATTTCTAATAATTATCTGGAAAATGTTACGACACGCTGTGGTAAACGCATGGCCACGGTCATTGAGCAAACGCTTCGCAGCAGCATGATCACTGAGAATCATGAAGAAGTAGCCATTGCGATCCGGAAAGTAAAAGAAATTCCCGGGATTGAAGCAATTCGGATTTACAATAGTAATGGCGATATTCGCCACCATACCATGGAACCTGATTTTAAAAACCCCCTGTTACCCTGCTCACATTGCCATTCAGAAAATGATGTGGATCTCAAACAGTGGGGTATGCCTGCGACCTGCGTCTATGAAGTCGATGAGGACAATACCGGAAGGGAGATGATCGTTCTTTCTCCTATTTTCTCTGCATCAGGCTGCCGATCAATCGGCTGCCATGAAACAAGTCAGGATTCTGAGGTTCTGGGCTTCCTTGAGATTATTCTTCCCCTGGCTGAAATGGATGTGGCCCTCAATCGTGTTCTCTACCAGTATTTTGCCATCATTGCTATCGTCTTTATTCTCCTGATGACTTCAATTGTACTTTTCATTCAGTACTATATCAATCTGCCCCTGAATCGTATCGTCAAGGCCAGCAGGGCGGTGACAGCCGGGAATTTGACCGTTCGAGTAAATGTCAAGCCAACTGATCTTGTGGATATCCATCATGTGGGACTTGCTCTGAATACCATGCTTGAGTCCATCAACGAGAGCAACCGGAAGCTGCAGATATGGTCTAATGAACTGGAGAATAAGGTCAGGGTAAAATCTGAGGACTTTGCCAGAACCCAGAATGAAATTTATCAAATAGAAAGATTGGCATCTCTAGGCCGACTCTCTTCTTCCGTCGCCCACGAGATCAACAATCCCCTGGCCGGTGTATTGACTTATGCTAAACTGGTTTCCCGTCTACTCCAGAATCCTGTCCTTACAGATGAAAAAAAGGAGATGATACTCAAGCATCTTAACATGATCCAATCCGAAACCACTCGCTGTGGAAATATTGTAAAAGGGCTGCTAAATTTTTCCAGAGATCCGAATCAAAAGTTTGTTCTCATTAAATTAAATCCGGTACTCAAAGAGACGGAACAACTTATCCAACACAGCTTTCAGATCTCCAATGTCAAATTCGTAACGGATTTTTCAGCATCCCGGGATCAGGTAATGGCAAATGGCAATCAGATCATTCAAGCCTGTCTGGCTGTACTGACCAATGCCCTAGAAGCTGTGGATAATATCCCTGAGGGTCAGGTCACTTACCGCACATATAATCAGGATATGAATCATATAACCATCGATATCAAAGATAATGGTATCGGTATCCCTACCGAAGATATTGAGCATATATTTGAACCCTTTTTCTCGCGGAAAAAAGAAATGTCCGGGATAGGTCTGGGTCTGGCTGTAACCTATGGAATCCTTGAACAACATAAGGCGAAAATTGTTGTAGACTCGGAATTGGGAAAGGGAACTTCAATTAAATTTATATTTGAACTCGCTGATAGGAGTGTGGATGATGGATAACAATCTTTCCATTTTGATCGTGGATGATGAGCTCTCAGTAAGAGATTCTCTATCCAATTGGTTCCTGGAAGATGGCTATAATGTGGATGTTGCAGAAGATGCAAAGGTCGCCCTTAAAAAATTGGAGGCCTTTAACTTCCACATCGTTCTCGTTGATATCAAACTTCCTGGCATGGATGGACTTGAGTTGAATCGTCGCATAAAGTCAATTAATGAAGATATCGTTGTGATTATCATGACCGCTTTTGCATCCGTTGATTCGGCGGTAGAAGCTCTCAAGGATGGTGCATATGACTATGTCTGTAAGCCCTTTGATCCTGACGCCGTTAGTCATCTGATCAGAAATGCCAGTCAAAGCATCCAGTTGAGCCAGGAGAATCTCTCCCTTCAGGAACGTATAAAAAGTTTGACGAATATCGAGGCTGTAATTGGTGGAAGTGAGGCAATATTAAAGGTCCTCGAGCAAGTCCGCCAGGTTGCGGATACGGATTCGACTGTGATCATCAGGGGTGATAGCGGAACTGGCAAAGAGCTTATTGCAAAAGCCATTCACATGAATTCCCCACGGAGATTTTTCCCCATGGTCACCGTACACTGCGGAGCCATTGCAGAGACCCTCATGGAAAGTGAATTGTTTGGTCATGAGCGGGGTGCATTTACTGGTGCGCAATATGCCAGAAAAGGCAAATTTGAAATGGCCGATGGTGCTACATTATTCCTCGATGAAATCTCGACAATTTCTATGAAAATGCAGATCGAATTGCTACGAGTTCTGGAGACCAAACGCTTTACCAGAGTTGGTGGTAACCGTGAATATAAATCTGATTTTCGGGTTATCTGCGCGACAAATCGGGATCTAAAATCCATGGTGGATGCAGGTGAATTCAGAGAGGACCTCTATTATAGATTGAATGTTTTCGCCATCTCTATACCACCCCTTCGGGAACGTAAGGAAGATATAAAAATACTGGCTGAACATTTTATTCGTTTGTATGCCGAGCAGATGAATAAACCAACAAAATATATCGGAAAAAGAGCACTCAAAGCGCTGGAGAACTATCCATTTCCCGGGAATGTTCGAGAATTGGAAAATCTCATAGAACGAGCCATTGTCATTGGTACCGGCGATACTGTCAGATTGAATGATCTTCCTCTTGATAAATACACAAGTCAACCGACCTGGGAATCAATCCAGGAAATGGAAAGCCACCATATTCAGAGCATTCTCGAGAAATATGATTGGAATATTTCCCGCGCAGCCAAAGCACTGGGGGTGGATAGGGTTACACTCTATAGCAAAATAAAAAAGTATAAGATCGAGAGCCCCAAGTAGGATAAGGTCAGGACACTTTCATGTCCCTGATTAGGATCATACCCCTTCAGTTTGCCCATTTTGATATTTTGGAGCAGATGCTTTCTACCATAAGCAACCGCTATGGTGTAGAATGTGGTCTCAGTTCTCATCATATGGATCTAAATCGATTTTTTGATCCAGTTCGATCACAGTATAATGCCAATGAGATCATCAAAGAATTGTTGCCCATGGCAAGTGGTGAAGACAAAATTGTTGGGGTGACTGAATTGGATCTGTTTATACCTGTGCTTAGATATATCTTTGGTCAGGCCTATCTCGGTGGATCAGCGGCTCTGATCTCCGCTCATCGACTGGATAATCGTCGCTACGGTCTGAATGATGATCCAAAAATATACGCAGAGAGACTGTTGAAGACCATCCTTCACGAAATCGGTCACACTTTTGGTCTAAAGCACTGTTTCCAGCCTGGATGTACAATGGTTTCTACCACCTATGTCGAGGAGCTGGATCAAAAATCAGATCTATTATGCAAGAGCTGCCATTTGGAGCTGAAACGTCTTCGGGATTAACCCGACTTAGCTAATGTGGAATATTCTCGTATAGATCCTTGATCTCATCAATGGCCAATTGGATAGCCAAGGTAATGTAATCGTCGATCAATAATTGCATTGATTCCAGTTTTGGGTTTGCGTAAAGTTCTTTTGCAAAGATATCACGAACCGTGGTCAATACATCACACAACTCATCTAAACTCACAAGGTCCTTCATTCTCCAGTGAGATAGATCCTGGGCAAAAGTGATCATTGTCGAGCGGTCCCCATGGCGGACGGATGTTAACAGATGGTTAAACACTACATTTATGTACCACGTAAGGTCTTCTGGTTTCATGCTTTGATAAAAGCTGAATCGCTCCTTATTCTCCGGGAGCCGTAACTCAGTGTAAACCTTGTCTACCAACTCCTCATGGGCACGCATCATCTCCTCAGCCAATAGCAGTGCCGGTCTGGCACCCTCGAAGCGCCTCAAGCGATCGATATTCATCCGATGCCATTTATCCGGACGGGATTTCAAGTTCTCGATCAAATGGAGGATGCGTCTTGATAACTGATGCCGTGATTTTGGATGCCAATCCAGTGTATTTCTGGTATATGAGCAATCTGTGGGAAATTGTTTATCAAGGTAATTCATCATCCACATTTTTTCAAATGGCCTCTTCCTGATAATTCTGCCCCACGTATCTCTTACGAGGACACCAAATTTTGCCAGGGCTGGTGAGAAATAAATGGGGGTGCTCTCAATCCCATTATAGCAACGGGTGGATTTCAGGAATAGATCCATAAGTGTGATTGGCTGATCTGAGCTGGCCAGAAAAATATTAAAATTCCCAATCTCATCATTCTTCTCAAGAATTTTTTCAAATAATCCGATAACACAGGATACATGCACATAGGGTATTGCCATACTACCTTGACCAGGGATGATTCGGGAATCCCAACGCTTGGAGAGCCAGGTCTTGAGAAAATTGTATAATGGTTCATACTCACACCAATCACTGAATACGGCTGCCAACCTCACAATTGTGCAGGGAAAGAATTCAGAGGCTTCACGAACAAACCGTTCCCCTATCTGTTTGGTAATAGCATAAGGGAAAGTGGCATCCAGTTCGCTGTTCTCGTCAACCATACCTCCAGGTGGAGGAAAATTGCTCGCGACAAGTGAGCTTGTGAAAATAAAACGCTTTATCTTGGCCCTGCGCGCTAGCTCAAGAAGCGTTTTTGTGGCCTGGATATTGGTTTTATCATATTGCTCTGAAGGTAGCTGATCTCCAAAATCATAGTAGGCCGCCAAATGGAAAATAAAATCCAGATCATATATGTTCGAAATCTTTTGAAAGGCGTTCCTCAACTGGACCTCATCCATGAGGTCGACCAAGATCCAATCCAGATTTGGATGTGCCTCGATACCAATATCTTTCTGAGTACGTCGACCCAGCGCGATGATCTTGTGGTCCGGACATAATTGTCTCACCAAATGCCGACCAATGAATCCGGATGCACCGGTGATTAAGATGGTAGATTTAGTAATGTTCGCCACCATGAAAACCCCCAGATCAGTTGAACTTTTATGGCCTACTATTTATTTGATGGGAAACCGTTTATCAAATCGGGTGTATGGTGTGATCTCCCGAGCAGTCTCATATGCTTCTTCGATCTCATCGATAGCCATTTGGATCGTAAGGTCTATAGCATCTCGAATGCGCTGTTCAAGATCACGGACGGGGTCATATGTGAGTAGATTTTCTATTACAATTTGTGAGAGACTGCGATAGACATCTACGACCTCTTCTAATTTAAACCCTTCATGAATACGAATGCTAGCAATGAATCGGGCATAGTTTGCCATTGAAAGCCTATCACCAGTACGCACCGAGACTTTGAGCAGATTGAATAGAATCCCCAGATACCAGGCGAGTTTCTCAGAATCCATTTCCTGATATGATGGAAATCTATCTCCGTTGCTGGATTGGGAGATCAGCTCCTGGATTGTTGATAAAATATGATCTTCCTGGAATGCCAGTGCTTCAGAGATCTTTAGATTGGGTCTATCAGGTGATTTATAAAGCGCCTCGTCATTTTTTTGATGCCATTCAACAGGAAAGGTTTTCATGTTTTCGATTACATGGAGCATTCTTCTCTCAAGCGAATATCTGGGAGCAATATCCCAAGCCAACAAATCTCGCGTATAGGAAGCGTCCACATCCATTCGCTCATCAATGTATTTCATCATCCAAGGTCGCTCAAAAGGTCTGCGTCTGATGAGTTTTCCCAGAAAATCCAACATCCATACGCCGAATCTGGCCAGAGGTACCGGCATATGAATAGCCTGGCGAACCTCTCCAAAAATAAATCGCGTGCTTTCATCATAAAGTTGCTGATGGGAATTGCTGTCATCCGGGCTACCGATCAAAACATCGTACTCGGGTAGTGTATCAGTCTGGACCAATACCGTGTTCAACATTTTTACCAGAGAAGCAATATGGATATAGGGAACGGCGGATTTTCCCTGACCGCCAAGGACCCTTGATTTCCAGGAAGAGGAGGACCAGGTTTCCAAAAATTTATAGAGTGGTCCGTATTCACACCAATCACTAAAGACCGCGGCAAATCGAACCACTGTGCAGGGAAATGTTTTTGACCATTCCCGAGCCATCGATTCTCCAGCAATTTTGGTGACTGCATAAGGAAAGTCAGCATCCAGTCGACTTTTCTCCGTAAGTCGCTGCCCCGCTTTTGGAAATTCAGAGACAACCAGTGAGCTGGCAAAAATGAAGCGTTTTAGCTCCAGACGGGAAGCTTCTTCGAAGATTACCCTGGACCCGATAATATTCGTTCTTTCATACTCTGGATTCGCTTCATTTGAGAAATCAAAAAATGCTGCCAGATGAATAAGGTAATCTGCTCCGCCATTGGCAATGATCTCAGTCATTATCCCATTGATAGATTTTTGATCGGCAATGTCAGAGAGAAACCATTTGATGTTCTTATGCCGGGGGATACCTACCTCATGCTGATTGCGTCGGGCAATGGCATAGATCTGGTAAACATCCTTGAAAGTCTCAATAAAATTTCTGCCAATAAATCCAGAAGCTCCAGTAATCACCAGACCAGGGAGTTGATTAGCTGTTTTCACGTTGATTCTCTATGCGATCAAGTTCCAGATAGAAGAACAGGACAATCAAACCCATCAATCCGTCCCCGATGGCTGACAAAGCAATGACCGGCACCATTTCTGAAAAAAGAAAATATAAACTGAGGAATAGAAAAGCAGCCCATTTGGCGATAATAATAAAGACCACCAGACTTCGTGAGTGCATCAGTTCCCTTGAAGCCAGTATATACGCGACGCTCATCACAATATGGAAAACGCCTCCCTGAGTTGAAAAAAAGCGATAGGGATCGACGGTAAATCCAAGCCACGAGAGCGTTCCAAAGGGAAGCACGATAAGTCCTACACCGACGGCGAATGAGTGGACAGCAATTAATTGAAGTGCAAGGCGGAATAAGTGTGGCTTGGTAAAAATATTCATAGGAATCAAGCGTTCAAATATCAAGCCAATATTTTTTGTAATGTCAAACTGTTGCTACTTGCGAGCATCTTTAGCAAAGGGCTCATATTTCTCGAGCTATTTTTTTTGAGAGTCAATCCCCCATTCATTCAAAATACGAAGGGCGTTTTGAATAACCTTGTCAAATATGCCTTTGATGGTGTCCGTCATCTCCAGATCAAGATTATCCATGGACTCTGGCTGGATACCCAGGAGGGTCATTTTTTTGGCTTTTCTATCCGTCAATTCGCTGATACTGATCAAATCTGATAATCCGAGATGATGGAGAGAGATCTTGGGGTCCAGTTGGGCGAGGATTGCATCATCTTCCAGAGAGGCGACTGTCCCGGGCTCCATGTTGAAATTGACTGCATCAATCAGTAAGATTGATTTTTCAGGTCCGAAGAACGGCAGAAGATCGAGACCGCTGGTACCCCCATCAACGATCTCGATCTCTGGATTAAAGCGATATTTATCCTCTAAATGGCGGACAGCATGGACACCAACACCCTCGTCTTCCATGAGGATGTTACCCAGGCCGATTACGACCACTTCAGGATTAGAGGACATTGACCTTCGAAATATCCTTCCCCTTATTGTCATGCAGGTGGATCGCACACGCAAGACAAGGATCAAAGGAGTGAACCGTTCTCAATACCTCAAGCGGTTTGTTCTCATCCGCGATTGGATTTCCCATGAGTGATGCTTCATAGGGACCGATGGCATCATTATCATTCCGTGGTGCTGCATTCCAGGTGGAAGGCACAACGGCTTGATAGTTGTCGATCTTGCCATTCTTGATCACAATCCAGTGTGAAAGGACGCCACGGGGGGCTTCATGAAAACCAAAACCCTGTTGTTCACCCTTTGGAAAAACGGGAGGATTGAAGGTTGTCATATCGCCACCAGCAATATTGTTGATCAGGAGATCATAGTTCTTCTCCAGTTCCTCAAACAGCACTGCACATCTAACAGCACGGGCAGCATGACGACCCAGGGTCGAGTGGAGAACGGTGATCGGTATGTCAGTACTTGATTTGGTGATGGCCTTGATCTTGCCCAGGGCGACACCGGCCACCTTTTGGGTGGTCTTGTGACCGGAAGCATACATGGCCAGAACATTGGACAGTGGTCCTACTTGAGCAGGTTTGCCCAGGAATGTAGGTGCCTTCACCCATGAATATTTGCCATTATCCTGAAAATCAGTATAGTTGGGCTCGGTCTCACCTTTATAAGGATGTAGATTGCTCTCACCTTTATACCAGGCATGTTTTACACTTTCCTTGACGCCATCGCGAAAATAGTTGTCATGGAAGGAAGTTATTGGTTTGAATTTTGAAACATCACCACCGGGAATATACCCACCGGGAGTTCCAAATTGTGTTCCCTTGGAATCTGTCGGGAAATCAGGAACACTTAGATAATCCATCACACCTGATCCGTATCCGAGCCAATCCTGGTAGAAGGATGCTACAACGCACACATCGACAATGTAGGCATTATAGATAAAGGACTGCAACTGGTTCATAAGTTCTTTGACCAGTGCCAATCTCTCCATATTCAAAGCAGCCTGACTATCTGGATTGATGGGGTTGGAAACACCACCCACAGCCACATTCTGAATATGGGGTGTTTTGGACCCCAGGATGGTGGTGATCTGATTGGCCTTTCTCTGGATCTCAAAAGCTTCCAGATAGTGAGCCGCTGCGATCAGGTTCACTTCTGGAGGAAGCTTCATGGCTGGGTGTCCCCAGTAACCATTGGCAAAAATTCCAAGCTGGCCAGATCCCACAAAGGTTTTCAGTTTATCCTGAACGGCCTTGTATTCTTGCCAGCCATTATTTGGATGTCCTGAAAGACTCTGGGCAAGCTTGGAGGCTGCTTTGGGATCTGCAGAAAGTGCCGAGACCACATCCACCCAATCCAGGGCAGAAAGATGATAAAAATGGACGATATGATCATGAATACCATGGGCAGCAATGACCATGTTGCGAATGTACTGGGCGTTGACTGGAATTTCCATATCCAGGGCATTCTCGACTGCACGAACAGAAGCGATGGCATGTACGGTTGTACAAACACCACAAATCCGCTGCGTGAAAACCCAGGCATCTCTTGGATCCCGACCCTTGAGGATCGTCTCAATACCACGCCACATCTGACCTGATGACCATGCTTTGCTCACCTGTCCATTGGTTACATCACAATCAATTCTAAGATGGCCCTCTATGCGAGTGACCGGATCGACTACAATTCTTTTTGTCATTTATAGTATCCTCATGTCTTCTATTTATGAAGTTTTGACCACCGGCAGAACCGGGAGCTTCTTAACAAAGATCAGATATGCCATGATCTCAACGGAAACGATGCCAACTGTGATCAAGATTTCTGATGCTGATGGGAAATAATGGTATCCCGGACCTGGATTAAAGGCAACCAGGAAGGTATCAAATCGATAGAGCGCCCCTCCCAGAAGCATGGCCCCGGATGACCAGAACAGAGTACTTGCTTTCATTCTGTTCTTGGCGGATGCCAGCATGACGATTGGAATCAGAAACAGTATGTTTTCGATTACAAAAAAGCCACCCAACAATCCGTTGGTAAAGATATTTCCAAGTTGACCCCTCCAGGCCAGATCACCAAAACGTAAGAGCATAAAAAGAACGAGTAAGGGAATCATGATTCTACTCAACTTACCCAGTATTGGAGTTTCCTCCAGGGGTCTCTTCAAAGCCACTGCTGTAAACAGAGACTCAAAAATCACGATGGCATAACCCATGGTGATTGCTGTGAGTAGAAACAGGAGAGGAAGCCAGCTGGTCTGCCAAATGGGTGATAGTTTCTCACCTGCAATGATCATCAATGATCCAAGGGACGATTGATGCATGGTCGGCAAGACCACACCGAGGGCAATAAAAATGAAAAGTACTTTATTCATTTTGTTTTTCGCTTTGTCGGCATTCAGCTTTTCCATGAATGTAGGTGAGAATTCCAGCCAGAGCACAAAAACGTATGCTCCAATACATGCCGCAACTTCGAACATGATGGAATTCACATTAATATGCCAGGGTAAGAATACGTTGTACATCTGCCAGTAGCGACCAATATCAATAAAGATAGATACACCGGCAAGGGTGTAGCCAAAGACACTGGTCATAAGCGCAGTTCTTACCAGCGGATGATACTCACCTTTATTAAAGATATAAACCAGGAGTGCAATTGAATAGCCACCGCAACCCAGTGCAGTTCCCACCAGAACATCATAAACGATCCAGATGCCCCAGGGATAACCGTCTGATAGGTTTGTGACTGCCCCTATTCCAAACAGAAAGCGTTTGATCAGCAACAAACCAGCGATCATTGCCAGGCTCAGTAAAACCCAGAACGGTTTTGTGAGCAGTTTGCCGCCGAGCGGTTTTCTTTCGTGTGTCATCTGCTCCTCCTAACCTTCTGAATTTTCATTTTTTGTTGTTTGGTAAGCGCCATACAAAAGTCCACCCAGAAGTGCGATGGGGGCTACCATACCTTTGTAAATCCCATGTTGGAGACCTTCGGACTTGGACGCAGAAGACGTCTCAGATACTTCCGGTAGACCAAGTTTTGTAAATGGGATAGCAGAAAGAAGTAGATACTGTGTACCGCCACCTTCCCTCTCACCATAGATGTAGTTGATGTAGGATGCGACTGTCTTCGGACTGGTATCTCCGGAATCCAAGTTTCTCATGGGGTAGTCATAACTCGAACCGACAGCAAGATCTATACGCTTGTGCGCTTCCTTCAGAAGGTCCGTTACCTTGCCAAATACAGAGGCACCCGTCGGGCAGAATTCACAACAAGCGGGTATGTCACCCACAACCTGACGATGACCACACATTTCACATTTTACGATCTCCGGTATGGCCTTGGCGTATTCGAATTTTGGCACATTATACGGGCAGGCCACCATACAGTAGCGACAACCTATACAGGCATCTTTATTGTACTCGACGATACCCGTAGTCTCATTTTTAGTGAGTGCGGTCACTGGACAAGCTGAGACACAGTCAGGATCCACGCAATGCATGCAGGCCCTCTTGACAAATGCAAAGCCATTCTCTTCACGATTGCGCACTGAAGCATCACCATGTTCGAATAACTTGATTTTATTCAGCGTTTTTTCAGATATATCCGAGGTATCGTCCCAGATGTCATTCACACCATATGCTTTTTCTAAACTTCCGCTTTCAGGCGGCATATCATTGTACTGCTTGCAAGCAGCCTCACAAGCTTTACACCCAATACAGATGGTTCCATCATATAGAATACCAACGGCATTAGGTGACAAGGTTTTTCTAATATCAGCAAAAACACTCGTGACATTACCAGCAGTCAATGCACCGGCTGAAAGAACCTTTAAAAAATCTCTACGTTCAAGGTTCATCTTCAACTCCTTATGCGTCTGATTCCGTTGCGCTTGCTTCAGTCTTCATTTTTTTCGCAGCCATGACACTGGCTCCGACGATAATACCACCAACAGCACCTGCTGCGGCGGCCCCGCCAACAGTGATACCCCCAGCTTTCTCACTGTTAATCCCTGAATGTGAGGCAGGAGGTGTGTCAGTATAAACATCCGCTTGTTCATGGATGAATTTTGTAAACCCAACGCCTTCTTCCGAGCAGCCAACACAGGGATGTCCTGTCCCAACAGGCCACGCACCGGATCCAACATCCCCAAACAAAATGGAGGAACAGTTGTTGTAAGTTTCTGGACCCTTACACCCGAGTTTGTACAGACAATAACCTTCTCTGTGGCCCTCATCCCCAAACTCTAGCGCAAAACGACCGGCATCAAAATGGGGCCGACGTTCGCAATGCTCATGGATCAATCGTCCATAGGCAAACTTCGGCCTACCTTTACTGTCCAATTGAGGAAGTTTGCCCAGTGTAAGGTAATACAGAACAGTTGAGAGCAGGTTGTATGGACTGGCTGGACAACCTGGAAGATTGATCACAGGTTTGTCTTTAATAATCTTATGAACGCCGGTGGCGCCAGTTGGATTGGGACTGGATGATTGGACACCGCCCCATGAAGCACAGGATCCTATGGCAACAATGGCAGCAGCCCTTGAACCATAATCATTGAGTATATCCAAAGCCGTACGACCGGCTATTTTGCAATAGACACCATCCGCTTTAACGGGAATGGAACCTTCTACAACCAGTATATATTTGCCTTCGTTTGCCTTTGCAGAGTCATTGAGTGACTTCTCTACCTGATGTCCGGCAGCAGCACAGAGCGTCTCTGAATAATCGAGAGATATGATGTCGAGTACCAGTTCTTCAACCGTTGGATGTGTTGTTCTCAAGAGAGATTCAGTGCAACCGGTACATTCTTGAAAATGTAACCAGATTACAGGTGTTCGTTTTGGACTTGTAATCGTTTCTGCTACTCTGGCAACCATGGATGCAGGCAGACCCATAGCTGCCGTAATGGCTGTACAGAATTTTAAAAAACTGCGACGTGATACTCCCTGTGCGGCCAACTCTTCAGAGTAGGACAGTTCCAGGGCTTCATTGGTTTCCATTAATTTACCCATTCAGTTACCCTTTCCGGATGGTGTTATTTGAGCTATAGTTTTCTATGCAAAGGCTGATCTCAGCCATCATCTTTTCAAGACAGGGGTTACAATAATTTTTCAATATCGGAATTAAAAAAACAGTCGCTAATCATGACTGATTTTATCCTATATTTCACTTTAATTATTAATTGCGAAAAGAATATAATGTCAAAATCGATAGTTACAAATGCTGATTTTCTAATTTTATTTTTTTGGTGTAACCCCATTTATAATGCCATTATGTGAGTATATTTGTCATATATTATATTCAGTGAGATGACTCACTTTCACTAATTATTAATAAAGGCAACTATAATGATGGTTTTGGTTTTCTCGATTCTGGGAGTTATATTTTATGATAATTCTGAACACTAAAGGTATAAAAGGAAGGGAAATAATGAAGAAGCTTATTGTGACAATTTTGGCCATACTCGTAGTACTCAGCTCTGCACTTGCAACTGATAAACGAGTTCAGGCACTGGGGAATGACCCGTATATGCTGCCGGGGGACGATGCATCTATACAACTTTTCCCACAAAGAATTAACGATATGAATTTAGTGTATTTTCGGGATGTACATTTGGCCAGTCCAGATTATCTCCTTGTCGTGGGCGACCCCGGAAAGACCTGGGGATTTTATGGGGGAAGCACTGAGAAAGACGATTATATAAATGTTCTGCGCAGTCTTGGGAGCAAGAGCGCCATCCGTCTGGGGGGACGTTTTGGTATCATACGGGACTCCAGCCTGGATGATGACAAAGAGGCCCCACCAACGACCGATGAATTTTCTTTATCCAAGCTGAATATGATGATGGATTTTGAGTTTGGTATGGATATGGGTGATACTGAATTCTCAACCAACCTGTCTTTTGGCCTGACTCCTGATGATATTAATGCACTCGTAGGCGCTTTGACAACACCTCATGGTAGTTATTTCAGAGAAGTGAAGTCTGGAGCAAGCACGACCAAGGATGAAGGTAAAGCTTCCAAGCTGAGCTTTGTTCTGCAGACAAAAGCCAGAGCAAAGAAAGGATTATTCTTTTTCGACAATAGTTATGCATTATTCGGGATTGGATATCAAGGATCTTCCAGCGAATACACTGCTGCAAACACAAAAATTGAGGACCAGTCAGAGGGCGCATTCTCCATCTACTCAAGCTATCACCTGTTTAACAACCAGAATTTAGCAAATGACAAGATATTCCTGGTCTATGGTCTCGGTGGCCTTATGAATTTTTCTCGCACTGCTGATGAAAATCTTCTGAGTGGAAGCGAATCCAAGGATACTGATATGAGTTTCGGCATTGTTGCACCTGTATTTAATATAGGTTTGGAGGCCAAACTTAAATACGCGTCTCTCAGGTTTGGCATGGAACGAATGATCACTTCCCTGGGCTACTCAAGTTCAACTCAGGTTTACAAATCTGGTTTGGTTGATGACGAGGATACCCAATCATCTTTCGTACTGGGAGCCAATGGTATTTATAACTACAATGCCGGTATGGGATTTAATTATGGTGATCTTAAACTGGATGTCCTGATCAATAACAATTTCTGGCTTATGGGACCACAGATGCTTTTTAGTGGTGACCCAGCTGTTTTCGGAACCTTTGCTATTTGCGCAGACATCGTCTATATGTTCTAAGCACCATTTAGTTTTAGAAAAGAAAGCCGCCCATCCCGGAGAACGCTACACGGGATGGGCGGTTTTCATTTCATCTAATTGAGTAAAAGTAACCTAATGATATTAGTCGGAAGTTGAAATAAATTTCTTTGACATTTTATAATGGGGGATGCCCACTTCCTCAAACTCATCACCAATGATTTCATAGCCCATGTTCAAGTAAAAGCCATAGGCTGCTTTCCGGGCATGCAGAATAAAAACCTTGAAGCCAAGGTTCAATAAATAGGCTTCAAAAGCCAAAAAGAGTCTTTTCCCTATCCCCTTTTTCTGCTGAACCTTTGAAACCACCATTTGCTTTAAACGTACCTCCGAGGGGGAATTGGGGATACCAAGGATACTGGCAACCAGCTTCCCCTCCTCATCAAAGGCTCCAAAATGATAGTATCGATGTTCCTGGCTGAGATCATCATAAGAACCATCATACAAGTCCATTCCAAGAGGAACTCTCAGAAGATCATGTCTCAGTCTCAGCGATTGTTCATAGGCATCAGTCCCATGATCTATCAATCGATATTGCATAATCGGCCTTTTAGATGTGTTTCAGGGTCATTTAAAATATCTAGATTTCTCGTAAAATATAATCGCATACTGAAACCATCCAATAGTGCGTGATGACCTTCTGCAGATCCTGCTAATTGAAATTGCCCCCGATTTGCAGCTCACTTTTTAGGCGCGAATAGGTCTGTGATGCTCCCGGCAACTATCTCAGCTGCATTGCCAACCGATTCAGAGAGACTTGGATGGGGATGAATAATAAGTGCAATGTCTTCAGCATCTGCTCCCATTTCAATAGCCAGAACAGCTTCGGCTATGAGATCACCGGCATTTGTCCCTACAATACTCATCCCAATGAGTCTGCCGGTCTGTTTCTCAAACAGTGCCTTTGAAAAACCCTCAGTGCGACCCAATGCCAGCGCACGACCGCTTGCAGACCAGGGGAACACACCCTTATCATACTCGATTCCCTGCTCTTTAGCCTGGGTCTCAGTAAGACCAGCCCAGGCAATTTCAGGATCGGTAAATATAACAGCAGGAATGACAGATGAATCAAATGCTGCCGGCTCTCCGGCAATAACCTCAGCTGCCACCTTGCCTTCGTGAGTCGCTTTATGAGCCAACATGGGATCACCAGTGATATCACCAATGGCATAAATGTGTGGAATATTGGTCTGACGTCTTTGATTGACTTTGATAAAGCCTCTTTCATTTATGTCCAGACCAATGGTCTCAAAACCACTCCCATGGGTATTTGGACGGCGACCCACGGCAACCAGCACTTTATCCACACTCAAGGTCTCAACGCCATTTGCACCTTCTATGCTAACTGCAAGATGATCAGGCAGAGCTTCAATGCCCTGAACCTTTGTAGCGGTACGGATGGATGCAAAATCCTTTTGCAGACGCTTCTCAAGTGGCTTGACCACATCGGGATCAGCACCAGGTAATAGGTTTGGCATAAATTCAACCACGGTTACTTCAGATCCCATTGCAGAATAAATGGTACCCATCTCCAATCCGATGTAGCCACCCCCGATGATCAACAATTTTTCAGGAATACCATCTAACTCCAGCGCAGATGTTGAATCCATGATACGGGGATCTTCAGGGAATCCAGGAATTTTGGTCGGATGGGATCCAACAGCTATGATGGCATCATCAAATGTGACCTGAGTAACTGAATCTTCCTTGGTGACTTCAATAGTATCTTTTGAAACAAAAACCCCAGAGCCTTCAATAACTTGAACTTTCCGAACCTTTGCCAGGGCGGCGATTCCTTTGGTCAAGCGCCCAACGACTCTCTCATCCTTCCACTTTTTCACTGCCTCCAGATCCCATTCCGGTTCAGAAAAACTTAATCCAAAGCTCTTTACTTCCGCACTTTCTGATTTCACTCGAGCCAGATGAAGTAAGGCCTTTGATGGAATGCATCCCCGGTTTAAGCAAACACCGCCCAGGGTTTTCCCCTTATCAATAAGGACAACACTTTTCCCAAGATCAGAGGCACGAAAAGCCGCGGCATAACCTCCGGGTCCGGCTCCAAGGACAACTACTTCTGCATGGATTGACTCTGACATAAACGACTCCTGTCTAGGACTGATTTTTAACCGCGGATAATTCTGCCGCAAGAAATTTTGTAAAGCGGGCGGCTGAGGCCCCATCAATAACACGATGATCATAGGATAAGGAAAATGGGAGCATTAGTCTCGGCTTGAATTCATGTCCATCATACATCGGTTTCATGATCGATTTAGAGACTCCCAATATGGCAACCTGTGGTGGATTAATAATCGGTGAGAAACCGGTTCCACTAATACCACCTAAACTTGAGATTGTAAATGTGGCGCCCATCAATTCAGCAGGTTTGATCTTACGATCCCTTGTACGCCCACTAACATCAACCAATTCAACAGAGAGCTGGATCAAATCCTTCTGATCCGCATCCCTGATAACAGGTACGACCAGCCCCGCTTCAGTATCAACTGCAATTCCAAGATGAATATATTTCTTGTGAATAAGATTTTGGCCTTCAGCATCCAGTGAGCTGTTGAAGTCAGGAAATTTTAATAAGGCTTTTGCAGCTGCCTGCATGATAAAAGGAAGAATGGAAAGCCTGCCACCTGCTTTGGAAACTTGATCCTTTTGCGATTGACGATAGGCTTCCAGATCAGTAATATCAGCTTCGTCCATCTGAGTGACATGGGGTATGGTTTGCCAGGCATTTTGTAGATTGATCGCCGTGGCCCGCCGAATTTTACTCAAACGGTTTGTTTCAATTTCACCCCATTGACTAAAATCAATTTCAGCCTGAGGAGGTCGAGGTACGCCTCCAGCGGGCATCCCTGTGAGGATATTCTTTACATAATTCTGGATATCTTCTTTCAGGATGCGACCCTTAGGCCCTGTACCAGCAACCAGATTGATATCACAACCCAATTCACGGGCAAATCTTCTCACGGAGGGACTGGCTGGGACAAGACGCCGTTTCGTTGTCGGCACCTCAATGGGGGCTTTCGGAATCTCCTCCTCAGCAGCAACCAGGGAACCTTTTTCTGGGTTGGGATCTGTTTTTATCTCCGGTGCTCTTTTGATAATGGGTTCAGAATCGAGGATGCTTGCCTGCTCTGTCACATCATCCAGATCTATAATGGCTAAAATGCTATTGGTATGGACCTCAGCACCTGGTGTGACCCGCAACTCTTTGATCGTACCGGCAACTTCAGCCTCAATTTCCATGGATGCCTTGTCGCTCTCCAGAACAACAAGAATATCGCCGACGTCTACATGATCACCTGGATTGATATTTATCTCCCCTACTTCAACAGAGTCAATACCTTCCCCAAGATCAGGAATGATTATTTCTTTAAGCATGATTCACTTTCCCTGCATTCACCCAAGATCATCGTTTAACCGGATTTTCGGTTTCAGTTGAAATGTCATATTTCT
This sequence comes from Fidelibacterota bacterium, assembly GCA_021734325.1. Lineage (GTDB taxonomy): Bacteria > Fidelibacterota > UBA8477 > UBA8477 > JABMPR01 > JABMPR01. The sequence goes on along the minus strand of JAIPJF010000005.1, from coordinate 47,571 downwards.
TAATGGCTTTGGCGACAAGTTCAGAAGTAACTGCACCTAGTTTTTGCAGTTGATAAAGAGCCGCCACCACAATCGAATATCGATCCACTTCAAAAAAATCACGGAGATTTTCTCTGGACTCACTGCGTCCAAACCCATCAGTACCCAAAGCGACAAAAGGTTTATCGAGGAAAATGGCAATTTGTTCAGCTACCAGCTTGATATAATCGGAGGCTGCAACGACTGGACCTACTTTATCCTGCATGGATTTACAGGCAAATGCCTGTCTTCTTTCCTCAGTGGGATGGAGACGATTCCAGCGCTGAGCATCCTGGGCATCCAGGCGAAGTTCAGAATAGCTGGTGACACTCCAGATATCGGCAGTCACCCGCCATTCATCCTTTAGCATATATGCTGCAGCAAGAACTTCTCCAAGAATTGCACCTGATCCCATGAGTTGGACATGTTTTTCATCTTTTGCCGTACCCGTTGTACTGAGCTGGTACATCCCTTTGATGATACCCTCTTCAACCCCTGCTGGCATGGCGGGATGCTGATAGGGCTCGTTTTCCAGTGTGAGATAGTAGAACTCATCAATTTGATCATTCATCATCCGCTGCATACCATGCTGAATGATAACTGCGATCTCATAGGAATAGGACGGGTCATAGGCACGGCAGTTCGGAATGGTCGCTGCCGCAAGGAGACTGTGTCCATCCTGGTGTTGCAGACCTTCGCCATTGAGTGTTGTTCGACCCGCAGTTGCTCCCAGAAGGAATCCCCTAGCCCGGATATCACCGGCCAACCAGAACAGGTCGCCCACGCGCTGAAAACCAAACATTGAATAATAAATATAGAAAGGCATCATATTGACACCATGGGTACTGTAGGAGGTGGCTGCAGATATCCAGGAACTGGCGGAGCCGGCTTCGGTGATTCCCTCTTCCAGGATCTGACCCTTGATATCTTCACGATAATAAAGATACTGATCTGAGTCCACAGGATCATAGAGCTGACCTACACTGGAATAAATACCGAGGCTGCGGAATAACGACTCCATTCCAAATGTTCTAGCCTCGTCCGGTATGATCGGCACGATTCTTTTCCCGATCGTCTTATCTTTCGTCAACATGGCCAGGATTCTGACAAAAGCCATTGTCGTGGATTGGGTACGATCCCCGGTTCCCTCTAAAGCGGCAGAAAATGAACTGAGTTCAGGGGTTTTAAGCGGGTCAGCGGCCTGGCGGCGAACTGGAAAGTTGCCTCCAAGGGCTTCACGCCGACTTTTCAGATATTTTATTTCTTCTGAATCTTCATCTGGACGATAGAAGGGTGCCTTAACAACCTCTTCGTCAGAAATTGGGATACCAAAGCGGCTGCGAAATGCCTTCAGTTCCTCATCATTCAATTTTTTCTGGCCGTGGGTAATATTTTTACCTTCACCGGCCTCCCCCATTCCATAGCCCTTCACCGTGCTGGTAAGAATGACGGTTGGCTGCTCCGTGTGGGCAAAAGCTTCGGCAAATGCGGCATACACTTTTACAGGATCATGGCCTCCCCGTTTCAACTTTTCTAGATCCTCATCACTTAAATGATTAACCATTTCCAGCAATTCCGGATATTTCCCAAAGAAGTGTTTACGAATGTAGGCACCGCCTTCGACAATGTATTTTAGAATGTCACCGTCTACGACCTCTTCCATGCGTTTTGCCAGAATGCCATCTTTATCCCTGGCCAACAATGCATCCCATTCTGAACCCCAGATCACCTTAATGACATTCCAACCGGCGCCTCGAAAGGCACCTTCAAGTTCCTGAACGATCTTACTATTACCCCGAACAGGACCATCAAGTCGCTGCATATTGCAATTCACAACAAAAATGAGATTATCCAGCTTTTCTCTGGAGGCTAACGTGATTGCGCCCAGAGATTCCGGTTCATCCATTTCCCCATCTCCAAGGAAGGCCCACACTTTGCGGTCACTTTTGGGAATAAACTCACGGTTTTCCATATAGCGCATAAAACGGGCCTGGTAGATGGCCTGCAAAGGTCCCAAGCCCATTGAAACAGTCGGGAACTGCCAGAAGTCCGGCATGAGCCAAGGGTGTGGATAAGACGATAATCCACCACCGGGAGCCAGTTCTCGCCGAAAATTGATTAAATGCTCTTCACTGAGTCTGCCTTCCAAAAAGGCACGAGCATAAATGCCTGGTGATCCATGTCCCTGGAAGTAGACCAGATCTCCCCCAAATTCGTCAGTAGCTGCTCTGAAAAAATGGTTGAATCCAATTTCCAGCAGAGTGGCCGATGAAGCAAATGTTGAAATATGCCCGCCTATACCATCACTGGCCTTGTTTGCCCTGACGACCATGGCCATGGCATTCCAGCGAATGATGGATTTGATGCGTCGTTCGATCTCACGATCACCAGGGAATTGAGGCTGCTGAGATACGGGAATCGTGTTTAGATAGGATGTGTTGGGGCTGTATGGTAATCGAACGCCATGTCTTCGGGCATAGTCAATGAGTTCATTGACCAAAAAATGAGCTCTGTTTACCCCTGCTTCTTCAAAGACAGCAGCCAGGGAATCCAGCCATTCACCGGTTTCCTGGGGATCTGTATCATGATTTAAATTGACACTTGCCACGATTTACCTCGCAATAATAAATGTATTAAACATAGAAGAAATTTTGGATACTAAAGGTGCGTAACTCATATATACGTGACTATAATAGTCTTAAATTGGGTGAACACAATAATAAACACAGATAGGGGAGAAATTTTAACACTGAAAATGTCCACAGACCTTTCTAATACGCTAAAAGATTCGAGTCCGGTCCATGTGCAAATTGACAAAATCTACACACCCTTGATACTAATCAATGAAGGGCTAAGTATTAAAACAAAAATTGCCTGATTGGCTAGCATGAAAGTACGTTTCCAGACATACTGAAAAGGCAGCTCCTGCTGCCTTTTTTATGCCTACACTCAATTGTATGGTATGGTTTATTTACCTGGACGCATCCCTTCGGGGTAAGGATGAGCTATTTTCGCCAAGCCCTTTTCAAAATTAAATTCCTTATGAGTGGGGCTTTTCTTGTTATGACATCCCCTGCAGGTTTCTTCTGTCGGCTTTAGGAGCCCATAATCTGCAGCCATCATTTCGCCGGTAAATATTCCCTCCATAACTTTCTTCTTCATATAGTCACCACCAGCACCATGGCACATTTCACAGCCCACATTTCGCAAGCCTTCCATGCGCTTGACGGCTTTTTGACCATCCCGATCATCTTCGGCAGGAGTCCAGAAGGCAGCATCTTTCACTTCATATCCCCCTTTACCAAAACCTACGGTATGACAAACGAGACATTCTGGGGATTCGGAAGGAGCGGTTTTCAGGCCAAGTTTCATTGCGACAGCGATTGCCTGATCAGAGAGCATGGTCTCAAAGGCATGTCCGTGCGCGGAATTCTCCCAAAGCACATATTGGGCTCCCTTACTTTCACTTTTGTGACAACTCTTGCATTTTTGTGTGCCGACAAATTCATGGGCTTGAGCAGAGATGGTTCCAGTAATGGCACCTGTTAAAAAAAGAAGTGTTAATAATTTATTTTTCATGTTTTGTATCCTTTCGCTTGCTGCTTTCGACTTGTTTAATTTTCAGATATAGGAGTAGAGCTAAAAATGAGAAGATCAGGGATGCGCCAAACAATCCTTTCCGTCTAAAATCAAATTCATTAAGCGATGCCTGAGCTCCTGCTAGAGCATCTGCGCTGGCTGTCAATCCCGGTCTTGCTGCTTCCAACAGGAAATCCTTGTTAAAACTGTGTACGGCTGTCCGGGAATGTATCAGTGCATTATGAGCCTCTTCCAGGCTGAAATATAGCTCTGATATTTCCATGCCCTTGATTTCAGCTTGCTCCACGAGCAGATTTGCTGATTCTAATTGAGTATTCAGACTGTCGAGAATGTTAAATAATTCAGCTGCCAGGAGCTTTGGTTTACCCCCTGCCGGATGACATTTAACACAAACTCCACCATCCCATTTTAAATAGTTGTCAGAAGGTTTCAGAATTCTGTGATTCCCGTGACAACTTTCACACTGAGGTATGCCCCTATCCTTAAAAATCTTATTGAGATGACTTTTTTGGAACAAGTCCCTGTTTTGGGCATGACAAGAACCACAAATTTCCTTTATCGACCCTATCTCTGGAGGGGCTGCTCCATGATTGCCGTGACAATCGTTGCAAGCCGGTGCTGCAACATCCTGTTTATCAAGAAGCGCTACCCCATGGACGGAGTTCACATAATCATCATACTGATCCGTTTTATCCAGTAGACCTGCCATATAGTTCTTTGAACTGTGGCACTTTGAACAGGTTTTGGGCACATTAAAATCGTAGACCGCAGAATTTGGATTATCCGTTGCCAGTATCCCATGGACACCATGACAATCACTACAAGTGGCCACCTTCTCATTCCCTTGTTTCAACTCCTGGCCATGTTTGCTGCTCCAGTATTGCGATTCCTGGTCAACCGATACAGAGACAGAAAATTTGCTCATGAATGTTGGATTGCTGTGGCATTTTGCACACATTTTGACCTCGTCCAGGGGACTCAACTCTCCAAGGTAGGAGTCATTGTCCCACATAGCTGCATCCTCATCATCAAAAGCCTCTGGGTCTCCACCGTGGCAGTCTGCACAACCGAAACCACGCTGGACATGAATATCTTGTAGATAATTCTTGAACAGTCGATCGTCGGCATCCTGATCCTGATCAATCTCCAGATGACATTGATAGCAGGCATCTTCCGGTTGTTGCCCGAAAGTGTTTACGGAGGTGATGAAATAAAGCAAAACAATTAAATGCATGGTCAAGATTCTCATACTAAATACCCCCAGGCTGTAAGCACGATCATATACAGCACTATACCCACCCCAACGCTGGTCCATAGTTTTGTGTATTTCGGTTTTTCGAGAAAGGGGACCAAAAGCCAGATAATCCCACCAACACCAAACATGAGGATGCCAAAAACCTCTCCCTCCAAAAACCATAGATGTGCTGGTAATAATTTAAGCGTCTGGAACATGAACATAAAATACCACTCCGGCCTGATCCCGGCTGGTGCAGAAGTCAGGGGATCGGCTTTCAGGCCAATTTCCCAGGGGAAAAAAACGGCCAGCAATGCGATGACATTCAGCATGATCAGCCACAGCATCAAGTCACGCACGACAAAATTCGGAAAGAAGGGCATGGTCTTTTTCTTCTCGGGAGGAACATTTTCCTGGGCCTCAGGTACACTCATGCCCTGGACCTGGATCATGATCAGGTGTATCCCGAGGAAAACGATAAACACAAGCGGTAATATGGCTGTATGAATGCTGTAAAATCTGGAAAGTGTTGCTCCAGATACTTCATCCCCTGCACGTAGTACCTGAGTCAGAAAGCTGCCAATAAAGGGAACCGCTCCGGCGATGTCTGTGCCCACCTTGGTGGCAAAATAGGCCAGCTCATTCCAGGGTAGCAGATATCCTGAAAAACCAAATACCATGGCCAGGGCCAGCAGGATCATACCTGAAACCCAGGTCAATTCCCGGGGTTTTCGATAGGCCTTTGAAAAGAAAACCGTGAACATGTGAAGAAAGATAAAGAAGACGAACAGGTTTGCCGACCAGCTGTGGATTTCACGCATGAGCCAACCAAATTCAACCTTGCTGACAATAAATTTTACGCTTTCATAGGCGGTCGCCGCACCGGGCTGATAATAAAGGGACAGAAGTATTCCTGTCAGTACTTGTAGAATAAACAAGAATAGGGATACACCGCCGAGATAATACCAGACCGTCCCAAAAAACACGGGGACCTGCTTTTTAGCAGCAAATTTCTGCACCGCCGCGATATCAAAACGTTCTTGCAGCCAGCTAGTGACAGACATTATGCGCTCTCATCCCGGGTCACAAATATCTTATTTTCTTTTACGGTGACATTAAAGGGTGTCAGGGGTTTGGGCGGTGGCCCGGAGATATTTCGTCCCTCCAGGTCATAAAGACCATTATGACAGGCACACCAGATTTGCTCTGTATCATCTTTATACTGAACTGTACAGTCAAGATGGGTGCAGGTTGCCGATAGAGCTTTAAATTCTCCCCCTTTTTTCCGAACCAGGATCACAGGTTTTCGACCAAATCGTAAAATCTTTGCTGTATTTCTTTTAAATGCATCCGCCATACCAGCATCCAGGCTGCTTACATTGAGATCCGGCTGCTTGGGGGGAATAAGAAATCGAATGACTGGATAGATCATGGAGCCCAGCCAGGCAAACAAAGTGGCACCAAGCAAAATGTCTAGAAATGATCGTCTTGAGGTCAGTCCAGGAGGCGATTCCTCCAAGGGGTCCCGTTTATTCATAATACTTCCTGTTAATCAAGATTGAAAAATATGCATAAAATATAATCAGGGATCAGTCAAATTGCTAGAGTCAACTATTTCTATATTTATCTATTAATACTAAAAATAATTCTCTGTGGGTTGTCAAAGAATCAAATACTGTGATTTGGATTGGATGTAATCAGCGAAAAATAATCGGGTGATAGCTGCCGGCATGACCACTATACGCCTAAGGATTGGGGAGGAGTTTCCCAAAGTCAGGATGTCCACGGAGGGGGTCATAATAGGGATCGATTAAAAATTGAGTTCTGTTGTTCCAATTGGGAACTGCCAGAACGGCTTCATAAGTTTGGATCGCCAAATCAGGCAAACCTGACCATAAATAGATATCCCCAAGATAAGTGAGTGCATCAGCACCACCTAAGGCATCGCGGCTTAAGGGCATTGCCTTGACCACAGATTTGGCAAGTTTTATTGCTTCTTCCGAGTGGCCTTGGGCTGCCAGAATCAGTGCTTTGTCGGCTAGTGGCACCCAGTTGTTTGGTTCCTGTACAGCTTGCTCCTCCACTACCTGCATCAGGGAGTCCAAAATGCTGAGATCGATTAGATCTTTCGATACCTTGTTAAGGAGACTGAGTGTCTCGCTAAGCGAAAGTTGACCATTTTCCATGGCCACGGCGTAGGCCAGATCAAAATCGCGTTCATAGATGGCCTGGTTAAATCGTTTACCCCTGTTCTTTTTTTTGCCTGAGGTCCGAATGAGGTCATCCAGAGTCTTGCGGGAGGCAACAATATCTCCCCCGGACACCCACAATGGGATCCAGTAGCGACCGTTGTCAACTTCAGGTCCAACTCCCCCAGTAACAGCTTCCAAACGCTGCTCGAATTTCTGCCCGCGCTCCCAGTCTTTCAGCATAAGGTACATATCTCGCAATTCACCTACTTTCTGGGCGTCATTGGGGTCCAAGGAGACAGCCTTTTCCATTTGACGAGTAGCTTCACCCCATTGACCCAAACGTCTATTTACATAGGCAACCCCGGCGATCAATTCTGTGTTGTTGGGCTGCATCTCCAGAGCCAGGTTCATCTCCTCCAGTGCTTTCTGGTAATTTCGGTAGGCATAGTATTGGAAGTAACCCTTCGCCATGTGGGTTTCAGGGGCGTCGGGATTCAGGAATATGGTCTTGTCCAGAGCCTTCTGAGCAAGGGTTAGCCTCTCGGGGGTTGGATATGTACCCGTCCCATCGAAATACAGCCAGGCGTTGATGCGGGTTAAAAGTGCGTAAGGCAACAGGAAGTCAGGATCCTTTTCAACTGCCTGATTCAGAATAACTACGATAGAATCCTTGTCGGTGATATCAGCTGCATACAAGAGCTTGGCTTTCAGGTATAATTCCCAGGCATCTGGATCGTCTGTATAGTGAGACTCAATATAAGAACTTTCCTGAGGACTCAGTTTGGCCTTCAGAGCGCTGGCGATCTTCCTGGCCACGTCAGATTGAATGGAAAAGATGTCTGCGTAGGTGCGATCATAGGTCTCCGCCCATAGATGCTCGTCTGTCCTGGCATTGATCAGCTGAGCCACAATTCGGATCTGATCCCCGGCCCGGCGTACACTTCCTTCGAGAAGGTTAACAACACCAAGCTCTTCAGCGATCTCCGGAATGGATTTGGTGGTTTCCTTGTACTTCATCACAGAGGTGCGAGAGATGACCTTCAGTTCTCCCACTTTGGAAAGTTGTGTCAGAATATCGTCATGCATGCCATCGGCAAAACTTTCATCCTCTGCCGTTTTGGTAAAGGGCGTAAAGGGTAGCACGGCCACCGATTTTTCATCCAGAACCACCAATGCATTCTGGAGGGAACTGTGATCAGGGTTTCTGGAAAAGCGGGGATAGGCCAGAACTCCCAGAATCAGAGCCAGCAGAACGATGATGATGGCATTGCCAGTGAAGGGTTTGGAATCGGGACTCTGCTTTTCACCGGTTTTGGGAGAGCGTTTTAGGCCGTCGGGGGTAAACTGAAAGGTCCAGGCGAGACCCAGGGCAACAGGGAATCCTAAGCCGAGCAGGATCATGATGAAGGTCACGGTCCAATCTGGCAATCCGAGACGTGGCAAGATCATATCTGCCGCTTCGAGTATGACGAAACCGGTTCCCAGATACACCGTAGCTACCCGAAAAACACGACGATTCCGGAGTTCCTGGATGAAGGTTGATAACCCTTTTTGTTCCTTAATCATATTTTCCCCATATTGAAGCTTTTCGCAGTCATTTAATATGTGATAACAGCATATATGATGCAACTTATATTAATGACTGTTTTTATCATAATTTACACGCGTACTGAGATTCGATATTCAGAATAAAAATGAGAGTTAATATCTGTCGATATTTCTGGTTGCTATATTCCAAATATGACAATCGAAAATAATCTGGATTTCTGAGAATTATCCCGGGTCGGCAGGTGCCTTTATGAATCGACTGACAACAGAAAAAATATCTGCCTTTAGAATGCTATATTTTCACTGGATTTGAATCGGCATTGTTTATGGCAAGTCCATAAACATGAATTTTTTCACGCTTACCTTTTAAGGTTTGGGGACCATGATCCTGCCAGGGAAGATCCTCTCGGGATTGTTTTAATTTTTCGTACAAGGCCTTTGAGATTACGATGGAGGCATCCAGATCCTTGGTCAGTGTTTCCAGTCGGGCGGTGACGTTGACCGCATCACCGATTACCGTATATTCCAGCCGTTCCTCAGACCCAATATTACCGGCGATCACGACACCTGAGTGAATCCCTATACCCATTTTAATGGGTAATTCATAGCTTGTATTATTCTCCCGACAGATATTGAACATCTCGCGTGCAGCCCTCAAGGCCTGTTCAGGAGCCTCTTCTGTATCCGTTAGACCAAAGACAGCCAGAATCCCATCACCGATAAACTTATCAACCACACCGTTTTCTTTATGGATGATCTTCACCATGTCAGTGAAGTACTTATTCAGCCCTGCGACCATTTCTTCCGGTTCATAATTCTCGGTGAGTGAGGTAAAACCTCTGATATCTGAGAGCAGAATCACCAGTTCACGACGCTGTCCTCCCAGTTTGAGCTCATTTTCTTTGAGGGAGAGCAGGTGGGTGGCAACTTCCGGACTGACCACCTTACCAAAGATATTTTGAATACGTCGTTTTTCTCGAAGCCCATCGATCATCTGGTTGGTATGCTCTGCAATGTGGGCAAATTCATCCCTGCTCAAAACGGGAACATAGCCGTCCAGATTACCCTGATTCACCTCGTTAAGCACCTGTGTCTCATTGGCGAAGAAAAGTTTTAGATTTTGGGAATAGGAGTAGATCAGATTCAGGACCAGACCCAGAGTGATTATAATGACAAACAGGACCTCAAATGATATTGTCCTTCGAACATCATCCAGATCCTCCATCTCTGCCATTGAGATCCAATAGATATCCTTGCTTATGACCAGCAGAATGACCACGGACACGAACGATAGGACCAGGATGGCAAAGATTGTGAACTTTTTGATCAGAGAACTAAATTCTTTCACAGGAGCTAGACGTTCACCATGCGCTTTAGCCTCCTGTAGGATGAGACGCTCTCTGAGCAATGCCATGTCCATGGCGAGGAATGAGCCGAGTGTGAACATGCCAACAGTGACCTTGCCCCCACTCCCGATAGGTGGGAATACATAAACAAAGTGGTTGTAGGTGGCGATGGCCATCCCGGCAATGATAAAAAGACAAAATTCGAAAACCATCTGTTGCCTTGGCTGGTGCATGGCCGGTTTCGAGTACACAAATTTCTTAATGAGTTGGTGTCGAACAACAAATAGGATAAGAAAAAAGGCAGAAAGCGTCTTTCCCCATTCAAATACGGTGAGGGTATCAATGAAAGGACAGACCTGTCCGCCGTAAATGGTCATGACAGCAAGTGAAAACAGGTAATATATGGAAATCCTCAACATAGCTTGTGAATTGAGAAGAAGTTAGTCCCGGGGCCAGTTATACCAAAAATAATTAATGTCTTGAACTGACAGTTAATTAATAATCCTGTCGCTCAATTTTTCTAAAAAGCTGGATCTCAATGCACTACTGAGATTTTTGCCCAACCTGCTCAGTCTCGAATCAGTGAAAATATTGAAAATTTTGTGGATATGGTATCATATATGCACATCTATTCTCTCAATGTTCACTAACTTTTATATATTGCGGCCTACTCGCTGCAAACAGAAATGATTGCGTAATGAAAATACATGTCCTTTTTCTGCTGTTTTTGGTTCTAATATCCAGCCCTAATTACGGTGATGATCTCCAATTACTCTTTCCGCTAACCCACGAAAAAATCAGTTATGCACAGGGAGGGTTTTTAAAAGCACTCTACACTTCCTCTACCCGCACCGAATACCAACTCCTCCAGGATACAACTATCAGTACATCAATGGGCATCCTCAGTCCCGAGGAAAAAGATGCCTTTCCCAAAACCATGATGAACATGTTCACCCCTCGGTTCAATGTCAATATCATGATCCTGAATTTTATTCATATAAATAATGACACCTCGACCTATGAATACAATTTTTCAACCAGTCGCCCCCTCGATCTGGAAGATTTCTGGCGAACGACCGATTTCCGACGGGCCCTTCAAAAAGTCACCGAAATTAACGCTCTTAATCTGAAAATCACTTTAATTGGCTGGAATGTTGAGAAAAGGATACTGAATCCATTAAGTCGCCCCAATCATCCAGACCTCATCGCCTCACAACTTGCGTTTAAACCTGGTTCTAATTCATTCTATCTGCATTTCCTGAACGAAGAATATGAATTGCAATATGCCGACACCCTGAATTTCTATTATTTCATTTCCTCTCTGGCTGAAGATGTCCCTGAGAATGCCGTCCGTAGTGAGTTCCATGGCGAAAATGAGGAAAAGTGCTCCTATTGTCATACGGAGATGGAGGAAGACGACTGCTCGTTCTGCCACTCATCAATCCTGGACAAAGCAATGATGCATTCTCCCACTGAAGAAATGGAATGCAATTCCTGTCATGATGATGGATCCGATCCCAAACATCAACTTCTAGAAGATTTCCGCGGAGACCCGAGTACTTGCATGATGTGTCATAGCGATCAGGAAGACGAAGTTAACAATATGGAAAATATCCATCCGCCCATGGAGGAAAGCTGTCTCATTTGTCATGACCCCCACGGAACATCGGCTGACGCCCTCCTTGTTAAAAAGACAAATGAATTATGCCTAAGCTGCCATGATCATATCAAAGCTGGATTCCACCCGGTCAAAAAACATCCTCATTCAGGGTACCCAAATCCCCTGGATCCTGATCACGAATTGAGCTGTGCCTCCTGTCACCACCCCCACGCTTCAGATGAGGAATTTCTGCTGAGGGGGAATTGGAGTGAGCTTTGTCAACAATGTCATTTTAAAAATTAGGCCTATGAAACATACACCCAAACTTGTCCTGTTCGCCCTGTTTCTACAAGTTGTCTGCGGCCTCCATGCTGCAGATCAATCACCATATATACCAGATCTCGGGATAAGCTTGAATGGTTCAACGGGATTGTTTTATATCCCGAGTGCCCAGACCCTGGATGTTGGCCATATCCGCATCGGACTGCTGCCTGCTCATTCAAGTCAGTTTATTCCCTTTAATTTTGCCCTGGGGATTTCTCCCAAAATTGAGATTTTCCTTTCCCATAATCAGCAAAGTACCTTTAATAATGCTTTACTTGGTGATTCACAAATTGGCACAAAGATCAACCTGCTTACCTGGCATGACGCTAATCTCGCCCTCTCAGCAAAGTCCTCACAGGTGGAATATATTTCCAATCCTCTCCCTTCATCCGTCTCGAATTATCGTTTTTACCAGGCTACCTTGATCTCAGAGTATACTCTGGGTAATGTGAATGCAATATTACAAGTCGGTTTGCAGGAAAGGACCTTTGAGGAGAGGAGAGTAAAAAGAGGGCTGTATTTCGGATTGGCTGGAAGTCGACCCCTGTTCAAGAATCTTCAGGTCAGCGGGGAGTATTTTCTGGATGGGTCTGCACCTGAAGGATATGAATCATTTATCAATGCCGGGATCAAGACCTTCGTTTTCAGTCATTTACAGGTGGGCATGGCATACGGCTTTTGCATGTCTGGTGATCAATCACAACCGGTCATACAGGCTATGGCAGGTTTTTCGACGAGACCCCTGATTGGTTTTCCGCTTGCCAAGCACACAAACTTGTGGCAGGATCTGAAAGATTTATTCAGTGGGTTTGGTCTGTTCAGTCCCCCTTATGATAGTTCAATCAGTAGACCTGAATTCTATGTAGGTCCCAAAGATTACGATCTACCGCTGGCTCCATCGCTAAGTGCACTCAAAGCGAATGAGAATGGGAAAACAACCGATATTGAGCAGCCTGAATTTATCATTCCAGAAAGATTGAAACTCCCTGTTCCCCCCTCCCTTGAGGTGCTTAAGCAGGATCCCAATAATTGAATAAAGGACGCTTCCAGTGAAAAAAATAATCAAATTATATGTGTCTTTTATTTCAACGCTCTTTTCCCTCACTGGGTGTACACCAACAGTTTCAGTGTGGCCAGAGCTCGTCTGGCCGGATCCTCCAGATCAGGCACGAATTGAATTTGTTGAAATTTTACAGGATCAATATTTCCAGGGACAAAGCTATCAAGACAAACTTAGCACCATTGTATTTGGTGCGGAAGCCGGTCAAAAGCTCATTCAAGCCTTTGATGTCGCGACAGATGCCAGGGGAAATGTCTATGTCAGCGATAGTGCCGATCGCTCAATAAAAGTGTTCGACAGAGAGCAAGGCAAAATTCGAAAAATTGGTCAGCAGGGAAAGACTAAATTATTATGGCCTGTAGGTCTGGCCATCCATGATAGTCTTATCTGGGTAGCCGACAGCTATTTGCAAAAAATTGTCTGTATGACCACAAACGGCAAATTTATAAAACTGATAGGCAAAAAGGGCGAATTGAACCGACCCGGAGGCTTAGCCTATCATGCCGGGACAGACAGACTCTACGTTACCGATAGCAATTCACATCAAATCATTGTTTTTAATGCTCACAGCGGAGATCAGTTGTTTACCATTGGCGCAAGAGGAAGTGGAGAGGGTGAGTTTAATTTTCCTTCCTATATGTCCATCAAGAATGATAAAATTTATGTCGTGGATGCCATGAATTTCCGAGTTCAGATTTTTGATCTCGACGGAAATTTCATTTCCAAGTTCGGGCAGGCAGGTGATGCCCCTGGTGATCTCTACAGACCCAAGGGCTTGGCAGTCACAAATGATGAGTATATCTTTGTGACAGACGGGATGTACCACAATTTCCAAATATTTGATGAAGCTGGCAATGTCTATTTATTTGTCGGTATTCCCGGAACTGCTGCGGGTGAATTTCATACTCCCATGGGGATACATATTGACGAAAATAATTTGATTTATGTGGTTGATCAGCACAATTCACGTGTCCAGGTATTCCGCTTTCTTGGAGCGGGATAGACGCCTATCAGCTAGCCAATACTCTCATATCACATTATTTTACTTTTAACAACAATTGCTCTAATCTTTTATTTGTGCTATTGTCATTATTTCCTAATGGCACGGATATTGCCGCAAGTTATCTCACCTGTGACAAACAATAGTATCGACAAATACAGATGTTTGAAATTGGAGGTATTGTAAAAGGTAGAATTAGATTTCTATCCGGCTTATAAACGAAGAGGGGAAAAAATGAAAAAACTGTTACTTTCAAGCTTAGTGCTGTTGATCGCTATCGGCGTGACAAATGCTCAAATCGCGAACACAAAGCATGACCTGTCCACCAGTTCGACCAGCGGTGGTGCTGTCGCTACAACTGAGACGGGTACCTGTATCTTTTGCCATACGCCACACACAACCAATGGCGCTGACCTGCTCTGGAACAAGGGATCAGGAACCATAGCCACTTACAACACTGTGGCCCTGGCTAGCACAGCCGGTTCCTCTGGCGAAGGATCTACTGCCTGCATGAGCTGCCATGATGGTGCCACAGCTATCGGCGTCATACTGAATGAATCGGGATCTGGTGCCAGTGGTGCAACCATTGCTATAACTGATGGTGGAAATGTGACTAGTGGAATCATTGCTGCCGGTATGCCAGACATGACAAGGGATTTAAGTGGTGATCATCCAGTTGGGATATTATACTCTGAAAGTATTGCTGCAGATGCTTCTGGATTCGTCGCAGCAGCTACGGTCACAAGCACAGGCGGTTTGAAGCTGACAAATGGCAAGGTTGAGTGTAATAGCTGTCATGATCCGCATGACAACACGAACGGTACATTTTTACGGAAGAGCAATGCTTCCAGCGCACTATGTATCACCTGTCATTCGAAATAAGGATTTCTCCCACGGCTTAATCATCGTTTAAACCGGGTAAAAGGACCAAGGGAGCTCAAAACTTTTTTGGTCCTTTTTCTATTTCCAGGGCAAGTGGGGTATTGTGAAATGGGAATAATCTCAATTCTTTATAAGCGTCGTTTATGACTCTCAAGAGCAGTTATAAAGTCTGTTTTTTTATTTTGATCCTGCTGTCAAGCGGCATTGCTCAGATATCGACGATAACGCTCAATATGACAAATTCGTTTGATAAAGATGCCAATCAAATTTCAAATTATCGCCAAAACTATCAGCTAAGGATCATGGGCAGACTTCTCCATGAGCGCATCGGTGATTATGTTCTAACCACAGCTTATAATGACCAACGGACCCTGATACGTGAAGCCGCTGGGAGCACGACTTTTATACCAAGACAATGGAATTATAACTTAAGAAGCAACCTGCTAAAAAAATCGCGCTTTCCGATCAGCCTGAGCCTTATAAGGAATAGAAGAGAAGAGAGCAATGGATCATCCCAATTATTGGGGAAAATATTTGAGAACAATGATTTTCTGAGACTTCAGGGAAGTATACCCGGGACCAAACTTTTGCCAAAGATCGTTTATAGTACTAGTCTTTCACAAATTGCAAATCAAAACGCGCTGCTTCAAAGTGGGAATCAATTTTCAATTGCCATCAATAATCAGAGTCGTGATGTAACAGCTGGCTATTCGATGTATTATTCCAAGGCAAGGGATCATAATTACCTGGTGAATCTTGATAATACCTACGAAACTGTTTCTTTTAATTCCTTCACCAGATTGATTGACAAAATCAGGATAACGACACAGGCAAATCTGAACAAACTTAATCAGGCCCAATCTTCGAACGGAAAAATAAATATTATCCCTGATACTCCTCCAGGTACGCGTCATACAACAGTGCTTGGTATGCAAAAGCAGAGTACTGCCCTATTCAGCACTCAATCGATCAGCGCAATTCATTCAAGTTCGTTTACACTTCCAAATGGTAAACGTCTATCCCTGGGAGCAGATCTTTCTGAGACCAATTCCATATCACCTGTTGAACGCATGTCCGAAAATGCCTACTGGGTCAGAGCCAATTTTCTATACAACAAGCGGATCAGGAGCGCACGAACTTCTTTGACCATCAGCGATAAGACTGGCGTACAGAGATTAAGACACCAGGAGAAATATCACTATGCAAACACCTTGAGCATCAGTGGTAGAATGAGATGGAAGCTAAACCAAAAAATTGAGCTGAATGGAGAAGAAAGCTTCACACATCTGTTGAGCTATTTGTCTAACTCAGCATTTAGAAATAGCGTTCACTTTGGATTTCAAAGCAATGTCAGCTCAAATATATTTCTGGATTTGAGTGTCATTCAAGGGCAGGCACGCACTGGCCTGGTCAGTAGCTCCGACATTGTCCATTCAAGAATATTAAAAGGCCGATCAAATATAAAACTGGGTCGAGCCACAACCGGAAGCTTGGAGGCAAACCTCTCGTGGACAAACCTTGATAAGCCACTTGATAAAGCGAGATCAGCCAGAATCAGCTTTGCCAATTCAGGTCTTTTTCGAAATTTTTCCACTCAGATCTCAGGATTATACAGTCATCAAACAATAACCATTGGATCGGACCCAACTGATACAAGTAATTTGGTGCATTTCATTTCAACGACCCTGAATGCAAATTTAAACGCACGTGTATACGCATATCGAATCAGCTTTCGATATGAATATCGAGAAAGTAAATTCAATTCCGGGAATCGATATTTTATTACGATAAGCCGTCCAATAACGATAACGTTATAGCATAGAAAGTGAATTTTATCATCATTCTCAAGCTATCCCAGGTTACGTTGGCACATAATTAGATGGACTACCTAGGTATATGAAAGTTTTTCTGCCAATAAAGGGCCTCTGCATTACTATTCTCCTACTGGGAGCATTGGACTTCGCCTGGGCAGAGGAGAAACCCGTCTGGCCCGAACCACCTGAAATGGCACGCATACGCTACGTCTCGAGTATTTATTCCAGTCAGGATTTGGGAATTGAAAAAAAATTCTGGAGCAAGGTGGTCGATTTCGTTTTAGGAAGAGATTCCCGAAGTGAGTCACTGGTCAAACCCCTAAGCTTGTGCGTCGATGGAATGGGCAGGCTGTATGTAACAGATCAGGGACTAAGGACACTGCATGTGTTCGACCAAAAGGATAAAAGCTACCAGCGCATTGATCACGCCGGCTCAACTCCTTTTATCAGTCCTGTAGATGTTGTGGTTTCCCAGAGCAGAAAAATATTTATAAGTGATTCGGAGATAGGGTCTGTTTTTATCCTCAATGAAAAAGGACGATTGGAATATGCTATAGAGGGATATTTTTCTCGACCGACTGGACTTTGCATCTATCAAAATCGATTATATGTCGCAGACACGGGTTATCACAAGATCTTCATCTTTAACCTTGATGGTACATATTTGTTTGAGTTTGGTCAGCAGGGCATTGGTCCAGGTGAATTCAATTTTCCTGTATTTATGGGAACAGGGAAACACCTGTATATAAACGATTCCATGAACTTCCGGGTACAAGCAGTGAATGAGAGCCATAAAATCACAAACATATTTGGAGAACAGGGAGATGTGCAGGGAACGTTTATGCGTTCAAAAGGAATTGCCAGTGACAGTCAGGATCACATTTATGTCGTGGACAACCTGTTTAATGTATTCCAGATTTTCAATGCCGAGGGCCAATTACTTCTGGTTGTCGGAAGCCCAGGAAATGGGCATGGACAATTCAATATGCCCTCTGGAATATGGATCGATAATAACGATAAGATTTACATTGCTGATACCATGAATGGGCGCATCCAGATTTTTCAATATCTCAGGAGCAGCAGCAATGATTAGACAGCTTCTTTATTTGTTTATTTCTGCCCTTGTAATGAATGCAGTCCTCTCCGGTCAATCAATTATAAATTCAAAGCACGACCTCTCAGCTTCTTCAACGGGAGCCACATACCAGGCCGACACAGAACAAGGGGTTTGCATTTTCTGTCATACTGCTCATAGTACCCAGACCATTGATCAGCTCTGGAACCAACAGATGAGCTCTGTAACAGACTATACTTTATACTCAAGCACCAGGCTCTCAGGTTATGCAACACCATCACAACCGAATGACAAATCCAAACTCTGTATGAGCTGTCACGATGGAACCGTGGCTATCGGTTCTGTATACAATGCACCGGGGAGTGGCACGGGATCCGCCATTACCATGGCCGGCGGCGTCACAACCATGCCACTTGTTGCCGCAGGATACATAGGCACCGATCTCACAGATGATCATCCAATCGGATTCACTTATGATCAGGGAAGTGGACCGGGTCAGGATCCAGACCTTGTCGCAAGGACTTTCCCTTGGGATCCATCATTGACTGGCGGTGTCCTTCTTGACCCCAATGATATTTCTGGTACCGTTGAATGTCATACCTGCCATGATCCTCACAATACCACATATGCACCTTTCCTGCACCAACCCAGTGCAGACCTATGTAATACCTGTCACGCTAAATCAGGCTGGGATGTGGATGTCGCTCATTATACCACAGGTTGTGCCGGCTGTCATAAACCCCATGGAGGTGGGAACTCACTTTTATCCGGTGTTGAAGAAGCTACCTGCTCTGTCTCGGGGTGTCACGCACCAACAGCAGCAACAGGGACCAGCAGCGGCAGAAGTTTGGATATAGAGACTCCACTAAATAGTCTCAATGCTCATCCAACAAATACAATTTCCGGAATTCATGTTAGTGGTGAAACATTTATGACCGCTCCTGCAGATACATTTTTCAGAGATCCAGACAAGCGACACGCAGAGTGTTTTGATTGTCATGAGCCACATCTTGCAGGTGGTACGACAGGCTCATCGTTAGCAACGGCTCTAAAAGGAACATGGGGAGTTCAGCCAACCTGGTGGACGCCTCCAACTAGTTTTTCCGATAACTCAAACGATTTTGGCAGCCCTACAATCACCTATACAGTGGTGGACCCGGTGACAGCTGAATGGCAGATCTGTCTGAAATGTCATTCTGATTATACGACGCAGGGTGCAGGCAAAAGAAATATCGCCCTTGAGATCAATCCTAACCATGCTTCCACACATGGAATTGTACAGAGAAATGAAACCGTGTGGGTGAATTCCAGCAATGCCAATCCCCCATTTGATTCCGCAACCCGTCTGGTGCTATGTTCAGATTGTCATGGAAGTGATTTAGGATGGACGTCCACAGGTACAGGAATACCTGATCGAACTGACGCCACCGGACCACATGGTTCTTCGGTTATCGTGGACAGCCCAGATCCCGCATCCAATCAATCTGCCATGTTGGTGGCGACAATCGCCAGCGATGCAACCAATGGCACGCCCCTCTGCAATGTGTGCCACTCCTATGCAAATTATTGGAATGGTGGCTTGGTGTCCTCTCAATTTGGTCAACATCCCTCGGTAAAAAGTGCCCATCGATTGACAATGGGATGTTTCTCATGCCATATGTATGAAAGCTCTGAAATAGGGGCAACGTCAGGGGGAAACAGTAAGGTGATCTATGTCCATGGACAGAATAAAGCATATGTGACAAATGAGCAATTATCCAGTGCCGGTACTGCCCAACCTCTGAGAGCCTTCGTAAACGGCTATATTGCAGACATTGATTTCACTGTGCCCAAATGCTGGTCAGAATCAGGTGCGGCAAATTGTGCCAAGACCCACAAAGGTACAAATTACTAAGAGATGAAACTTTAGCAAAAATGTCTCGATTTTTGACTATTAATAGACTCGCATTTCTATTTCTAATCGCTTTGCTCATCTTGTCTGTGAATATTGCCCTTTTCCCATCAATCGTAGACGTGGGTTCACTGGAACAGATAGGTGTAACATTAGGACTCCTGACCATCATCATGCTCTCGCTCTCTCTTTTCCGTCGTATAAGAAGTGAGTTGAAACGATCGAAGGCTGCAAAGACAGGCTTCAAGCATTCGCCCAAGATATTTGCCCTCTATTCCCCCTTCCGAAGTCAGCAGGTCGAGGAGATCATAACCGAGCATATGACAAATGTCAGATCCTTTAATCGCAGATACCTCTTCCATACTGGCATGACCTATTCAAACCTGAATGTTGGTATTTGGGGCTCATTTATATTCCATTTCGCCTTATTAATAATTTTAATCGCTCTGTTCATGAATATGGCCTTGGGTCATAAAATGGTTTTCTCCTTGACAGAGGGTGAAACTTTTGATAGTCCAACTCAATCCTGGCAGCATTCAGATCCAGGCTGGTTTGTCACTCCAGGGACTCGGGAGTCATTCTCTGTGTCCCTGAGCAGTTTCATCCCCCCCGTATTGTACAAGGATCAAGTGGTCACTCCCGGTAGTGCTACTGTATTTTCCCCTAAAACCCATACTGAAAAAACAATCATTTATGGAGAAGGGGGACATATAGACGACTACGGGTTCATTTTAATGAACTGGGGGTATTCACCAGGTCTCAGAATTCTTGATGACACAGGACAACAACTTGCTGGATATATCAGAATTGCGAACCGCTGGACCAATGGTACGCGTATCCATTCGGATCATTTTACTCTGCCCAATGGTGTTGTTTTAAACCTGAAGATCGAAGATCAAAACAAGCTCCAGATCTCGATCCAAGAGCCCAAAGGTCCAAATACCATGACAGCCTCCCTATCATTATTCCCTGGTGCATCTGGATTTTTGCAGGGTCTTCAAATATTTTACTCCGACATCCGAACCTGGAATCAATTCGAACTGCAGACTAATCCTGGACAAATTCCTCTCCAGATGGGTTTAATATCTATGATTATCGGACTTCTGTTACGAGCTTTGTTCAGTCGGACCACTATCATGATAAGCATTGACGAATTGAAACATTACACGAGCATCAAGATCTCAAGCAAAGCAGAAAAATACAGGGCAAGCATGCATAAGGAAATCCAAGACCTGTTATCAGAATTGGAGCCACTGCTCAATCCATTAATTACCCTTTCTCCTCAAACGGACCCAATTCACACAGAGGAATCAGAGCAAAAACATGCAATTATTTGAAATTATCTCGTATTGGTTGGCAGTGTTAAGTTATGCTACGGCATTTGGAGTCTTTTGTATTGCCTTCTTTTTTGCAAAGGACAAATTTTCATCCTTTGCCATCATTGCAGTCTATTTTGGATTGAGTATGCATACTCTCTTCCAGATCCTCAGGTGGATCTACACTGGGCACCCTCCCTTTGTTTCGCTGTTTGAATCTGCTTCTGCTACAGCATGGTTCGCCATTTTATTCTATCTCATACTTCAAATACAGGGTAAGGGATTCGATTTGGCCGGACTGGGGGTAAGTGGTGGATCATTTTTGCTTATGGGCTGGGCCAGCACCCCCTCCTATGCAGGTGAACCCTTGAGTGCAGGATTGGATAGCGTATGGCTCTTTATTCATGCAAGTTTTGCTACTGCGAGTGTGGCCCTGTTTCTCGTCGCAGCAGGTATAAGCTTCATGTGGTTAAAAAGGAATCGACAATCAACAGCCGGAGATAAAATAAACCCAAGCACGCCTGAACTATTAGATGAAATGGTCTTTCGCTATATCATGATGGGATTCCTTTTCCATACTATTATGCTCGCTTCCGGGGCGGTGTGGGCCAATAATGCCTGGGGACGTTACTGGGCCTGGGATCCCATTGAGACCTGGAGCTTGATCACCTGGATCGTATATGCACTGTATCTCCATATACACTTCACCTTTAAACGCTTGCGGGGTAAATTTACTGCCTGGTATGCGATTATCGCCGTACTCATCGCTGCTTTCTCTCTGTGGGGTGTTGGTTACGTCTATCAGACCATTCACAGTTATGGTTAATCTGAACTCCCTGATCAATAGCAAAGTAATGAAGATCTGCACCCCCATTCTTGTGGGGGCTATTCTGGCTTTCAGTATATCTATTTTCAGTCACGATGACTGGCTAACACTGGAAAGAAAGATACAGAATACTCACGTGATCACGCAATTCGATGAGCCTCCTGTTTACCTTGGGAGCCTGAAATTATCTGATGATAAAAACCTGCGCCCCTTCGCATTTTGTTCGACAGATCAATATCGTTTTCTTTCCTATCACAATAAATCTCTCGTTGACATCTTTGATACGCGATTCAAATTCATCAAGCGACTGGACCTATCCCATGAGGGGAAAGGTTCCATTACCGGAATCACTGCGGATCATGATCATATTTATATGACCGATAGTCAGATAGGTGATTTACGTATTTATGACCTGTTGGGAACTTTGATTCAGCGTATCGCCTGGCTGCCTGACCACGTGAGCAGATTACGTCCATATGGCATTACCCTGCACGATGGTGTCCTCTATGTCACTGACCGCAAACTTCAGCAGGTCATGGCCATAAATATCATGGAAAAACCGGGAATCAGCGAACCAGGAGAACTCATTTTTTCCGCGCCGGATTTAAACGGGTCTGATTTAGATTTCTTCGCCCCTGGCTACTGTATCATATCTCCTGATGGAAGGCTACTCGTTAGCACTTTACACCCGGCGAATGTAAGAGTGTTTAGCTGTAATGGCAGAGACATGGGCCTGCTGGTCAAACCTGAAAGCAATGCGCTACAATCGCCCCAGGGAATGGCTTTCGATAATATCCCATCACCGAAATTCCTGGCGCGAGCAGACAGTGTATTTGATCCCTCAGGAATTTACCAGCAAGGCCGACTGCATATCGCAGATAGTGAAACCGGCATGATCCACGTATTTGACCCGTCTGGGACCCAGATATTAACCTACGGTGAAGAACTGGAATCCCCGATAAATCTCGCAATTGACAATGAAAAGCGCTTAATTATGATTACTGATATGGCCAGCACCGAACTAAAGTTCTATAAATTCTGATGATGGGAGTGTTCATGTCAATATTCATCATGCTGAACAATTTTTTTCATGATTTTGCAGTAGCCTTGTTATTTGTGAGCCTGTTTGGTCTCAGCTATCTCTATAAATCCAGTAAAAAGGATCTCTCCCGGGATGGGATGACGCTATACATCGGAATTTATAATTATTTCAGAAAAGCGATCTGGATAGCCTGGATATGGATTATCATCGGTGGTGTGATCAGAACAATGGCTTATGAACAATATGAATGGTTACCGGCCGCTGGACGGGGACAAATAGTCGCACTCATCGTAAAACATATTTTGCTTGTCAGTCTTGTCATATGGGGGTTAGTCATCCAAACACGGTTAAGAAGATCAATGTCTCTCTATGAGTAGTAAGAAAAAAATATTATTTATCACCCCTCCCTATCACGCTGGCGTGGTTGAATCGGCAGGAACCTGGATGCCACTCGTATTCGTTTATCTCGCTGGAGCGGTCAGAAAAGCCGGATATGAAGCAAAAATTTATGATGCCATGTCAAAGCAGCACAGTCTTGAAGAAATTGGAACCACACTCAGGCGGGAAGCATTTGACTATATTGCCATCACCTCAATCACTGCAAGTATTAACGCCAGCATCGATGTCCTGGCTCTGGCGAAGCGGATTCACCCGGGAGTAAAAACGATCATGGGTGGCGTACATCCAACGTTTTGTTATCAAGACCTATTTGGAGAGCATTCAAATATCATTGATTATATCGTCGTCGGTGAAGGCGAGGAGACACTTCCTGAGCTTCTTAAAGCCCTGGATCTAGGGAACGATGTCAAAGATGTCGCAGGACTCACCTATGTTGATGAGGGTGAAGTAAAGCACACAGCGGTACGACCTTTCTGTCAGGACTTGGATAGTCTACCCACAGCCTGGGATCTCATCGACTGGGAAGATTACCGATATTTTGTTATCCCTGATTCCAGGTTAGCGGCCATTAGCACCTCTCGAGGATGCACCCATGGCTGCACCTTTTGTTCTCAGCAAAAATTTTGGGGGAAAACCTGGAGAGGCCGCGATCCACAAAATATTCTAGCAGAAATGCAGCACTTGCATTCAGAATACGGCGTCAATATTTTTCTATTCGTGGACGAATATCCTACAAAAGATAGAGAGCGGTGGGAGCGGCTGCTTGATCTCATTATTGTCAGCGAATTAGATGTCTACATTTTGCTTGAAACAAGGGCTGAGGACATTGTAAGGGATGAAGATATTCTAGAAAAATATAAGGCTGCCGGGGTCATCCATATTTACATCGGTCTTGAAGCCACCAGCCAGGAAACGCTGGATCTGATCAATAAAGAATTGAGCATCGAGGCGTCTCGGAAAGCAATCAGACTTATCCATGCGCATCACATGATAACTGAAACATCATTTGTGATAGGCTTTCCCTGGGAAACCAAAGAGAGTATTGATGAAACACTCCGTCTCGCGCAAGAGTACAGTCCGGATTTTGCCCATTTTCTGGCCATTACTCCCTGGCCCTATGCTGAAATGTATAGGGAAATGGAACCGTTCATCGAGGTGTATGATTATGGTAGGTACAATCTGGTTGAACCTATCATAAAGCCAGAAACCATGAGCCTGAAGGAGGTCCGCAGTCAACTTGTGGATTGCTACAGAAGATATTACATGAATAAGGCTCATGACTTTTTTACTGAACCTGATGCTTTCAAGAAAGAGTACCTGAAGACCTCCATGCGTTTGATTATGAAAAACTCATTCTTAACGGAGCTTATTCGGAGCTCTGGTCAGGAATCGGCATTTTCACGCATGTTCGACGCCATGACCGGCAAACACCCGAAGACGAAAACAGGGGTCATACACCCCCATACACTGACACAACTCAATATACTATCTGAATAGGGTTAAGTATGGCCAATCAAGATATTAAGCACCCCGGTTCTCGAAGAGTATTAACTATACTCATTCTTTTTCTAGGGCTTAGCTCATTTCTAATGGGTCAGGAGGGAAAACATTCCGGGATTGTGAAGGAGATATTGGAGTCTGGTGGCTATAGCTATTTTCAAATTGAGGAGGCAGACAGCACATTCTGGATAGCAGTTCGCCTGATGCCTGCAATTGTAGGTGCAAAAATTGAATTTGAAGGTCAAATGTGGATGGTAGACTTCCATAGCAAGACAATGAATAGAACTTTCCCGCGAATATTATTTGCAGCAAATGCCCAGCTCAATAGACCTGACCATAAGATGATGTCAATGACCGCTCCCAAAACAATTCACAAGACGCTACCCGGATTCAAGCCGATCATTGAGGTGAAGCGATCAAGGGACGTATTGAATAATCACACAATTTCGATCCAGGGTGAAGCGATTAAGGTTCTTCACGGAATTATGGGAAAAACATGGATCCATCTAAGTGATGGTGAATCTGATTCATCAACAATCGTCATCACAACAGGTGATAATTCCGTTGATGTCGGTATGCGTGTGACAGCAAAAGGAGTGCTCACCCTTGATAAGGATTTTGGAGCCGGCTACTTTTATCCGAACATCATTGAAGATGCTGAAATCACCAAATAGGATCAAATTTTAATAGACAATGACCGTCGAAATAAGTATTTATCATTAGATGGGCTATATACCGTTCAAATATTTATCTGATTTCTTTGCCTTTCTGGCTCGTCAGGATGAGATCGAAGTTATCGCTTACTCAGATTTCGTTCATGGTGATCGTAATGATGAATCAAAGTGGAAAAAAATACGAGATCCAAACAAGATCTATGTGGTGATCCAGCATGATGTAGATAGCCAGGTTCAGCAAACGCTGGACATTCTCCAGGTACAGAAGGAATATCAAATCCGCTCAAATGTGATGATCTTTCATCGTCGTGTTGACCGTGGGCTACTAAAAAGTAGTGGCGAGCTTGCGTATACTGAGTATTTGTCTGATGCACAGCTCCTTGAGTTAAAAAACTTCCAGGACACAGCTGGAATCATTATTGGATACCATTCCAACGCCTACGAACAGGCACTTTTCGATCTTGACCACGCCAGGGAAATATTTACAGCTGATTTAAATGCACTCAGGCATAATTTTGAAGTGAATTATTATTCCTTCCACGGCGGAATCAGAGATTCCCGCGGCAAGTCAAATGAAGTTTTAAAGCAGGTTGACCCAGAACTCAATGTCCATTGGGTACACAATGGAGATCCCTTAAAGTTTGCGGCACGCTTCAGTGATGGTGGGCTTGCTTCAGCCCCAAGACGCAAGGGTGATTTGCTTCGTTTCGTAAAAAAGATGAAACCTGGAAAACGATACCAGATATTGATTCATCCGCAATACTACAGTCAAAATCTTATCGAGGATGAAGCAAACCCGACCTATAAAAACTTGAGCCGCTTTGACTGGTTCCAGCAGATAACAGCATTCTACGAGCAGACTCCTGACGGGGATTATTGGAAAGAGACAGTTGGCAGATAAGGAATTTTAAATGAATCAAGCCGGACCCGTTTTTGTACGAGGCATGAGTCGGAGTGGTGGCACTTTGCTTTGTACCATCCTTGACAGCCACAGTCTCATATCCATGTCCTATGAAATTTATCCCCATTATCTCGAGAATCCTGAGCTGCATAAGCGTTTAAGAAAGTACATGAGCGAACGTGCTGGCATACCTTATCTCAAAGCCAGGAAAATGATCCGACAAGCAGGCGTGAGTATTCAGGAGCAGCTCGATTTTGTTGAGAACGTTTGTCGTTACAAGATGGAAAACGAACATAAACAGATCTGGGGTTGTAAAATACTACGCAATTATGATGCATGTCTGGAACGCTGGCCAGATGTCCGCATCCTGGATATTGTGCGGGATGGTCGGGATGTGATGGCTTCTCAATTCGGCACAAAAAAATTCAGTACGGATCAAACCCCTGCCAAGATTGCCGAGGTTTGGGTGAATACGCATCAGACAATGTTGGATTATCAGGAGAAAGCCCCTGCCAACTTTTACCTATTATCATATGAACAGCTTATCAGGGACCCTTCGACAGTACTTCAAAAAGCCTGTGATTTCATGGGTCTCGATTATGAACCAGAAATGGCCGCTCACCATGAACAATCCCACCTGATATCCAAGAGTCATCATATCAGCCGGGATCGTGTGATCAAGCCCCTGGATGATTCAAAAATCGGGCGCTGGCATCAAGATCTCAGTCCTGATCAAATTTCCGAGTTCATGGAAGTTGCTGGCCCCTTGATGAAGGATTTTTCCTACACAGCAGATTGATCAGCGATTTTTTAATCCCTTAGTCTTCCCTGTTTAAAAGACTCCTTCTGTTTTACTACCTGCATTTGCCTAGTGGTTTATAATTTTCAATTTATTAACTTATCAACGGTTGAGAATACTCACAAACTTTCACGTTATCCTGCTACTTGACTTTGGAATCGGTTTCAATCTAACCCTGGGCATTCTCTCCCGATAAGGAGAAAAGAAATGAAGACCCATTTTGCGATTCCTCCAGGCATTGAGAAGCGACTACAGGTCTGGACTGATTGGACAGAACGACAAGCAAAGCAAGACCTGGCTCCCAGACCCTGTATTACGATCTCCCGTGAATATGGGTGTCAGGCATATGTCCTGGCTGAGACCCTGGCCAACAGGCTTAGTGCGGAGCTTGAGGATGAGCAGGAGTGGATCATGTTGGACCGACTCCTTTTGGAGAAGGTTGCGCAGGGTTCCGGATATTCTAAATCAGAATTAAACTATGTTACTCAAATCGGCCCGGCCTTCCAGTCCATGATGGCCAATCTGTTGGGTCCAGATGCAACGAAACCGGTAAAGGCTTTCACCTACATCAAGGAGAGTATTCAGTATTTTGCCAGGGCTGGTAATAGTATCATCGTTGGCCGGGGTGGTGTCTGCATTGCCCAGAACTTCCCAAATACAGTTCATATTCGTCTCATTGCACCCATGTCCTTCAAAATCCATAATATTATGCAGAGCATGGGCATATCTGCGGTTGAGGCGCGAAAGCACATAGAGGCTCGTCAGGGTGAGAGGAATAAATTCATCGAGCATTTCACCAAGATGGATATTTCAGATCCCAACCTGTACCATCTGATCCTGAATAATGAAAAATCCTCCATCGATGAGATGGCAGACATGATTATACCTCGGCTGAAAAATATCTGAACAATCGCCATTGATCTCGAAAGGCTTTTCAATGGCTAAAGCGCCTCAATGATCCTGTTGAATGTCACGCTTGGCCGCATGGCCTTTTCGGTCTTTTCCTCGTCGGGGAAATAGTACCCGCCTATATCTACCGGGTGACCCTGAGCACTTAACAGTTCCTTATTGATCTTTTCCTCATTCTGCAAAAGCTGGCTGTAAACTGGTTCAAATTTGATCTTCAGTTCATGATCCTGAGTTTGCTCAGAGAGTGCTTTTGCCCAATATAGGGCCAGACTGAAGCTCGATCCCCGGTTATCCAGCTCATTCACTTTTCGCGATGGTGACTTTTCATTTTCCAGATAGGTGCTGATCGCCTGATCCAGGGTTTTGGCCAGAATGCCGGCCTTTGGATTGGCCGAGTTCTGCTCGATCATTTCAAATGAGGGGACCAGGGCACAATATTCACCGAGGGAATCCCAGCGCAGATGCCCCTCCTTCAGGAATTGCTGCACATGCTTGGGAGCTGAACCGCCGGCACCAGTTTCGAATAACCCACCACCCTTCATGAGCGGAACGATGGAAAGCATTCGGGCACTGGTCCCCAACTCCAAAATGGGGAACAGGTCCGTGAGATAATCCCGCAGGACGTTGCCAGTAACGGAGATCGTGTCCTGACCTTTGCGCACTCTTACCAGTGAATATTTCATGGCCTCATCAGGACTGAGGATCCGGATGTCCAGATCACTGGTATCATGATCCTTTAGATAGCGCTCAACCTTTTGAATCATCTGTGCATCATGACCGCGATCCTTATCCAGCCAGAAAACCGCTGGAGCGCCAGTTGCTTTTGCCCTGGAAACTGCCAGCTTGACCCAGTCCTGAATCGGTGCATCTTTGGCTTGACACATTCTGAATATGTCACCTGCTTCAACCGTCTGCTCCAGGAGTGCCTTCCCATCAGCATCGACTACCCTGATAATTCCAGCATTAGCGGCCTCAAAGGTCTTGTCATGTGAGCCATATTCTTCCGCTTTCTGAGCCATCAGACCCACATTGGAAACACTTCCCATGGTGGCAGGGTCAAACTGACCAAGCACTTTGCAATCCTCAATGATCTCAGAATAGATCGTCGCGTAGGAACGGTCCGGGATCATGGCGATAACATCCTGCAATTCGTCATTACTATTCCACATCCGACCACCGTCACGGACAACATTGGGCATAGAAGCATCAATGATCACATTGTTGGGTACGTGGAGATTGGTAATTCCTTTTGATGAATCAACCATTGCCAGAGCGGGTCGATCTTGATATACGGCATTGATGTCCGCCTCGATCTCTGCTCGCTTTTCTGATGAGAGGCGGTCCAGTTTATTCAGAATATCTGCCAAACCATTGTTCACATTTGCACCGACCTCAGCCAGAATCTTTGCATGCTTATTCAGAGCTTTTTGATAGTAAACAGAAACGGCATGACCAAACATGATGGGGTCAGAGATCTTCATCATCGTTGCTTTCAGGTGGAGCGAAAGGAGAATCCCCTCTTCTTTGGCATCAGCGATGGTCTTGGCATAGAACGCGCGCAGCGCCTTGATATTCATCACAGAGGCATCGACCACCTCACCCTTTTGCAGTTCCAGATTTTCCTTAAGTGTAGTAATCGATCCATCAGCCGCTACCGCTTCGATCCTTGCTACAGTAGGTTCAGAAAGGGTCATCGAGATCTCGGAACCATAAAAATCCTGCTCATTCATGTGAGCCACCCGGGTCTTGGAGCCTGACTTTGGCCAGTCCTTCATCATGCGGTGGGGATTTTTCTGAGCAAAACGTTTAACTGACATGGCAGCTCTGCGGTCCGCGTTGCCTTCACGTAGAACAGGGTTTACGGCTGATCCAAGTACTTTGGCAAAACGCTTCTGGAGCTCCGCTTCAGCTACGGTTGCAGGCTCGTCTGGATAATTTGGTATCTGGTACCCTTTTTTCTGCAATTCATCTATGGCAGCTTTGAGCTGAGGTATTGATGCGCTGATATTGGGCAGCTTGATAATGTTTGCATCAGGAGAATGCGTCCAATCACCAAGTTGTTTCAAGGCGTCTACCATTTTCTGGTCTTCGGTAAGATGGTCTGGAAATTGAGAAATAATTCTACCGGCGAGCGAAATGTCACTGACCTCAATATCAATTCCAGTATCTTTTGTGAAGGCTCTGACAATTGGCAGAAGCATATACGTGGCCAAAGCAGGCGCTTCGTCAATCTTTGTCCAGATTATTTTTGATGATGGCATGTGGAACCCCTATTGATTGCACTAATAATTATTAAAAAACTCAAAACTAGCTTGTCCGTGCGAGTAAAAAATCAAATCCAGGGAAAATCCTGTTAACCCTGAGTTTCAAAATAATTCTAAATCAAGCTTTACAAACTCTTTTCAAGGGCAATATTGGTTAAGATTAGACTTTTGTGATATGCTGCCAGGACACCGGTAAACATTACCTGAGTGTCCAACTAAAGGTGAACGCATGTTCCCCTCCCCCTCTGATTTCCTTGTCTGGATGTGTTCCTTCCCCTTGAAGTTTCAGGTCGCTGTCATCCACTCTCTTATACCAGGGCATGGTCTGATTGAATTCATACACTAACGAAAAAGTTTTGAAGGTATAACTCATGGGGAACCCGACCGAAATCGCATGCAAGTGGAATTGGTAAGGTGCGTCAATGGGAACGGACCGGATATTGAATTCAAGTTCGGCCTCACCTTTGACCGTGAGGTCGAAGTAGGTATGCTGGTAGCCCCCATGCAGCCCTACTCCAAAATTCCCGTTAGCCAAATCTCTCCGGAGGTTCAAATGCTGTGAGATACTTTTACCAGAAATAGACACTTGGGCTGCATGCGAGATTGGGAAAAACCAGTACCGTCCAAGCACCGGGGTTTCCAGGTCTGCAGTTGCATCCCATAGAGAGTAGCCAATCCCGGCTTCTAAATTCAAATCCCTGAGCAGAGCACCAAATCCAATGGAGGCTCCTTTACGATCCAATTCCAGCCAACCGTACTCATGAAAATCATCAATAATGATCTCAGGCAGGGTATTTAGGATGTTCAGATCAGCGTGTGCGTTATGTAATTTTATCTGCGGTATTAGTAACCAAGCTGGTCTTTCCAGGCTTATTCCCAGACATTGTCTACCATAGACACCATTAAAGAGCATGCGCCGATTACCTTGTAGTTCCGGGATGTTGGAATCATTCAGATAGTCCATATTGGGAGAAAATATCTGGTCGGATTGGCTGTAATTTAGTTTTACAAGCAGATTGGTCCATAGGGTAATTGTCGAATAGGTCTGAAAAGCCATCAAATCAAATTCACCCTGAATATCCAGCTGGTTCCCAAAACTGGGTTCCAGCCAATCAAGAAAGTAGCGGTTCATCTGCAAGTCATCCGAAGTGGGATAGGCATTGATCAGAATCTGCGCATCAAGGCTTTTTTGCTGCTGCTCCATACCCAGGCCCCACAGTAATTTCTCTGTGGCCAGGGCAATCTGAAGGTGCACACTGCTGGTGGTGCGGAGATAATCCGCATTGACATCCAGATCAGCATCAAGGTTAGAAAAATGCTGACTCTGTCCCTGTATCCAGGTAATAAACCCATATTTTAAATGTCCCCTGGCATTTGTACCCATCATGCTCAGACCGTTGTTATTCCCTGATAGCATCTGGTTGCCAACAACAGGTTTCGATTCTCGATAATAATCCTGATAAGCGTATTCTGTGGATAGTTTCAACTGTGTCTGCTGAAGATCCTTCAGACTCAGCCTGGTCACATTCGATTGCTCGAACACATCGTCCAGCAGGGAGAAGAATTCCTGGGCAATGATAGAATTGGACATAAGGAAAAACACGTGGAAGAGCATAAGCTTCTTCCACGTGTTTTGTGATGAAATCAAGGTGCCAGCGATTCTATTTAATCAATAGAACCTTATTTGTTTTCGTTTTCCCAGCGTATTGAATCTGATACAAATACAAATTTGATGGCATTTGTTGTGCAGCCCACGGGATAATATGCTGGCCAGCGGATAGTTCTTCCTGAACCAGGGTTTCCACCAGCTGCCCGCGAATATTGAATATACTCACCGTTACCAGTCCATCCTCAGGTAGATCAAAGCGGATGTTGGTGACTGGATTGAAAGGATTGGGATAAGCCTCGTATAAGGCAAATTCCTTTGGCAAATTCTCTCTATCCGGATTGGTAGCAGTAATGTAGCGGTCCGGGAACAAACCACCCCAGGTCTGATCATTTCCAAAGACCTCTCCACGCCACATCAGCAGGAAGCTGGAGGGAGGATTGTCAAACCAGGCGGATAAATTGACCCGTTCGTCATTCATCCACATCATGGAGTCTGGTATGGCAAAATCCTGCCAAACGGAAAATGTCATATCCTCCATCTCTTCCATGTCTGCGATAAAGGAAACACCATCCATATCAAAATCATTGGCATAGGGTTCCATGGCAACAGCCAATCCTGACATCAACTCGAAGAACTCATGAATTGTATTCGTGGCTAGCTCAATATCCTCTCCCATTTGAATGAATTTCTCATGTCCGTATGGAGTAAGGGTCAGGAAGTTGGGATTTGATAACTCAAGCATCTGGATCAGATCCTGATCAGTGTCGACATTACTGAAGTCAAGTACGCTGGGATCCAAATTCAGAACAAAGATATCATCCAGCTCGGCATAAGCTGCTGAAATGCCGTCAACCATAAGCTCAGCCGCTCCACGCAGTACTTTTATTTCCATTTGAAGTGCAGCCACAGCAGGCTTTGGAATCGGGATAATATCAAATTCAGATCCAGGGCCAATGATATAGGAGCCCAGTGCGTCAGGCTGGCTCTTGACAAGGACCATAAAATTGGTTGCCTCATCCGCGTCAGTAAAATAAGAGAGATGATCTTCTATCACATCCAGGTCCTTAAAGATGTCCACACTATCCCAATCATAGAGATAGGTAAGGCTGTCAATCCGGCCATCATCCAGAAGTCTGAAAATCTCATCAAAGCTTGCACTGTATTTATTGATCATATCGTAGCCCAGGATTGCTGCCAGACCTAAATGGGCATCAGGGTCAGCAGGATGGGCCAGGAGCTCGCCTTCCCAGCCTGCTTTCAAGTTATCCAATCTCAGTTCGAGGGCTGTATCATCATCCCAGTTATTTACCACCATGTCAGGTGAGATCAGGTCCAGCGTTTGTGCATCCAGACCATAGGGGAATATCCCTCCAAATGTAAAGCTGGCTTTATCGGGAACTCGATAGAATTCCCAGAAATAATCAATAAACTCACCGTCAGGAAACAATTGGATCAGGGCCAACGGCTTGATGGTCTTACCTTCCGTCTCTGGTCCAAAGGAATATTCCTTCCCACCAAGAAGGGCATCAATTTCGGAGATAAAATCCTGCAGGGAGTCAATGGGGGCTGTATCTATTTCAAAGGGGCTAAAGGGCTGGCTACTCATGATCACACGGACAGTATCTAACATTTCATCCATCATGGCCAAACCCAATCTGAGTGTGTCGACTGCGGGCATGATGTCCACATTGTTGCTGTTCATGACTGAATCCATGAAATTTGCCACAAATTCCATGTGAGTGCCTAACGAATCACCGAGCCACTGCAGATCGTGGACATGGTCGAAGAAGGCACGATCGATGATGAATACTGTATCAGGAACATCAGTGGCCAGTATCTGCAGAGAGAATTCAAAATCAGCCTCGTGGTCATACACATAGCTCACCCCATGCTCGAAATCGTTGATGGTGAAATTGTCTTCAATGTCCTGACCGAGATTATCCATGATATCACCGAGGTGGTCAAAATTGTATCCCAGGGTTTCATCCATGCTGTTCATAAAGTCTCTCAAGGCGGCATAATCACCGGTATTAAAAAAATCGGTGAGCTTGCTAAGCACCGCATTCATCTCCCAGGGGTCAAGCATGGAGAAAATGTCATCCTCCAGACGTGCGAAGACCGAATCAAGGTTCGCCTGGATAGAATCAACCACCAATTCAAGATCCGCATGGGCAGTATCCGCATCGATATGGGTCCAGGCGAAGGACAGTACCGCCAGTCCAATGTAGGCCTTCATGGTTGCTGCATCATCATCAGCGATGGCCACCTGGGCCTCCCAGTCTGCTTCTTTGGAACTAAGGTAGTTGATATATGCTGGATCAATGTTCTGCTGCAATACCAGATCTGGTGTTTGAGCAAAAATACTGGCGACCAGGAGCATACTTGTTATTAGAAAATTAAAGCGATTGGTTTTCATCATTGCCTCCTTGGCAGTTAAAATTCTATCATTAATTTACATTAATTTTTTGTAAAGGTAAAAGAAATCAAAACCTTAGGTGATTTAGCACACTTGTTTTTTTTAACTGGGTTTTGGAGGGAAAGCCGGAATCCGGAACTCAAGGAATGGCTTAAACATTAAGAAGTTGATCTATTTCAATAATTTATTTCTGCGAAATCCACGAACTGACCTGGTTTTCCAGGTAATTTCCCGATACGACTTCGCGAACAAGCTGTCAGGATTCAAAAAGCGGTAGCAAAATCCGAAAGGTGCTCCCCACCCCGATCTGGCTTGCCACCGAAATACTTCCGCCCATTTGGGTGATCAGACCATGTGCAACCGATAGACCCAAACCTGTTCCTTTCCCAACCTCTTTGGTTGTGAAAAAGGGATCAAATATTTTTTCAAGTGTCTCTGGGTCAATTCCATGACCCGTATCTGAGATACTCAATTCAAGGGAGACCTGATTCTTCGATTCATTTATATTTCCATTCAGCTCGCTGGACATGACCTTGTGCAAATCAATACTCAGCTTGCCACCATCGACCATCGCTTCAAGAGCATTCTTTAATAAATTTGAAATAACTTCCTTCATTTGAGTGGCATCACACAGGACTGGACCAAGGTCTTCGGGGATATTTTCAATGAGCTCTATCTGTGTGGGAAGTTCAGCTTTTACCAGGTCAAGGGCATCCTTCAGGATGGGCTGAAGATCCTGTGCTTCCATGGCTGCGATTGATCTCCGACTGAAAATCATAACCTGGGTAACAATCTTCTTTGCGTATTCACCGCTGTCCATGATTGCTTTCAAACTATGCTTACTATTGACATCCTGGAGTTGATTCTCCAAAATTCCAGCATACAGAAATATCCGTTGAAGAACATTGTTCAGCTCATGGGCAATACCATTCACCATGGTACCCACTGCCTCCAGCTTTTGAGATTGTCTCAGTTTATTTTCAACAATGAGGCGCTCAGCTTCAGCTTTTTTACGCTGTTTGATTTCCAGCTGCAGATTTTTGATCAGTTCTTCATTCACTGAATTCAAACTGCGAACATTTAGGTATTGTCTGATCACCACTGCGGTAAAGATGAGCAGGAACAAACTGCCAATATATAATCCCCATTGAATCGCTCGCTGTCGCGCCAATTCCAATTTGATGATCTCATTTTTCTGATTAAGCTCTTTGATTTCCTGACGATTTTGCTCAGACTCGTATATACTGCGAAGTTCAGGCAGTTTGAATCGAACGGGATTGGGAAGAATAGAGTCCTGTAAACTATGTTGCAATTTATAATATTTTATAGCCTCTAACGGCATATTGACATCCTCGAAAGCGTGCGCCAAATGCCCATTGAGATTAAACTGAGCCTGGCGTTGATTGTTGGAATTCGCCTTCTCCAAACCAACGATAAGCGTATCGACTCCTGCCTGCCAATGGCCCTCTCCAACAAGAACCAGTCCCAAATATTCATAGACACCTGGAATGCCGAGAGCATCATGAATCCGAAGCTTCTCTTCCAGAGATTGTTGGAGATATTCTTTTGCTATGGTATAATGCCCATTGACATATGCCACTTTCCCCAGATTTTTCCGGGCGTTGGAGACTCCATAATTCGAATTTCCCTCAGTGTAAATCTTCAAGGATCGTAGGAGGTAACTCTGTGCGAGTTCAGCATTATTCTGCTCCAAATGGAGCAATCCGATTTGATCGAGACAGAGCGCGACACCGATACTATCACCATTTGCTTCGGCCATGATTGAGTAAGTCGCTAATGCCTCATTTACAGAATTCATTGCCTCATCATACATACCGAGATCACGATAAAGACGACCCAAAGAGTAGGCAACCCAAGCCGCCCCCTCCTCAAAACCTGCCAATTCGTATTCACTTTTCGCCTGAATAATTGACTCCAGGGATTTGTCAAAGACGCCGAGCACCCTGTAAATATTACTAATCATGGCATAACAGGATCCCAGAATCCTATGATTATTGATCTTCTCTGCATCATCTCTGGCATTTTTGACATATTCCATAGCCATGTAATTATCACCGCGTGAGATATAGACCCGCCCTAACTCCATGCGAATTTTACTGCTCAACTCAAAGTCCTTCATTTCTTCAGCAAGCGGGAGTGCAAGTAGTAAATGCTTTTCTGCATTGTCCAGATCACTTTTTTGTCTTTCGAGTATCGATAATTGGGTCAGAGCTCGCACAGTAAAACTCTGGTCGTGGATAGCCCTCGCTTCTGCCAAGGCATCCTCAGCTTGACTGACTGCGCTTTTATAATCACTGCCAGCGCTTTCCTCAGAATATTCCAGCCTGGCCTTAATCCGATCGGCCCCAGTCGTGTTACTGATCACATACCTCAAGCTGTCAATACCTGAAAAAAGTTGAGTGATACTAAACAGAAGGAAAAATATAGCGTACCAGTGCATACCCTTACATGCTCCACATATTCAATTTTAAGCGAAAATTGAATATACTCCTGTTGAAGCGAATATCAATAGGACACTCAATTAATGGGGGTCAGGAGTGGGCGAGAAAAAAATGGTCTAAGGTAAGTCCTCAGACAGAATCGGACAGTGGTCACACAATTTTCCAAGGCCTAAAATCAATTGATCTAATGAGTGGTAAAAGAATTAAATTTATGCGCACTTGGGATCAGAGACCACCCAACTTGTCTATGAAAAGAGTTTAAGCTGTCGGGAATGAACCCCACTTTGGACGAACATATCCGAGCTAATCGAGGAGTAATTTTGAAGCATTTGAATTCATCACATAAGACAGCAAGTAAACATTACTCCTTTGTGAATATTCTGTCAGCCTCGGATCTTACCCGTCGTCGGCTGCCCCGTATGTCCATTGTGAGCCCCGTACCAGGTCCGACCCTCTGGCTCACCGCCTGTGGGCACGGAGATGAGGTCAGTGGAATGGTGATCATTCAGGAGCTCTTCAAACGTCTTGGCAAAGCCCTTTTATGTGGCTCCGTTCATGCCTTGCCCCTGATGAATCCATTGGGATTTGAAACAGCCACACGTCATCTCCCGCTTAGCAGGGAAGATCTGAATCGTTCATTCCCTGGAAATCCGGATGGTACTCTTGGTGAACGCATGGCCCATGCCATATCGAAGGTGATCGAAGAGACCCGACCTGATCTGGTGCTGGACCTGCATAATGACTGGATTGAATCAATTCCCTATGTCCTCATTGACCATGACCCGGGAAAGGCACAAGCTGAAACTGTTTCATTTATCCAGCGCATCGCACTTGATTCAGGCTTTTGTGTGATCAGGGATACGGATGAATTATACACATCCCTGTCCTACACTCTCCTGCAAAAAAACATCCCCGCTTTAACAGTCGAATTGGGGAAACCCCACGTTTTCAGCGAGCTGAATCTGGAACACGGATTCAATGGTATATGGAATATGCTGGCAACATTAGGCATTGTTCACCAGACGACAGAGCCCTTTAGATATCCCCTTCCTTCCCAATATCAAGCGAGGAGAATCCTGCGTTACACTGATAAACCATACGGAACTCACACAGGCGTCATCCGCTTCATGGTAAAACCGGGGATGTCTGTCAGAGGAGGCCAGGGTCTTGCTCAGATCAGGAATGTATTCGGGAAACGTCTGGAGACCATTAAGGCCAGCCAGGCAGGATTGATTCTCGGACATGCCGACTCAGCAGCGGCCCATCCTGGTGTTCCCCTGGTTGCCCTTGGCGTGCCAGAATAAGGTGACAGAAAATATTTCGTCCCGACAAAATTTAGAGGTGCTAGAGCTTATCAGATTCTCGTGACCCGAACAATGGACTTCAGTTTCTTCCACGGCAAAACCCTACCTGAAGCGTGTATTCAACTCATTACTTTCCTTTATATTGCCCAATACATGTTGTTTTAAGGGGCCTGCATTTCTATATAACTGGAAATAAACTGATGACTAAATATTCAAAGCAAAGGCTCGTGAAAGTATGTATCCCTATCTGCTTACCCTGCGAACAGTACTAACCGCTCGTTTTAGACCTACACTTCAATTTGACGGGATCAGTCAGATCACGTTGAGAGCAGGAATCAACGATATTGATATGTACGGCGAAATTAATAATGGTCGCCAGCTCACTCTCATGGATCTGGGGCGCTATGATCTTGGTGTGAGAGTCGGACTGATGGAGGTGGTGCGCAAAAAGAATTGGGGGTTGGCAGTGGGCGGTATCAGCATCCGCTACCGTCGCAGAATTCCCTTTTTGAGAAGATACACTTTAAAGTCCCGTGTGCTCTCCCATGATGAGCGTTGGTTCTATTTTTTGCAGGAAATGTGGTGTCAGGACAACATTTGCTCTTCAGCATTGGTGAAAGCCGGGGTGGTATCTAAATCTGGATTGATACCGGCAAAAGAGGTGCTCAAGGAATTCCCAGACCTTGACTGGAATGAGCCCCTTCCGGATTGGGTAAACGCCTGGATACAGGCTGAGAGTAAGCGTCCCTGGCCATCCAATTCTGATTAATAAATAAGAGGGATTAAGACCCTCCTGGATTTTGAGAATGTCTCCCAAGCTCCAGCGAATTGATCATGCTGATCAATTCAGTAGCTGTCCAGGGTTTCCGTAAAAAAGCATTGAAACCGTGTAATTCAAATTCTGATTGCAATTTAGGATCAAGATTACCACTGATCAAAACCAGGAGCACGTCTGCAGAGAGCTCTCGCACAGCATTTCCCAGCTCCAATCCTGTCACCCTGGGCATGGTAAGATCGGTAATAATCAGATCATAACTACTTGCTTCTTTTTGAAAGAGTTCCAATGCCTCGTGTCCATCTTTCGCAGTATCGACTATGTGGCCCTCTGCTTCGAGGATCAGTTTACCGGCATTGGCGATCATGGCATCATCATCCACAAAGATGATTTTTAATGCTCTGGAGGGTTTTCTGGGCGCTTCTGCGGGGTCACCACTTTGCTGCTCTTGTTCGGCAGTGATGGGGAACAGGACTCTAATGCTTGTTCCTTTAGCTGGTTCACTCATCACCTCAATCTGGCCGTGCATACTTTTCACAATCCCGTGGACCATGGACAAGCCCAGACCTGTACCCTCATTCACATCTTTTGTGGTAAAGAAGGGATCAAAGATCAGATCCAATGTTTCCGAATCCATTCCGTGGCCGGTATCGTTAACCATAAGCTCTACAACGCCATTCTCTGACGGTACCACTTCTCCTGCCTCCGTTTTAATCAGTGCATCCACTTCCCTGAGGCTAACAGACAAAGTACCGCCACCATCTCGCATGGCGTGGACGGCATTGTTACACAGATTGATGATCACCTGGGGAACCTGGCTGACATTGCCTAGCACAGCACCACAGTCTGTGTCGATGTTGTGATTGATCTCGATGGTTGAGGGTGTTGAAGCCCGTATAAGTGTTAGTGCTTCCTTAAGAAGATTCTGAATCTTGACTGGTTTTAGCTCTGTTTTTTCTCGTCGACTAAAGGTGAGCATTTGAGAGACCAGATCACTGGCACGATATTCAGCTGCCTTGATGTTCTGAACAATCGAATGCAGTTGTTCATCAGCAGGCAGGCGATCCTTGAGGATCCCCGTATACAGATAGAGCTCTTGTAAAATGTTGTTGAGATCATGGGCGATCCCGCCGGCCATCGTGCCGATGGCCTCCAGCTTTTGAGACCGAAGCAACTGGCTTTCCAGGGCCAATTTCTCTGCTTCTGCTCGCTTCCGCTCACTGATATCAATATGCGTTCCAACTATTCTAATAGCCTGCCCCGTATCATCAAAAACTGCATTTGCACGAGACAGGATATCAACCCAATGTCCATCCTTATGTTTCATTTTGAATTCTATTTCAAAGCGATCACGTTTTCTGTTGATAAGCTCTGTCTGCATTTTCCAGGATCTTTCCACATCCTCGGGTGCAGTTAATTGCTCCCAAATGGAAAAATCGTTCGCTAGTTCATCATCAGCAAAGCCCAGCATACCCTTCCACCCTGGAGAGTAGTATATTTCATTCGTTACCAGGTTCCAGTCAAATATGCCATCCTTTGTTGCGTTCATGGCCATGGCATAACGGTCTGTAACCTCCTTCAACATCCTCTCAGAAAGCTTTCTTTCAGTGATATCCTCACCAGAAGACAGGATATGTGTGATTTGTGAGTTCTCATCCCTGATTACTGAATTATGAAAGGCAATTACCCGAGTTTCGCCCTCCTTAGTAATAACTGAACTTTCATAATACTCAATGAGCTCCATCTTGCCTTCAAACAGCTTCTGGAAGACACCCTTGATCATTTCACGCTCTTCTTCAGGAATACATAGCTTAAACCAGTCCTTATTTATTATTTCACGATAAGAATAACCAAGTATTTCACATCCCTTTTTATTGATGAGCGTGATTTTACCCTCTGCATTCAAACTAACGATCATGACCCCGGCAATATCCAGATATTTTTGAGCGGTGGTTTTCTCGGCTACCAGTGCCAATTCCGTGTTCTTGCGATCTGAAATATCCTGAGTGAATCCAATGCCACGGACTGCTTTCCTATTCTCATCAAAATCAATATCAGCTTTTTCTCTTACCCATTTTACCTTGTCGTTGATCAGCAAACGATGTTCAATGTCATATGGCTTGCCTTCCAGGGCAGCCATCCATGCATGATTCACATGATCTCTGTCCTCAGGGTGTACCTGATTAAAAAAGATCTCATAGGTGAGAGGGGTTCCAATGGGTACCCCAAATATCCGATAGTTCTCCTCTGTCCAGATGAGAACATTCTCTTTTATGTCAAGCTCCCAGGTACCAATGCTTCCCATTTCCTGGGCTTTTTCGAGATAATACTGTTGCTTCTGAATGGTCTTTTCGGCCTGCTTGCGCTTGGTGATATCATTAACTATGGAAAAGAGTAGCGTATTATTATCGATTTCCATCGGTGTCGAGTGAACCTCGACTGTGCGAATTTTGCCATTGGCTAGTTTGTGTGGGAAAATGAAATAATTTTTTGATTGATTGAGGACCTTTCGCATCTCTTCGGCTATCTCATCATCAGATAACTGGTTTATATCCTGGATCCGAAGCTCTGATAGTTGTTGGCTCGAATAGCCATAGAATGACACCGCCGCATTATTTGAATCAATAATCTTTCCACTCTCAGGGTTGATCAAAAGCATAATGGCATTATGCTTCTGAAACATATTACGGAATCGCTCTTCACTTTCGGCTAAACGAATTTCTGCCTGTTTGCGTTCGGTAATGACCTCGGTATAAACGATAATTCCACCGATGGAACCATCAGATTCATACCAGGGACGGCACTCCCATCGGGTCCAGTCAACACGTCCATCTGCCCTGGGATAGGGATCGTCTTCAGCGCTTAATATCTCTCCAGCTAGAACCCTCTGATGAACATCTCTCCATTTCTGGGGGAGGTCTGGAAATATGTCGTAGTGATGTTTGCCGATAACATCCTGCTCTTGTACTCCGTACTCTTCAAGATAGCGGCGACTGACGTATATATATTTTAAGTCTTTGTCATGAACTGCAATGGCACTGCGACTGTGCTCAATGATGTACTGCATCAATTCATGAGAATATTCGATTTCTGAGTTCTGTGCTCTGAGATCTTTTTTACTAAGATTCATTTTGCCCCCTAGAGCCCGACAATCTGCTAGAACGCTTCCATATTTTCCCCAGAATGTTTAGCAAGGTGTAACAATATCGTATTAAGTGGTGTGGGGAACAACTAAATAAGCTCTGTGGAATGATTGACTGTCAAATTCAGCCAAACTTGTGGTGGCTCAGGAAGAAGGAACAACACCATTAAACTATTTCACCAAATTCATTGCCCTGTTTTAGATGAGGTACTGGCTAATGATATTTGGCATAACTCTTCGTTTATATTTTGACGAAGGTAGGCATTCGGTAATGAGAGCAAAACAAAAGCCCCATTTCTGGAGCTTTTGTTTTGTTCATATTTACGGGTTGGTTTATTTGACGAGGAGCATTTTCCTAACCTGATGTTCACCATTGACCTTGAGAACATACAAGTAGGTTCCAGCAGCCAGGCTGCTCGCATCAAAGTTTACCTGATGGATTCCAGCTGACTGGTAATCACGTACCAATTGTGCAACAA
The DNA here is from genome assembly GCA_021734325.1 of Fidelibacterota bacterium. Taxonomy (GTDB): domain Bacteria; phylum Fidelibacterota; class UBA8477; order UBA8477; family JABMPR01; genus JABMPR01. The sequence goes on along the minus strand of JAIPJF010000005.1, from coordinate 5,170 downwards.
AGGCACCCTGTATATCATAAACACTCAAGCTCACGAATCCCTCCTCAGGCATATCGTATCTGATGCTGGTACTGGGGTTAAAGGGGTTCGGATAGTTTTGTGCCAGCATATATCGGTCAGGAATAAGATCTGCATTATCACGGTTTCCAGTGAATTTCCCTAAGGTAGAACCATTCACCTCGTATGCCGGACCGTCATCAAAGGCCGTATCCTTCTTATCATGGGGGACCTGGACCTGATAACTAGCAGTACTGGAATTACCATGCTCATCGGATACGGACAGATAGATCGTATAGACTCTTCCGTTACCGCCACCCTGTCTTTCGGCACGTAGATCGAGAGAAGTTCCATTGATAACCATGTCTTTCTTGGTACTACCGTCACCACCGCCTTTTGCATCCTCAGCTTCGTCACTGGTAACACGCGTGATCACAACATCAGCTGCACTGAGATCCGAGCAATTATCATCTACGGAGACAACAAAGTCAGATGCATCAAAGGAGCTGTATTTGTGATTTGGCGGCCACATGACTGTGGGTGTACCAGAGACAACGAAACTTGGGGCTTCGTTATCCTCGACTGTAACCTTGAATGAACCTGTAGTCTCATTACCAGCAGCATCTGTGGCTGTCACATTTACAGTCGTCGTTCCAACTCCGAACAAGCTACCAGATTCCGGGTCAGATACCACTGTCACGGCACTGCAATCATCATCGCCAGTCACTTCAAAACTCACTACAGCACCACAAACACCAGGATCATTTGCCTGTGTGATGTCACCTGGCAGGGTCAGAGTAGGAGCAGTTTCATCCAGATTGACAGTTATAGTCACAACATCCGAAGCACTTACCTGGCCATCTGAAACGGTCAGTGTAAATGTATGACTACCGCCACCAAGTGAAGTTGTGAAACTGGCGTCAGTAGAAACAACTGAACTACCATCGCTCCAGCTGTAGGTCAGGTCATCACCATCAGCATCACTACCGGAACCACTCAAGGTCACGTCTGCTGATTCTACCACACAATCGATTGATTGATCAGCACCTGCTTCTGCAACGGGAGCCTGGTTCTGGGATCCATCACTTGGATCAACAGCATCGGCAAGGTCCTCACAGGAGTACATGGAAAGATCGATACGGTAGGCCATGGCAATAATACCACCATAGTCAACCAGACGCAACGTGATCTCATTATACCCCACCTGGATTGCTGTATTTAACGTTGCCTCGGGTACTGCAGGAGATCCGTATCCAGAAATATTCGCAAGTTCAACACCATTTAATTTGACGATGGCCTCATTATCAACACGGACCTGCAGATTCATGCTCGGATCTGTATAGTCTTCTGGAACATTGAAACGTATTCTGAAATCCACGTAGAGCGGATTGGCTTCCGATGCCCAACTCGGTGAATTCCAATTTTGTTGATAGTTGATCCAGGAATTGGTACCTGGGATCATGTTTCCGCCAAAATACCAAGTATCGAAGGGGTGAGGACCACCCGTAAGAATAGCCGGTTGCCAGGTCGTTCCACCATCAAGGGAGGCGTCGGCAAAGGGATCTACATCACCGGGATTTCCATTTGCACCAAGAATGGTGATTGTCTGGTAAGTTGGTTCACACTCTGGTTCAGGAATGATTTCTTCACCGTTCAACACGATAGCAGCATATTGCAGGTTATTACCTGTAGCCTGGTTATCCACCTGAGTAATCACAACCCTGTTAACCTCGCCCACGGCAATCCACTGACTGATATCTGCTGTCTGACCAGGACCACCTAGTCGGATGTTCGCACCGGCTGGGCTATAGCCATTGGGGTATAATGAGTTAAATACGGTGATCTGAGCACCATCATCTGCGTTTCTGAAATCTACGTAGCATGCATTGATCTGTGTAGCTTCTGGAATTGACAGAAAGGTCTGGAAGTAGGTGAAATCAGCATAAGTCAAAACACCAGGAAGCGTTGAATACTCACTGAATCCGATCGTCTCAGAATTGGGAGCAGGTCCCCAGTTGGCATCGTTTACTGTTGGTATATTTGCCCAGGCGTAGACAGCAGGATCACCATGGTAGGCCAGAGTCGTGCCACCCAGATAGATGTAACCTGCGCCTCTATTCATCTCCCAGCCGGAGATTCCAAGACTGGTCGGTGGAGGTGTACCGCCGGTTACTTCGACAGAAGCAATCGTTCCATTTCCACCATTCACGCCGCCGACGTACCCATTCGTGAAGTACTGGTTGAGATTTGTAGCATAAAGTTGAGATGTCCCTGCAGAAATGGCTTCGAACGCAATAGTAGCTGCAGTATATGTGCCAGCACCTACAGCTCCCCCATTGGCTTTATAATGGATGGTGCCTGCAGAATTATCGATCACATTTATCAATTCATTGCTACTAAACGGGGCGCTTCCAGTTATCGAAGCTGCCTGTACTACCGATGGATCGAATTTAAACCATACCTCGAATCCGTTCGTTGCGACTGGATAAGAAGGAAGCGACCAGTTGATATCCACACTAAAGGTCTCTCCTTCTGCCGCCGATTGATTTAATGGATTGTACGTGGTTGTAGCAAACTGTCCAAATGCTGGGACAGCTGCAACCAACAACACGGTTAAAATAATTAAAGCTAAATTTGTTCTTTTCATTTTCCCTCCACGAGAAGATAAAAGGTTGTTGTCTTGTTTTCTCTTATACGCTAAAAAGTTCGGAGCACATGAATTGGCCAGGCATCTGTAATGTCAACAAAAGCCTTGCAAGAGTTGATTCATTTTGCAATCTTTTGGTTTGGATTTGGCACATTTCATCCCCCTTACTTTTGGTTTCTAGCTATTGTTTGGGCGGAGTATAATCGGGACTATTATTATCACCAATACATTTAACACATTCTGTCGGTATTGATGACGTATTTTGTCGCATTTAATGTCTAAAAGATATGAACGAGGAGATCAGGAGCGAATGAGCCTGGAAGGATTCTTCCCAAATACTGTATTGAAGGCCCTCTGGAAGGAGCGTTCATTACGATAGCCAACAGCTTTGGCCACCGTACAAATGGACGTCTGTTGACCGCTGTCCAACAGACTCCAGGCTTTATTCATGCGTATTTTTCTAAGGTGTTCACTCGGCGTGATACCCAACAAATCATGAAGTTTCCGCTCGAGGTTCCTTTCACTTGTGAAGCAGGCCTTGGCCAAATCCTTTACATTAAGGGTCGGATCTGCAAGTCGCGCATGAATAATTGTATCCAGTCGGTTTATGAGCTGACCATCTTCTTCAGATCGGACACCGGGAGAACCAGGAGATTCTACTGGATAGGATTTTCGAAGCAGTTCTCGGATTCGGATCAGACCGCTCAGAGAGGCCAATAGCTCTTCCGGATTGAAGGGTTTTCTAAGATACAGATCAGCCAAAGCGTTATACGCTTTGATACTATTGTACCTGGCCTGGAGAGCTGAGAGCACAATAATCGGTGTGGCTGCCAAATCTGGATTCTTGCGGACACGTTGAATGAGCCCCAGATCGCAATTCCCTGAGAAAATTATTTCACAAATAATGCCCACCGGTTTGAATTGAACGACATCTGAGAATGCTTTTTCAATATTGGCTGAGATTTGCAGATCGAATTGTGCCTCCAGCACCTCGCGAAGTTGCTCGATTACTTTCTTATCCTCATCGACCAGTAGTAGCTTGGGTTTTGCGTCAGTCCCGTTATCCATTTTAAATCCCCTCAGGGTATCAGCCTGGCAAAAATTGTCCGATCTGAAATATTTATTCAAATGGGGCTACCAACCCTGTCCAGTACCAACCTACAGGTATTGGGGGCGAAGCAAACATCCCTGTCTTCGCAGCTGCAATTGCCTGATAAAAAATAATTGAGTTGAACCCCATTCCTGAGAATATGAATTATTTACAGAGACATGTCAAACCCAGAATAATCAGGTGTCATAAATCGAAGTATACCGATCCCCTCTTAAACAGGGCCAGCACGTCTGTGATTTTCCCCAAGAAATGATTGCGATTAATTGCTGATCTGGGTATTCCAGAGTTCAAGACTATCCAGAACGGTCAACGATCCAATCTGTCTAAGCTCAAATGCTGTATTTTCGTTGAGACCTTGGGTGAAGGGGATCAGTTCTGTACTCTCTCCAAACAGAGTTGTATAAATGGTGCATACTGCGAGGAAGGTTCCTTGTGGTTGGGGATGTACCCGGTCACCCAGGATGAGTGTTTGCCACATATAGCCAGAGGAAAGGGTATTTTTAAATGCGATTCCCACAGGAGCTAAAATCACATCCAGATCCCGGGAAAGACTTAAGGAGTTCGCCAGGATATTTTCCTGCATCTCTTCTCTACTGTGCACTTCTCCAGTCGTCCAGGTGACGCCATCGGCATAGGCCCAGGGAAGAAAATAAACTGTTTGCGAAGCCGGGTAATTTTTCTCAATCACCTGTTTCAGTGTATCCACTGCCCATTTCACTCCTGACCAGGATGCCTCGCTGGGATAGGCGATTCGAGTGGCGCAACCGAGTAATACGACATAATCCCAAGCCCGTTCTTTGATTTTATTCTGGGTCATGATGTTGATGGCCTGATAATCAAGACAACGGCCATACCAGATCATCTTACCCACAATCACAGGGCGTTGTCTGACCTCACAAAGTTCCCTGAAAGTTCCTGGAAGATCATTGTAGCCCATATTGCTATTGCCGATCATAAGTACGGAGACAGAATCACCCACAATTTCCGGTAATGCTGGTGTATCATCCTCACGCTCATGAACAGGCTCAGTTGAACATGACAGAATTGTCAGCTGCAGCAGAATGAATGGATAGATGAAAAATTGCAACAAATCGAAACCCTCTCTAAAAGTTCAAACAGAGGGAAGAAGATAACATTACTGGAATCAATTGGACCAACTATATGATTTGGGGAATTGGATTGTATGCTGGGTTTTTGTCTGTCCATTCGCCTATACCCTCCAAACAAAAACCCCTGAGTTTCCTCAGGGGCTTGTAGTTCCAGTGGGGCACTGAACTTATTTTTAGTTAGTATCATATGACACCAAAGGAAAACGGCAGTAATTTATCTGCCAGAACCCGGAGGTATCATGGACCAACAACTTGGCAAAAGACTTAAATCAAAGTCTGTAAAGAATGCCATCATTAATCAGATGG
>JAIPJF010000027.1 GCA_021734325.1 Fidelibacterota bacterium | reverse complement strand
AACTGCTTTTGGGAAATGCGCCGCCAACGTTGAAGAGATGTATTATTTAGCATAACTGCCTCCATAGAGATTTTAGGGTGCAGGTACAAAAATAACACAATCTCAGTAACTTTGCCATATGGCACAATTATAGGCGGGGGAGCCCGAAGGGTGCGGCGATCTCAAGCCCGAGATTGCTTCGTCGTTCACCCTTGCAAAGACAAAATATTGAGTTCCTTGACTAAAAAAAGGCTGTCATTCGACAGCCTTTTTTTAGTTTCAATATTCAATAATAACTTATGATGGCGTTCTAAAAGCGTTCACCCCTGTATAGGTATTAATTTCACCCCCATCTTGTGAGTATGCTGATATAAACCAGAAATATTGTGTATTTACACTTAGCGCTGTTGCAGTACCTGGATAGGAAATGCTCATATCAGATCCTGTCGCTACTGCATCTGCTTCCCAGAGATCGCCAGTCAATTGTGATGTTCTAACAATGATCTTATACTTGATCGCCTTGTCCACATGGGTCCAGAAAAAGGTAGGTGACGTTGAACTCGCAACGGCATTCCCTATGGGAGAAATAAGTGTTGGAACTTCTAGTGGTGTATCTGAATACACTAATGTTGGGTTACTTGCTTTTCCACCCAGATCGTAGGCAATGAGCTTGTAATAATAAGTGGTCCCTGCCACAACGTTTTGGTCATAATAATAAACATCTGTAAGGGAATCTACCTCTGTCTCTTCATCTGGGGCAAACACACCCGTCTCTGAACGATACACTTTGTAATATGCGAAATCACCCTCAGTATTTGCCGACCAGGTCAATTCGACATCTAATGTGAAGGCTGAGGGGACATTATGAGCCTGAATAGCTAGTCCAGTTGGGGTTGCTGGTGAATAAAGATTGACAGGAGTCAAGCTGACTGTATTTGAGAATGCGCTCTCGTTACCACTATCATCCTTTGCGGTAACTTTATAGCTATACTGAATGTTGTACTCCAGGCCTTGATCAAGATAGCTTGTGGCTGCTTGTGAAGTGATCTCCGTGAAAGCACCACCATTACTTCTATAGATATGGTAGGTCTCCACATCCTTATCTGAAGGAGCAGTCCAGGAAATAAAGATCTGCCCATCTCCGGACTGATTCGCATCATAATTCAGGTTCGAAGGTGCGGCTGGAGGTGTGACATCATCCTCTTCAGGGCTCTCGCAGCTAAGGAACACAAACGATAGACTCATTAATATGATCAGTGGTAACAAAATTCGTTTCATAGGGACTCTCCTTTAAATAGGCTTCAATTTAAATAGGCATGAATGCAATTGACACCATTCATTTAAGCTGGCATCCCCAGGAGCTACCGATGGTGATTCAGGTCAAATGGATTTTGTAAGGGGAGCTTTCCCGTACCTTCCGGGCTATCAAGTACATAGTGGGGAATCGCATATCCAGGGATTTCACCTTGTAGTATGCCGAGCAATTCCAATCCTCTCCCAATGGGGACACGAAGATGACTTGTCCCCTGTACCAGGTCGGCCTGATGCAGATAATAGGGTTTGACCTTTATCTCTACCAAACCCATGAAAAGCTCTCTTAGAACGCTGGCAGAATCATTCACACCCTTTAGAAGAACGCTCTGATTAAGAAACGGGATCCCAAGATTTATCCAATCCCTGATAAACATTCTGGCGATATCTGTGAGTTCATTCGGATGATTAAAATGGCTTGATATCCATACCGGTTTTGTGAGTCCGGCTATGTATTTGCCGAGCTCAGGGGTAAGTCGAAATGGGTTGACCACTGGAAGGCGCGTGTGAATCCGGATCAGACGCAGATGATCAATTCCAGATAATGTGTCCAGAATGTGGGAAAGTTTTCGATCACCGAGGGTGAGCGGGTCGCCGCCCGTGAGGATGACTTCCTCTATCTCAGAGTGATTTTTAATGTAGTCATAGGCTTCCTGAAGATCTTCCTCACGGGCGCTGTGCGCGGTGTTGCCTACCAATCTTTTCCGAAAACAGAATCTGCAGTACACCGCACACTGGGCCGTTGGCATCAACAGCACACGGTTCGGGTAACGATGGATAAGGGCCTTCAACGGCCGCGACCCGCGACCAGGATTTTCATCACCGGTGGGATCCTCTGCTTCCTCAGGCAGAACATTCAATTCCTCTGACATGGGGACAATCTGACGATAGATGGGATCACTGTGATCAAATTTGCGGATGAGCCGAAAGTAATAGGGGGTGATCCCCATTTGATAACTGGTCAGTAGGTTTGTAAATATCTCCGGGGAGATATCCAACTTGCTGCCCGAGTCGGCCAACCACTTATGCAAGGTGTCCAAATCCTTGCAGCTATTGGCGAGCTGCCAGCTCCACTCACCTTGTCTCGGATTGTCCAATTCTTTATGCATGCAGAACTGCAAGATTATTCAAGAAGATATTGCAACCCCTCGACAAAAGTCTTACGTGAGTTAGACCAGTCATGCCATCCGTTAAATTCAATAAATTTATACTCATATCCCTTTTTCTGTAATACTTTGACCATCCTCCGGTTGGCATCCAAAACATAATTTTCCTGCAATCCCCAATCCAGATATAGCTTAAGAGGCAACTTCTCTTCCACAAGGAATCTATTGATCAACCAATCATCGCGAATCGAAGTACCTTCGGCATCTGATTGCTTGAAACCTCGCCAAAAAGACCCGGACTGACTCAGCACTTTACCAAATATCTCCGGATGATGGAATCCAATAAAGGCTCCTGCGAGACCTCCGAAACTCATGCCACCAATGAGATTCTCCTCCGGTCTCAAACTGAAATTGTAAGGTTCGCGAATAGTGGGAAGGAACTCAGAAACAAACTCATCCTTGAAATCAAAGTTTAAAGGCAGAATGACTGATCTTGTAGACCGAAAAGTACCAAACAATACTGCGGCCATGGGTTCAATTTTTCCTTCACTGATCAGATTGTCAAGAATGTTGGGGACCTGTACCCGGTTGAGGTAGATAAAGGCGTCAAAAAGATAGATGACAGGGTAGGCCTCCTCTCGGTCCTCATCATAATTTGGTGGTAGATACACATAAATATCCCTGTCCTTATGGACAATTTTATCCGTGTAATGCAGGGTATCGATACGGGAGTTCAGATCGGAATATTTTTTGGCGTTCCATAGATATCCATCTTTATGTAAATCAAGTACTGAATAACTATAGTTGTATGTATCACCAATGGGAATAGCGTTTGGATTATAGGGGTCTACAACTTTGGACGTAATCCCTGTTAGTTTATCAATCACATTGAACCGATATGAAAAGCAAATATCATGGGGGACTTTATAACAGCGATAATGGAGATCGGAATCCCCTAATCGTCTCAATTTCATGTCTCCCCAACGGTATTCGTCGTAAATACCAAAGACCTCAAATGTTATGCGTGTATTTTCCGAGTCATTTCGATAGATGAGGGTGAGATACTTATAGTCTGAGTCCAAAGTGTCCAGTTCAACGAGGGGCAACCCATCCCGTTCCGCCAGCTTCCAGATTTGCTCAAGCTCTGAATCCAGTTCAGACCCCTCTAATTCCATGAGATGTAGTAAGCGGAGGCTAATCGTGCTATGCGGACGTTGGATTTCCTTGAAAGGCTCATTGGAGGTTTTCTGACAAACCGTCAATATGAATGCCAGGGATACTAATCCAGGAATAAGAATATATCGCAAGTGTTGATTCTTCAAATGAATTTCAAGCTTGTGAGTCAAGAGCTAATATGGCTTTGGCCGTGAGGTTAGGCTTCAACTGACTCCAATAGATATTGAGCAATATCCTTGTTATCTGCAGCCAGACCCTCGGCTTTCAGACCGTCGTTGATCATCGTGGAACAGAACGGACAGGCTGTGGCTACACCATCTGGTTGAATGGCTTTTACATCTTCCATTCGTTCAATATTAATGGTTTTTTTCCCCAGAGTCTCTTCCAACCACATTCTGCCACCACCAGCGCCACAGCAAAGTGCTTCACTCCCATTTCGGGGAAATTCCTCAAGTTCAACACCTGGGATAGAGGCGATAACATTTCTGGGAGACTCATAGATATCATTATGCCGACCAAGATAGCAGGAATCATGATAACTCAGTTTACTATGGATTGCCCGATTGGGGATCAATTTACCATTCTCGACCAGATCATTCAGAAATTCGGTATGATGAATGACCTCATAGTGTTTTCCAAGAGCCTGATAGTCGTTTTTAAGCGCGTTTAAACAGTGGGGGCACTGGGTGATGATTTTCTTTACCTTATAATTGTCAAATGTCTCAATGTTTTGCTGAGCGAGCATCTGAAATAGATATTCGTTGCCCATTCTCCTGGCAGAATCACCGGTACAGGTTTCTTCAGTCCCGAGTACGGCATAATCGACATCTGCCTTATTCAGGAGTTTGATCATGGCCTGGGATACTTCCTGTCCACGAGCATCATAGGCACCGGCGCAACCGACCCAGTACAGGTATTCGGCTTCACCCTTTTCACGCATCAGGGGAACATCCAGATCACCGATCCATTTTTCACGATCCAATCCGGATTGTCCCCAGGGATTCCCGTTTACTTCCAGATTTTTAAATGTGGTTACTGCTTCTTTGGGGAATCGACTTTCCATCATGACCAGATCCTGTCTGATCCTCAGGATGTCAACCATGGGTTCGTTGGCCACAGGACATACTTCAACGCAATAACCGCAACTTGTACATGCCCAAACGGCTTCTTCTGTTAACATCCAGTCTGTTAATTTTTCTGTTGTCTCCGCACCACCTGCAAGATCACTAACATGATCTCGGATATAATATCTTTTATTCACTTCAATGGCAGAGGGAGAAAGAGGCTTTCCAGTAATGTATGCCGGACACGCATCCTGGCAACGGTTGCACATGATGCAGGCATAGGCATCCAGAATATTTTTTTGAGGGAGGTGCTCAAATTGGGCAGCTCCATATTGCTCCAGGGTCTCATCTTCAAAATCGATGGTTTCGAAAGAGGCAGGTGTCATGTCGTTTGAACCGATCATATGGTTCAGGGGTCCCATAAAGAGATGGGCATGTTTGGTTGTTGGGAAGTAGGGTATGAATGCCAGGATGAGCCCAATGGCCAACCACCAGGCTACATGTTCAGCAAAAATTAAAGTTCCCATATCCAAACCACTCCAGGCTTGAGCCAATAACGAGGCAGCAGGCTGATAGGCATCACTGTGGGATTGGGCTAATTCAAATGATGCGCCTACAAATCTGAACCCGACATGAAAAAATATGAAGAAAGCCACCAGAGCAGAATCTCTGAAAACACCACCCCTGGCTTTTTCGTTTACGAGCACTGTATCATTGATATGCAGCGCAGGGTCATTTTGGATAAATCTACGAATAAGAAAGTAAATAATTCCCAGCAGTACAATCACACTGAATATATCAACAAATAGGCGGTAGACATTGCCCAGGAAGGAATCCGGTAGAAACTGGAATCCCGGCACCAAACCATATACGATATCGATCAAATTGACCAACATGTAAAGGATGAATCCCCAGGCAACACCTGTATGGATGATGGTTACCAGTAGTCTGGTTTTAAAGAGTGGTTTCCCAAGGAAGGCAAGGATACCCGATGGTATGCGTTTGACTATTATACCCCAATCTATTGGCTTTGACCCCCTGGCGATGATCTTGAACATATTGCCAAAAGTGGATCTGGTTGCTCCCAGAGAACCAAGTAAAACAAGGATGAAAACGACTTTTTCCCAACCACTGAGCATTTGGTTTACCCTCCGTAGTGCCAGCCAGTCTCTGAAAGACACATGGCTAAGGCTTCTTCATTATTTATTCCAGAATCAACTACCTGGGAGATAACAAGATGGTGATCTCCCTCTTCAATGATGTTTCTAACTTCACAGGCCAGCCATGCTGGGCTGGCATCAAGGATGGCGCCTCCGAATTCATGCGCCTTTGCAGGAAAGCCCCCAAAAAGATTGCCTTCCCAGGCACCAGTTTTGAAAAAAGTGCCGGCCATCTCCGAGTCACCCTTGTTTACCAGGCTGATCGTTAAATTTTTATTTGTTTTAATATTTTCGTATAGTCGACTATCAGCTTTTACAGCCAGTGAAACCAGTGGTGGCTCAAAACTACTCTGCATGAACCAGGTTACTGTAGCTCCAACGGTCTCTGAACCCTTCCCTGAAGACACGATGGCCACATTATGATGCAGTAAACGTAGTGTGTGTTTCTTTGCTTCTAAATTGAAACTCATATATGTTTTTCCTTAATTTTTATATTTGTGCAAATATTGCACCGAAAATAGACTTCTGATAAAGCAATAATAAGATGACTCAATCCTGGGAAGCTTCTAAAAGTGCCTCTTTCAGGGTATTTGTGTCTTCCTCACGTAGCGCATGTATTTGTCCCTGCAGCCCAAGTCTCCAGTTATTTTCTGGCCATTTTCTGAAATGGAGAAGCCGCTTCGAGAAGGTTTCCATCACTATCCAGTCAGATTCCTCAAGAATAATATCTGCTTTTATCTCAAAGCGCCAGGGATAGCGCTCTTCAGGATCCTTACCCAGATTGACCCATATTTTGTCCTGTCCTTCAAAAACAAAAGACTGAATCGTGACCATTGCTGCTAATTTCTGCTCACCGGTGATGTAATAGAAAAGAAGATCCCCAGGTTCAATCTGCAGGGCTTTCTTGCGGTGGCGCATTTTTAAACCCTGAAGGGTGAATCCTAATTTTGAGGTAATTTCAAAATTTTGCTTGGAGGAAATGATGAGCCACCCAGACATGGTGCCAGAATTATTGATGAAGACCAATTCTAAGTGAAATTGGATCATAAAAGGAACCTTCAATCTTGAAGGATGCGTTTGCAGTCGCGTGACGAAGTATTTGATAGACCAGTTTCTCCTGGCCAGGAAGATCGAGCCTGTCGACGATCTCTTCCATGCTCAGTGATTGAGGTGAATCAGAAAGCAGTTCAATTATTTGATTCTTGAGTCTTAATACGTCTCCGGCCGCCTTTTTCCCAGCTTCGACTCCGGGCTGGTGATAGGCGTTGATGTTGATAAATGACGCGTAATATCCGACCGCCCGTTCATACAGGGCGATCAGGGCGCCAATGCTTTGAGGGGCAAGTGATTCAATCGTTATGCTCAGGGAGCGACGATCCTTTTCTTGCAGCGCTTTTTGAGTCCCCTTTAAGAACCCAAAGAGATAATCACCACTCGTGTTCTGACCATCAACAGTCATCGAGTCACCCGTTCTGTCTTTTAACACCTCGATAAATGTGACAAAGAAATTATCCAAACCATCCCGGAGCTGTTGAACATAGGCATGTTGGTCAGTTGAACCTTTATTCCCATATACGGCTATACCCTGCTCAACCAGATTGTCATCGAGGTCAAGGGACTTTCCAAGTGACTCCATGATCAATTGTTGAAGATATCGGCTGAAAAGTAGGAGGCGATCCTTATAGGGCAAGATCACCATATCCTTTTTCCCTTTGCCTTCACCAATAATAAACCAGGCAGATGCCAGCAGACCGGCCGGATTATGGGCCAGTTGCACGTTTCGCGTGTGTTCATCCATGATTTTTGCACCGGAAAGGAAAGCTTGGATCTCAATTCCCATGAGTGCCATGGGTAAAAGACCAACAGCAGACATCACAGATGTACGACCACCCACCCAGTCCCACATGGGAAATATGGATAGCCAGGCTTCCTGTTGAGCCTGATTATAAAGTTGACTGTTCTCTCCAGTGATGGCCACGGCCTGGTTTGCAAATATCAAATGGTTCTGCTTGAAGATCTTCTGTGTTTCCAGCATCCCGTTCCGGGTTTCTGCAGTTCCTCCTGATTTTGAGATTACAATGACCAGTGTCCGCTCAAGATTCGGCAAAAGAATACTTAAGGTGCGATCAAATCCATCAGGATCGGTATTATCCAGAAAATGTGGGCGAAGGCCGGTATTATTATCCATTGCCTCAGCGACAAACTGTGGACCAAGGGCTGAGCCACCAATACCAATAAGCAGCATGTCCGTATAGGATTTTCCCGCCGGGGAGGCGATGTGGCCACTGAGAATATTTCCACTAAAGGATTTAATTTGAGTGATCGTCTCCTCAATTTGTTTCCGCAGATTTGGTGTCGGAGCAGTCTCCGCATTTCTCAGCCAATAGTGCCCGACCTGTCTCTTCTCATCAGGATTTGAGATGGCTCCCTGCTCCAACTCAATCATAGACTTCCTGGCTTTTTCAAAAATCGGGTGCATATTCTCAATCTCACTTTCTGAGATTCCAGAATCGCTCAAATCCAGAAAGAAACCCAGTTCCTTAATTGAATATAGACTTTCGCAATAGTGACGCCAGGGGGCCAATGATTTCATATAAAAATCCTCTTCTCGTTTATAAAAAAATAAGCAAAACCAATATATGAGGACGCAGAGGATGGCGAAGCATAATATTTATCTGCTTTCAGAGAAATACCTGGGATATCCCAGAAGATGAATGCACTGACAATTGCTGTGCTTCAGCGTGATTTCGCTCAAATGGAATAGCGGATAAACATGGTGTCCTCTAAAAATTGCAGGATCAGCCGGGGAGATAATTGGATCATTTTCAGATTTGTGATGCTGTAAGCGATGGTAATGCTTCGAGTGAATCTGTGGAAAGAGGTGGATTGCACGACTAAAAGAAAATCCCCCCCGCGGCAGGAAGCAGCAGGGGGGACGTTAGCGGAGTTCTTTATGGAGAGAAGAAGAATTCGATCAGATAACTGTAAGGGTATTGGTGAAACAAAAGTAGATACTGGCCACCAGTGCACCCGTTATCAACGAACTCGCCACCCCACTCAGTATTCTGCTGAAGGTTGTGTGTGCTAAGTTCATCTTGTTCTCCTTTCGGTTAATTTTAAACATCTTCTGGAAGCTTTAACACAATTGCTATGCCAATTTAAAAGAACATCATATAAATACTTATAATACAATAAGATAAGGTGATTAAGTACAAGCCCGGCATGGTCTACGTCCGGTAAATATCGATATAAATAGATATCATATTGATATGGTACTCACCGCGTCTCAAAGACAAACAGAAATTTTGATTCTTTTACTTATCATTTTTCGCGAGCAGGAAGGAAGTGTCCATTTTAACATTGCGATTAGATAATATTTATTTATGCTCATGAGCGATCAAAGAAAACTGAGAGGAAAATGTTGGTAAAACTCAAAAATGACGTTGAAGCACTTGCTGCCCCTGGAACAAGGAAAGTTGGGAGTACGGGACACAAGCAAGCGCGGACCTATATTTCTAATCAACTGAACATGGCTGGATTGATCCCCTATTCAGGGGATACATTCGAACTTCCCTACCAGATCGAATCAGAAAATTATACCAATATTGCTGGTGTGCTTCCCGGCAGTAGCAGACAGCTTCCTCCACTTATGCTGGTTGCTCACTATGACACTTGTGGTGATCAACCCGGTGCAGATGATAATGCAGCATCGATTGCCGTGTGGTTGCTTGTTCTTGAGTGGTTAAAGCAAAGTGAAAGAGAAAGAGATATTCTTTTTCTTTTCCCAGACGCAGAGGAGCCACCCAGATTTTTGACAGACCATATGGGTTCAACCAATTTTTACCTGACTCAGCGGGTAGGAGATATCCATGCCGGACTGGTCCTTGATCTTATCGGCCATGATGTCCCTGTGGACGGGATGGAAGACCTCATCTTCATCTTTGGGGCAGAAGGTCATAAGTCTCTCGCTACAGCTCTCCTGGAAACATCCTTGCCAGTCGGATTACGCAATATTGCAACGCTCAATCGCTACGTCGGTGATCTTAGCGATCACTCTGTCTTGCGTAAAAATAATATACCCTATCTATTCTTTACCTGTGGAAGATGGAAAAATTATCACCAGGAATCGGACAGACCGGAGAATTTAAATTATGCTAAAATGGAGCGGATCGCACAATATCTTCTCGAACTTGTTGAACAGCTCGCTAAAATAGAATTTGATCCGGCAGGATTAGATCATGATCCTGTGGAGATGGAGATCAAGTTGCTCGAAAGAGCGATTGGACCTTACCTCAAAGAAATGTCAATTCCACTTAATGGCCGAGAGGATATTCAACAATTTGTCCTGGCATGGATTCGAGCGTATCAACTCTAGTTTTAATCAGCAAGATAGCCTCTAAATCCATCAGTCATGATTTCTCTGTAAGTTCCGTCCGGTTCTCGGAAGATTAACAATCCTTCGGCCCCCGAATAATTCTTGAGCCAGGTGAGGCCGTCCTCAGGTCCCAAGACCATAACCGATGTTGCGATGGCATCCGCTATCATGCACGATTCTGCAACAATGGTGACTGCTGCGAGATTATGAGCTATTGGGGAACCACTTCGTGGATCGATGGTGTGAGAGATTCGTTTTCCCTCAATTTCTCGATAATTGCGATAATCTCCACTGGAAGCTACCGCCAACCCGCTCAATTCAATGATGTGCTGAAGATCAGCACCCGGTGCACCCCCATAGTTGGGTCTATCAATTCCAATTTTCCAGGCCCTACCGTATTTGTTGAAACCATGAGTCATGATCTCCCCACCGATCTCAACAAAGAGATTTTCAAAGCCCATCTCCTTTAGAAAAACTGCTACGTGATCCGATGCATCTCCCTTGGCAAGGGCACTCAGGTCAATACTTATCCGTGGGTCTGTTTTGGTGATTGTTGAATCACCCAGGAGAAGTTTGTCGCATCCAGTTAATTGCAGCCAATCGTCGATCTCCTCTACCGTGGGAAAACGATTTTCTCCAATCTCATAACCAAATCCGAAAAAATTAACCAGGGGCATAACAGTGATATCGAAAGCGCCTGATGTCGCATTACAAAAATCCTGGCCCATTTTTACGATATGCAATAACTCGTTAGAAACGCCAACGGGTTCTATCGTCAGATTCTGGTTAAAATGTGAAATTTCGCTTTGATCATCGTATGTTGAAACCCTCTTATTGAAAACCCTGAGGAGACTATCCACAGAGGTAGCGATCCTGCTCCGCTGCTCAACATTGATAGAATCAGCAACGATTGTAATATGATAGGTTGTTCCCATCGTTGAGCCATTAAATGCGAACTCATTGTATTGTTGAGTATTGGAACTGCAACTTGAAAAGATAAAAAGCAGACACACCTGAATGATTAAAAGGAGTAATCTGATATTCTTGATTAGTAGACTCATGTCGGATTCCTCGTTGATTGTTCTCAATGTAATAAAAAAGGTCAGGATATCCCTGACCTTTTTCTTGTTGGAAAGTGCGAATGATCTAGAATTTATCGTAATCGATCATTTCCGGTTCAACACCGAGATTATACAGCATACTGTCAACTGCATCAATCATCATGGGTGGACCACACATATAATACTCTATATCCTCAGGTGCTTCGTGTGTCGCAAGATATGAGTCATGAACAACCTGATGAATAAATCCAACTGGACCATCCCAATTATCCTCTGGCAGCGGATCAGACAGGGCCACATGATAACTAAAATTAGGAAACTCCTTGGCCAGCGCCTTAAATTCATCATCATAAAACATTTCACGTTTTGATCTGGCACCATACCAAAATGAGATCCTGCGATTGCTGCGCTGAGTTTTGAGGAGATCGAAGATATGACTTCTCATTGGTGCCATACCTGCACCGCCACCCACATATAACATTTCACGATCAGTTTTTTTGGCAAAGAATTCACCATAGGGACCACTGATAGTGACCTTATCACCAGGCTTCAGGTTGAAGATGTATGATGAGGCTAGGCCAGGGGGGACATCTAGACCAGGGGGCGGGCTGGCAATACGAACATTAAGCATGACGATGTTCCCTTCAGCGGGATGGTTAGCCATGGAATAGGCCCGGAATATGGATTCATCCAATTCTGAATGATATCTCCACATATTAAATTTATCCCAATCTCCCCGATATTCAGTCTCAATATCAAATTCTGAGTAATCGAGTTTGTAGGGGGGGATATCAATTTGGATATATCCTCCTGCTCTGAAATCTAGATTTTCACCTTCAGGTAATCTGACTATAAACTCCTTAATGAACGTCGCGACGTTATGATTGGAGACAACCTCGCATTCCCACTTCTGAATATTGAAGATTTCATCAGGAATCTTGATCTCCATATCTGATTTAACCTTGACCTGGCAGCTTAAGCGTACATTCTCTTTTATTTCTGCCCGAGTTAAATGCGGCTTTTCAGTTGGTAATAACTCGCCACCGCCTGCTTCCACAACACAGGTACACATGCCACAGGTTCCGCCGCCACCACAGGCGGAAGGCAAGAAGATCTTCTCAGCCGCCAGCGTTTGGAGCAGGGTTGATCCAGCCGGTGTTTGAATCGATTTTTCCTCATCGCCATTGATAAGAATCTTTACATCACCGGTACTGACCAATTTGCTTGTCGCATAATTGAGAATGACAACAAGGATTAATATGGTACCTGTGAAGATCAGGGTGCTAAGCAATATCAAGCCAATAATACTCATATTGCCCCCCTACAGACTGATACCGGAAAAACTCATGAAGGCCATAGCCATGAGTCCGGTAATTAACATTGTGATTCCCAGTCCGCGTAATCCCTCAGGAATATGAGAGTACCGCAATTTCTCACGGATGGCAGCCATGGCAGTGATCGCAAGCGCAAATCCAGTACCGGAGCCAAGCCCGAATACGGCTGATTCTGCAAAGGTATATTCCCTCTCAACCATGAATAAGGATGCACCTAAAATGGCACAGTTTACAGCAATCAGCGGAAGAAAGATACCGAGCGCACTATAGAGTGCGGGGCTGTAGCGATCTATGATCATCTCGACCAGTTGTACCAGAGCGGCAATCACTGCGATATAAGAAATAAACCCAAGAAAGCTTAGATCTACATCGGGAAGTCCGGCCCATTCCAGCGCACCGGAAGCGAGTAAAAAATGATGCAATGCCCAGTTGACAGGTACGGTGATAACCTCTACAAAAATAACTGCAGCACCCAAGCCGATCGCCGTGTCTACTCTCTTGGAGACTGCCAGGAATGAACACATTCCCAGGAAGTAGGCGAGGAGGATATTATTGACAAAAACGGATTCTACGAATAGGCTGATTAAATTTTCCATCATCTGGCTCCTATTCTGATACCGTGCCGATTATGGTTCTTTGAACCCAGATTATCAATCCCAGGAGAATAAAGGCTCCAGGAGCCAATACCATTAAACCCATGTTCTGATAACCAGCAGCGTATGCTGCCTCTGGAATTACCCTGAAACCAAACAGCGATCCTGATCCGAGTAATTCGCGGCCAAAAGCCACAGTGATCAGAATCATACTATAACCCAGGCCATTCCCAACACCATCAAGAAAGCTTGGCCATGGTTTGTTTTGCAGTGCAAAGGCCTCGGCTCTTCCAAGAACGATACAGTTGGTGATAATGAGCCCGACAAACACACTTAGTTGTTTGCTTATATCATAAAGAAAGGCCTTCAATACCTGATCCACAAGAATGACAAGCGTGGCAATGATGGCCAGTTCGACGATGATTCTGATATTGGAAGGAACCTTATTCCGAACCAGTGAGATCAGTACATTTGAAAACGCGACAACACTGGTTACCGCAAGGGACATAACGATAGCGGTCTGTAATTGCACGGTAACAGCTAGTGCCGAACAAATTCCCAACACCTGTGTGGCGATGGGGTTGTTATCCATGAGTGGATCTTTGAGAAATCCCCTATGCTTCTTAT
Organism: Fidelibacterota bacterium; assembly: GCA_021734325.1. Taxonomy (GTDB): domain Bacteria; phylum Fidelibacterota; class UBA8477; order UBA8477; family JABMPR01; genus JABMPR01. The sequence goes on along the minus strand of JAIPJF010000027.1, from coordinate 25,400 downwards.
CTAATAAATTCATGATGATTCTCCCCTTACAGTTTTAAAGTAAGGTTCATATTTTCCCAATGTCGTTTTTATGAATGCATTTAATCCATTACCAGTCAAGGTTGCTCCACTAATGCCATCAACCTTGTGTTGGGGATCTTTTTCATTTTCCCTCATTTTCCCTTTTACAATCGTAACCGAGACAATCTCACCTGTATCGTTCAGAATGGTTTTACCTTTAAATCCATCAGTAAACCATTCCTTTTCGATTTCGCCTCCCAATCCAGGTGTTTCGCCATGACTGTAAAATGTGATTCCCTTAACAGTATTCAGATCTTTTTCCAGAGCGATATACCCTTTAACCGTGGACCAAAGTGCTTTTCCCTGAGTAGGTAGGCAATAGGCGACAGCTTCATCACCATCCATTCTCACAAAAACAGGGAGTAAATTTGGCTCAGCTTTTGGATCAATGTCCTCAGCTTTTCGGTTATTCACTCGATTGCCATCAGAGTCAACGACGAATGAGAGAACATGGTCATCGAACAAAGTAAACACCTTCTCTGGCTCAATGTCCTTTGTTTGTGTCAAATCCAGAACCGTCAGGATATTGTATTTGATATCCAGTTGTATATTGCGATCCTGGCGCTCCTTTAACAATGTTGACGCTGAAGCCAGCAGCACACTGCAGACGATAGTCACTGCAGCTGCAAATCCCAGGGTATAGGCTTTGGTAATACGAGGCTTATTTGCCATAATTCAGCCTCCTTTTAATGTTTGCCTGGACGACGAAGTGATCGATCAGCGGTGAAAATACATTGCCAAATAATATGGCCAGCATCATTCCCTCTGGGTAAGCAGGATTAAACGTTCTGATAAGTATGACCATAAACCCGATGAGGATACCATATATCCACTTTCCTATATTGGTACCTGCGGCCGAAACTGGATCAGTGGCCATGAATACGGTCCCAAATAGAAAACCTCCCATCACCAGGTGGTAATGCGCGGGCAGTGTTCGTATTCCACCCGCAACATCAGCGCCGAAAAATTGTACCAGAAGCGCCATGCCGTATGCTCCCAGTGTGGTAGCCAGCATAATTCGCCAACTTCCCACTCCTGTGATGAGCAGAATGGCAGCTCCAATGAGGATGGCTATACTTGAGGTCTCCCCGATACTTCCAGGGATGAATCCAAAGAACATTTTGTCCAGCGTAAAGCCAGCACTGTTCAATGCTTCAACTGCAGATCCGCTTGCATTGGCTGCGGCTGCCAAAGGTGTCGCTCCTGTGAATCCATCTAAGGCCACCCAAACACTGTCACCGGAAATATTACCAGGATAAGTGAAGAATAAAAAGGCTCGAGCCGTCAGTGCCGGGTTCAGCAAATTCATTCCTGTTCCGCCAAAAACTTCCTTACCGATAACAGTTCCAAAGGAAACGGCGATGGCAACTTGCCAAAGGGGAATGGTTGGGGGCAGGGTTAAGGGGAGCAGGATACCGGTTACCAGAAATCCTTCATGAATATCATGGCCATTCAAATGACCAAAGATCATTTCCCAACCCAAACCCACTGCATAGGTAACCACAATAATGGGTAGTAACTTCAGAAAGCCAAACATGAAGGCCGCGAAAAGGCCTTCAACTCCTGCTTGGAGACCAACATTATAGGATCCCACCATAATACTGGGAATCAGAGCGAATACCACAATACCCATGAATCGCTTCATGTCGATTGAATCACGAATATGAGGTCCCGTGCTTGTGGCATGCCCTGGAGTGAAGAGCATGGTGTTCAAGGCACCATAGAACGGATGAATGATCTTGAAGGGACCGGTTTTTATTTTTTTATCCATATTATTCAGAAAGCGTACGATTGATTCCATCGTTTAACCCTCCTTTTCCATGGATAATATGCCCTGCTCGATGATACGACCAAAATCGATCTTCGAGGGACAGATATAACTGCACAATGCAAAATCCTCCGGAGCAACTTCATAAATGCCCAACTTTTCCATCAATTCAATATCTTCAACCAGAATGGCCTTGCAGAGGTGGACAGGAAGAATATCCATAGGGACGACCTTTTCATATTCTCCCGTGGAGACAAAGGCACGTTCTTCGCCATTCATATCAGTATTTGGTGCAAATTTTTTCCCGGGAATCAATTTGGAAAGGTATAATCTCCAGAAACTATTCGCATTCATACCTAAGCGCATCCAGCCCAGAAAACGTCTGCCATCTGGTTCTGGAATCACAGTTATCATATCGTCATAAAAGCCTACAAACCCTGCAGCTTTAATTGATTTTCCTGTTAACACATTACCAGAGATAACACGTTGCTTGCCTGGGGTAATTGCCTCACTGATCAGGTCCCTGATATGTGCACCTTCAAACCCTGAGACATAATGTCTGTTGGTAAGCTCAGAACCTGTCAGGGCATAGATCTTCCCGCCGGGATATTCACCCTTATTCAAAAAACTTCCAATTTGGGCCACGTGACGAGGCGAAATGTGCCAGATAATATCGCCAGCAATGAGCCTGTCAATATGATGAACCTGTACACCGATATTTCCTGCTGGATGAGGACCGGAAAATCTATGAATCTCGACACCTTCAATATTTTTAAATAGTGGCTCGGTAAGTGAGGATACTGACAAATTAATTTTACCGGCTGTCAGTTTAGACAGGAGGTCGATACCCAGCTGGAAATCTTTTTCCCTGCCTGCAATCAGCATATCAGTCTCAGCCTGCAATGGGGCTGTATCCACGGCAGAGATAAAGATTGATTTTGGCGTTTTATCCGGATTGGCAATTTTGTTAAACGGTCTTTGACGCAACGCTGGCCATAAACCACTGTTTAAGAGAACGGATTTAGCCTTGTTCTCATTAAAAGCAGCAACTTGAGCACGACTAAACACATCAAAACTCTCGCTTGAATCAGCATCGATATTGATGATAATTCTTTGGATCGAGCGTCTTTCACCACGGACGATCTCACGGACTGTTCCGGAAGCAGGAGATCGGAAAACGATATTCTGTCTCTGCTTATCGACAAAGAGGATAGATCCTCGTTTCACGACATGACCCGGCTCAACTTTCAATCCCGGACGTACTCCGCGAAAATCGATGGGTTGAACAGCTACAGCTGAACTATTGTGGGCTTTTTCAATATGACGCTCAGCTGTGCCCTGAAGCGGTATATCATGACCCTTTTTTAAATTGAACACTCCCATTAGAATGTGTCTCCGTGTTGGTTTATATTCAATTCTACTCCACTCAGATTACAAAAACGGTACGCTGGAATTTGAACCTGCTTTCAAACGGTTTATGTACATTTTCATGAAACGATTGTCAAGGTGTTCGTTAAAGCACTTAACTACAAATACAAAATATATGCCATGAAAATTGGAATATTTTCAGAATAGCTGCTTTTGTACAGTGATTTGTAAAGGTGAAGCGATGCTGGGGCAGTAGATTTCAGGGATAATTCATCGTATGAAACTCATTGACCACCCCTGCTTGCTCGTCTATCTTGCGCCGCTTTATTACTAGCTATAATATCTAGTTAGTATAAGGGAGAAATTGACGATTGAGGAAAGAGGAGTAATGCTCGAGCAACTCTCACAAAATCTGGAAAGTGTCTTTAAAAAGCTACGCGGCCATGGTAAGCTTTCTGAAACTAATATCTCAGATGCCATGCGTGAGGTTAGAAGAGCCCTTCTTGAAGCCGACGTCAATTACAAAGTTGTCCGCAGTTTTGTTAGCTCCATAAAAGAGAAATCTCTTGGCGCTGAAGTCTTGCGTTCTATCACGCCAGGCCAGCAGATTGTCAAGATCATCCACGAAGAGTTAATTACACTTCTTGGTGAAAAAACTGTAGGTCTTGAGCTCTCAGGCAATCCGGCCATCATCCTCTTGGTCGGTCTGCAAGGTTCAGGAAAAACAACAACAGCAGCAAAGTTAGCCCGTAATTTGCGTAAGGAGGGGCGTCAACCTCTACTTGTTGCATGTGATGTCTATCGTCCGGCAGCGATCACTCAACTCCAAATCCTCGGAAAGCAGCTTGATATTCCTGTGTACACCGAGGAAGGTAATCAGAATGTTGTGAAGATCGCCCAGGCCGCAATCCGTGAGTCCGTCAGATATGCTGCGAATGTTGTGATTGTTGATACTGCAGGCCGATTGCATGTGGACAAGGATATGATGGGTGAGATTGCTCAGCTTCAAACCGCTCTAAAGCCCGCTGAAACCCTGTTTGTAGCTGATGCTATGACAGGACAGGATGCAGTAAATGCAGCAGGTACATTTGCTGAAGCGGTAGAGCTTACAGGAGTAATTCTGACAAAGTTGGATGGAGATGCCCGAGGCGGAGCGGCACTCTCTGTTCGCGAAGTTACTGGCCAACCGATTAAATATGTCGGTGTTGGAGAACATCTGGATAAGCTGGAAGTTTTCCACCCTGACCGAATGGCAGGCCGAATTTTGGGTATGGGTGACATTGTTTCCTTGGTCGAGAAGGCTCAGATGGATATTGATGCTGAAGAGGCTTCCAAACTTGAAGAAAAAATGCGCCAGAACACCTTCGATCTGGAGGATTTTAAGAATCAATTGAAGCAGCTTAAATCCATGGGTTCGATCGGTGATCTGATATCCATGATTCCCGGCGTTAAGGGAATAAAAGATGTTGATATTGATGAAAAAAGGTTGACTAGGATTGAAGCAATTATTAACTCTATGACCCTTGTCGAAAGGCGGAAACCACAGGTATTAAATGGTAGTCGCCGGAAACGAATCGCTATGGGATCTGGAACAAAAGTTCAAGATGTTAACCAATTGCTGAAACAATTCCAGTCAATGCGGAAGATGATGAAGAAATTTGGAAAAATGAATAAGAGGCAGCTAATGAGAAATCTGCCTATGGGATTTTAAGGAGGACACCTTTTGGCTGTCAAAATCAGACTAAAACGGTTGGGAAAGAAGAAACAACCCTTTTATCGAATTGTTGTTGCAGATTCTAGAGCCCCACGTGATGGACGCTCAATTGAAAAACTAGGGCATTACAACCCTGTTACAGAACCTGCTGAATTTGTTGTGAATGAAGAACGTTTGTTCCATTGGTTGGACGAGGGTGCTCAACCTAGTGATACCATCTTTAGCCTATTGCGTGGTCGTGGTATTACTCTGAGATATGAGTTGAAGAGCCGTAATGCAGACGAAGCCACGATAAACAAAGAGATGCAAAAGTGGGAACTAGCCCGCGATGAACGGCATAAGAAGAAGGCTGCCACAGAATCAGCAAAGATGGCAAAAGCTGAAACTGAAAAACAGGAAGCAGAAGAAGCTGCTGCTACCGCAGAGAAAGCCAGCAAAACCCCTGGAAAGCCAACAGAAGCACCTGAATCTGAAGAGGTAAGCGAAGTTTCAGCTGAGGAAGAAAAGGCCGAAGAGGTTGTTGAAGAAGCAGTCCTAGAAGATGCTGAAACCGCTGAAACAAGTGAGGCTCCAGCTGAAGAAGAAGCACCTACCGAAAGTCCGGAGAAGGAAGATTCTTAAGAAGCTGAAAGGATTCCTCTCTAACAGTCAGGAAGGTTCCAAAACCCACGGAGGTATGACCATGAAAGAGTTTGTCGAATTCGTAGCAAAAAGTCTTGTAGACAAGCCAGACGAAGTTGTAGTCAATCAGGTTGATAGTGAAAGGGTAACGATCTTCGAATTACGAGTTGCGAAAGAGGATATTGGAAAGGTCATTGGACGTCAAGGCCGGACAGCCAAGGCTTTTCGAACTTTATTAGCCGCTATATCTGCCAAGGCCGGTACCAACCGGGCCATGCTCGAGATCATCGAATAAAGCTGATGCAAGCGACAGAGGTGAATAGAATCGCCATTGGGGTGGTTCGGAAACCTCATGGAGTTCAAGGGGGACTCAAGGTGACCCTGAATAATATAGACCTTGATACGCTCCGTGGTATGGAGCAGCTTTTTGTAAAGTCGGGTAGAGAATGGACGCAACTCTCGTTAAAAAGTATCCAGGGATACGATGATTATGCCATCCTTCGATTTGCGGAAATTGAGAATCGGAATGAAGCTGACAATTATCGTGATCAGGTGATTTACGTTGATCGGGATGCACTTCCAGACCAGCTAAGACACGAACCAGCTGTTGATGATATCATCGGTTGTCAGGTCGAGGATGAGAATAAGCTTCCCCTGGGTATTGTGGAAGATATCCTATCCACAGGTGCTCATGAGGTCTTGGTTGTGTTAAGCGATGCAGGTGAAACACTGATCCCCCTGGTGGATGAATGGATAGTACGGATTGATTTGAAAGACAAGTTCATCCAGGTGAGAGCTTTCGAGGAAATGTGATGATTATTGATGTAATTACAACTTTTCCAGAGACCCTGCAAGCTTTTCGAGAAATGGGTATCGTTGGTCGCGCATTTGAAAACGGGTTAGCAGATATAAAATGCTGGGACATTCGTGATTATGCAGATGACACCTACAAGCATATTGATGATGTGCCCTTTGGTGGTGGTCCCGGGATGATCATAAAACCTGATCCCCTGTTCCGAGCATTTGAAGATATCGCAAATTTCCGAAAATCGACTGGCCATCGCATCTTTCTAACGCCGCAGGGGAAACCATTCCAGCAAGATGATGCTGAGAGATTGGTAGAATCCGAGCATATCGTTTTGTTGTGCGGACGTTATAAGGGAATCGATCAGCGAGTAAGAGATGAGCTCATTGATGAGGAGCTTAGTCTTGGGGATTTTGTCCTTTCCGGTGGGGAGATAGCAGCCTTTGCCGTTATCGATGCCATGGTTCGACTAATTCCAGGAGCTGTAAATGATGAGGGTTCTACAAAATCCGACACTTTTCCTGTTGGATTATTGGATGCGCCGTATTATACCCGCCCCTCAGAGTACCGTGGTTTGAAAGTACCTGATGTATTACTCTCTGGCCATCATGCAGAGATTGAAAAGTGGAGAAAACAGCAACGTCTGGAGCGGACTAAGAAAAAGCGCCCGGACTTGTTTGATAGATATGTGAGAGGACTGGAGGAAAGTCATGAATAAAGTAGATAGCCTGGTAGCTGAACAGTTAAAAACTGATCTGCCAGATTTTAAACCAGGTGATACTGTAGCAGTTGATGTGAAAGTTATTGAAGGCCAGAAAGAAAGAATTCAGGTTTTCGAGGGTAATGTTATTGCCCGTACTGGAAAAGGGATTAATGCTACATTCACCGTACGAAAAATCTCCAATGGTGTGGGAGTTGAAAGAATATTTCCCCTTCATGCACCTACGGTTGATGGCATAAAAGTTTTGCGCCGCGGGAAAGTTCGTCGTGCAAAACTGTATTATTTACGCAAACTGCGTGGTAAAAAGGCCAGGATCAAGGAACACAAAATATTCTGAGATCGATCAAAGCTGGATACTAGAGATCCGCATTTTTAAAAAGCCGTCCAAAGTGACGGCTTTTTTTATTCCTCTACCTTCGCAGAAAACCCGGGGGCACCATTTTGTAAAAAATATTGAAATGTTACTACAGTTTGAGAACCACTAGTTACGTGACTTTATTTCTGGCAGGAAGCCAAAGTGGTTTTGATAATCAGATACAAATTGATCAGGAATTCGATAACCTACCAAGGTTGCCAGATCATTTATGGAATAAGCTTTACCGGCCTCAGCTAGTTTTTTTGCATGCTCCATCTTAACCTCAGTGATATATGCTTCCGGACTTGTCCCTTCCAGGTCATCCAGGCGTTCCCTGAATTCCTCAATTGTGGATCCTGTTGCCAACGCGATCGTGTCTAGATTGATATCAAATTCGGAGATATGGGCCTCGACAATATCGCTTAAACGATGGAGAAATAATTCATCTTCCTTGCTCAGGAAGCGATGACTGGTCGTCTCCAGCTCAACGGCCTTCTCACCTGAATAAATACGCCGCATTTGTTGACGCATCAATACCAGTCCAACTGTAGCGCTTAACAATTCTTCTGCTTCGAATGGCTTTGTGAAGTATAGATCTGCAAAATGATCATACCCGCGCACACGATCCTTCGTATCACTCAAAACCGTCAAAAGAATAACACCAACTGTTTCCAAGCCTGGCGTTTGTCGGATCTTCTTAAGCATATTTATTCCAGATAAGCGGGGCATGCGAACATCAGAAATAATACAATCAGGGAGAAAGGTTCGAGCCAGATCGTAACCTGCCTGACCATCATGTGCGATCCTTATCTCGAAGTAGGATCGAAATAGCTCTCTTATGAATTCCGATAATGAAACATCGTCTTCAACGATGAGCAATTTTCCAAGATTTCCTGTCGAATTCAATGTGTCTATTTTACCCTTATTTTACATATCATGATAGCGTGGTGACAATATAAACAGCCTCTCCTTTTTTGCAGTATAAACTTACAATTAGGATTTAGGGGGTATCAAATCTCAACTCTATGTAATTCATGGCACGTGAGATTTAATATTCTCAGCATCACATAGTATTTTATTGAATAATTAAAATACTATAGCATTTATTAAACAACCCTATTAAGGTGCATCCATGATTGAAAATATGAATGCGCTAAATTTACTCGCTATTCTGTTAATCGGTGCAGGCGCGGGATTTATAAATGTTCTTGCCGGTGGAGGATCCTTCCTGACGCTTCCGCTGATGATCTTTTTGGGGCTCCCGCCAAATCTCGCAAACGGCACAAATCGCCTGGCAATTATGATGCAAAATATTTTTGCCGTGGGCCGCTTCGTTAAAAAAGAGATCAATCCTGGAAGTTTCGGAATAAAAGCCGCCCTGTTCACCGTACCTGGTGGGATCATCGGGGCCGTGCTGGCGACCCAGGTGAGCAATGCTCAATTCAGGGTGAGTCTTGCACTCGTAATGATCATTATGTCCATATTTACCTTGATCACGAAAGGCAAGCACGGCAATAACCCAATTTCACCTGAGCAGTACACAGCAAGCTGGCTGGGACCTGGAGTTGCCTACTTTTTTGTAGGAATCTATGGTGGATATATTCAGGCAGGAGTTGGTTTCCTTGTATTAAGCGTACTGATGTGGCAAAATATCAATCTGGTCCATGGGAATGCCATAAAATTAACCATCATTATTTTTTTTACAGCCATTGCCCTGGCGATTTTTGCCTGGAATGATCAGGTGAACTGGGGAATGGGTATCGTGCTTGGGTTGGGCAACATGTTGGGAGCCTGGCTGGGGACTCATGTGGCGATCAAAAAGGGACATGATTTTATTAAAGGTGTCGTTACCATTGCAGTCATTATTTTTGCAGTTAAACTATTGATCGATAGTGGTTCCTGATTTTCAAGAGGAATGAGACTACAGGGAGACGGTGTGACGCAAAAAACTGGTATTGATTATAAACTCTCTGACCTGCCCAGTGTGGATGCACTGCTGAATTCTGTAGCAGATATTGAGCTCCCACATATCATGAAAAAGAATGAAGCTCGAAAAATTCTGGACGAATACAGGTCGTTCATTATGAATATCAAACCAAACCAGATAAAAAATATAGAGACAGCGCTATCCTTGCGACTATTGTATATCGAGAAATCCCTCAGGAAGGTGATCAATGGGACGGGAGTGGTAATTCATACGAATTTAGGCCGCTCGCCCTACAGCAGAGACTTGTGCAATGCGCTGGACCTTCTCCAGGATAGTTATGTAAACCTGGAACTGGACCTCTCAACGGGTAAAAGAGGAAGTCGCCATGATCATCTGAGACCCTGGATTCAGGCTATATCTCAGGCAGAGAGTGGTATTTTAGTGAACAATAACGCAGCTGCAGTGCTCTTGGCACTGAACTCCCTGGCAGACAAAAAGGAGGTCCTCATCAGCAGAGGGCAGCTGGTTGAGATCGGTGGCAGCTTTCGTATCCCCGATATATTGAAAAAAGCGGGATCAAAACTTGTTGAAGTAGGCACCACGAACCGCACCCATGTTCATGATTATGAATCAGCCATCACACCAAAGACGAAGCTTTTACTCTGGGTTCACTCATCGAATTACAGGATCAGTGGTTATACCAAGGAAGTTTCGATACAGCAATTAATTGAAATTGGGAAAAAATATGATCTACCTGTAATGGCAGATCTGGGAAGTGGCGCGCTTATCTCAACTGAGAAATTCGGTCTGCAAAAAGAACCTCTCGTATCTGAAATTATCAACTCAGGAGTCGATATAGTAACATTCTCAGTGGATAAGCTTTTAGGTGGCCCGCAAGGAGGGATCATTGCAGGGAAACAAAAATATATTCAAAAGATAGAGAAAAATCACCTGCTGAGAGCCTTGCGACCTGATAAGGCTCAAATCCTGCTTACGCTTCAAAGTTTAAGGGCCTATTCTAAAGAGCAGGATATTACTTCGCGTGTGCCCGTTTATCGGGATTTCTCTCAAGCTATTGAGACACTTAGAGAGAGAGCATTGGGGATTAAATCAAAGATTGACAACCCATTATTAATGATCGAGATCATTGAAACCCAGGCACAGGTTGGATCAGGGGCTTCACCATCCGAGAATATGGATTCAATTGGAGTACGGGTTCAACATAGCAAGCTGAAGGCAACAGGAATCTCCAAAAAATTGAGAGCAAACGACCCTGCGATCATGGGACGAATTAATGAAGAGGCGATTATTATAGATCTGAAAGCCGTTCGAGCCTCAGAGGACACTGAAATTATCCAGGCTTTTAATACCATGGTCTAAGATAAACCAGGATAGCACTTTCAGAATTAAGCAGCAGGATTGAATCATAATGAAAACTTCTAAAGTCTGGCAATCAAGATTAACGGCCTTGGGTCCAGGACTTCTATGGGCAGGCGCAGCAATAGGTGTGTCCCATCTTGTGCAAAGTACCCGGGCTGGAGCAAGCTACGGGTTTGCCCTGGTATGGGTGGTCGTTGTCGCGAACTTGTTTAAATACACGGCATTTGAATTCGGCCCCCGCTATGCTGCCGCCATGGGTGAAAGCCTACTTGAAGGATATGTCCGGGTGGGCCGTTGGGCATTGATCATATTCCTGCTGCTGACATTCGGTACCATGTTCACCTTGCAGGCAGCAGTCACTGTGGTTACGGCTGCACTTGCCAGCAAAATATTTGGACTTGACCTGAATCTGGTTGTTTGGAGTGCCATCATTCTGGCTATTTGTGCCGGCATACTAACCATTGGCAGGTACCCGCTGCTTGACAAGCTCATCAAAGTGATCATTGTTGTTTTAAGTGTCTCCACCATTTTTGCTGTATTTGCTGCTCTATCCCACGGACCTTCAAGTTCGTCTGATTTTATAACTCCAGCAGTTTGGTCTGTTGCGGGAATCTCATTTATGGTGGCCCTGATAGGATGGATGCCTTCTGCCATAGACATATCTGTCTGGCATTCATTGTGGACAATTGAACGCCGCAAAGAAACAGGACAGTCACCCTCGTTACGAGATGCACTGTTTGATTTTCGCCTGGGATACTTTGGTACTGCAATCCTTGCCTTGGGATTTCTTACCCTGGGAGCCTCGATTATGTTTGGGACTGGAGAAACCTTCTCTCCTTCAGGTGGTGTTTTCGCAGGTCAATTCATTAACCTTTATACACAAACTCTCGGTAATTGGAGTTATCCAGTTGTCGCGATTGCCGCCTTCACGACGATGTTCAGTACAACTCTGACGGTGACGGATGCATTTCCCCGGGTCTTGTCACGAGCGACCGAGCTGGTCTTTCAGGAAAGATTCAAGGAATCCCACAATCCTCATTTGTACTGGATCTGGATGGTCATTCTCATTGGAGGCGGTTTGATCATCATCGGTATTTTTATCAGCGGGATGACCTTTCTGGTGGATATAGCCACAACAATCTCGTTTTTAACTGCGCCCATCCTCGCATATATCAATTATAGAGCGGTCACAGGTGAATGGATGCCCGACGGAACAGTGCCTGGGCCTAAATTATTGATCTTTAATTGGGTGAGCTTGATTTTCCTCACGGGCTTTGCGGTATTTTTCCTCGTATGGCGTTTCATATTATAATTCACACACATTGGAACCCCAGGTAACCCTGTAGTATGCAAAAAGTCATCGGTTTAGCCGGACACATTGACCATGGGAAAACAGCGCTAGTCAAAGCCCTTACAGGCGTGGATACTGACCGACTCGAGGAGGAAAAACGGCGCGGTGTCACCATCGATATTGGTATTGCCTTCTACAATGATGATGTCACCTTCATAGATGTCCCCGGTCACGAAAAATTTGTTAAAAACATGGTCACCGGTGTAAGCACCGTGGATGCAGCACTATTGGTCATAGCCGCCGATGATGGGGTTATGCCTCAGACGCGTGAACACCTGGATATTCTCAGTATTCTCGGTGTCCAGAAAATACTGGTAGCACTTAATAAATCTGATCTTGTAGATCCTGAGTGGTTGGAATTGGTGACTGAAGAAACAGCTGCATTTTTATCAGACCGTGGATACCCAGGCACGGAAATCATCCCAGTGTCAGCAACGAAAATGATTGGTCTTGGGGAGTTAAAGAATGCCCTGGACAAAATGATTGCCACCATCAAGACTCAGGATCATCACGGTGTATTTCGCCTGCCGATCGACCGGGTATTTTCTGTCAAGGGCTTTGGTACGGTCGTGACAGGAACAGTCCTGTCCCATGAATTGCATAAATCTCAAAATGTTGAGTTATTTCCACAGCAGCTTGTTTTTCCTGTTCGCGGGCTGCAATCCCATCATCATGATGTAAACAAGATCAAGTTTGGAGACCGGGGTGCGATCAATCTTGGTGGGGCGAGTGTGGAGGAACTTGGCAGGGGTGCCTTTTTAGGAAGCCCGGGAATGTTTCAAACGGGTACATCCTGGCTTGGAGAAATTAGTCTTCTTCCTCACTGGAAAAGGGAAGTCAAGGAGGCTGATAGGGTTCACATTCATGTCGGGACAGGGAAGCGGGAAGCTCGCATTCATCTTCTGGAAGGCAATCAGTGTAAACCAGGCGAGCACATGTTGGCCCAGTTCTTTTTTGAGGATGTCATCTCAGCGGGATTCAACGAGGCAGTTGTGATCCGATTTTTGTCACCACAGGAAACAATGGGAGGTGCGAACCTATACTGGGCGATTGACAAGCGCTTTAAAAAGGCGGATTCGCGTCTATCAAAACTAAAAAATATCAGAGGCAAGGGACTCGATGAATTGATTCTTATCGCCCTGGATTTTTTCCAGGAACCAATGTCACGCCGAGATTTGGCAAGATTGCTTAGTGTCGCAGAATCAAAGATTCACCCAATCCTGGATAGTCCGGAGAGATTTGTCAGTTACCACGAACGTTTTCTGAAAGTTTCCACCTTTCATGCAGTATTTGATGAGATTAAGGGAAATCTGGATCAGTATCACAAAAATCAGCCTCTGGGAAAGGGCCTGGCCAGGGATCAACTTTCGACAAGCTCCAAAGACACGAAAGAATTTGTATTAGCAAAGTTACTGTCTGATGGAGTCATAAAGAATCAGGGGGATCTCTGGCAGCTTGCCGGTCATCAGGGCAATCTGGATCAGAACGATGAGTTATCGAGACAATCCATCATCGATATTTTTGAAAGATCTGCTTTTTCACCCCCTTCGCTAAGTGAACTGAATGAGCAATTGGATGCAAGTTCCCAAACCATCCTTAAATGGATGATTCAGCATGGAGACCTGATTCGTATCGATAAAGATCACTACATGCTTCAAACCCAGCTTGATGTCTTCCATGCAGAGTTGAAAAAATGGTTTAGCAACAATTCGGAATTAACAATCGCACAGCTTCGGGAGATCATACCCAGTACCAGAAAATATCTCCTTCCCATGCTTAACTATGCCGAAAGAAAAGGGCTTGTGACAAGAGATGGCGATGTAAGACGTTGGACTGGGGAAGCATTAGCATAAGTTCAGGCTGGCACCTGTCAGTTGGACTTCAATACATTTCGTAATCCTTGATTTAAATTTATATTGATCAGATGTCAAAAAAGAATCCACCAAATATTGAAACCAGCACACCTCTCATGAAACAATATTATGAGATCAAATCAAGGTATCCTGACTTGATTCTCCTGTATCGGATGGGTGATTTCTATGAGACCTTTGATGAGGATGCGAAGGTCACATCAAAAGTTCTTGGCATCACACTGACCAGTCGTTCGAATGGGAAGTCCGCCAAAACTGCTCTGGCTGGTTTTCCCTATCATGCTCTTGACGCTTACCTTTATAAATACTTGCAGGCAGGACTGCGAGTAGCGATTTGCGAGCAGGTTGAGGACCCCAAACAAGCCAAGGGAATTGTGAAGAGAGAGGTGGTTGAGGTTGCTACCCCTGGTACCGCCATGAGTGAGCAGTTTCTGACGGCCAAGGAATCCAATTATCTGGCGTGTGTATATCCCCAGGGAGACAAATTTGGACTTTCGTTTCTGGATGTGTCAACGGGCAAATTCAGCGTCATGGAATTACGAGCCATACAGATCAAATCAATTCTAGCTGGTCTTGCCCCCAGGGAAATTCTTCTTTCAGAAGACGATAATCGTTCCGAAGCCCTCCTGGGATCTGGGAAATGGATGCTTACCCGCGTTGAAAGCTGGGTATTCAATATCGATTTTGCCATGAACGAATTGAGCAAAAAATTTAAGACCAAAGGCCTAAAAGGTTTTGGCATCAATGCAATGTTCGCAGGAACATCGGCTGCTGGAGCCATCCTTTACTATCTGAAAAGTTATCAGGGACGCGATCTCAAGCATGTCAGCGGTATCCAGCATCTGAGTTCAGATGACTGGATGACCCTTGATGGCGATTCACTCAGGAATCTTGAATTGTTTGAATCGTTACGTGGAGGAGGAAAGGGGACCCTCATCTCAATACTGGATGAGACTGTCACTTCTGGAGGAGGACGCCTGCTCAGGGATTGGCTCTACAAACCGCTGCTCGATATTAAGCGCATTGACAATCGTCTTGATCAGGTAGAAGTATTTTTCAAAGACATCAAGATGTGTCAAGACTTGAGAACCCTTCTAAAACAGTGTGCTGATCTGGAGCGCTTATTATCAAAGCTCAGTTCTTCACGTGGATCTGCCCGCGACCTGGCCGGGCTCAGGGCAACCCTTCAGTTATTACCCGATCTCGCTAAATTGCTAAAAACCGAATCCCTCCACAAAATGGGTCTCCATGTGGAAAAATTGCCTGATCTTAGTGATCTGCTCTCCGAATTGGAAAGGCAGATCATGGATGAACCACCGGTATCTGTTAAAAATGGGGGAATGATCAGAGATGGGATCGATGGAGAGCTGGACGAAATCAGGGGCATCGCTCGCAACGCGAAAGCGTGGCTGGTTGACTTTCAGATCGCAGAGCGTAAACGGCTGGGAATACCCTCACTAAAGATTGGATATAACAAGGTATTTGGTTACTACATCGATATCACTCATACCCATAGGGATCTGGTCCCAGAAGCGTATATCAGAAAACAAACGCTGGTAAACTCTGAAAGATTTATTACCGAAGAACTCAAGGAATATGAGGAAAAGGTCCTCCATGCTGAAGAACGGTATACAAGCAGGGAATATGAGATCTTTGATGAACTCAGACAGAGAGCACTCAGTAAATCCAGGCAAATTCAAGCCGTTGCAGACTTTTTGGCCCGACTGGACGTTGTGGGCACCTTTGCAAAAATTGCATATGATCGTAACTACTGCAGACCCGAGCTAAACAAATCACTGGAAATATCCATAAAGAATGGACGTCACCCGGTAATTGAACAGCTCCTTCCCCTGGACGAAGCGTTTATTCCCAATGATCTATTGACCAACGCTGACAAGGATCAGATTCTTTTAATTACAGGTCCCAATATGGCGGGAAAGTCCACTTATCTGCGACAGGTGGGTCTCATTGTTCTCTTGGCTCAGATTGGGTGTTATGTACCGGCAGACAAGGCCAGGATCGGCCTGGTTGACCGTATCTTTACGCGGGTTGGAGCATCTGACAATCTGGCTGGTGGCGAATCTACATTTTTGGTGGAAATGAATGAAACGGCGAACATCTTAAACAATGCGAGCAAAAAGAGTCTCATATTATTGGATGAAATTGGTCGGGGAACCTCAACCTACGATGGTCTGGCCATCGCCTGGGCACTCATCGAATACCTCCATGGCAATGATGATCGTGCTGCTCGTACCCTGTTCGCTACCCACTACCACGAGCTGACAAAACTAGAAGGTATTCTGTCCCGTTTAAAAAATTATAATGTGTCCGTTCGTGAGTATGATGATAAAGTCATTTTTCTTCGCAAAATAGTGAAAGGCGGCGCCAGTAAATCCTACGGAATACATGTGGCTCAACTGGCAGGTGTGCCACTGGCAGTCGTACAGCGTGCAGATGAGATCCTGGCGGATCTGGACTCCGGTGAAATTAGTGTTCGTACCGAGCAAATATCTGAAGCATCACCAACATATGATTCTCAGCAGTTATCGCTTTTTGGACGTCAGGAGTACAAACTGAGGGAAAAACTTAAAGGGGTAAAGCTTGACCAAATGACTCCGCTTGAAGCCTTGGTCCTGCTGGACGAGATGACAAAAAGTCTTCATGAAAAGGAATAGAATGAAACAAGCAGCGGGTCAAGGCGTAGATCAGTAATGAAGATTCTGCCATTCATTTTATTAATACCATTATTTTTGTCAGCCGGGACAGTTTCCTACGGTGAAGACCCTTTTGTACTTGGGATGTCAATTGATGCCTATGCCCTTGGCAATATTAAGGCCCTTCCCATGGCAAATCCCAGTCCTGGGGGAAATGTCGCACATGTGGAAGCAGAAAAATTAAAGATCGGTTTTCAGCATACTGAAGGTTTTGGTGGGGTTTACCAAACTGATGTGATCAGTGGAAACAAGGATCAATGGTCATTTCTGATATTTCGCGGCGGGGTTGGCAATATACCTGACACCAGAGACGCGCTCCTTGATTATGGATCCGATGGTGTGGCTGGAACCAATGATGCTGATGGAACTGAGGATAATGGCCTGATGGATCCAGGTGAGAGATTGAGCATTAATTCTATTACATATTTCAGTACCCAACAGTTTCTGGCAGAACTGGGCTATTCCCATCTGCTTCGAGAAAATTTGGCAGTTCATGGTACAGCTCGGCTGTTATATACAGATCTCTATGCTGAAAGGGGATTGGGGATTGGATTCCACGGTGGCTTGCTCTATGAACCCTTTCAAAAATTCAGGGTTGGTGTTGAGGTCACAGATGTATTGACCACGACAATGTTCTGGAGCAGCGGCCTGACAGAGGTTTATGCTCCCCAGATCTATCTGGGATTTGATTTTCGAAAGGGATTCGATTCGGTTCCCTTCGTCTTCCGCCCCATCTTACAATTAGAGTTGCCCCTGGGCAACGACAAGGCTCAATTGAATGGGGATATCTGGGGCTATTCAGGCGGTCTTGAGATAATCTTTCAGGATCAACTATATATTCAGCTAGGACAAAATTCTTTGGATCAATTTCAGCTTGGTGCTCTGATAAGAACACAATATATGGATATTCAATACGGCACAGGATTTTCTGATCTATCCAAGATTGCCGGCCAAACCCATCGCGTTGGCGTTGGATTGAAATTGGATGAATTAAAGTTATTCTGATTCAATAGGGATTTCTAAAAAATTAAGAGGGACAACGATATGCCGGATAGACAAGCTGCGTGGGAACTCCTATGCAAATACACACAAAGTGATTCATTACGAAGGCACGCTCTGGGGGTGGAAACCGCAATGCAGGCAATGGCGACCAAGTATGATGCTGACCCGGAGCTGTGGGGTTTAACGGGTCTCCTCCACGATTTTGATTATGAAAAATATCCTACTGCTGAAGAACATCCATACAAAGGCGTTACCATCCTTCAGGAACTCGGTTATCCGAAGGAGATCCTGGATGCGATCATGGGGCATGCTGCGTATACCGGTGTGGTCAGGGAAAGCCTAATGGCAAAAGCACTTTTTGCAGTAGATGAGCTGGTGGGATTTATTTTCGCTGTGACCTACGTAAGACCAAGCAAAGCAGTAAATGAAGTTACGCCGAAATCGATAAGAAAAAAACTAAAGCAGAAGTCCTTTGCTGCCAGTGTTAATCGAGATGACATAGATAAGGGTATTCAAGAACTCGAAGTTGACGCAACCGAACATTTCCAATTTATTATTGATGCCCTGAGTAAAAATGCTGAAGAACTGGGGCTCGCAGGGGTAGAATAAATTAAATGATTTGTGAGATTAATTGACGAAATTCACTCAATATCATACCTGTAGCACCCCAAACCTTATGACCCTGAATGTGGAAATGAGGAATATCCCATGTTCGATCTTGAAACGACCGTTTCTCAAATGTAATCGGTGTGGATACCAGCTCTTCCAGCGATAAATAAAAAATCTCTTCTACTTCTCTCGGATCTGGCTGAAAATGGGGAGTGGAATTTACCATGCCAACGATTGGTTGCACCATGTGCAGACTTACCGGGATTGGCAATGGACTCATTTTCCCGATGACTTCGACTTGCTCGCTGGAAAGATTCACTTCTTCATGAGCCTCACGTAAGGCAGTCTCAGTGTCAGTCTCAGACCCCTCTTTACGGCCACCAGGCAAGGCAATTTGACCACTATGGGCAAATCCGTCTGAACTCCGTTTGATAAGCGGGAAATGCCATTTATCGTCACGGGGGAATAGTGCTATTAGGACAGCAGCAGGATGCAGATCATCAAACTGGGGTAATTCTAAACGTTGCCTCCCTTCGGGCATAAGTCTCTTTTGCGCATCCCAACCCGGTAATGGATCCTTCAGGATATTTCGAAGGCGATCAATTATTATTTGATCAGCCATTAGTCAGTATGTCTTATACTTTTCATTGAAAGACCAAGCAAACCTGATAACGATGCTGCTATTCCAATAAAGAGAAAGATGGTCCTGGGAGAGACCCATTCTGCGATTATTCCAGTGAGGGCAACAGAGATAGACATAACGCCGATGACCGCCAGATTGATCATGGAAAAGACCCTTCCCTGCATGTGCCCGGGGACGATGGAATGCACAAGCGTAGTTCTCGTGACCTGGATAAACGGGATACCCAATGAATGAATAAAAATGATGGTGATTGTAAGCCAGAAGGGATCAATCATCAACTGCCCAACCCAGAATAAGGGAATAAAGGTCAATCCATCATATATGATTGCGAGCATCAACCAGGTTCCCTTTTTATATCTGCTTCCTAAACGATAAACCAGGAATGTGGATAAGAGCATGCCAATGCCATAACTTGATTCAATAAATGCGAAATCCTGCCCACTGCCACTCCAGACTTCTTTGATAAGCAGAGGTGTACCCACTACAGCTGGCCCCATGATGAATAGATTATTCAGCGCAGTGATAAGTATAATCCAGAATATTCTTCTATCTTCATGGATCACATATTGTAGACCCTTTTTAAGTTCTGATAAATGGCGACTTTCATACTTAGCCGGGCGCTGTTTTGGGCGAGGATAAGTGATGAGGAATACCATGATAAAGGAAAAGAGAAATGTCCCCGAATCCAGATAAAAGAGCCGTACAAGTCCCAGGGCATTCAGGAACATCCCAGCGCCAAACAGGCCAATGAAATAAGCAAGATACCCGGTCGACTGCATGATAGTATTGACCTTGAGCAGATGCGTTTCCGGTACCAATTCTGGTATAATGGCGTCTCTTGAGGGGTTGAAAAGTGTCCCAAATGAAGCTGATATGAAGACGACTGCAGCCAGGATCATCGGTGACAATAAATCTGCGGAATACAGAATCGGTATTAGCAGAATGAAGAAGAATCGTGCCGCATCGCTTATCAACATGAGACTTCGCCGCCGATAATAATCCGCGAGAACACCTGAGAACAATCCGAAGAGGAGTGCTGGCAAGGTTGCAGCAAATGCAATGAATCCTGTAAGCGAAGCAGAACCCGTCAAGTCTAGCATGAGCCAGATAACGGCCATATGAGTAATGCTATCTCCGGCCTGGGATACGAGTTGGCCTACCCACAGATAAGAGATATTACGATTGATTAACTTGAATTGAATACGTGAAAATAGCTTAATCAAGACTGCTGCATTCTGAATAGTGGATATCGGTTATTGTGCATTGAAAATCGATTGACGGCTTATCCGTCGTCTTGCTTCTATTTCAATGAGGGGACAAAATCCTCGGGAATTTTCCCTAATTCCTGATCGCTAAGTGTGTTTTTGTACACATCGACAATCTCTGGAGTTAGCATGACCAGAAGCTCGGTTTTCTTCTTACTCGATATACTATACTTAAAGAATTCACCGATAATCGGTATAGATCCCAAGATAGGTACTTTCTGTGTTGAGACCACGTCAGACTCCTGCATCAAACCTCCTAGAACAACGGTTTGCCCATTCTTTACGATTACTTCCGTGGAAGCGCGACGTGTTGCGATAATTGGAATCCCATCAGGGGTCACACCCTGTTGAAAATTAGCCTGTGGTTCAAGTTTGATTGTCACTGTTGAATCATTGTTTACATGTACTCTGAGGGATAGTTTTACGGTAGCATTTTTAAATTCATATGCAGTTTGACCATATTCGTTCAATTTTGGATATGGGATTTGATCTCCCACTTCAATCTCAGCCTGTTTATTGTCCAGCACCATCAAATGCGGTGTTGACAGCAGATTTAGATCATTGCTCTTTGAAAGCATTCCCAGGACGATATCCACATTTGATGTAATGATACCCAGACCGAAACCAGCGGAAATATTTGGAAGTACTGGATCAATGAGGGGCTCAACCAGGGACGTTCCCCGCAATCCAAAATCAGTTCCAAGTACACTGCTCTGGCCGTTTGAGCTTTCATTATTTGTAAACCACTGAAGTCCCCGTTCATGATCACCGGATACCGTCACCTCCACAATCGCACTTTTTATATGCACCTGCTGTGTCGGTGTATCCAGAGATTTCATCAGCTTAATTAGCTCATTAACCTGATTGGGTGTATCTTGGATAATGACCATGTTGGTTCTTTCATCACCATAAATTTTTCCCACTTCAGGGGTGATAAATGAGCCAACAGTCTGCGACATTTCCATTGCCTGGGAAAACTGGCATGCATAGGAAACCGTTTGAGTGGCAATGGCAATATCTGATTTATTGGTGACAAGGTATTTTCCAGATGCGCCAAGCTGTTGAAATCCAAGATCGTACAGCTCCGTCATGATGGAGAGCGCTTCCAGGGGAGCAACATTTTGCAGATCAAGGGTGATTTTTTTTGTTCTTATTTCAGGGTCAGATATAAATATCATCCCGCTCTTTTCACTCAATATTCGGAGCACATTTTCCAGTTTCACTTCCTTGGCAGTAATTGATACGACATCCTTTGTCTGGGCAAAGGAGGAACCTCCGTGTATGGTCGCTGTTATGAGAAGCATTCTAACGATGGTCTGAATCTGTGCTTTGTACGATTTCATATTACTCTCTCTCGATCACGATGGAAAAAAGATCATCTTTATTTGCCAGTACGACCATGGTGTCATGTATGGTCTGGACAGTATAACCTGAGATAATGTCACCTTCACCGTAAATTTCATTATTTAAGATAGCATATGGGCTTGAAAGATCCCAGATAATAGCATTGATCTCGATCTTAGGCCGAACGATACGTTTCTTCCTTGTTGGGGTCGGGGTCGATTTCTTTGTCGTGGAAGCCTTCGGTTTTACAGCAGAGGGTGGTGGTGCCACATATACTTTTACAAATGGATTTCTTAATTTATCCAGGGATTCACTTGCCCTTAAAGTGTCAATTGTTTCCACAAATTGAAGTTCCTCAATAACAGGGGAGGAAACTGTCCTGATCGTAATTTGTAGTTGCTCCAAATCCAGTGGAACGGTATTACCGACTTGTTCCACTGGTTCGCCAGATAATAACTTTTCAAAGGATCCGGTGAACCACATAATAGCGATTATCAATACAAGACCGCCGAGAACGATTAAAGTTGTTTGGTTTTTGCTCATTTCTTGCCGTCCTTGGGGACTAGAACAGATAGAGTCAGGTCATAACGACCATAATCGCCTCGCTCTAAAGGTTTAACCGACAGGTCATTGATCAATATCCACTCAGCATGGTCCTCAAGTAGATTTAAAAATTTTAGAAAGTCAGGATAGCGACCAATTGTACTCAATCTAATTAAGTGGGCTTCAAATTCGTTCTGAATTGTATTAAACTTATTCACAGGTTCGAGCGTAACCACCTTCAATAATGAGGCTGTGCAATATTTATCGATGATCGGAAATATTGAATTGATGCGACTGCTCTGTAGCAGCCTGCTTGTAAAGATTTTCTCAAGTGAGTCCAATTCTGCCAGCTGAATATTCAAATTCTCAATCGCACGTTCAATATCCAAGCTGACAAGATCAACATAAGTTTCTGCCAATTGGTTTTGGCGAAGAACAGCCTCATCATAACGCTGGCTTTCAGGCAGAATGAGCACCTGGAGAGATGAACCGGTGAAGGCAAAATAAATAACAATTGCCGCTACCAGATATTTCATCTGGATTGCTTCTAGCCAAAATTGGAATTGATTTTTCATTCGTACAATCCAATTGAAAAGATAAGTTTTAAGCGATCATCCTCTTTATAAATCCTGTTGTTCTCCACCTTTATCTCACTATACAGGGTGGAGATAGGGAGACTGAACAGCATGTTTGCTCTAAAATTGTCAACAGACAGAATATCCCGGTTGCTTCCCTCGATATATGTAAATCCCTCAATCGTGAGATCAGGTCCCTTATTCTTATCTGTGGTCTTGCCAGTAGAAGGTTTTGAAAATATTTTGGTAATAACAAGATCTGGTGGAAGCGCATTTGTAATATCTATCAGAATCTTTCGCCAGACACTCGGACGGGTTTTCGGCTGGAGGAAGAGATCTGACTGCCGGCGTAACCGATTCCGAATACCAATTTTTCTCTCCAGGAACAACATCCTCGGCTCAACATTGCTAATTTTTCCCTCTATGTCGGTATTCAATTCCTCAAAAACTTGGGACATATACAATTGGCTCTGATGGGTCCGGTAAATAACAAACAGAGTTGCTGAGAAGATGATGATGTATAGCAGTATGCTGAAATTTTTGAGGTGCTTCTTTACCCTTTCATCAGCTGTACTGGCCAGGAAATTTAGCTGGAGTTCCATTATCTCAGAGCCAGTCCTATCGCTGTCGAAAACTGATATGCGTTTGAAGGGTTTATATCAAAATCCGGGTAATATATTTTTATCGGATCCCACAATTCAGCTGGAATTTCCATAATTTTTTCCGAATGCTTAAAGAATGAGTGTATAAAGGTATCGTTTAATAAGCCACCGGTCACATAAAGCTTTTCAACTTTCTGCCCGGTATTATAAAAGTGACGAAAATTTTGCTTTTTAATCGTCATGGTAAGGTCTTTTAATTTGTTTTCAATCTTTTTGTTCTCCATGTAAAGCGTATGGAGTTGCACACCATTTGAACTCTTCTCAAGAAGCCCGCGTCTCAGGTATTCTACTTCTTTCACTGGAATATCAGCTGTTTTGGCTATGATCGTATTGATTACGTTCCCTCCAAAGGGAAGATAGAGGAATTCAGGGTAATGGGTATGATCCAAGATCGTATAGTGCGAGTTACTCCCGCCAAGATGAATGATCCCCACCGTTTCCTCCATCTTTGGATGGCTATGATTAAAAAGATCAACGGTGGGAAGGGTGGTCGTTTCCAACAGATTCAAGCTACCAGTGAGTGATTTGAAAACCTTTTGAAGCCATTCAATACGCGTTTTCTTTACCACTGCCAAAAGCACATTTATTTTTTTCTTCTCGGACTGAGGGAGTAAAGAAAAATCATATTCATAATTATCAACTGGTCCTGAAAGTAGGGGTGCTAATTCCCAGAAGAGAGCCTGTTTTAGTTCGTGTGAGGCGATTTGAGGGAGTTGTAAAAAAAATATATTCTGAAAATCGGTGCTTAAACCAACGTTAATTTTTGCGCGACGGTAAGGGACTTCTGCAAGCAAGGTCTTCAGAGCTGTCACAATATGAGTTTCATTCACTTCCCTTATATCAGAAACGACATCCTCTTCAAGGTAATCATACTTTATAAGTGTTTTACTTTTCTTGAGCTTTTTCTTGGTCGAGAACAGGGCGAGCTTGATAGAGTTGGTTCCCATATCAATTCCAATTTTGATTTTACTTGAGCCAGCCACTATTTTTGATTACTTATTTTATCCATACATTATTGGCCAACCACCCTGGTCAACTACATCCGATGAATATAGAAATACGAACGCGGTCTTTCTATCCTAAAAAGAAACTAAAACTGATCATGTACAGGCTAAAAACCTTGGGAAGTAGAGGAAAATACTAGAATATTAGCGCAAAACGATAGACTGGTAGAGGGTAAGAATATCCTGTCCCCATAAAAGCGTCAGTAATCCCGCGCCGACCATCAACATGGCGAACTGCGGAACCGCCTCTCGGGTAGTTTTGTTAAAGAACTTAATGTTAATGCTTCCGATAACAGCTCCTCCAGTAAGGGCGAAGAAAAGTGCGACGAGGCCCAGCTCTATGCCAAGGAAAAGCCCAAGCAGCGCTCCCAATTTAAGCTCGGTCAGCTCAAATTGACTGTCGTCTGTCGCAAATATCTTGGCAAGATTATACACAGCCAGAGCAATGGTTCCTAAAATCATGCTTAAGGCAGCCTCGGGGAAACGATCTGGATTGTAGGCAAGAAAATTGATGACAGCAAGCATTCCCAGAATCACAAGCATGCTATCGTTTAATTCCCGTTTTTCATTGAGTAATAAAATGATTATAATTAATGACATTCCGAAAATCAAAGCCATACTACCCTCATAACTCCAGCCAAATTTCAAAATATAGAAGGTAACCCAGGCCAATTCAGTGATATCAACAATTATATGCCTCAACGGTAAGGGAGCCTGACAATAAGGACATTTGCCTTTTGACCTGATAAAGCTCCAAAATGGAAGCATATCTTTCCAGGATAGTTTGGTTGCACACGAAGGGCAGTATGGAGAGGGTGTTGTATATGCCCTCTTCTTTGGAGTTTGATCTATGGTCGTATTGCTAAGAATCGCGAATACAATACCCAGTGCGATGACACCTATTAGCTGAAGCATATCTGCTCAATTCCTGAGAGTCATGGACCAGGATGTGGAGAGCGTATCGCCTCCATCACAAAGCTTCATGCTGATGGCAAGGGCTTTGCCGTTGGCCAGGGTTCTCTCGGTGAAGACCAGAGCATCGATATTACAGTCAACAGGATGATGGACGGTAGAATCGACCATCCATAGTAGCGTACC
>JAIPJF010000026.1 GCA_021734325.1 Fidelibacterota bacterium | reverse complement strand
CATACCCATACTACATGATATTCCAATCGATAGGAACTGTGTGCTGTTATCCTTGTCTTCATTCAGCATTTAATGTACCTCCGGAGGCTCATTCATCCACGGGTAAACCCGTGGTATTCTGTCTCCGACCGCATAAAAAGAGACCTGAATTATCAGGTCTCAGTATAAATTTTTATTTTGTGCCGAGGGCGGGACTCGAACCCGCACAGGCGTTAGCCCACTGCCCCCTCAAGACAGCGTGTCTACCAGTTCCACCACCTCGGCCAAAAAACTATTTTCCCTCGCCACCAGGAGCAGTAGCTGTTGCTTTTGCAGCTGAAGGACTTGCCGTTCCCTGTGATTCACCTGGAAGAGCAATTTCCGCAGGTGCGCTGGCCTCAAACTGAGTTCCAGGAACCACCAATTCCTCCTGCAATTCTTTCTGGAAATCTGTTTGTTGAGCGGATCCGCCCTTATTCATAATTCCAATGAGCAGAATCAATACCATGAAGGCCACGGCTAATCCACCGGTCAATTTGGTGAGAAAATTACCCGCTCCAACTCCTCCAAATAAAGCACTGGCTGTGCTGCCCCCTCCAAAGGTACCAGCTAATCCCCCTCCCTTGCTTGATTGCATGAGAATTACCAGCATCAGCATGAGTGAGATTATTACCAGCAATATGTACAAAAATATCATGAGTTTCTCCTACTCGATGGCTCCGGCCTGGTCGATTATTCCCTTGAATGAGTCAACATCCAAGCTTGCTCCTCCGACCAAGGCTCCGTCAATGTCTTTATTAGACAACAAGCCTATTGTATTATCAGGTTTCACGCTTCCTCCATAAAGAATCCACGTTGATTCAGCCACCGCTTCATTGAAGAGGGTCTTCAGCGCTCCTCGAATAAAGGTGTGGACGCTGGCCGCTTGTGCAGGAGAAGCTGTCAAACCAGTACCAATGGCCCAAACAGGCTCATAGGCAATGATTACAGTCTCCATTTGAGCTGCACTCAGCCCTTTGAGGCCTTCTCGGAGCTGTCGAGCAATAATATGCTCAGTTTGTCCCGCCTCACGCTCTTCAATTTTCTCCCCTACACATAGGATGGGAATCAAACCTGATGTCAAAGATCTGTGAACTTTTTTGTTTATCCATTCGTCACTCTCACGAAAGATATGTCTCCGTTCAGAATGACCCAGGATGACGTATTCAGCACCCGTTTCCCTGATCATGGAACCGGTTATTTCACCGGTAAAAGCGCCGGCCTCTTCCCAATGCATATTTTGGGCACCCAGCTTTAGCTCACTTCCATTCACCGCATCAAAAACCGACTGTAACGCCAAAAAAGGCGGGCATAAAATAACCGTGACCCCATGGGTGTCCAATATATTAATACGGAGAGCTTCTGCGAATTCTGAGGCCGCTTTTGCCCCAAAGTGCATCTTCCAGTTTCCTGCTACTATCTTATTTCTTTTCAATTATTTAGCTCCTTTCAAAGCTTCAAATGCCGGTAACTTAATACCACTAAGTAACTCCAATGAAGCGCCTCCTCCTGTGGAGGTATGGGTCACACAATCATCCATGCCAAATTTCTTTAGCGCAGCGGCACTATCTCCACCACCAACAATGGTGGTAACACCTTTTTTTGTGATGTCGCACAATTTTTGTGCAATGGATCTAGTACCTTCCTGGAAGGGTGTCATTTCAAAAACCCCCATGGGGCCGTTCCATAAAACGGTCTTGGAAGATTCCAGTATTGTATTGAAGGATTTGACTGTTCGGTGTCCGATATCCAGACCCATAAGATCACCTTCGAGTGAGCGGATGGGTAGTTCCTGACACTCTGCATCCTCTTTTATCTCACGACTGGCCACGCAGTCAGATGGCAGCACCAGATTGACACCCTTTTCCAAACACAGGTTGATCACATCTGTTGCGAATTGATGTTTGTCCGCTTCCACAAGAGATGCACCTACATCATGGTTGAGTGGGGCAGCACTTAAGAAAGTAAACGCCATTCCGCCGCCAATAAGAATATTATCAGCGACATCGGCTAGTCGTTTTAACAGATCAATTTTTCCACTGACTTTTGAACCACCCAGTACCACCGTGAATGGGCGGGCAGGAGAATCAATCGCTTTTACCAGAAAATCGATTTCCTTCATTAACAAAAATCCGGCTGCCTTTTGTTCAAAATATGGGGTCATTCCCACATTTGAGGCATGAGCCCTGTGGGCAGTCCCAAAGGCATCGTTGACATAGACATCTGCGAGTTCAGCCAATCCACGTGAAAAATCTGTATCATTGTCTGTTTCACCAGCATGAAAGCGCAGATTCTCCAGGATCAGTATCTGACCAGGTTTCAGCCTTTCGGCCCTGGCCACAACATCAGGTCCGATGCAATCCGGGGCAAATTGGATCTCAGCTTTGATCAGCTCCTTGAGACGTTTTGCAACCGGAGCCAGACTCATTTCAGGGACAACGCTGCCTTTGGGTCGTCCGAGATGCGAGGCAAGAATTACAGCAGCTCCCTGATTCAGGAGATATTCTATGGTGGGCAATGAGGCAATGATCCGAAAATCATCGGTCACATTACCATCTGAATCCAGTGGGACATTATAATCAGTCCTGACAAATACCTTTTTGCCTTTGACATCAAGATCCTTGACATGTTTTGGCATTTCTTTATTTCCTTACTGTCAACTTATTGTGCATTTTTCAAGGCGTCTGCTAAGGCAAGATGAAGATCAAAATTGTATTTCTTAACATCAATCTTGGGCTCGTGCCAAACACCATAGTTCCCGGCCATAATCAATTTTACCAGATAGCTCTGGGTCAGGGCCTCAGTTGTCTTTGTATCGTACCAACGGATGTCGATCTTGGCAGCATTCGTGTTTACAGCTCCCAAAAGTGCACTGAGGAAGGTCTGGCGATTTTCGGTATCCGTATTTATTTTGGCAAATCCAGCGCCAATGAGCCCTTGAATCTGCTCCCAGTCTGTTCCAACAAAATTCTTCCAGGTCTGGCCATATTGTTCAAGCATCCCCGTACTTAAGGCAGTGAGTTGTTCGACGGCATAATCAACCACTTGCGGATAAAGTGTCGAAGCCCCATGGGCAACAAAGATGGTCTCTGGCTGAACGCGATCGGCAATTTTGAGCAATTCATGGGCCAGCTCAATATTCAATTTAACCTTTGTACCTGGTTTGCCCTTATTCGGACCGTGCATGGTCCCGATGGTTGGGGCGATCATCAACACGCCAGTCTCTGTAATGAATTGTTCAAAATCATCCGGATTCGTATAGGTCGAGACTTCCGATTTGGTATCTTCATCCTCTTCCCCGGCAAGAACTCCCAGCTCACCTTCAACAGAGACTCCCAGAGGATGAGCCATATTCACCACTTCCCGTGTATACCCGATATTTTCCTCCAGTGACCGTCCTCGCTTATTTGCATGATCTGTTGAATTATCAGCCATCACGCTGGTCAGATGCTGTACAGCTCCCTGGACAACTTTTCGACCTGCTTCAGTGGTATAATCACCATGATCCAGATGGGTGGCCACTTTTACAGAAGATCTTTTTGCCCTCGCGGCGATGTAATCTGCGGCGACTTCCAGGCCGGTAATGGGATCCCCACTGCCAAAATGCTTTAACGCACTGTTTGAGAGGGCTAATAGACCGGAAGCACCCAATGTTTCGAAGGCATCGAATGCAGCATTGATCCCCTGGATAGTGGTAATATTAAAAGCGGGGAGGGCATAAGGTGTCCCCTTGGTATTCCCTTTTTCACCTTTTTTTGCTTTCAAGGTTAACGCATGAGCACTCGTCATATTATCTGCAAATCGACGAGAGGTGTTTAGTTGTGGTGGATTGTTATAAGTCTTCATGCCATTCTCTCCAAATCTATTATTTAAATTGTTGTTATCTTTATACTTCCATGTTTCATAAAACATTCGTAACTCAGTAATACGTTACTACAAAAATCAGACCAAGTCAAGAACTCCCCTACTGGGGTGTTGAAAGGGTGATCAAATCCACCTGCTGGGCGCCAGAATTGATCAATACTTCAGCCAATTCGTTGGCTGTGGCACCGGTCGTCAACACATCATCAACCAGGAGAAACTGCCTGCCGGAAATCTCCGATTCGTTTACGACACCAAAGGCCATGGCCACATTTAACTGTCTTTCTTCTGCATTCAATTTTGTTTGACTTTCGGTATATTTAAGACGCCTGACCAGATGATTTCCCTGGGCTGTACCCAATTGCTCGCAGAGCCAGGCATTCATCCCATCAACCTGATTGTAGCCGCGCTCCCGCATTTTTCTGGGATGGAGGGGAATCGAGACAATCCAATCGTAATGAGTATGCTTTATCTGCCCCATTATTTCGCTTTGAAAATGCTTTAAAACCGCCAGCACGGGTTTCCTTCGGCGTGAATACTTCAGATGGTGGATCAGACCCTGAAAGGCGGAGTCAAATACAAACAAAGCCCAGGCCTTTTCGATGAACACTTTTCCAGGAATTGAGAATTTGTCATGTTCTTTTCCGATAAGCTGAAATCCATTAAGGCAGGAAAAACAGATTTGATCCTCTTGATCAGTTAATTTTTTTTCGCAGACCAGACAGAGTGGAGGATAGATCAGATCTAATATACCATGGATTATGGGTCTTATAGCGTGATCGAATGAAAAGTTCGTGTTATACATTTGAACTAGGTAATTAGCGATGCGGCGCCAATTACCGGGGCTGCATCACCCAATTCAGCAGGTTCAATACGCAAGCGGTTTCTCTGATTTTCAAAAAGGTGGCTATCCACAACCTCGCGCAGGGAGGTGATGAAAAAGTCAAAGCCAGCCGCCAGCGAACCACCGATCACGATAATACCAGGATCCAGGAGGTGATTTACATAAACAAGAGAATGTCCTATGGATCGACCAAGGAGGCTCCACGCAGTTAGTGCATGGGCATTTCCAGCCTTGGCCAGCTCAAATATCTGTACACCACTCTGGTTCTTTCCTGAAAGTCGGGCATAGCTACGCTCCAAAGCCGATCCAGAAACATAGTCCTCAAAAGTGCCTTCATTATAAGGGGCCAGTCCATATTCCGTCGCAGTCCCGTGGGCGCCGCTTAAAATTTTACCGTCCCAAACAAATCCATGACCGTAGCCAGTGCCAAGTGTAATACCATAGACATAAGCTTCTCCCCTACCAGCGCCGGCGATCGCCTCGCCAAGTACGAATACATTCGCGTCATTGTTCATTTTAACCGGGACATCAAAATGCTGCTGCAGCCGCTCAACCAGGGGATAATTCTGAATGATGGGTGTATTCGGTGTTTCCATGACTTTTTCATGTTTATCATCAAGCGGACCGGGGGCACCAACACCGACCCCACGCAGAAAATAATCGGGTGAATCTGCAACCATCGATTTGATCGTTTTCGCAATGACAGCCATGAGTTCATCACCACTGCTGAACTGCTTCATGGAGATTTTCTCCGCCAATCCAAGTAGTTGTCCCTGGTCATCGATCAATCCGATTCGAATTTTTGTTCCACCGATATCCACACCAGCCCGGACCTGTATTTTCACCACACCCTTGTTCATTTAGTTAAGCAATCTTCTCCAGGAATCATCCTGGATCTCATCACGGGCTGTTGAATGAACCAGCTGAAAATCTCCATATCCGTTTCGATCGACAAAGACAAATATTATACCGCCCTGAATATCAAAATAGTGCCAAGACTCCCAGGGCTTCTCACCCATACCTGTTGTATTTCTTGATACAGTGCTGGGTTGCCCATACTGGATCAGGACTCTACCCCGGTCTGTCTTCCAGCCTTCGGTTGCTTCTGAATTATATTCTCTATTTGCCAATTGAATGCGTTTGTAAAATTCTATCTTGAATTCATTAGCAGGTGTATCTGGATCGGGGTCATGGCGCATCCAAACGGATGTCAGTATCCTTCGTTTTGCTTCCAGCTTGGACCGTTTATACATCTTCTGTTCTTTTTTCGTCATAATCAGGCTGACCAATTGATAATCTTCATCCAACTGCGATTCATTCATTGACATGTATGAATCTGAGTCAAAGGTCGGTTCTTCTTCGACTATTTCCTTGGGCCTTACCACATAAAAGGTCTTTTTTTGATTTACCTGTGCATTGTTGCTCATGTCGCTAAAGGTCAGTGAGAGTTTATAGATCCCGGAGGACAGGTCGCTCGTATTCACCCCTCCCCACTCTACAGCAGATTTTCCTCTACTTTTCTTGGTTTGAATATATAAATCCTTTACCACATCCCCGGCAATAGACAAGACTTCGGGATGGACCTGATATGAGCCAGTATCGATCAACCCATAGGCTTCAAAATAGTAGTACAGCAAGGGATTTTCGACCGTAAATACCCGTTCAGCATTGGGAACCACATCATGGCCATACTTCGTGAATACGGACTCTGTCTCGGTTTTAACAATTTGAGAGGCAATGGTTAGATCCGAAATCGTCAACTCCTCATCGGGAAACAAGTTAAGCGAGATCGGTTTTCTGATCCGTTGTCTCCGGTTTGAGTTTACATCCAGAATGTCAACCTGAAGCGAATAGTCCCCGGCCTCAACATAAAATTTGCTGATATCAGGAATAAACCCCAAGCTGGTCACTTCTGCTTGATTCCTTGCACGATAGGTGCGCTGCCACCGATCTGGGGGGTAGGGTACGATATCACCCTGGAGGAGTGCCACTTGAAATACGACCTGTGCCTCAAATTCTGTCCCGGCAATTTCATAGGTAAAGGCTGTCTTGGGAATCAGAAGATACACATCCAGATAGACGCCACCTTCGATGGAAAATCTTGAATAATCCAGGGAAACGCCAAGATCGGCGTCAACGTAATCTCCCTCTGCGAACAGGTTTAGGGTGAGGACCAGTAACAGCAGGGATTTTTTAAGTAAATTGAACAGATACAAGACGGGATACTCCTTCCTCCTCCATGGTTACCCCGTAAAGGTATTTGGCGGCTTCCATGGTCAGCTTGTTATGTGTAATAACGATGAATTGCGTATGAGTGGAAAAGTGTTCCAACATTTTTGTATATTTACGAATATTTCTGTCATCCAGGGGAGCGTCGATCTCATCCAGAACACAGTAGGGGCTTGGTTTCACCTGATAGATTGCAAAGAGCAGTGCAATCGCGGTTAATGCTTTCTCGCCGGCAGATAACATCTTCAAATTCTGGGTTTTCTTACCCCGGGGCGTGGCCTTGATGATAATATCGCTTTCAAGTACATCATCTGGATTCTCCAGGAGCAAGTGCGCTTCACCACCGTCGAAAAGCATACCAAATGTCCCCTTGAAATGCTCCTGTATCAATCCGAAGGTTTCTCTGAACTGCTTTCTGGCTATTCGGTCTAATTTAGAAATGGTTTCCAGAAGACTGGATTTGGCTTCCATGAGGTCTGCCTGTTGTTCCTTTAAAAAATTAAGACGTCCCTGCTCTGCTTCAAATTCATCCTGAACCGCCATGTTGATGGGACCCAGACTCTCAATAAAGGACTGGCTCCTTCGAATTCGTTTTTCAACCTGCTCGGGATCAAATTCACCCAATTCCAGATTCAGGGGAATTTCGCATAGATATTTTTCCTGGATCCGGTCGGCAATATGTTGTTTCTTCGCGTCCAAATTGGCTGCAGAGACAGAGAGTTCTCTTAGTTCATCGGCAACAGCCTCACGCTGATGATGATGATCCCGGAGTCGTAGTTCGAGTTCATTCAACGCCTGACGTTTCACTTGAACCTTATTGGAGATCTCTGCCAGTTGTTCCAATTCGCGTTCAAGGATCGATTTGATAGAGACAAGATTAGATTTTTCTGTCTCCTTGATCTCCTGATTGGCTTTCAAAGATTCGCCATGATGCTCTTTCTCCTGCGCCAAGGTTTGTTGGCGTATTTTTATTTCTTTCACGGTCTCTGAAATACTGGTCAACCGAGTATTCAGATTGCGCTCTTCACTACTGAGATTCACATGTTCCAGACGCCCTTCCTGTGCAGCTTCGCTGGTAGCATCCCGATCACTGAGCAACGATTGGAGTGATTCCTCCATTCGCACGATCTCTGCCTCCGTTGCCTTTCGCTGGGCTTCGACCTCTTTCAACTGGGGAAGAAATGACTCAATTCGTGCTTTGGATTCCTTGATTGCCTGCTGTAGCTCCTCAAGTTCCTGATTGACACTTTTGACATCCGCTTCCGTCGAATTTATCCCATATTGTGCTCTGGATTGCTTGCGCTCTACTTCCAGGAGGATCTGACGCTGATCATCTCTTGAGGCTCTTGTGGTCCTCAATTCTCTTTCCAGGGCACCAGCTTCTGTGTGGGTCTTTTCAATCAATATGCTGAGTTCTTCGATTTCAGTTACCAATTGTGAGAACTGCTCTCTCAAGCGTTGAATTCTATCCTTACGGCCAATGATCGTGTCTTCTCCTTCACGACCAGTACCGCCCTTGATCACACCAAAGGTATCATACAGGGTTCCGTCTACACTCACGGCACGTCCGGTAAGTTTTGTCCAGCTGGGTTTATATGCTTCGTCGACAATGACAAGATCGCTGAACAATAATTGAGCAAGTGCTTCATAGCCGAGCTGGGGAGTGATATAATCAAGGGCCGGTCCAATAATGTGTTCCCCTGCCTCAATTTTGTTGGCGATTAATTTTGTTTGCTTCAATGGCTCCAGAGGCAGAAAAGTAGCTGTTCCTGAATTCTCTTTCCGCAGAAAGGCGATGGCTTTAAATGCTGATTCCCGATCTTTGATAACCAGGGCTTCTGCCAATGAGCCCAGCGCAGCCTGAATGGCCGTCTCATAGCGTTCATCCACTGTGAGCAGATCTGCCACGGTCCCGAGAATACCGAGTTGCTCTGTGTCCACATTTAAGAGCGCTCTCACCCCCCGTGAATAGCCCTCTCCCGATTCAAGTAACTCTTCATAAAAATTGAGCTGATTTTCTACACTGACCCGCTGACCCCTCTTCTTTGCAAGCGTTTCACGGGTTTCATTCAGCCTGGCCTGCAGGTCCTGGAATTCTATTTCGAGTGTTGCGACCTTCTCTTCCAGGCCCTTATACTCAGTTTCGGCCTCAGTAAAATCTGTGACCACCAGCTTAAGTTCCTGCTGGAACTGGTCTTTGGATCCCGTCAGACGGGTCATTTTCCCATTTAAATGTTCAATGCTGCTTTCATACTGGGCAAGGGCTGCTTCCTGATGACTTTTTTGATGATTCAGGTCCCCCAATGCGTTGAGCAGTTCCATATGCTTCTGGTTTTGTGCATCAACCTCAGATTTGGCGGAGCGGTATCGTTCAACCGCTTCATCAAAAGCGGCCTTCAGAACTTCATCCCTGCCCTTGGCTTCTTCTATCCGTGGTAACAAATGCGCTCGCTGATTTTCCAGGTCATCCTGGAGAGCCAGCGAAGATTCTTCCCGCTCAATCAGCGTGCTTTGTTCAACCCGGACACGATCCAGGGCAGCATTGGACGCTGCAATTTTCTCTTCAGCAAGGGCGAGCGTTTGCTCAATATTCACCCGATCGAGTTGATGGGCATTAACCTTTTCCTGCTGCTCCCCAAATTCCTTCTCGATCAAGTTCAGCTGAGACTTGGCTTCTTCAACACGCTTCTCTTCCAGGTTGACTTCCTCACCACTGGCGCCGTATCCATCCCTTATTTGAGCAATGCGCTGACGTATGGGTACTAACTGCTCAAGTACGTTATTGTTGTGAAAGACTGCCAACGCGATCTCGTCCTCTTTCAGTTGGCCTTGAACCCGATCAAAGCGTTTATATTTGGCCAATTGCCGACGCAAGTTGCCCACACTTTTATCAACCTCCATGATGATATCGTTGACTCGGTGAAGATCGATCTCAGTGGAATCCAGACGACGCATGGAAAGGCGGCGCTGCTGTTTGTATTTGTTGATCCCGGACGCTTCCTCGATCAGACGTCGACGTTCCTCTTTACTTTCACTTAGAATGGATTCTACCATTTTCAGTTCAATCACGGAATAGGCATCCGAACCCATGCCAGTATCTACGAAAAGATCATGAATATCCTTCAGTCGACAGGCATTTTTATTTATAAAGAATTCACTGGCTCCATCCCTGAAGACACGACGGGTAATGACGACGTCGGTATACTCCACCGGAAGTACTCCACGATCATTATGTATGATCAATGAAACCTCGGCAAAGTTCACCTGTTTGCGTTTCGATGTTCCACTAAAGATAACATCATGCATGGCCTGACTTCGAAGCACAGAAGATTTTTGTTCACCCAGTACCCAACGAATAGCATCTACGACATTTGTTTTACCACACCCGTTTGGACCGACAATACAGGTCAAACCTTCAGCGAATTTCAGTTTCGTAGGTTCCGCGAAGGATTTAAATCCTTTTATCTCAAGATCGGATATATACATATTTTAGCTTTTTCTCCAAGGACGGGTATAACAATACATAATACGAAAATCGACTCTCTTCTGGTTTACCCTGGTGGCCAGGTCATCGTCCTTCCACCCAGGAGGTGCATGTGCAAATGGAACACAGTCTGGCCAGCGCGTTTCCCATCATTCATTACAAGTCTATACCCATCGGATAAGCCGAATTCTTTGGCCAGGTCGACGCCAACTTTGACCAGCTTGCCCATAAGGTCCTTGTCCTCTTCAGTCAGCGCTGCCGGACCCGAGATATGTTTCCGTGGGATGACCAATATGTGAGTCGGCGCCTCCGGGCTTATATCTTTGAAAGCGATGACATCACTGTCCTCATATAATAGGCTCGCTGGTATGTCGCCACGTAAAATTTTGCAGAAAATACAGTCCTGTGACATGAGTGCTCCTTTTAGGGGTTATGAGGGATCCTGAAGAATGGCTGATAGGATTCCAACGGCATGAATAGCTGCCGTTTCAGCCCGTAAGCGTCTGGGTCCCAGACCCGTGAAAGTATAGTTGGAAAAGGAGGCTAAATCAATTTCATCCTTTGACCAATCCCCCTCTGGACCAATCCATATAAAAATTTCCTCAGAGACATGAATCTTGTCAATCTCAAGAATGGATTGGCTTGAATCATCAGCATAACAGAAAAGATGGATACCCTGGAGCTGTTGCTGGACAAAGCTATGAAAAGGGGTCAAATTCCGTATTATGGGAAGTCTTGATCGACGACTCTGCTTCATTGCGGCAATGGCAATCCGTTCCAGACGATCCCGATTGAGTCCCTTTTTAATCGTATGATCCGTAAGGAGGGGAACAATTTCCTGGACACCCAATTCGGTAGCTTTTTCTGTCACCAGTTCCAAATGATCACCTTTTAAATTGGCAACGACCAGCGTGATTTTTCTGGCCATTTCCCCACGCTCCAATACTTCCTGATTAATTTTCAGAACCAGGGATTCCTGTTCGATGGACTCAATACAGGTCAGAACTCCCAGCCCTTGACCATTGACTACCCATATTTCATCCCCCACATCATATCTCCGAACACGAATAAGATGATGAAATTCAGAGCCCTCTATTGTGATGCGCGATTGCCCGCCCTGTAATGCCGGCAGATAGACTTGTTCACCGGTGATCACCGGTGCAGGAACTCCATCCCGGCCTGGAAGAAGAGACCCTCGTAAGTCTGACGGCTATCGATTATTTTATCAAATTTCGCATAGTCGTAACCCAACTTGAAGGAATAGGAGGAACCTTCACCGTTTAAGACCCTTACGACAATTCCCAGTCGGATCATTGCCGTAATATCTGTCTCTACATGCTGCCACCGGTCCAGGAATGTGTCATCATCATCAGTGTTCAGGGAGATGAGTGGGCCGACAGCACCAAAAGTGCCCAATTGCAGAGATGGATGCATGGTCTCCATAAAGGGAAACCAGGAATAGCCCGCTAATACTTTTACCATACTCAGGTTTTGATTGTTGATGGTAACTGGTTGATTGTAATAGTAATACGAGAAGGAATCATTGTTTTCGACAATGGCCCAATCAGACTCAATACTAAAACTGGAATTTTCTCTGGGATAAAAATGAAAAAAACCCCCCAGACTTCCACCATAGCTTAAGAGTTCCATATCAGGACCAAATGTTTTGTATTTTATAAAATCCTCTGACTGCGAGAAAGCAGAACCAGACGAGATGAAAAAGATCAGAATGAGGATAAATAGGTATTTATTCATCGATACCGGATCATTTTTAGTTCGTGATATTCTTCATTGCGAATAAAGCAAATTTCATCCATGTAGTTTTCGATAAACAACAGGCCCCTGCCATTGCAGCGCATGCGCGCATCCGGTTGGGTTGGATCTTTCAAACCATCACGATCAAAACCTAATCCTTTATCTCTGATACTTAATTCCAGATGGGAATCATAAAGTGTCATCTTGATGCAAACTTCCTGGTCCAGGGCGTTTCCATTGCCATGCTTAATTGCATTATTTACACCCTCCTGCAAAGCCAGGATGATGTCATGCTGTATATCACTGGGGTAGCTACTTGTTGCCAGAACATTTCTGGCAAAGTCCTGCACTTTTTCAATTTCTCTGATATCTGACGGGATGGCCAGGGAATGATCAAATACTTGCTTTTTATCTGCACTCTTCACGGGCGAAATTATAAGATAAATAATGGCTTTGGGCAAGTAGGTTCAGTCGCAATGTACAAACTGAATAAAATCATTTCAGGGAGGGTTTTGGTGCTTTTAATCAAGATCTTTGAACTCTGCATCCTCGATGTCAGCTTCATCCACCTGTAATCGGGAGTGAGGTTCAGCTACCCCGTTTTTAACCTCTTCGGAGTTGGCGATTCGAATCTTCAAATTGCTCAATAAACGTCGTACTGTTCTAAAGATGTAATATGCCAGCAAGAATAATAATAGATAACGCATGATATCACCGCTTGATCGGGTTGTAAAATTTTGTTCCCTCAATGGGCTGTCTGATGGTGGCCAGTAGATCTGCCAGATCATCTTCGTCGTTCACAAAATCGATATCTGTGGCGTTGATAATGAGTAAGGGTGAGGCCTTATACCTGAAGAAATACTCGTTATAGACCTGATTCAATGCCGCAATATAATCGCTGTTGATGTTCGACTCAAAATCACGACCGCGCTTACGGATGTTGTACAATAAGCGATCGGTATCTGCCTGCAAATAAATCACCAGATCAGGGTGACTGATGGTCTCTTCCATCATACCGGCAATTCGATCGTATAATGCCATTTCATTCTCATCCAGATTCAAATAGGCAAACAGCCTATCTTTCTGAAACATATAGTCAGTTATTAATAGCTTGGAGAATAGCTCCGTTTGACGCAAATCCTGAAATTGTCGGTAACGGCTCAACAGGAAGAAAAGTTGGGTTTGAAATGCATAGCGTTTCCGATCACCGTAGAATGAACTCAGAAAGGGATTCTCCTCAAACTCTTCCAGGACGAGACGGGCATCCAGTTTTTGGGCCAGCCGTTCAGAAAGACTGGTTTTTCCCACTCCGATGACGCCCTCGATGGCTATGTGATACAAATTTCTCAAAGCGCTTCGACCGGCTCCTCTATCAATCTCACCCAGTGTTTATCCGAGCATTCATCCAGGTACTGTGAAATCGTCTTCCGCCCCTCTGGATCGCACATTTCTGAAGCAATTTCTGCAGCTGGGGTCAACACAAATCTCCTGGATCTGAATCGTGGATGAGGGATACAAATCTCCGATTCCGACCAGATCTCATTGCCAAATAAAATGATATCCAGATCAAGCGTCCGGGGACCATTCCGTGATTCGGTTTGACGGGATCTTCCAGTCTTCAATTCTATATCGTGCAACACCTTGAGCAGCTCCGGTGCCGTATAATTCGTTTCAAGTGTAATGGCAGCATTGATAAAGGGAGGTTGGGCCTGATATCCGACGGGCTCGGTGATATATAATCTGCTCAAATGAAGGTTTGTGAAATCCTTGCACAAGCTATGGTAGGCATTCCGAATTTGGGTCTGAGGGTCTTTTTGATTTGATCCAATGCTGAGCAGGACGCGTGTCATGAAGCTGCACCCTGCCGGGAAACCTCAACCTCCACATAGTCCAGAACCGCATCAATGGGAACCTTCGTTTTCCGGAGAATGACTGTCACCTCATCAAGGTCAAATTGTTCGACCAACGCATTTGCGGTGTGCTCAGCCAGCGTCTCGATGAGATGATATTTTCTTTTTGTCACCATATCTTCTACCACTTGGTAAACCAATTGATAGTCCACAGCCTTGTTTAGGGTATCCTCAGTCGAGCAGCGGCTGAAGGGATAGCGAATTTTTATATCAACTTCGAAACGGCCACCCAGTTCCTTTTCAAAATCCTGAACACCATGATAGCCATAAAATACCAGATTCTTGATTGTTAGAATTCCCATAGCATGGAAATTTACTTGGCTATCTCAAAATTACAAACGGCTTTCCTCAAGGGACTTGAATGAGAGCTTAAGGAAGAAAAATCAAGGCATATAGACGGGGTATCAAGAATGTAACTCAATCATAAATCTACTATTCCAAAGAGGTTAGACCCTTGCGAATCGCATATTTGGTCAATTCAGGAATTGAATTCAGATTCAACTTGCTCTTTATTTTGCTGCGGTGCGCCTCCACAGTTTTCACACTAATAAATAGCGTTTCAGCGATCTCCTGGGTGGGCTTCCCTTCGGCGATGAGCTGCAACACCTCCCGTTCCCGGCTGGAAAGCTCGGTCTCATCTTCATCCTCGCCAACCAGTTTCCCAACATAATCATTCAGCACCTTCGTTGAGATATCTTCACTGATGTAGAATCTATCCATGAGTACCTCGCGGACTGCCTTGATCAACTCACTGCCAGCACAATCCTTCAACAAATAGGCTTTCGCACCGGCCTTGAGCATGCCAGTAACAAAATGACGATCAGAGTGCATCGACAGGGCGACGATCTTTATCTCAGGGTGATCTTGAAGCACCTGCCGGGTTGCCTCAATGCCATTCAGCTCGGGCATGGCAATATCCATGATGATCACATCGACCTGCTTTTTATTCGCGAGCTTCACGACTTCACGACCATTTTCAGCCTGAGCGATCACATTGAATTCCAGCTCAGCGTTCAGGATTGAGAGCAAGCCTTCCCTGAATAAGGTATGATCATCTGCCAAAATGATATTTACTGCCATTAGAAACCCTCCAAGGAGACTGGAACATTGAGAATCACTTCGGTTCCCACCTGATTTTTAGACTGTATGTCAAGAACGCCACCAAGATACTCCAGACGTTCTTTTATACTAAATAATCCAAAGCTATCCTTGTGTCGTTTTTGTGGGTTCAATATGGATGTGTCAAAACCAACCCCGTTGTCTTTGATTCTCACAACAAATGCATACTTTGATGCCTCGGCCAGGACATGAACTCTGGTGGCCTTCGCGTGTTTGAGGATGTTTTTCAATATTTCATCCGTTGATCTGAATAACAGGATCTCCTGCTCATCACGTAGCTTGATCTCATCCACATTATGATCATATTCGACTTGAATCCCCGATTCGTCTGAAAATTTGTCCAGACGCCATTGCAGGGCGATAATAAAACCCAATTCATGCAGCACAGGAGGACTTAATTCGTAGGTCAATGACCGGGTCTCTTTGACCGCATAGCTTATATCGTTCTCAATGGCCTTAAGTTTTTCCCGTAGCGTTTCATCGGAAATATCCTTCATGATACCGGTTATTTTGATCTTAGCCATGGCCAGGCTTTGCCCCAGATTATCGTGGAGGGCGATGGCCAGATTTCTGCGTTGAGCCTCTTCTGCGAGAATGAGATCAGCAGACACCTGTTTTAACATGTTCTGGTATTCCCATATCTCCGCTTCCACTTTTTTTCGTTCGGAAATATCCCGGGCGATGATCTGAGTTGCCTTCTTTCCTTCGAATTCAATCGGTAGAGCAGAAACCTCAACGGGCACCAATTGACCGTCACTTGTTTCATACACATCTTCTACAGATCTTAATTCTCTTTTACCGCTAAGCATGGCAACTTCGAGCTCGTTTGAGATTTCCCGGCGCGATTCCTGGATCAGCTCACTCGCTTTTATACCAATCAGCTCGGAAGCTTTGGCATACCCAAGCATATCAAGCATCTTCTGATTGACATGGACAATAATTCCATCAACATGTATGACTACACCATCACTGGCGTATTCAATAATGCGATGATAATTGACTTCTTCCTTCTCGTGATATTGACGGATCTGCAGGTCTTTCTGTTGAATAGAACTAATCCTTCCAGGGTCTGTAATGAATGATGGTTCTCATAAGTGAAGCTTGTGGAGCGATCAATACACCGGTTTCCATTTTGGTTTAGAGAGCGGGTGAGGAGAATCGAACTCCCGCCATCAGCTTGGGAAGCTGAGGCACTACCATTATGCGACACCCGCGTTTTAAATAACCGGCGAAATTAACAGATTTAAATCTCGGAGAGCAAGTGATTTACTCTGTATCCTGGACTTTAATACTCACCCTTTCCAGAATATCCATACATTAAGATTTGAAGTGCAACTTACGGCGCCTCTGAAAATTTTCCATTTCTAAAAGTGACTCCGATCTGATGCTCAGCCAATACATCCAGACGGTGAAATCCCCCTAAATCTTTGATACACAATGGGTCACTTATAAACACAACATGTAGTTCTTCAGCATAAAAACTGCCAATATTTTGTAGTTTTTTATAAAAAGTGGCTTGTCATGATTTATGCTCCCTCTATATTCGATACGCTGGGAAAACGTGATCAATATCACGTAGCAGGACAACTTCTATACCAGTCAACTTACAATTGGGTGAACAGACTTCTCGCTGACATTTTTCCAAATTTTTGAATTGAGAGGTTAAGCAACAAACTTTTGGCAAACCGCTGAGGAGTACACATACATGTCTGAAACTATACAGTTCCCTTTTGAATTTGATGAAAAGGATCTTAGGAAAACGCCCCTCCAGGATCCCGCGCTACAAATCGAGGCTATTGTTAACCAGGAGAAATCACGCACCGGTATAGATATCAACAGCTACTATGGAGCGGATGATCTTGGGAAAAGCGTACTTCAGAATAAATATCTAGCACC
Source organism: Fidelibacterota bacterium (assembly GCA_021734325.1). Lineage (GTDB taxonomy): Bacteria > Fidelibacterota > UBA8477 > UBA8477 > JABMPR01 > JABMPR01. The sequence goes on along the minus strand of JAIPJF010000026.1, from coordinate 22,145 downwards.
AGACGAACACTCCCCTGAGGACTTGTGGCGTCGTCTCGCCAGAGCCATGGCTGCTCTGGAAGAAAAACCTGAGATATGGGAAGATAGATTCTATACCATCCTCCATGATTTTCGCTTTGTCCCTGGTGGAAGAATCATGCATGGTGCCGGTCGTGAAGACATCAAAACAACGCTCAACAATTGTTATGTAGTGGGGATTAAAAGTGATTCGATCAACTCCATCTATGATGCCATCATCCAGGAAGCCAAGACCTATAAATATGGTGGTGGATGTGGGCATGATCTTTCAATCCTCCGCCCGAAGGGCTCCAACATCAACGGCACTGGCGGTGAATCATGTGGACCCGTTGGATTTATGAATCTTTTCAGCGAGAATACGAATACCATCGCTCAACACGGTCGACGCGGCGCCAACATGCAGACCCTGCGCGTGGATCACCCTGATATTGCTGAATTCGTAGATGTTAAACGGGATTTGACCAAAGTAAAATACTCCAACATTTCAGTCCTGCTCACCCATGAATTCATGGAAGCAGTTGAGCTGGACACGGATTTTGAACTGCGTTGGAATGATAAAGTTTATGAGACCATCAGGGCCAAGGATCTCTGGGAAAAGATTATTACAGCAGCTCATGCCAGCGCCGAACCAGGCATCATTTTCTGGGACACGATGATCGATTATCATAACGCAGAATACTGCAGCCCGCTGGTTAGCACCAACCCTTGTGGTGAACAGCCCCTGCCTGATGGCGGGGCCTGCAATCTGGGCGCCATCAATCTCGCTCGTTTTGTTGATAGTGACGGCCAATTCCAATGGAGTGATTTTAAAGATACTGTTCGCTTGAGTGTACGTTATCTGGATAACGTTATTGATTATAACGCAGACAGACATGCTCTTGAAGATCAGAGGCATAACGCACTCTCCGACAGACGCGTCGGTCTGGGAATCCTTGGATTAGCTGATATGCTAATGCTGCAAGATATCAAGTATGATACTGATGAGGCTTTGAAAACAGTTGAAGAAGTCATGAAAACCTTCTCACAAACAGCCTATAAAACATCAGTTGAGTTGGCCAAAGAAAAAGGTTCATTTCCGAATTTCCAATGGGATGGTTATAAGAAGAGTAAATTTGTTCAGGGATTGACCCCGGAATTGCAGACTGAGATCCAGAGCCACGGGATCCGAAATGCCACTATTTTAACCGTGGCTCCGACTGGATCCGGTGCCATTGTAGCCCAGGTTAGTTCAGGTGTGGAACCTATTTTTAACGTCAGTTATAAACGACGAGTAAAAAGAAATGACACCTATGGTGAGGATTTTGATGAATTCAAGGTTGTTCATCCCACCATCCTGCAAAAATACGGGACAGATGAGAATCTTCCTGAATCAGTGGTTACAGCCCATGATATCGATCCCTATTTCAGGGTCAAAATGCAGGGTACGATCCAACGCTATATCGATGCATCGATCAGTTCAACAGTTAACCTTCCTGAAGATGTCGCCGTGGAAACTGTGGCAAACATATACATGGCAGCATATAAAGCAGGGCTCAAGGGAATCACAGTGTACCGCGAGGGTAGCCGTGATGGTATTCTCATCTCGAACAAACCCGAAAAGCCAGCAGAGTCCAAACCTGCCACAAGCACGGAACTATCTTTGGATCCCCCGACTCTCCATCCCCGGCTCCGTCCCAAGGATACTTACGGCGTCACCCGTCGTATACGCACAGGTGAGGGAACACTCTACATCACTATCAATCATGATGAGGATGGACTCTGTGAAATATTCACCACCATTGGAAAAGCCGGAGGGAATGCTGCAGCACAAGCTGAAGCTATCAGTCGCCTGATCTCACTCTCCCTGAGAAGCGGGATGGATGTCACTGAGATCATCAAGCAACTCAAGGGAATCAGTGGACCCAACCCTGTATGGGAAAATGGTCAATTGATCCTCTCGACGCCTGATGCAATCGGAAAGGCTCTGGAACAGCACATGGCTGAATTCAATTCGGATAGTACGGGTGCCCGCTTACGAAGCGCTGTTGAAAAGGAGACCCATGAAAATGATCATGGTGCTCATTTCAATATGGTAGAGCCAAGTAACGGCGCAGCCTTAAAGGCCATGACCATCTGTCCTGAATGTGGCTCCACCATTTCCCATGAAGGTGGCTGCCTGTTGTGTCATAATTGTGGGTATTCCAAATGTTAGTTAACATGTGATAAGAGCCCAAAAAAGCCCTGACGACCAGGGCTTTTTTTTGCCAAAGAGATGATCAATTATCCAGATTGATCCAGTGATCGTAGGGATGGTTCCGGAACCAGGTCAGTTGGCGTTTTGCGAAGTTGCGCGTATTCTTCTGGATCAAGGCAACCATATCATCCTCCTCCAGATTCCCGGCAAGAAAGGCAAATACTTCCTTATAGCCAATCGTCCGCATCGGATACAGGTCCGGGCTGTAGCCCAATTCCAAAAGCTTTCTGCATTCATCAATAAGACCGTTTGCAAACATATCGAGCACACGTTGATCAATCCTCTCATAAAGCAATTCCCGTTGACGATCCAGGACAATAAAAACATCCCTTTTCTCAAATGGGTCAACGTGCTGTGCAAAGACCTTTGAAGGGATCATCCCGGTGGATTCATAAATCTCGTATGCCCGCATCAGTTTTTTGTGATTATTGTGATGAAAGGTTTCTGCATATTCAGGATCAATTTTTCTTAAACCCTCCCACAGCGACTCAGCCTCCCCGCCATCGATCAGGCCTTGATATTTACGTCTTAGATCAGGATTTTTTGCTTGCTCATCAAACAGACCAAAGCGCAGAGCATCCAGGTACATCCCTGCTCCACCTACCACGATGGGCAGATTCCCGCGTTCAAGAATTTCTACGATGAGTTGTCGTGCCCGTTGATAAAAATCAGCGGCATTCCAAACAACGTCGGGGTTTAATTCATTTAAAAGATGATGGGGCAATCGTTCCAACTCCTGTGCTTCCGGCGTTGCAGTTCCAATATTCATATGTCTGTAAATCTGCCGTGAATCCCCACTAATAATTTCCACATCGTATTGCTTCGCCAGATCCATTACCAGGGCAGTTTTGCCTACCGCGGTCGGTCCGGCCAAAATGATATAATCCGAGTCCGGGTGCTCAATATCTTGGTTATGTATGATCAACGATCGCATCAGAGTTGACTATGCCCTCACTACCACTGAATGGAAGATTCCAATTTGAGCATTTTAATGACGTTCGAAACGCTTGTCCAGTTCATCGATGCTAAGATTAATTATGATGGGACGACCATGGGGACAATAAAAGGGGTTCTCCGTTGCGAATAATCGATCGACCAGGATACGCATTTCATCCTCTGTGAGGGGATCGCCTGCTTTGACGGCAGCCTTACAGGAATATGATGCCGCCAATCTTTTTGCAGGTGAATAGTCAAATACACGATTTTCACGATAATGATCGATAATCTCCTTTAGAATGGAGCCTTCACTTCCCCCCCTCATCCCCGTCGGTACAGCTTCGACCAGAATGGTCCGGGGACCAAATTCCCGGAGTCTGAATCCCAGATTGTTCAGCGCGGGAATGATCTCTACCAGGACATTATAGTCGTCAGCTGAAAATTCATGATTTTCCGGAAACAGCAATTGTTGGGACATGCCCTTATTTTCTGTCAGGTCCGCCAAAGCTTCCTCATACAGAATTCGCTCATGGGCGACATGCTGATCAATGATGGCAATCCCATTATTGATCTGACTGAGGATATACTTATTGTGTACCTGCCAGATGAATCCGCCACTTTGTCTTTCGGGTTTTCTCTGCACGGGGCCGCGATCCAGGACCTGGGAAAACTGACGTGCTTTTTGGAGAATCTCACTTTCCTCTTCCGTTCTTGCTGAAAAGGAGCCTCCCTCCTGACCGGCAGACGAAATTGAAAAGCTGGTCTGGGCGGAATCAAACGCACCTGGCTGGAAACCTGGTGGAGATTGAGGCCGATTCTGGAAGCCGGGAATCACTTTCAAAGTCTGACGAAGACCACTTTCCACCGTTTCTTTGACCACATGGTAAACCCGCCATTCATCATTGAATTTTACTTCCGTTTTGGTCGGGTGAACATTGACATCAACTTCATTGAGTGGGACTGAAATATCCAGCATATAGAAAGGATATTCACCTCGCTGGATAAGAGACTTGTAAGCCTGATACACGGCATTGTTGATGAGTCGATCTGTAATCGGTCTTTTGTTGATGGACAGATATTGTTCTCCCGGTGCGATGCGGACCAGGTCCAGATTCCCAATAAATCCCGTGACTTTGATACTCCCCCTTGAATCCTCAACTGCAATGATCTTATCACGATATTCAGTACCAAACAGTGCGATGACCCGCTCCTCCGGTGTTGAGGCACGAACATCAAGAACCACCTTGCTGTCTGATGTGAGTTTGAATGCAATATGGGGATGAATCAGGGCCAGGGGTTTGACCCGGTTTAAAATATGATTGAGCTCCGTCCGCTGAGCTTTTAAGAATTTCAAGCGGGCGGGAACATTGAAAAAAAGATTCTTGACTGTGATCCGGGTTCCCTCTTCCCAGGCCTCTGGATGCACTTTTTCTTCCTTCCCAGCCTGTACCTGGATGCCGTAACCTGTTTCCCCGCCCCTGACTTTGGAGACGACTTCCATCATGGATACGGATGCGATACTTGGGAGGGCTTCCCCTCTGAAACCCATGGTTCGGATTTTGAACAGGTCTTCGATCTCAGCAATCTTGCTGGTAGCATGCCTTTTCAAGGCCAGTTCCAATTCCTCCTGCTCCAGGCCAAGTCCATCGTCGATCACCTGAATTAAATCGCGTCCCCCATTGAGGATCGTTATCTCAATCCTTGTCGATTCAGCATCGATAGAATTTTCAACCAGCTCTTTTACAACAGAAGCCGGTCTCTGGACAACTTCACCTGCTGCAATTTTATTGCTGAGGATTTCGGGCAGGATGTGGATACGGGACATAGAAGCGTTAGGCGTTAGGAGTTAGGAGTTGGGTGTTGATCAGAGCCAGTGAGTCTTGAGTCAGGGTGTCTGCATCAGCTCTGAGCCTGGCTACTTTTTCCTTAAACTCCTGAACGAGCTGCTTATCCTCAATACCAGGAATATTGATCAGGACATTCATCGCAGCACCCTCCAACCCGGCGTGGGCCTGGAGAATAGCAACACCGGCATCAGACAGTGAATTCTGATTTCCGATTTTGGCCATTCGGCCAGCGATTTCTATCGTACGGAGTGATTGTTCCATAACCTTCAGGGGTATTTTAGCAGACAGTATGGTTGCCTGCTGTATTGCTTCCTGGCGAATCTGAATTTGCTCATCGCTGGCTTTTGGCAAACGCATGGCCATCATGACCTGATTGAACGAGTCTGTGTCTTCATCCACTAGTTTCAGAAAAACATCCTTGAGCCCTTGGGCTTCATTCGCCAGAGTCTCAATCTCTTCCCAATGCTCCTCATAGCCCTTTTTATTATAGGTCAGGACACCGACCATATTACTGAGCCCAGCAGCCAGGGCAGATGCCAGGGCAGAGACTGAACCACCTCCAGGAGCAGGAGAATCAGAGGCCAATTCATCAGCAAATTGGGTAATCTGCATGTCGACCAGATTCTGTTTTTCCTTGGCATCCAACTGGTATTCGATAATTCGTTCTTGTGGATCAAAGGCAGATATTTCGCTCAAGCCCATACTTTGTATGGCAATCCGAATGATCTCTGCCTTGGAGACAGCCGTGGATGAATTCTGCTTCCTGAGATAATTACGACCTGCATCCAGCATGGCGTTCAATGGTATGAGACCGACCAGTTCACTGCCAGATACCCGGAGACCCCGGAGTTCTGCCTGCTTTACAACTTCGTCAAAAGCCTCGTGGATGGACGTAATTTCCTGATCCACCAGATTCATGGAGATCTGGGCCATCTTGTACTCGTCGATATACCAGCCGACTGCTTTTACTGCTTTTAGCGTTCCAGGAGTTTTAACCGGGTTCCCCTTCTCGTCGCGGATAAACAATCCAGTCTCTGGGTCGCGGGCATTGCGGCCTGCCTCCCTGATCTCCAGGGCGATGTCCGTTGCTTTTTTTGTATCACGTGTATTGAGATTGACATTATAAGCGATTAAAAATTTTCGGGCGCCCATGACAGTCGCACCTGCTTTGGCATTGAACTCCGCCTTGCCAAAATCGGGCTTCCAGTGGGGATCCTTTAATTTCTCCGGGAGCCCTTCATATTCGCCTGCACGAATATCAGCGAGATTCTGCCGGTCTGGAGAACTGGCAGAGAATTCATAGAGATAAACGGGGATATTCAGCTCTTCCCCGACTCGTTTTCCCAGGATTCGGGAAAGCTCTGCGCATTCTTCCATGCTGATACCACTGACAGGAATGAACGGGCACACATCAGTTGCTCCCATCCGTGCATGGGCCCCATGGTGCTTTCTCATATCGATCACTTCAGCCGCCCGTTTGATGGCCTGGAAGGCTGCTTCAACAACGGCATCAGGACTACCGACAAAGGTCACAACAGTTCGGTTAGTATCAGCTCCTGGATCCACGTCCAGCAGGGTAACTGCTTCAACCTGTTTGATGGCCGTGGTGATCTGATCGATGATCACCCGATCACGACCTTCGCTGAAATTTGGAACACATTCTACGATCTTTTGCATGGAGAAGACCTTTACACTTTTGATAAATAATACAATAGATACCCGACGATCCCAGCCATAATGATCAGACCAAGCATACTCCGCTTGGGGTAGCTTGAGGTTAAGCGCCGGAATTCGATCCGTTTCTGCTTTTGATCTACTGCCTCAAAACGTCTCAGGTGACGCTTTTTTGCATACTTCAGTTCAGGCATTAAATCCCACCAAAAAGTCCAGAGAAAAAGTTGATAAATGGTCCGATCACCATCCCCAATAAATGAAATCCGGTGACCCAGCCAAACATGATGATACCGAACAGGATCATGGGTCCCTTGCTCTCGACCAAATAAAGAGTTGGAGCATAGCGATGGGGAAGCAAGCCGGCAAGAATCTTGGATCCATCGAGAGGTGGAATGGGGATGAGATTGAAGAAGGCCAGAGCCAGATTGATATAGAGCGAGAAGTAAAGCATCTGGAAAAGGATGCCGGCCGAGCTCCCCATGTGGGTGTTGGCCATACCAGAGGCGATAAATATTCTGATCAAAATTCCGGAAACAAGTGCCAGTGCCATATTCATGAGTGGTCCCGCTGCTGATATCCACATCATATCCCGCCTCGGATTGCCCAGATATCGAGGATCGACAGGAACCGGTTTCGCCCAGCCAAAATGAATCAGAAAGATCATGATGGTGCCCATCGGATCAAGATGTGCCAGGGGATTTAGCGTTAATCGACCCATCAGCTTGGCTGTTGGATCACCCAGGCGATAGGCCACATAGGCATGTGAAAATTCATGAAAGGTCAGCGCGATCAGGATGGCAGGGACTGCGAGTAATAGTGTATTAAAATCCATTTATAAAAAGTTTCCTTTATTCTTTTTTAACCGCCTAATATAGACGATGTGTCTCTGAAGTGAACAGGATTAGAGGAGATTTGTTCCTTTCCCAACACGTTCCATTGATCTAAAATGTAACGTCTTTATCACCAGGGAGGTTATGATGGATTTTGGAATACATGGGAAAATTGCGCTGGTTCAGGGAGCTTCTTCAGGGCTGGGGCTCGCAGCTGCCATGGAACTTGCGAAAGAGGGCTGCAGAGTCGCCGTCTGCAGCAGAAAAAAGGATCGTGTTGATCGGGCAGTTGAACAGATCGTTTCAGCAACCCAGGCTGACGTACTTGGTTTTGTGTGTGATATTGGTAATGCCCGATCAAGAGCAGAGGTATTAAAAAGCATTAACGATACCTGGGGAAGCATAGATATCCTCATCGCAAACAATGGCGGTCCGCCTGTCGGAAAAGTGGACACACTCACCGAGGAACAGTGGAATTCAGCCCTGAATAATAATCTGATCTCAATGAAAGATTCAGCGATGGAAGTTCTCCCCGGCATGCGTCAGCAAAGTTGGGGCCGCATCATTTTTATCACTTCAGTATCTGTAAAACAACCCATCGATTCACTCATCCTCTCAAACACGGCGCGAGCAGGTTTAACAGGCTTTGCAAAGACTTTGTCTGCTCAGGTGGCCAGAGAGGGGATTACTGTCAATATGGTGCTTCCCGGTATTCATGAAACTGAAAGGGTCAGGGAACTCCATTCTGATCTGGCAGATCCCCGGCTCATCGCCAGGGACATCCCCATGGGGCGTCTCGGTCAGCCTGAGGAACTGGGTGCCGTGATCGCCTTCCTGGCCTCCACCAGAGCCAGTTACATGACCGGTCAGTCCCTGGTTGTAGATGGCGGTCTGGTAAAAGGTCTATTTTAAGTATGGACCCAGTATCGGCAAAATCTCGTTTTTATTCAGAGGGCCTGCATTTTGAATGTACAGGCTGTGGTGCCTGTTGCAAGCTGGGTGGTGGCTTCGTTTATCCCAGTCTTGAGGATGTGGGTTTTGCAGCCAGACATCTCAAACTGAGTGTCAGCGCCTTCACTAAAAAATACATGGAATTGAACGATGGTCATTATGTCTTCAAGAATGATGGCGATAATTGCATCTTTTACGACAAGAACGGCTGCACCATTTATGAAGCCCGTCCCACCCAGTGTCGAACCTATCCCTTCTGGAAGGCCAATCTTAAATCAAAGTTTCGCTGGAAAATGATCGAAGAGGAATGTGAGGGGGTTGGTCAGGGAAAATTATTCAGTTTTGAAGAGATCGAGGCGATCAGGGAGCAGACCGGTGAGACCCCTTCTGGACCTTCTCCGGAAACTTTGATTTCAATTAAATAAATCCGGGCTGTCTACTCCCCCACAGTCTTTGCGAGTCCGAACGATGCGGCAATCTCCGAATCTGTATTCCATTCGTTGTTTGAGATCGCTTCTCCCGACGCAAGTGCCGGGATCACGAAGAAAAATAATATTGATATCTAACCTTTTTTAGCTAGACATTTTTTTGATTGTATTATGTCATATTTGACATATCTTTATTGTGATGAATAGGAATGACAAACCTCTCGTTTGGTTACACGGTGAAGTCAAAACGCCACCCTTCTCTTCAGCCGCAAGAATTGAAGCTGGATTCCTATTAAGGACTCTTCAAATGGGCAAAACCTTGAGTCTGCCTCAATCCAGACCAATGCCAATTATTGGCACCAGATGTCATGAACTGAGAATCAATGATGAGACCACCAATTGGCGTTTAATCTATAGAATTGATGAAGATGCTATCGTCATTCTTGAGGTGTTCTTTAAGAAGGCTCAAAAGACTTCTAAAAAAGTTATTAATATGTGTAAAAAAAGAATAAAGGAATATGACAATGCGTAAAGAGAAAATAAAAAAATTAAAAAGCAAGGGCTGGAAAATTGGTTCTGCAGGAGATTTTCTCGGACTCTCTCCTGAAGAATCCGCATACATTGACCTAAAACTTAATTTGAGTGCAAATCTTAGAAAATTAAGAACAGAACAAAATCTGACTCAGATTGAAATGGCAAAGCTTATCCATTCCAGCCAGTCTCGAGTGGCAAAAATCGAAACCGGTGATCCTACTGTTTCACTCGATCTCATCATCAAATCTCTTCTCGCACTTGGAGCTTCAAAAAAGCAACTCGCACGTGTCATTTCCTCATAATCAGAAGCTCCGGCTTCTTTCGGATGAATGATTTGACTTTTAACACAGCAGCTTTTCGGTTAAGCATCACCAAACATTTTAGCATACCGTCGCACAGGACCTTCCAACTCCCCCATTCCAAAATGACGAGAGAATCGGGCTATTTCCCGGCCTTCGGCCATAAGCAGTATGGTGGGGACGGTGAAGACCAGGTTCTGACCAGCGATCTCCAAAGATTCTTCCGTATTGACATATTGAAAATGCCAGGGCGGTTCTTCTTTGAGCAATGCCTCAACTTTGGGTCGCAATACTTTGCACACATTGCAACTGGGTGTGGAAAAGTAGAGTAGGGTTAGCGCATGCTCAGCGAGAACTTCTTTTAAGGCTTCAGTCGTCATTCAGTCAGACTCATATCGCCTTAAGCTTAAGCTGCTTCCTGAAGCAGACTCGCTTGGCAAGTTAACTGTATCCGACCACAAGAAATTCATTTGGCACACCCCTTCGTGCGGTTCAGCTTGAAGCTTTTGAAACCAGATTGCCCTACTTATGGTCTAAATACCATTCGTTTAAGCTGATTTACAACCTTGTAGTGTTTGTCATTTGCTGTAAGAATTGGAAGCCCATTTGTCAATGCTGTCGAGGCAATTAGTGCATCTGCCAGTCGCATTGAGTCGCTCAAAAAATGCCTTTCCACTAGGAACATAGCTTTGGAGGAAATTTCTTCATCTATGTATAAAATATTCGCTTTCCAGTTTTTCAGAGCTCTCCTTAATTCACGAAGCTCGCTCTGATTTCGCATACCTTGAACTAGTTCCATATAGGTAATCACTGAGATCGAGAAAGTTGGCAGCTTTTCTATCGCAGTTTTCGCCTTCTCGTTGCCCTTCAAATACCAGATTATTACATCAGTATCAATGAGCATTAGATTCTGCTTTCTCGAGCTGAGTCAACAAATGCTTCTACATCCGATACTTCTGAATTATCTGCCCACATCCCAAATAGATGATTTCCTAGATTTTGAGCTGAATCAATCTCACCAGTTACAGGAACTAATTTTGCGTAGGGCTTACCTCTATAAGTGATGAGGACTTCTTCTCCTCTACGTGCTGTATCCAATAATTCCTTCGAGTGGAATCTTAAGTCTTTTGCAGTTGCTTTCATGTTTGCCTTCCATTCATTGTTTACACTCTGTAATGTAAACTACATTTCCTGGATTCAAACTGAGATTTATCTGTGTTTCTATTAACGAATATCGAGCAGTTCAACATCAAAAATAAGGGTGGCATTTGGCGGAATAACGCCCCCTGCCCCGCGGGCACCATAACCCAATTCAGAAGGAATAATCAATTTTCGCTTCCCTCCCACCTTCATGGTCATCACACCTTCATCCCAGCCTTGGATAACACGACCAATCCCAATGGTAAAGCTGAAGGGTTTGTCCCGATCCACGGAACTATCGAATTTTGTTCCATCTTCAAGCGTTCCGGTATAATGGACAACAACCCCCTGACCGCTCAAAGGTGATTTCCCGTCACCGACTGTGATGTCGACATACTTTAGACCGCTTGCTGTTGTAATTTCCTGAGACATTGGTGTTTCCTTTTTAATTGACTTAGCCATTAGACAAAAAACCGTTCAGATCGTTATCGTTTCCCTAGCGTAAAATAGTCAGTCGTTGAAAGCTGCTGCTGGTCGCAGAGGACAGGCGCAGCAAATAGACACCACTGGAAAGGTCATTTCCATTCTGATCGGCACCAGACCAGTGTATTTGATGGGATCCCGGGACAAATGATCGCTCCAGGATATGGCTGACCAGCTGTCCCTGAATATTAAAAACATCCATGGCTACAAGGCTTGACGCGTTCAACTGGAATTCGATCAGGGTTCCCGCATTAAAGGGGTTGGGATAGGTAGAAACAAGCTCCAGTCCTTTTGGCTTAATTTCAGGTTCATATTGAATCGAGACCGGATAATTCCCGCCCCAGATCGAATTTGAAAATTCAGGATGGTCCACGAATGGATTACGATTATGCTGTATCCCATAGATGGCATTATTCCTGTCGATCTCTTTCTGACTTACCATGTCCGTGACGTGCCATTCAAGCATCATGTTCAGTGCCCAGGGTTTCAGCTGGCTGCCTGTCACCATATCATTTGTGTCCCAGCTGCCATCTTCACCGTAATAGCGGGTGGACATATAGAAATAGATACGGGCAAAATCCCCCTTGTACTCATCGATGGGTTCAAATACAGTCCCTGAATATCCCAGGCTGGGATCATTGCTACCAAGTTTACTGCCATTGGTGCTTTCCCAGCTTGTATTCACCACTTCTCCATAAGGATAGTTGCTACGTCTTCCATTTACTGTGCCATCTGTGGGAACCACATGGAAAATATCCGTATACATGGGAGTGGCATCATTAAACCAGCTCTTTGGCCAGGAATGCTCACGATTGTAGCAGCTGCCTTCACCGCTGTAATTACCACATTGATCAGTCACAAAGGTGTACTCATAAGCAGGTGTTCCACCTGGTACATCGGAGTACATGTCCCATACTTTCCCATTTGGTTTCACATCTGTTGTTTGATAATGAGTCCATAAGGCTGTATAAGTGACTTCTGTGTGACCATCAATAATATCATGAAGCGCCTGTTGGAGTGAGGTCCCAGTCAGGCCTGAAGTTCCGTCATAATATCCGTCAGGAATCTGGGCAAAGAGACTCAGGGCGCTAATAATCAGTATTAAAAATTGTTTCATATATATTCCTGTCATTCTTATTGGCAAAGTAATCTATGGGGAGCGATTTGGAAGCGCGATTTGTCACACGAATGCTCTTGAAAACCGTTGAAATGGTTATCCCTAGTATGGTGTTCTTTGCCACCCAACTGAAGTTGGGTGTTATTGAGATATTCCATATCCTCCCTAATTCAAGTCGGGTGTTAACGCTTATGTTTTGCCACTCTCTCTATCACCCAACTTCAGTTGGGTGTATCGGTAAACACAGACCAGAGCTTAACCGTTTTAACGGTTTACCCTGCCAGCCCATACTTTTCGATGAACAGTTCAAATTCCTCCTGATAACTTTTTGTTTGATGGTGTTCAGCCTGATTCTCGATATACCTGATCACCCGATTCAGATTCGATTCGCTTACCGAAAATGCCCCATATCCTCTTCCCCAGGAAAATTTCTCCATTTGTTCCTCCTGTTGATTCAGCCAGCGAGAGGATGCCCCTTTCAGTGCTTTTGCAATATTTGCGATACTTTGATCTGAGGGTAGATCTATCAATGCGTGCACATGATCCCCATTCACGAAACTGGCAATAATTACAATAGAATGCTCCTGGCTATATCTTCGGATAAACTCATTTAGAGGCACACTCAGATTTCTGTTAATTAGTTTCTGATGCTTGTGACAATTCCAAATCAGGTGAATTAATAGACGCGTTTTTGAGTGTAGTGACATGATGTGATCTCCTTGTTCTTTAAACCGTTGAAACGGTTCTCCTTAGTATGGTATTCTTGGCCACCGAACTGAAGTTGGGTGTTATTGAGATGTTTCATATTATCCCGAATAAAAATTGGGTGTTACTTCCCATAATTTTCTGTTCTCTCTCTACCATCTGACTCTGGTCTTCCTTCTGACGATCCTCTTGGGACTTCGATACAGCAGGTCAGTCGGGTGCTATTTAGATGTTCCATATCCCCCCGGATACACGTCGGGTGTTAGCGCTTATGTTTTGTTGCTCTCTCTAACACCCAACTTCAGTTGGGTGTGGTAGGAAACACCGACAAGAGCCTAACCGTTTTAACGGTTTACTACGCGTATCCTTCATCTCAAATAGGTGATCCTCTGTACATACTGGTGTTCACCGATCAGCAAACGCAGGATATACACCCCTGAGGCGAGCAGCCCTCCCCCTTCCTTGCTCCCCTCCCAATGAAATTGGTAAGTCCCTTTTGGATAAGCCCCCTCTGCCAGGGATCGTACCAGATCTCCGCGGGTATCATAAAGATTCAGCGTGAGCATTTCCGCTTCCTGCTCCAGTCGAAAGGAGAGCTGCACAGTTGAGTTAAAAGGATTTGGGAAGGGCGGATCAAGATCAACTGGACTTTGGTCAATCTCAAGATCCAGACTCCCAATATGGATAAAGAGCTCAGAATGAGTCGTCATTCTATTGTCATAATCTACATCTGCCAGTTGGTAGACATAATCCTGCCCAGGTTCAACATCAGTGTCAGCGAAGGTATAGTTATGTCTATCTGTGGTGGATCCATGACCGATAAGTTGTGCATTATGCACAAAAGAGCTAAGCTCGATGAACCGCTCCGATTCCTTTTCTCTGCGCGTAATAATGAAGCCCTGGTTTTCGAGCTCTGATTCCGTGGTCCACTGCAAGTGCACCTTTCCTTCAGAACAGTAACCGGACCAGATTGCGAGTTCAATTGGCAGGGATGAATCGATCCAAGTGGAATTGTCCCCTCCGTTTCCCTGTCCCGGTGTCGCCTCAGATGATGGCGCTTCAACCCACTTCGAGTCATCACCAATATCACCCACAGAATCAGCGCTGAAATATTTTACCTTGGCACTTCCTGGTGCCGTGATCACGGCCGTCGGATGGGTCAGTGCCATATCATGAATAATGATATCCGCTGTATCCCGGATAGCGGCACAATCATCCCCGTCCGTATTGGCAAAAGCGCCTGAAGTGCCTCCCCAGATACCAGTATCAATGAAATAGCTTGTATTATTGACAGCGATAATCACTGATTTATCAGCAAAATCAGTGTCTTCGCCACCAGCAGCAAGTATCGTTTCGTCCACATCGCCACTGTTATAGATAACGATGAGCGTCCCCTCAGCCATACTGGACCAGACAGGATGTGTGCTAAACTCAACCAGGGAATGCCAGATGCCATCATCGTTATCCCCCAGCTCCCAGCCCCGGAGATCAGTACCATTCTCGACCACCAACAGTTCAACCCATTCCTTACCACCCCCGGACCCCTGGGACATCTCATTCACGATTACATTTTGTCCATTGAGGGTCAGAGCCAAAATGAATACATTTGTGTAAACGAATTGCTTTCGCCACATGATCAAATCCTCCTGAATCAATTGATTTACCCACCTGGAATCAGGTGAGATTTAAGTATCAATTATTTAGGGATTTGGTTTGCGACCTCTAATGAGATAGGATAAGCTCGAATAATAGCCAGTAAAAAGCAAGGGATCTTTTTATGGAATTGCCTGGGTTAAGCTCAAAAAAAGCAGGAGAACGGGTTGAATCCCATTCTCCTGCTACGTTTTGTTCGTTGTGGTCCTACTTCCCAGAGTTATAACCCGGGGTTTGGAAATGATCTGTCAGGATCCTGAGAAATTCACCTTATCAAACAATAATGTTGGTGTTCTGAATGTTGAGTGGATCCAGGGATCATTCCCGACCTCGACCAGATTCATCAGCAGCTCAGAATAGTTCCCCGAGATGTTCATTTCAGTGATGGGTTGGATCCGTTTGCCATTTTCGATCAGCCAGCCGGCCACACCGAGTGAAAAATCACCCGTTGTACCATTTGCATTTCCACCGAGCCAGCTTGTGACCAGAATCGCTTTGTCCAGACCTGCTTCGATCTCTGCTCCTGAGCGACTACCCGGTTTGATGACAAGATTCGAAGATCCACCACTGGTAGGTTTCCAACCGAGCTTATTGCCATAATAAACATCGACAAAGTAGTTATTCAGGACGCCGTCAGTGATCAGGGGACGGGGTTGAGCTGCAATTCCATCGCCATCATAGTAACGGCTTCCCAATCCTCTAATAATGGTCGGATCATCCATGATGCTCAGAACCTCAGAGGCGATCTGCTGATCCTTTTTACCTTCAAGGAAGGAGTTTTTCTGCTGTATTGAAGAGGCACTGAGGGGGCCCATAAGACGCCAGAGCAAGCCGGCAGCATTTGAATTCTCCAGCAACAGGGGCAGGGTTTCAGAGGGCACTTTTTTCGCACCCATTTGATCCTGGGTTCTTGCCAGTGCCTGGAGAGCTGTTTCTTTCGCACCGACCAGGTCTTCAAGATGGCGGGCACGATAGTAGCGCCAGGCTTCAGGTTTCTTATCCCCGGCACCCTGCATGGAAACGGATGCCCCATGGGTAAAGGAAGTTGATTCCTTGTGCCCTTCGAAGCCATTCGATTTCAGGTGATAGGACTCACTGTGGTCATCGTAAAATCCCGAAGCGATGGAAATGATTCGATCATCTTTTCCTTTGATGAATTCACCCATATTTTTCGCCCGTTCCAGTCTCTGCTCCACGGTGAGATCAGCCTGCCTGGTATCATTGATATCGATATCAACCGTATGCTGGCCCTTATACAATTCAGGATCAGGTAATTTCCGAAATTCGTCTTTTTCAAGGTAGGTCGTGAGATCAACAGCATTGGTGATGAATTTTTCCAAAGCAGGTTTGCTCAGGTCGTTTGTAGAATGACTTGAATAGCGACCATTTGCATAGATTTCGATCCACAGTGACTGTTCAGTTGACTCTTTGAGCTTTTCAACCTCACCATCGCGAAAATCCACTTCAACGCTACGGGATTGATTTATTCCAAGGGCTGAATCGTCGGCACCCAGTTGTTTCGCCTTTTTCTGAACCCAGTAGCCAAGGTCTAAGTATACATTTTTTTCCATAATTATCCCCTACCTCCCACAGTAATTGCTGAGACCAACACACTTGGCATCCCTTGTGAAACAGGTACACCCTGGCCATTTTTCCCACATGTCCAACCACCTTCAGCCATCTTCATATCATTGGCAACCATGGTCACACGCTCAAGGACTTCCGGTCCGTTTCCGATAATATTTACATCCTTGATCGGCGCTGTGATCTTGCCCTTTTCAATCAGTGAACCTGATTTTACATAGAAGGTGAAATCGCCGGGACCAATATTAACCTGACCGTTTGTGAATTGGTCTGCGAGGATGCCGTAATCCACACTCGCGATCATCTCTTCAAATTCATGAGGACCGCTCTTCATGTAGGTGTTTCTCATTCTTGGCATGGGATAATGCTTGAATGATTCCCTGCGACCGTTTCCAGTTGGTTCCAGACCATAATGCTGGGCAGAGATCCTGTCGTGCATATAGGTGCGCAAAACTCCGTTTTCTACCAGCACTGTTTCCTGTGACGGATACCCCTCGTCATCAACATTAATGGAACCCCGAATATGCGGATTCGTCCCATTATCAACGATGGTGACAAAAGGTTCAGCGATCTTCTTGTTCATTTTTTCCGAGTAGACCGAAATACCCTGACGATTAAAATCAGCCTCCATTCCATGGCCGATTGCCTCATGGAGGAGAATACCTGCGCTACCTGCTGACAGGACGACGGGTAATTCTCCCGCCGGTGGCGTCTGCGCTTCAAACAACTTAACTGTTCGGGCGACTGCCTCCCTGGGAAGTCGTTTTAGTCTTTCTGGAGTCAGGAAGCTGATATCATCCCGGGCTGAATAATCAAAATAATTATTCTCCCTGCGACCATCCTGCTCTGCCGTACATGCTACAGATATCCTCAACATAGGTTGATAATCAGTAGCAATTCCCCCTTCAGAGTTGACAACTAAAATATAATTTTCACTGTCAGCAAAATTGACGCTGGCCTTGACGACCCTGGGGTCTTCCTTAAACACATCATCATTGATGGCCTGGAGCATTTCGACCTTGCTCTTAACCCCCACATCTTCCCAGCTCATTTCAGTATCATAATAATTCATCAGCTTGGTCGCGTTGAATGTCTCTGGAACCCCCTTGGCTGACCCAGATGCGATACCGGCAGCTGTACGTGCAGCCGCTTTCATGCTGGCCAATGAAACATCTTCCGTGAATGAATATCCGGTTTGGTTTCCCTTCAGCACACGAATACCGACGCCGAGGGTCACATTCGTGCTGGCAGTGCTGACGATATTGTCCCTCAGTCGAATGGAATTGCTCAATTGATTCTGGAAAAAGAGGTCACAATAATCACCCCCGTAATGCAGGGCCTCAGCCATCACTTTACGAATCGTATCGTCATCGATTCCAAAGCGTTTAAAATAAAAGCCATAAGGATTTCCACCTGGACTATTGGCTGCAAACCCGGTGCGCAAGAATCCTGGGAGTGTTGCCAAAGCCAGACCGGTCCCCGTTATTTTAACGAAATCTCGTCTGCTCATGTTTATCATACCTTTATTCCTTTCAATTAGATCATTTTCTGAGGGTTATAAACTATCCACCAAATGAAGTTCAACCAAATTTTATCTGCATTTATACGCCTGAGTACCTGAATGGTTCAGCCCCTATTTGATTGGGACACCCATACTTTTTGCCCATTCAGGAAAAACTGAAAGATCAATGCCCATCAGATCGGCACCAATTGTATAAAAGTAGATCGTAATCACCAGGATCCCTATCAGGTTGATAAGGAGTCCTGCCTTCGCCATTTCCGAGATCTTTACGCGACCGCTTCCAAACACGATCGCATTGGGTGGTGTCGCCACAGGCATCATGAATGCGCATGATGCAGAAAGGGTGGCTGGAATCATCAAAATTAATGGATTGGTTTGCATGGCAAAGCCAACAGAAGCAAGGATCGGCAGGATCATTTCAGTGGTCGCTGTATTGGACGTCAGCTCTGTCAAGAAAGTCAGGCCAAAACAAACGAACAGGACCATGATGATGGGGGACATCCCGGCCAGACCGGCAAATTCATTACCGATCAGGGTGGAAAGACCGGTAACCTGAAACCCTTTTGCCAGTGCGAATCCGCCACCAAATAGCAGAACGATATTCCAGGGTAATCTCATGACAACGCGAGCTCCCATCAGGGTAGCTGTTTTCGCACCCTTGCTGCGAGTGGGGATCAGAAAAAGGAGCATCGCCATGAACAAGGCCACAGACCCATCATCGATAAGGTCAGGATAGGGAAGCAATTGCGACCAGCCCGGGATGGTTACAAATCCCACCACCAGCTGGTTCCTGAATACCCATAGCACGGCTGTGAGAGAAAAGATGAGCAGCACGGCCTTTTCTTCAAAACTCATGTGTCCGAGGCTATGGTACTCCTGATCCACAATTGTCTTTTCTACTTTGATACGACTTGGAACGGGGAATAAGACTTTTGTGAGCAGCAGCCAGATAATTGCGATCATGAAAATGGATATGGGTAGGGCCATGATGAACCAGCTACCAAAAGTTATTGCCGGTGCACCAGGAAAAGTGATCTCAAATATTCGTGCAAAGGAAAGATTGGGGGGCGTACCCACCAGGGTAGCAATCCCGCCCATGGAGCAGGCGTAGGCAATTCCCAGCATCAATCCCACAGTGAAATTGTGTGTGTCGCTCGCTTCAAATTTCTCTTCCATCTGATAGACGATCGCCAGGCCGATGGGAACCATCATGATGGCCGTAGCCGTATTCGAAATCCACATGGAGAGGAAGGCGGCAGCGATCATAAAACCGAGAACGATCCGTGCCGGACCTCCCCCGATGGATCGAATAATAAACAGGGCGATCCGTTTGTGCAGTCGCCACTTTTCCATGGTAAGGGCGATCATGAATCCGCCAATGAACAAAAATATGGTACTGTTTACGTACAGCGGCGCCACGGCACTGCCCTTGAGAATACCTAAAAGCGGATAGAGCACTAGGGGAATCAGGGCTGTCGCAAAAAGCGGGATGGCATCTGTGATCCACCAGACCGCCATTAAGGCCGCGACGGCGGCCATTCGGGTAACGACAGGATTATCAGGATCAAAATCAAACAACAAAAGAATCCCAAAGAACAGGATGGGACCAAGAATCACCCCGATCTTCTGAGTCAAACTTTTTGATAGATCTGGTTTTTCTTCAAGCATGATGCATTCTCTTGTTTGGAAGCGGTCTGGAAAAGCATAAGCAGACCACTCCCCGACATGGAATCGATCTGGTATGGGTTTAATAGCAGATGCTTATCACTACCAGCGATCCTTGCAGCAATGCAAGGATGGAAATAAATCTAGCTTTCAGAACCCATCTCTATTCCAGATCACCGGGATCCGGGAAGTTAGGATTCTTCTTTATATATGCAAATTACTTGAATTTTATCTCTGTGGTCAGCTCGATAAACGTGCGGGCCAGGTCCTGCTCCCCTTCGATTGTCTGGATCAGCTGTCGATAGGTCGGTTTAAGACTCACCTCGCCAAAATCCGATTGGTGAAGTTTCCATTGGTATGAGATCCAGATACTGGTGGAATTTATCGTCGGCAAAGTTTCAAGCTCAGGGGTCACCGAAGTGATGTCCACCCAGCTTAACAAGGCACCGGGACCAAGTTTTCCCCAGATTTTCCCTCGGTAGAAGGTGCTGTTGTAGGCACCGGGATATTGTGTGGTCTCCACTTTCTGTGAACTTACACCGGCGGCTGCCGACATTCCCCAGCCTGCTATTTTCGGCAGGGCGACATCAACACCCATGGTTAGGGGCGCTGCGACGCCCGTATCAGCCACCGTCATGTAGATTTGAGGTTTTACCGTAATACCCAGCATGGATATGGGATAAGAAAGATTAAGCGAATACTTGTCCCTGGTGTTCTGATTGGGGTCAGTCGTTGTTGAAACGATACTTGTATCCCGAACAATTGTCCCCGTACTTTGATCGATGATCCATGCATAACTGGTATCGGCCTGGGTAACAATCTCACCCTCCACACTCTTGCCTGAATTGTCATCAACGAATATGCGTAGATTAAGCTTTTGACCAGCCAATACATAATTGAGATCAGCGCCAAAGGCACCATTATTGTTGAAAAGTATCCAGGGAATATCGAGTGGCTTGATAGGGTAGAAATGGGCATCCAGAAAAATATCACCGGGGACGGGTATTAATCCAGTAGACCAGCTGAATCTTTTGCCATTATGTCCAAAATAGGCCAGCGCAAAATCGACTGTACCTCTCCCACCGCTGCTATAACTGACTGAGCTCGGTAGTGTACCTGTTCCAAATTTTCCAATGAAAGATCCTGCGCCGTTATGGGCGAGCTGGGTATTGAAATAGTAGCCACTGCCAATGTCTGCATTCACATTCAGTCGAACCCAGTACAGGTAATAAAGGTCACTTGTTTTGCTTCCATAAGCACCCTGATCAGTAATATCCAGACGAGGTCTCACCCTGGCATCACCGTTAATCGTAATATCGGCCATTGCTCCTGTGACCAGAATCAGCATAATCAGTATTGATGTGTAAATAGACCGCATGATGTTCTCCACCCCTTGTTTTTGATTGAGCCAAAGGTCTGCCCAATGAGTCTTGTCAAATTAGAATTCTCTATCATTCCATAAATCGCCCCGAGTACCCGCTGTTGGTAGGGTTCCAAACCGGGGGTTCCATCCATAACCCGCCTACGTCCCGACAAGCTTGTCGGGACTACGGCGTGGTTATCCGCCCGACTCGATTGGTGAACATCGCGCCGAAGCGAATAACTCTGCATTCATCACCGTGTATACGCGGTGTCTTCTGTCCGCGACCCCTACAGTTTGTGGGGCTCGCGAAGGCGGATAAAAACATTACTTATATGGCAAGTGTTGTGCCAGTCGGATGATTCTGAATGACTATTTTTGGACCACCCTTCGATCCACCGCATGTTGCGGGGTTCCGGGATCCAAGTCAGGTGTTAGAGAGAGCATAAATGCCATATGCCTTTTCAATAACACCCGATTTCAATCGGGTGTTATTGAATTCACAAACTTCAGATAACCGTTTTAACGGTTTCAAGGTGTCAACGCCAACAACCCTTATGGCCATAAACCTACCAGTCGCGTCATCCTAGAGCACTTCGACCACCGCCTTTGGCGGGGCAGGCTTCGCTCAGCACAGGCTCGCGAAGGATCTCTGATCTCACCTTGATATGCGCACAAAAACCGTTAAAACGGTTATCCTTTCAACCTGAGCTCCATAACACCCAACTAAAGTTGGGTGATAACGAGAGAATGGATGAGAACTCTTCTCTTAGAACCACCTGACTTTCCTGAGACCTGCTTTAAAAAAGGACTTTTTCGTTGTTTTTGGTCCGTCAAAAACAACAAGTAACCCATCTCGCAAAGACATGAGCCAAAAATATGGATTTAACCCCTTCTCGTTTTCGCGAGGAAGTCTGACGCAAGCGTCAGAGTGACGCGGCGATCTCGAATTTGAGATTGCCACCTGCCTTCGCTTAGCAGCTTCGGCAAGGCAAGCGTCCCAACAGGATCATCAAGAGGACTGCAACCCGCCTATAATTGTGCCATATGGCAAAGTTACTGAGATTGTGTTATTTTTGTACCTGCACCCTAAAATCTCTATGGAGGCAGTTATGCTAAATAATACATCTCTTCAACGTTGGCGGCGCATTTCCCAAAAGCAGTTG
>JAIPJF010000004.1 GCA_021734325.1 Fidelibacterota bacterium | reverse complement strand
CTGCGAAGCAGTAACTCAACTGCCTCTCGTTTGAACTCAGCCGTGTACTGTCGTCGTATAGGTTCCGTTACCATTTTCAGCACCTCCGCGGACAATGTAAGTCTTCTCGCTCTGTCCACAAAAATGTAGCAATTTCAGTTTGGGATTGTTGTTACGTTACCTCGGCCGAAGTATAGCTTGGCCACGTCGAAGGCATACCAAAGCCAATACACACCGAATTGCGAATGCGCCTTGTCGCCTTTCACCCGGAGCCGATGGATATGGTTCTGGTATAGGCAGCCATTGATCTCGTTGCTCCAAATTGCTGTTCGTCCGATTGAACCACCCTCGCAAACAAGCAAATCGTTGGCCTGGAGTTCGAGGCGTGTTTGCTCGGCCTCGTTGAAGTGCATCTGATCAAGGTCGGTGAGTTCGAGTCGATTCCAGAAGACGTTCTTCGTTCGAAGAAACGGACGTTGGTGCTCTCCGTCGCGGTTTCGCTTTGAGACCTGTTTCCCCTGCTGAATATCGAAGGCGGAATCAACGCGGTCGACCTTCCAAACAGATGGGAACTCGCCAATTTCAGTTTGCTTGAGTTCTATTTTCATACCCCGATCTTCTCCAGAATTTCCACCTTTGCTGAAGCTACGGCTGACAGGTCCCTCAACACCATGTCCGTCCTCGTCACCTCCACCGTATCAGTCATCATTCTGCTGCTTCCTGGCAATGCATGGGCCGATTGAGCCATTTATGAGCCCTTTCCGGGGCAATTCGAATGAGCCCATTGGACCGTTTATGTCCCAATTCCCGGCGGACTCTTGTCATGCCCCTTTGGCGCTCCTTTCGCACAAGCGATCCACACAGCCAACTCGAGGATTCTCGCCATTTTGGCGTGAGAAATGGCGAGAGTGGTAGTTTCTGCCCAAAAACCTCAGATGACCTGCTATCCCGCAAAATTGCGGGATTCTGGAGAATCCGGACACAATGTCCGGGTTTATGTCCGGATCGGTGTCCGAATTGTGGTAACAGCTACTCATGAATCTTGGTCCGGTATTTTCTGGCGCGAGCATCCCCCAGGGTCTCCACGAGGCCCAGATCGGCATATTTGTTGAGATTACGGCGTGCGGTGCGGGTATCTACATTAAACTCCTTGGCAAATTCCGCAGATGTCGTCGTTTCGCGCCGCGCCACCCATTTGAACCGTTCGCTTTCTTCGTTGGACAGTTGCTTCTGGATTTCCGGCGCCAAGGAGCCGATTACAGCTCCTTCGGAACGATAGAGCACGAGATCGAGGTAGGGATCGTGGAAACGGAACTTCGGGAGGGGCAGACCGGCCTCCGTGGCTTTGTTCCTCATAGACTTGAGGCCGAGTCCGCGTTCCTCTGCGAGTTCCATTGTGCTGAATACTGCATGCAGGCGTGGGTTGCGGCTGACCATAGGGGCGGAGAAGGACTGGAGTTGCTCGACGGTGATTGGGGGGACTGGAGCGCCGGGACTTCGGATGGTGATGGTGTCGCCTTCGACAACCAGCTGGATTTTGCTACCCTCAATATCGTAGTTGCGGTGGACAAGAGCATTGGCGATTCCTTCACGAATGAGTTCGTAGAAGGCGTCGTTGATCCTCTTTCGTTGTGGGTTTGAGCGATCGATGGCGTCGGGTATTTTCCCGCGTAGCCAAGAAATCACCTGGTCGGGACCCAACACCATGGGGCCATCAAAATCTTCCGGGTCTTCTCCTTCCCGTCCATGAATGGTGGCCAGGATGCCTGCCTGGGGGAGAATGTCCCGGGGATGCTTCCCGAAGAGGAGATGGGCGAAGCGTGTCGGTGCAAGGGCGCCTGTCTCGGTCTTCAGGAGCAGGCCCTGATGCGAAAGCCGACGATGAAACTCCTCCTCTCCATCGGTTCCCTTCTTGAGAAGAAAGCTACGGTAATGGGCTAGAGCCTCGGCGTCCAGGTCATCCAGGGAGACATCTGGGGGATTCTGATCGAAGGACAAGGGTTCGAGGATTGGCTTCTGTTCCACTTCCGCGGCCTTTCGCCGAGCTTGGTCGAAGAATTCGGCGTTCTCCTCCTCAATGACTTCCTGCAGGTCGCGGTCAAAGGGAATCACCTCGACACCCATCTGTTTCAGGTAGCGGAGTCCTTCGCCGGCCACTTTGGGATGGGGGTCCTGACAGCCATAATAAACCTTCTTGATCCGAGCATTGGTAATGCGCCGTGCGCACTCGATCTTGGGTGGTTTGCGCGAATCTGGCCCACAAGGCTCTAGGGTCGCGAAAAGAACGCAGTCGCCAAGACTCCGGTGGCTGTTCTTTCGCTCGATAAGGGTATACTCAGCATGATCACCTTCGCGCAGTTCTCCTCGACAAGCGGTCTCGATGGTACCGTCTGATTTCCAGAGCAACGCTCCTACTTTTGGTGTGATTTCACCATCAGAACGATTCTCCCGGATGGAAGCCTTCATGACCTCCACGGCTTTCTCCATCAGTATTCTGGGATCAAATTTCGATTTTTTCTCCATGTATGAATCCTTCAGATACCAATTTTCTCTAAAATCTCTTTCAAGACCTTGTCAGTTTCTTTCGCCTCGGCTTCGATGGCCTTGAGTTCCTCGACGATCTCAGCAATGGGCCGGTAGGTTTCGGCGTCGCTGGTGTGAATGTAGCGGCTGGGGGAGATATTGTAGTCGTTTTTCTTAAGCTCCGTGTGCTCGACGATGCGGCTAAGTTTTTCCTCTTCGGTCCACCCGATGAGGGTGTCGGCAATGCGCTGGATACCTTCGTCAGGGATGAAATTCTTGGGATCACCTTTTTCGAAAACCCTGCTGGCGTTGACCAGGAAGACCTTTCCATGTCGGGTTTTCGGCTTGGCCTTGTTCAAGAACAGGACGATACCTGGGGCTATGGTGTTGTAGAAGAGGTTTTCGGGTAGATAAAGGACGCTCTCAATGATGTCCTGTTCCACGAACCACTGGCGGACGGTCTTTTCCTTGTTGGTGCCAGCATTACCAGAGCCGCGGGAGACAGCTCCCGTGTCCAAGACGATGGCAGCACGGCCAGAGGCATTGAGACTGGCGTACATATGCTGAACCCAACCCCAGTCGGCAGAGGATTTTCCAGGGAAGCCAGCCCCTGTCGGAAAGCGATCTAGTTCGTCGTTGTCATAGTCGGTCTCGGTAAACCAGTCCTGGTTCCACATGGGATTGGCCACGACGCGGTCGAAGCTACGCAACTTACCACCCTTGCGGAATTTCGGATTCTTGAAGGTGTCGCCAATCTCGATTTCACCTTCCATGTCGTGGATGATCATGTTCATGTTGGCCATGGCCCAGGTTTCGGGAATATATTCCTGGCCATAAAGTTTCAGAGGTGCGATCGTGCGCTTCTTGCCCTTGGTCTTTTCCTCCATGGCGATCTCGCATTTGATCAGAAGTCCACCAGAGCCACAACAGGGATCATAGATCTCCATGCCTGGTTCTGGCTGCAGAACCTTGGACATAATGGTTCCGATTTCGCCGGGGGTATAGAATTCGCCAGCGCTTTGACCACCACCTTCGGCGAACTTGCGGATGAGGTATTCGTAGCTCTTGCCGATGATGTCGGCCTCCACGTCCTTGAGTCCCAGACGCTTGGTACTGATGGCTTCGATCAGGTTTGAGAGACGGTCGTCGTCGATGTCACGTTGTCCGTGGGTAATAGCGTTGAAATCGACGCGGTCAATAATACCCTGCAGTAGAGGATTCTCTTTGGAGATGGCCCGCATGTGGGTTGTAACGCCCTCGCCAATCTTTTCAGCGAGCTTGCGGATCATAGACCAGACAGGCTGCTCAGGATCGTTCGGCACTAAGGGCAGGTAGAAACGTACCAGCTTGTGATCGCGTTTGGCCAGATGGAAGGCTTTCTCCCGAGACCCAACTTCAGAGGCGATGCGATTGATTTCATCATCGAATACATCGCAGAGGCGCTTGGTGAAAATGAGGGGGAGAATATAATCCTTGTATTTTGGGGCGTCTTTGGCACCCCGGATCGAGCAAGCGGCATCCCATATCCAGGACTCGAGTGATTTTCCTCTATCGGTCTTGATTGCCATCAGTGCTCTTCCCTTTTGTTTCTATACCTATTTGCTGCTACTTATTATAGTTTTTTAAATATATAAAAACATACATAGCTGTGTCATTTTATTTGGTAATAAACAAGCACACCGATTCTTTTGAGTGTTTATAGTTTCAAATAAATTTCATCATACTTTATCGCTTAAATGTGTGGGGAATGTAGATGTCTAAGGAAATAATGCAATTGCGAAATGACAATTGTTTTTGGTTTGGAGGTTTGGAGGTTTGGAGGTTGGGAGGTTAGGAGGTTAGGAGGTTGCTGTATTTCCTGAACCCCCTCAACTCTTCAACGCCCCAACTCCCCAACTCCCCAACTATCAAACTCCCCAACTCCCCAACTTGCGCAGAAAGCGCGGCACTTTTTGCTTATTCCTACCTGCAACGGGGTTAATTTCAAGGTCATGAGTCTTTTTAATACTGCCGAGAACCCGAGAACCCTGCCACCCCTGGCAGAACGCATGCGCCCCAAAACCCTGGATGATTTTCTGGGCCAGAGTCACCTGGTCGCCAAGGAGCGCCTCCTCGCCAGATCCATCAAGGCCGAACGCCTGTTTTCCATTATTCTCTGGGGTCCCCCCGGTTGCGGCAAGACCACCCTGGCCAAGATCATCGCCCAGCAAAGCCAGAGTCAATACTTTGAATTGTCCGCCGTTTCTGCCGGCGTGAAGGATGTCCGCGAAGCCCTGGCCAAAGCCAAAGCCTCGAGGGAAATGGGTCAGGCCAGCCTCATGTTCATCGATGAGATCCACCGCTTTAACAAGTCCCAGCAGGACGCACTTTTACAGGCTGTGGAAAATGGCATCATCACCCTCATCGGCGCCACCACGGAAAACCCCAGCTTTGAAGTCATATCGCCCCTCCTCAGTCGCTGCCAGGTCCTGAAACTCAATCCCCACTCCCGGGAGGATCTGGAGAAGATCCTGAAGCACGCCCTCAAGGAAGATCTCTTTCTCAGTACCCAGAACATCCATTTTAAAAAAGACGCTTTGGACCTGTTGCTGGAATCGGTGTCTGGTGACGCCCGCCGTTTGTTGAACGCCCTGGAAATCAGCGTGTCGATGGCTTCCCCTGATCGGGATAAGAATAACAAAATAAACATCAGTGAAGACCATGTTCGAGAGGCCCTCCAGAACAAACATCAGCTATATGATAAAACAGGTGATTATCATTACGACACCATCTCCGCCTTTATTAAATCTGTCCGCGGCTCCGATCCCGATGCCGCCCTCTACTGGTTGTCCGTCATGCTGGAAGGGGGAGAGGATCCCCTGTTCATTGCCCGGCGTCTGATCATCCTGGCCTCTGAGGATATTGGCAATGCCGATCCACAAGCTTTAACGCTGGCGACATCCGGATTCCAGGCCGTCCATGCCATCGGCCTCCCGGAAGGGGCCATTGTCCTGTCACAGGTGACCACCTATCTGGCCTCCACCTCCAAGAGCAACGCCAGCTATCTGGCCCTGCGGAAAGCCCAGTCCAGCGTACGGGAAAAAGGTGCCCAGGCCGTGCCCCTCCATCTCAGAAATGCACCGACCAGTCTCATGAAAGATCAGGGTTATGGAAAGGGCTACAAATATCCCCACGACCATCCCAATCATTTCATCCAGCAGCATTATTTTCCGCCAGACGAGAAGGGCCTGCATTTTTATCAACCCACGACTGAGGGCATCGAAAAACGTATTTATGAAAGACTGGTCAAACTCTGGGGCTCACGCTTCGAGGAACCTTCCAGGCCCTAGGCGATTCAATCCATCATGCCTGTCCGCAATAAGTCACTTGTCCACAGCGTCCTGATCCTGTTCTTGATCGTCGGGACCTTTCCCGTCTTTGGCGCCAAAGGTCAGAAACTTGAGCTCCTGAAAGCGGATAAGATCACCTCTGTTACGGAAAACGGGATCACCTATCGCCGCCTGGTCGGTGATGTCCGTCTAAAACGCGGCAATGCCTACCTGTCCTGCGATCTGGCAGAGTTCCAGGTGGAAAATGACGAAGCCCGACTCACGGGTCAGGTTAAAATTACCACGGAAACCTCGATATTGACGGCCCAAACCGCCCGCTACTATGGCGAACAGGAATATATGGAATTACTTGGGAATGCCCGCTTTGTAGATGAACCCTTTGTGGTCACCGCTCAAAAACTGGGTTATTTCATCGATCAGAAGAAAGTCTTGGCAACAGACAATCCATCCCTCATCGACAGTGGATCCACTCTCACGGCCGATACCATCTATTATTATGAAGAGGGTCAGCTGGGAGATGCCCGGGGAGAGGCGCTGATGATCAACAGCTCAGACAGTCTCAGTGTCGCCGGAGATCATCTGCTCTACTATTCCGGCAAGGACTCCCTCCTCAGCTATGGGAATGCCGAGTTCCAGAAATGGTCTGCCACAGATACCAGCATGCGTATCGAATCGGACAGTCTCAGTCTGGAGGAAGGCTATTTCTTCGCCTGGCATGATGTGGTTCTCCATAGTGCCGAAGCCGTGGGCACCTGTGGTCAGGCTGTCTACATGCAGGATGATGAAGTGGCCATCATGCGGGATAATCCCCGGCTCAGGGAAAATGAATTCATCCTCACCGGCGAGGTCTTCAATCTCCATCTGAAAAACGGTGAGCTGTCATCCATCTATGTTCCCAGGGATCCACACTTCACCCAGGAAAAAGTATTGGGGGACACCAGCTTTACGGACTGGCTGGATGGCAAGGTCATGGCCGTGGAGTTTGAAGACAGTCAGCCCCGGGTGGTGACCCTGATCGAAATGGCAACCTCCTTTTTTAATGTGATCGAGGAGGGAGAGTTTAAAGGCTCCAACAATGTGAGTGGCGATACACTGGTCATCCTGCTCTCTGACTCCAGCATCTCCAACATTCAGGTCACCGGCGGCTCCCAGGGCAAGTTTAAACCAGCCGACAAAAGCACGGATGTCAATTTCCCCATTAATTATCAAGCGGAGTTGATTCAGTACAGCATGGAGACGGAGACCACCCTGCTCCAGACCAATGCCAGCATTCAGTACGGTGACATGTCCATGAGCGCCGGACAGATCGGTGTGTACTGGCGCAAAAATCTGTTAAGGGCCAGAAGTCTTGTCGATACCGTCGGAGCAGAAGATCTGCCCGTACTCAGACAGACGGGACAGGAGGACTTTCATGGCCGGGTCATGGTCTATGATCTGCAAAGCGAACGGGGAACCGTTGTCGCCGGTCGTACCAAACTGGACGACGGGAATTATTTTGGCGAAGAGGTGACCCGGGTAAATGAAGATGTTTTCCTGATGGCAGATGGCTATTACACCACCTGCTCCCTGGATGAACAGCCCCATTTCTATTTTTACAGCAAACAGATGAAGCTCCTCACCGACAAGATCATTATCGCCAAACCGGTGGTCCTGTATATTGCAGACATCCCGCTTCTGGCATTGCCCTTTGCTGTTTTTCCACAGCAGAAAGGACGCTCCTCCGGATTCCTGTTACCCTCCTATGATTATCGTCCCAATAATGGAGGTCGCGCCATAAAGGATTTCGGATACTATTGGGCGATCAATGATTATTCAGACTTTAAACTGACGGGAGACTTCTGGGATCAACGGGAGGAGTTTAAACTGCGGAGTGTTTTAAGATATAAGAAACGCTACCGGATAGACGGTCGCATCGATGCATCCATGGCCTCAGATCGTGACACGCTGGGGCAGCCTGCTGACTGGAAATGGAAGTTAAATTTCTCCCACAACCAGACCATCAATCCCAGTTTTACCATTCGCGCTGAAGGGAATCTTTCCGGTGATGCAAATTTTGATCGGACCTACAGTAGTGAACAGGCAGATCGAACCAATACAAAACTACATTCTGGTATCAGTATCAATAAATCTTTTGAGTCGATCAAAAGCAGCATGAGCCTTGGAGGAACTTATGATGAGAACCTTCAGGTGACCCGACGCGTCGGTGAGGCTCCTGAATCTGCCGGAATAAAACTGACGGGTCCAACCCTGGCCTTTCCATCCTTCAGGTTTAGTCGCAGCTCAACGCCGCTCATCACGACCACGGGAAATGATTCCAAATGGTATAACACTTTTCGCTGGAGCTACAGCAATAATTTTAACAATCGTACGACAACCAATTACTTGTCCTACGTGAACCCTGATACGGCAGCCAGCGATAGTCTTCTGTGGGACGAGGAAAAAGATTCAAATCGGAAATGGACCCACAATACCAGCCTGTCTGGAAACACACAGGTGCTGAAGGTCTTGAAGCTCGTCGGGTCCATCAGTTATAATGAAGTCTGGGGCTTCAACTATCTGGATCCGGAATTGAATTCCGATGGCCGGGTCCTGCTGGATAGCAGTGGGAACCTGAAGACCAATGAGGTTGAGGGTTTTATCCGGCGGGGAACCTATAGCACCAGTGCCAGTCTGAACACCAAATTATATGGGATTTTCCCCGTTCATCTCGGCCCGCTGCAATCCATCCGGCATACGATGACACCATCTGTTTCACTAAAATATACGCCTGATTTCTCAACTGAGTTCTGGGGTTACACAAAAACCCTGGAAGATACATCAGGTGGCGAACATGTGTTTGACCGCTTCGTTGGCAGTGATCTGGGAGCGACACCGCAACGAGACGCTTTAAGTATGAGCTATAGTTTAAACAATGTATTCGATTATAAACTTTTCAGGAAGGACGTGGAATCAAAAGCCCAGTTTTTTACCTGGACCTTGAGCGGTGCTTATGACTTTAAGGCAGACTCCCTGAAGGCCTCAGATATCAGCAATAATTTTAAAGTCAATCTGGGAAAGAGCTTCAGTTTAAGTCCAAGAGCGACATTTGAGATTTATGAAAGAGATTCCACCGGGACCAGAAAGATCAATAAATATCGCAGCCCCAGAATGACCAATGCCAGTTTTAGTTTTGGTTTTCACCTTAACGGAAAAGCTCCTGGCGGGTTAAGATCAGATCGCCTCGGACCCGCGATGGAAGACAGTACGGTTCTGGATTCCAGCGCCCTGCTTCTCAGGGACGAGTTGCTCACGACCAGAAGAGGTTCGGGCAACAAATCGGCCTGGACTGCCAATTTTAATTTCAGCTATTCCTATTCTCATCTGAATCCCCTTGAAAAGGTGAAGCAGACTTTTAACCTGAACACCACCTTAAAATTCAATCTTTCTGAAAACTGGGGCCTTACCTATAACCCCAGATTTGACCTCATCGAGCAAAAACTCACCAGTGGTTCAGTGGGTGTTACCCGGGACCTGCACTGCTGGACCCTTTCAATGAACTGGACCCCGATGGGTCGTTGGGGTGGTATCAATCTGGTGATCAGACCTAAGGCGCAACAGCTGCAGGATCTGAAACTGGAGCATAAATCGAAGCGAAAATATTAATTATTCCAAAAATTCGATAGCGGCACGGTGATTCGTGATATCATTTGAACCCGCAGAAGAATAGGCATAGATTTTTTTCTGATACGGATTACTTTTAGAACAAGCAGATTAAAACCAAAATCGCGGAGTATTTATTGTCTCAAATAACTGAGTTGAAATCCCATCCTCTCGTCTCGCACAACCTTGCAATACTCAGAAACAAAGACACTGACAGTCAACACTTTAGAGAAGCCGCTCACAGCTTGAGTCGTTTTGTCCTGATCTCCGCCACCGAATCCCTGCGCACAGTTGAACAAGTGATTGAAACCCCCTTAAAAAGGACACAGGAGCAAATATTAGCAGACGATATCTGGTTTGTTCCGGTCCTGCGCGCTGGTTTGGCCATGGTAGATGTCGCCCTTGAGCTTATTCCCTCTGCCCATGTTGGTTTTATTGGTCTTTACCGGGATGAAGACAGCCTGCTTCCACAGCATTACTACAAAAACCTGCCGGATTTTTCCAAACAGACCAGCACCTGTTTTATTGTAGATCCCATGCTGGCGACGGGGGGGAGTTGCATTGCAGCTATTGACCTGTTAAAAGAACAGCATGCGACTGACATCAAACTCCTGACCCTGATCTCAGCCCCGGAGGGTATAAAAGAAGTCTTTGCAAAACACCCGGATGTATCCATTTTTACAGCCTCAATAGACGAACACTTGAATGAGTCTGGATATATAGTCCCCGGTCTAGGGGATGCCGGTGATCGATATTTTGGTACCTGAGCCTCTGGCTTAGCCCAAAAACAGCGGAGGGGAGGACAGTCCGGGCGGACGCCTCCCCTCCCATCTCGCTAGTGCAGGACAGCGGAGATATCTTTTTTCAGCATCTATTCGATAAAATCAGCTTCTGCATACGCTTCGATACTGAACTCATTTGTCGGGTCAGCGTCCATCTGAAGGATATATTCAACCACCTTCTTCTGTGCTGCCTCCACTTGCTTACGAGAAACCGGGCCTTCTTTTGGTTCGTACATCGCCTGCTTCTTTTGAGGCAGACTTTCCAAAACACGGTCTATTAATTCCTGTTCTTGTCCCTTCAGAGCCAAAGCAACATCATCCAGATCCAGACTATTGAAAACATCGCGGATCAGTCCATCAGGAAGGGTTGAAACATTCTCAAAGGTGAAGTGATGTTTTTTGACCTCCTGGGCCAGCTCCGGATCTTCCTGTGACAAATAATCCAGGAACTGTTGTTGCTCTTTGACATCCATCGTGGCAAGTAATCCGGCCATGGCTTTGCCACCGCCTTCCTGGTACTCAGCCTGAGAGGGGATCAGTTTTGATTTTTCCCTGAATTCAGAGGCAACTTCCAAGACCGCCTGCAGCGGTACATCCTTGATTTTCCCCATATCTACCATTGCTTCCGTTCTGATCTCAGTGGGCAATCTCTGTAGTAATTTACCCTGCATTTCCAAAGGAAGCTGGGCAAGGAGAATGGAAATGGAGCGGGTTGGCTCGGATCGGATGAGATAGGCCAGGTGAACCTCTGACATGCCATCTAAAAATGCAAATGGCTGGGAAGTAGATTCTTTTGATTCGGCAGCGAACTTCTTGGACATG
Source organism: Fidelibacterota bacterium (assembly GCA_021734325.1). GTDB lineage: Bacteria > Fidelibacterota > UBA8477 > UBA8477 > JABMPR01 > JABMPR01. Next base: position 156,977 of record JAIPJF010000004.1, on the reverse strand, counting down.
AAGGAAAAATAAAACTCTTCGAGAACTGCTTTTTTGGCTTCAAAGGGCGCATTTTTGATCTGAGGAATCCTCTGGCGAACAGCAATGATCTCTTCTTCATTGAGACTTGGAAATAGCTGCCCGGCCAGGCGTGCTCCAAGAACATCAAAGAGGATGGCCGCCTTATCAATTCCGGCCAATTTTTTTTGATCAGCCATGATTATTTCCCCTTCTTTTTGTTTTTGCCATTTGATGCTTCTTCCTCGACAGCTTCCCCTTCAGCCCCTTCAGGTTCGCCGGCATCTTTCAGCCATTCCTTGACAATATTTGAAGCGGACCCCGGTTTGCTTACGGCAAGGGATACAACAGACTTCTTAATACTATCCACTTCATTGATCAGCTCATGATTAATTTCTTCCTCAGGCTCTTCTTCTACTTCTTCGCGAGCTGGAGCGGGCGTGGGAACTGGTGGTTTCATATCATCCTGTGCCAACGCAGCTGCAGGTGCACGGCGACGACCACCCATCATGGCACCAAGCAGGATGGCCAGGGCAACAAGGACTGCTCCACCGATCAAAAGCAGGGGTAGAAGATCGTTCTCGTTTTCAGGGATCACTGAAGCCTGGAGGCGCTGATTCTCCAGCTCCTCCATCTGTAGTTTAAGTTTTTCTTCACGATCGTGAATGGCCGATTTTTCTGCCTCTCTGCGCTTTTTTTCCAATTCAAGTTTGAGGCGCTGCTCCTCTTCCATGTCCACAGCGGAGAGTTGATGTTTGAGGTCCTCCAGTTGTTCGGTAAGCAGTGCCAGGCGGAGTGAATCTTCCCGCATGCTCTTTCTGGCCTGTTCCTGTCTCGCTTCAAACATTTGGCGGCGCTCTTCTGCCAAACGATTTTCTTCCTGCTCACGAAGATTCCGTAGTTCTTCCTCGCGCTGGGCTATCCGATCTTCTTCCTGCTGGCGAATCCTGGCAAGTTCGGCCTCATGGACGCGCTGTTTTTCCAATTCTTGTTCCCGTAATCGGATCAACTCGGCATTCTGAGCATCCTTGTTGATCTGCTCCTGCTCGAAACGGGCTTTTTCTGCCTCGAGTTCTTTGATCCGACTATTCTCGGTCTCTTCTTTCTGCCGGGCCTCAATCGCAGTCATCTTCTCAGCAATTGATTTGAGAAGGATCTGTTCTGTATCAGGTTTCTGGTTTTTACCACCCTGAAAATCAGCGGTCATCACCTGAAGTTTGTCACCCCGGTCTCTGTTGAAATGAGAGGCGACCATGGCAATGGTACGAATGTTTTCAATAATTTTGGGGGAGACAGGATCCTCAAGGATAATGGTCAATTCCATTTTCTTGACGCTTAATGAAGGTCCGGTCGTACTGGCAACCGTATGTCTGGCCATGGTGGGTGACTCTGGTTCAGCATAATCGACCAATGCTTGACCCTGGGTGCTGGCAGGGGTTGATTCCACGCCCTCTTCAGTAATGACCTCGTTTTCATCAAGGGAAAGAATGGCTTCGGCAGCAACGGATGTGTCAATTGCACCATCATTCATTGGGGCAACACGGTCAAGATCTTCAGCAGCGGCATAGATCACGTCGTCTGTTTTCTCCTCATCCGCCAGGACTTCTTCCTCATAGAGCTCAAAACCAGGGGATTGAATACCTGGAAAACCGGGGATATCCGAGGGAATCGATGATTTGATGGGTCTTTTCTTTAGAACGGTCTTTTTCTTCTGTTCAGTTACACCACTGGCATTATCCTGAGCACTTCCGGGAGCAGCTGTTCCACCAGCCGCACTTTTTGATAAGGCATTTGCCTCCTTGTTTTCGGCGTCCTGTTTTGCACCAGGTGTTTCATATGTTGTTGTATATTTCTGCTTCGGTGTAGACTCCATCACCACATTGACATTCACAATAAAGTTCTCATGACGCAGGATACGATAAACTGCATCGCTTACTCGCTGATTGATGGTGTTTTCCAACAATATTTTTTGTGAGAGGACATCTTGATTGGTGTCCTGGAAGGCGAATACCTGAGATATAAGCATCAGTGAGATTAAAACAATCCCTGCCATAATGTGTTTTAGTTTCGGATACTTCATAAGCTTCTCCTCGTTTCCAACGCTGGTTTACTCTAACCAATCGTTAGAAATGTTATGTCAACGCGCCGGTTCTTTGCTCGGTTTTCCGGCGTATCATTAGCAACCTTTGGGGCCGTGTCGCCAAAGCCGATTGCCCTAAACTTGTCAGGGGCAACGCCCTGAGAAGTTAAAAATCTAATAACAGCACTGGCACGAGCTGCTGATAGCTCCCAGTTGGACGGAAAGACGCCAGAGCGAATAGGGACATTGTCAGTGTGTCCTTCAACAGCGATCGCATAGGTGGCCTTTTTCATTGTTCCGACCATTTTAATTAAAAATGCTTCAATTTTAGGAGATCGTGTTGCGCTCCCGACTTCAAAAGCCAGGTCACTGGCAATCTCGAGGGTTACCCCCCGGGCATCCATGCGAACTTTGACCTGTTGTTGCAATTTTTCATCCACAACCAATTTTTTTACTTCTTTATTTATCTGGGACAAGGATACTTTTTTATTCTTTTTAACTGACCCTTCATGCTGTCCAACGGATTGACCAAATTGCTCCAGCTTGACCGGGTCAATGGTTGACATTGCAAAAAGCAGCACAAAAAAGGTCATGAGCAAGGTCATCATATCGGCAAACGTGGTGAGCCAACCGGCATCATCCGACTGTTGGGCTTTATTCTTTGGTGCGACGGCCACTTTGATTAGTCCTCGTATACCCTATCGCGGGGAGCCAGATATGAATTCAGGAATTCCCGGACCAGAATGGGATGCTTTTTGACCTTCAGCATGACAACACCATCGATGATCATGTTCTGGGTAATATTTCTTTTGTCGATTCGTGATCGCAATTTTGCAGCGACCGGTAAAAAGAACAGATTTGCAAAGAGAGCCCCATAAAAGGTTGTGATCAGGGCAACACCCATGGCCTGTCCCAGTTTAGCAGCCGGATCGGCATCTCCACCACCGCCATCACTTGGTGCACCCATGGCAAATAACATGGCAACCAGACCGACAAGGGTTCCAACCATACCAAAAGCAGGCGAAAAGATACCCATGGTCTTGAAAACATTTGCTTCGGCATCTTCACGCAGTTCCCGGTTTACAACCCGTGTCTCCATGATGTTGCGGATATCCTCTTCGGGAAGACCATCTACGATCATCTGGATACCGTCCTTTAGGAACCAGTCCTTGATACCACCAACGGCCTTCTCGAGATCAGCGGTACCTTTTCTGGCGACACCAGCCAACTCGACCAGCTCTCTCAGTGTATCCGAATCCTCATGTTTCTCACCTTTGAACACAGCCCACAGGTTTGTGTAAAGCGACAAGACCTCTTTCACAGGGAAAGCCATAGCTGTAGCTGCGATTGTACCGCCCAAAACGATCATGAGAGACTGGAGATCAACAAAAGTCATAACTCCATTCGGCAGGGCAGATGACACCCCGTATACAGCATATCCGATCAAACCTGACCCGAATAATAAGCCTATGATGGTTGCAAAATCCATAAGTAAGTCCTCTTATTCCTTTATCGAAACTGCCGATCGCAGTCGGTTCTCATTCAGTGCCCGCAAAATATTACGCACTTCATCATATCCAGGATCGATCTGCAGGGCAATATTCCAGTTGATCGTTGCCCGATCTATCTGGTTCAATTTATAGTAGATGGAACCTCGTCTGGCATAGGCCAAAGCAAGATTCGGATTATACTCAAGTGCCTCATTGATCTCAATCAGGGCATCTTCATATTCTTCATTATAAAATAAGCGTAATGAACGGGATAAATGTTTTAAGGCCTGATTGATCTGAGCGTCTGAAACGTGACGGGCCAGCTGGAGCGAGGCAACAGAATCCTCGAGGACCTGATTGCGCTGTTCAAGCTGTTCAACCATTCGGTTCAGGTGTTCGATCTCGATGGCGGTCATTCTCAGCGAATCTCTCAGAATGAGCAATTGTTGTTCCTGGGCCTTGTGCCAGCTTGAATCAATAACGGTTCGCATGGGAACGCCATCCTCAGTTACAACACCGGCGATCTTGATGCCGCCCCGTTGTTTTGTGGCAGATGATTTCACCCGGGGTAGATAATAGTCGACGCCCAAACCGAAACCAGGTGGGTTTTCATGATCTTCACCGAGATAGGGCAGGTTCTGAACGTTGGACAGTCCAAGGGTGATCTTGTATTCCTGGGTCAGGGGGATCTTAACACCCGTGTTCAGGCCAGAACCATCAAATTCCATAATGAAATCCAGACCGCCGCGATCTGCCATGATATTTGTATTTAAGAGCACTCCAAGAAAGAAACCGATACTGTTATCCTTGGCCACCCTGAGTGTGTCGCCAGGAGAGGTCAATGTGTCCAGGTCGTATTTGCCATAGTTTGATCCATAGCGGCCTGATCCAACACCGAGATATGTTTTCAGGCTATAATTTGAAAAGTTGTTCTCCCGGGTGAGCAACATATAGTAGGATAAATTTTGGACCCGCTCCTGTAAGTTGGTTGAATCGGAACTACCCGTTGTAAAGCTAATATCATTAACACCAATACCCACTGCCGTTTCGCCATAGGTGAGCAAACGGTTTTGGATATGAAGGGCCAGTTCAGCCTGATTATTATCTGAACCGGATTGAATGGCTGAGACTCCCAGTCGAAAATCTCTGGTTATGTCTGTTTCCAGAAAAGCACCTTTGTTCCAGAGTGCTGTGTCAAAAATCTGCATCGTTGATTGACCGGCGACACCGATCCGCAATAAATAGGGTTCGCTGTATAAGCTTGATGTTGGGATATGCATCATCGAGCCTGGGCGCGAAAAATTAAGTGAGGTCTGGGCATTTAGGGCCAGTCCGGCTCCAACAAGTATTACTATCAGTAAGGGCTTAATAATCTTCATTTGATGATCTCCAGATCAACCTTTCATCTCACTTCATTCCTGAACAAAACGTTTGGCCAGGGTTAGATATTCACTGCCGGGATGCCTGGAAACCAGCTCCTGGAAGGCCAGTTTCGCTTCTGGAAGGCGATCTTTATTCTTGAATGCCAGGCCAATCATGACCAGAGCATCATCCAATTTATCCGAAGTACTGAAACGCTGCACCTGTTCAAGGTTTTTGATGGCCTCATCATAGAGTCCTTTTTCATAGTAACAGCGTCCAACCCAATATTGTGAATTCGCCTGTAAAGTGATATCCGTTCCACGCTGGACGATGGTATTAAAATCTTCAATGGCCTGATAATAATATTCCTGATGAAATTTTGTCAGACCGCTTCGATAAATCGCCTGTTCTTCAGCACGGGTTAGTTTTGGACCTGACCAGACAGGTATGGTGGCCTGCTTGGTGACGGAAGTGGTTTTCCATGGTGTATGCAATTCAGCAAAAACACTATCAGATACGGAGCTCTCTCCACGGGTGAATACTGGTGTATCATTATTCTTTTCCTGTTGGTCCACCAGATTGGAGATCCTGGTCGAGAGCAGTGCCTTGTCCGTTTCCCCGGCAGCTTTGATCTGGGAGATCTCTTCATGGAGACTGTCAATCACTTCGGTCTGGTATTTTAAACGGATCTCAGTTTCCACCAGTTTTTGCTGGTAACGATTCAATTCTTCTTCCAGTTCAAGCTGCAGCTGCATGATTCGGCTCGGTGCCGATGTGGCTTCAACAGCGGGCTCTTCAACCTGTTTTGTAGTATCATCAATGACCAGACCAATATCATAGAACAAATTTCCGTTCGCCGTTTGCCCCTGGATAAGAGCGGCAAAAGCAAGCAAGGTCAGGATAAGTATGGTTCTCGTCTTGCTCATGATATCAGGGCCTATCGATTTCCTTTTAAAAAGTCCCGCGCCTGATCGACCAACTCACTATCGGGGTAATCCAGCAGAAAACGGTTCATGGTCTCTTTTGCCTTCATAAATCGTCCCAGTTGCTGGTAGCTGATGGCAACCTTGAACAGGGCATGATCACTTTTATTGTTTTCAGGAAAAGCGAAGACCTTTTCAAACTCTGCAATGGCGGATTCGTAATCTTCCAATGAATAGAAACATTCTCCGATCCAGTACTGGGCATTGTCTGCGTAGGCTCCCAGGGGCTCGCGCTCAATGAGGACTCTGAAATCCTGGATCGCTTCCAGATAGTCATTATTAAAGTATTTGTTCAGGGCATCGTTATAGGCCATCCGGTAATCTGCATTGAATGCAAAACCATGAGCCCTGGGCTGAGCCGCCATGGGCGGTTCGTGGGCCAGGACCGGATCTTCCTGCTCCTCAACAGTGTCTGGCATAGCAGGGGGCATTGTCTGGGTCGGGACCTTCTCAGGTGCCTCGGTTTCAGGTTCTTCCAGCTTGACCATAGTGTGGGTCTGGACAGCCAGTTGTTCGATCTGCATTTCCAGAGAATCATTCAGCAGTTCAAGGTCTTTCATGCCGACCTTGAGAGAATCTATTTCCCGAATGAGCACATAGATGTTTCCCCGGAGATTAATGATATCAGGATCACGGGGCGCTGCAACCACTTCCACCTTTGGCTCTTCAGCTTTTTCATCAAGACGGGCCTGATAAAAAGCGATCTGAGAGTCCATAACGGCAATACTTGCTTTGAGCTGTTCTACCTCTAAACGGGATTCACGCAGCTTGACTACCTCGGCCGACAATGCCTTCATCTGTGATTGCATCTTGATCTGCTCGATGTTCTGCTTTGGTGTTGCAGGCTCTTTTGGCGTGCAGGCCACAAAGCCGAGCAAAAGACCGGCCAGGAAGAGTGCGTGCAGGTTTCGTTTAGATGTCATGCTCTTCCCAATCTATGGAGTAGCTGTAACCAATAAAGGCGCCAAAAGATTTTGGGACATACAATTCGAATTCACCGCTGGCGCCGGGGAACAAGGAGGTATCAGTATTCACACCACTTGAAAAGACATGATGGGAGCCTTTTACAAAGGCCGTCAGTTCGCGGGTATCTCCGCTCCAGTTGATTCTGAATAGGAAATTCACTTTGACAAAATCAGCGCGACGACCACCAATATTCTTTACAACACCAGAAAGGATGGTATTACCACTGTGGTCCTTGCGTTCCCGAATACTTCCGGAGAGCACAACATTTCCGCTGTACTTGGCGTCCTTTGAACTGCCTTTGACATCCTGGGTCCCGGCCATGGACGCACGGTCGTTGTTAATGTTCATTGGCGCACCACCGGCTGCCTTTCCAGGCTCAGTGACAGCTGCGGCATCCGGCTCACTTGGAACATTGTCAACGATGCGAACCACCTGATCACGAGAGACTGACAGAACACCAATCAAAGTTTTGACCTGAATGTTGTCCTTGTCCTGATCAATCACATCACCAAAAAGCTTGGTTCCATTCTCAAGATGTACTTCTTTACTATATATACTTAATGGGTTGGTCCAAACTTCGCTTTGGGTTTGAAGTTCAGATAATTTTTTCTTGACGTACTTTAATTCAGCAGCTAAGCGCTTAATTTCATAATTGATCTCACTGGCAACGAAATCAGATGACCCCGCTTTGTCCGCGGATTGATTTTTCAGTTTGTCCAGATTATAGATCAGATTGTCAGCTTGTTCACCGCTCTGCCAGGCAGATTCATCTGAGGTATTAGCATCTACCCCTGTAGCTTCAGCACGACTCACAGAGTCTTTCTTAGCAGCAGATTTTTCCCAGGATTGCTCTTCCGGCTTGGATTTCCCGCCGAACATTGAACACTGTACAATCGTCAAGGTTAGAGCCAATAACAGTACTTGTAAGCTGTAATGCTTCATACGCAGCCTCTTCCGACTTAACATCGCTTCCAGTTTTAATACGGTTGTCTATCTGTCCTGCACCGTAATCGTGTAGAATTTAGGGGCTTATTAAAATCTTGTCAAGAAAATACAACTATTTTTTAGGCACTTATAGGGAATACTTAATAAAATGCTTTAAGTGATACAAGATATTGTGGTTTTTGTTCAATCTGTTTCTGTATCTTGTGGAAAAATCATGCAAAAAATGCCATTTTCCAGTAAAAAAAACAGGGATTTAAACGATTTCACCATTTTTTTGTAAAATTTTTGCCACTGCGAGGGCAGGCGACGAAGCCAGTAATTTTGGTATGGAAATCAATGCAATACGGTAGGGTTCCCATGAGGCGAGGGCGCAGGCGGCCTCAAGTGGAAGCCATTGAAATTTATCGTGTTCCGCACTAAGGGTCGGATCGCCCGGCTGAACCTCGGCGATAAATGCCGGGACGTGAATGGTCTCATCATAGCTGTGGAGATAGTATGAGGAGACATGGTCCAGGGTATAGAAATTGAGGGGGGTGAACCCCGTCTCTTCCGAAAGCTCGCGCAGTCCGGCTTCCCAGGCTGTCTCTTCTGGCTTCATTTTTCCGGCCACAGGCTGCCAGATACCCGGGTAGGTATTGTCGACGGCACGTCTCAACAAAAGGAAATTGAGATCCTCACCGATGCGGCAAAAGGGGAACACATCGATAAATTTAGGAATGATCATGCTTAAAATTTAGTTGTGGTTTCGCTGGACGGCGATGCAAATATCCTGAAGTATTCACCATTAACTCTTTTGGAACAGAATTATGCTATTTCCAATAATATGATGAGAGACCCCCCAGTAATTTGCCAGCCACTCCATGGTCTCAGGAGCATAGAAGACCACATGGGTTGGGTCGAGAGCGTAATACCACGATGCGAATGTCACCTCCCCGATGATGAGGGCAGTCATAATTCCCAAATAACCTCCAGGTCTCAGGCAGGACCATAATTTATTCAAATCCACCATCGGATGATGGAGATGTTCAAGGACCTCAGAGGCTGTAATGAAATCATATTGCCGGTCAAAAACGCTTTGGTCCGGGGCATAAAAGATATCAAAGATGGATACCTGATGACCGAGTTCCTGAAACATTGACTGGACCAGGGGTGTTGGACCTGAGCCAAAATCCAGACCGATTGATTGTGGGCGAACAAGCTGACTGATTGGCGTTACCAGTTTCGCCAGGAAAGCCCTGTAATCTGGATCGTCAGGATGATTGTTGTGAAGTTCATAGCGCTTGAACTCCTCATCAGGACTTAGGAAATGATCAGGATGAACAAAGACCAGGGAGCAGACAGGGCACTTTAAAAATACCCGTTGCTGATTCTCATGGTAGTGTGAGATACCAACGCCTGAACAAAGCGGGCAGGTGATTTGTTCTCCAGAACTCACAGCCGGGATATTGTAATGATGATCATCATTGCTTCCCAAAATTGCAAAGCGGGGATTGATTTCCCCGCCTGCACTGTTTTAGGAATATCTATGCGCGATGTACCGGTTTAGAAGGGAAGAGGTTCGTCTTCATCACCGCCTTCAAAAGGATTACCGCCTGGATCGCCTGATCCGCCACCATAACTGCCTGGATCTGGTTGGCGACCACCAGCAGTGGCTGTGCCTCCGCTCCCCAGGGGTGTAACAATATTGGCAACCACTTCCGTAGTATATTTTTTTACTCCGTCACGATCTTCCCAGGAACGGGTCTGTAGGCGTCCTTCAACATAGACCAGGGCACCCTTATCCAGATAATTCGCTACAAATTCAGCCGTTTTGCCAAAGACAACGACACGATGCCATTCTGTAGAATCCACATTATTCCCTGCAGTATCACGACGCGTTTCATTGGTTGCGATCGTCACATTGGTGACAGCTGATTGTGAGGGTGTATACCTTAGTTCAGGTTTTTGCCCTAATCGACCCACAAGGATGGCTTTATTGACACTATTTTTTTGCATTATTCCTCCAGTTGACCCCTATAGGCCGTTAAAAAAACTTCACTAATTTAATTCACACGCGGCAATTCACTGCCCCATTTTTGCAGATCAGCAACAAGCCATGCCCGGAGCCTGTAACCATGATGTTTCAGGGCGATGGCTTCCCAAACCCCGGCACTTACCTGGAACCAGGGTTCTTTAAATTTATCCAGATCCTTATCGGTTCCAAAAACAGCGATAACCCCTTCGCGATCAGTGTATACGGACGACATATCGGGAAAACGTGGTCCCCGGTCATCCTGATTGGGGCCAATCAGAGGGTTTTCCGAAGACAGGTTGATATGGTCTTTGACAGGCAAATTTTCGGCGAGGGGCTGGCAGGGTTGAAACAATAACCAGATGTCACTATTTTTCTGCGCCTGAAGGGAGGAGACCTTTTGACGGCTCTGTTTCACTTCCGTGGCAAATGAGTGAATGGTGAGACCGGGAAATAATTTTTCCACAGCGCTTACATATTCTGCTGCACAAAAAATGGCCTGTGGCATACTCACTCTTCTTTAAAATCCTCTGCTTCAGGAAAAATGATATCCGGCTCTTCAATGTCTTCTGGCAGATCATCCATGACCAGGTCTGTTTTGGAAAAATCTACAATCCGCTCCTCTTCAAGACCGAAGGTGTCCCCCGCCGGCTCCGGCTTTAACTCCGTCTCAGCATAAACCTCATTCAATACATCAAGATTTGAGCTCAAGATACTCTTCAGTTTGATCAACATGGCAGATCGCTCGGCTTTTAAATGTCGAATCTCTGATTGAATCTGAGCAAGATCCTCCTTGGCAGAAAACAGGAGCGCGTCCTTTTCCGTATTTGCTTTGCGTAAAATATTGTCAGCCTGATCATGGGCATTTTTCAAAGCCGCAGCAGCGGTCTCTTTGGCTTGAATGAGGGTTGCCTTTAGACTTTCTTCCACGTTTGAATAAGTTTGCAAGGCGAGACGGGCCTCCTTGTTCTCCTGGTGCAGTTCAAGAAATTCACGGGCCATGGTTTCCATTTCTTCGGCAATTTCTTCAAGAAACTGCTTAACCTGCTCGCGATTAAAACCCAAAGCAGATTGTTTGAATTCGCGTTCACGTATGTCCTGGGGGGTTAGTCGCTCCATTCTCTGCTCCTTTGCTTAATATTCCCGTTCCCCAAAGAGGGCGGTTCCGACACGAATGTGGGACGCCCCTTCTTCGATGGCAATTTCAAAATCTCCAGACATTCCCATTGATAAGATCAATCCGGCCTTGTCCAACCCAAGCTGCTGTCCAATATCGTCATTCAACAGCCTCATATGCCGAAAGGACTGCCGAATTATTGTTTGATCATCTGTCAGCGGCCCGATGGTCATCAAGCCCTTGAACTCCAAATTTGGCTTTTCCAGGCAATAGGAGGCCAGGGAAAAAGCCTGTTCCGGCCCAACACCTTCCTTGCTTGACTCTCCGCTGATATTCACCTCAACCAAAACCGCAATTCTTAACCCATGTTCACCAAACTTCTGGTCGATCTGGTCAGCAATATTTGTAGAGTCAACCGTATGGATAATATCCACCCGTCCAGGTAGATATTTGACCTTATTGCTTTGCAGATGCCCGATAAAATGACGGGTAATATTTTCCGGTGAAAAAGCCGCGAATTTGTCCCTGACCTCCTGGGCACGATTTTCCCCAAAATGTCTCAGCCCTGCTGAATAGGCAAGCTGCATATCCTCGATGGGTTTGCGTTTGCTGACCCCAATAAGGGTAACATCATCCACGCTTCGCCCCACGCTGGCAGCAGCTACCGCCATCCTTTTCAGAATCTGATCCAGCCTTTGTGAAAAACTTGAGGTGCTCATGGAGCCTTTCCTCGCTTATTCCTCCGGTGTCCCTTCAATATCTTCAAAGATATCCTTCTGCTCAACGGTGGCAGAATCTGCATCTGGAAGACCAGTTCCTTCAGGGTCCTTTTCTTCCTGGACGCGTGTTACAGCGGCAATGGAGTCACCCTCGTCGAGGCGGATCAGCTTGACACCCTGGGTGTTTCGGCCGATACTTCTAATGGAAGAGACTGGTTGCCGGATGAGAACGCCCCGGGCGGTAATGATCATGAGATCATCACTATCGACCACCTCGAGAAGCGCAACCATTTGTCCAACCTTTGGTGTGGTTTTGATCGTAATGATTCCCTTGCCGGCACGGTTTTGCACACGATAATTAATCACTTCCGTACGCTTGCCAAAACCATGTTCTGAAACAGCCAGAACCGTTCCTTCACGTCGGACCACGATCATACCCACAACAAGATCTTCATGACCCTTAAGCTCGATACCTTTAACACCCATGGTCTTCCGTCCGGTCGGGCGAATATTGGTTTCGCTGAATCGGATGGACATGCCATTACTGGTACCGAGGATGATATCGTTCTCTCCATTGGTGATCTGGGCATCGATCAAAGAATCATCTTCCCTGATATCAATGGCATAGATACCACCTTTCATGGGACGACTATAGGCGGTAAGGACCGTTTTCTTGACAAGACCCTTTGCCGTGGCCATGGTGATATACAGATCTTCGGCATAATCCCGCACAGCAATATATGCCCGGACCTGCTCTCCCTGATCGACTTGTAGCAGGTTGATCAGTGCGCGACCCCGGGTTGCCTTTCCAGCCTGGGGAATCTCGTGGACCCGCAGCCAGTGACATTTTCCACGATCGGTAAAGAAGAGGATATAATCATGGGTGGAGGCGGTAAACAGGTGCTCAATAAAGTCCTCATCCCGAGCCTTTGCCCCGGCAGAACCCCGACCACCACGGTTTTGCCTACGATAACCGGAAACAGGATAGCGCTTGATAAAACCATTATGGGTGATCGTAATCACCATTTCTTCTTCAGCGATCATGTCTTCGATGGTAAAATCTTTCGCATCAGGAACGATTTCTGTCCGGCGGGCATCGCCATATCTTTCCTGAATCTCACGGAGCTCTTCTTTAATGATCTCCATCCGCAAACCACGGTTGTTGAGTATCTCATTCAGGCGGGCAATCAGCTTTAAGATCTCGGTGTATTCATCGATGATCTTTTGACGTTCCAGGCCGGTAAGTTTTTGCAGACGCATATCAAGGATGGCTTGTGACTGGATTTCACTCAAGCTAAAATCTTTCATCAAGGCGAGCTTGGCCTCGGCGGGATTTTTACTTGCCCGAATGGTTTTGATCACAGCGTCAAGATTATCGAGGGCGATCTTCAGACCTTCAAGAATATGGGCTCTTGCCTCTGCTTCTCTCAACTCAAACTGGGTCCTTTTGACCACGACCTCATGACGAAACTTGACGAATTCGGCAATCATTTGAGAAAGATTGAGCACCTTGGGAAGTCCATCGACCAGCGCCAACATGATGACGCCAAAGGTCTCCTGCATCTGTGTATGTTTGTAAAGCAGATTCAGAACCACCTCAGGAACGGCTTCGCGCTTCAGTTCGATCACCAGGCGAATTCCATCTTTATCTGATTCATCCCGAATATCAGATATGCCCTCAACCTTCTTTGTGCGAACCAGACTGACTATTTTTTCGATGAGTGAGGTCTTGTTCACCTGATAGGGAATTTCAGCGATCACCAGACTGAAGCGACCATTCTTGTGCTCTTCAATATTGGCCCGGGCTCGAACGGTGATTTTACCTCTACCGGTTTCGTAGGCATCTTTAATTCCAGAAGCGCCATAAATAATGGCAGCAGTAGGAAAGTCGGGACCTTTGATAAACTCCATCAGTTCGGCAACGGTAATTTCAGGATTGTCGATCTGGGATACGATGGCGTCGATGACCTCATTGATATTGTGGGGCGGGATATTCGTTGCCATACCGACAGCGATACCACTGGATCCATTCAACAGCAGATTGGGAATAACGGCCGGCAGCACAGAAGGTTCTTGCAGGCTCTCATCAAAGTTCGGTGTGAACCGTACTGTTTCTTTTTCAAGATCGCGCAGCATCTCGCTGGATATTCGTTTCAAGCGAGCTTCAGTATAACGCATGGCCGCTGCACTGTCACCATCAATGGATCCAAAGTTGCCCTGACCATCGACCAGGGGATAGCGCAGTGAAAATTCCTGGGTCATACGCACCATTGAATCATAAACCGCAGAGTCACCGTGCGGGTGGTACTTACCCATCACGTCTCCAACAATTCTGGCGCTTTTACGATATGCACGATTATAACCAACACCCAACTCCATCATTCCATACAGGATTCGACGGTGAACCGGTTTCAGACCATCCCTGACATCGGGTAATGCACGTGACACAATGACTGACATGGAATAGTCCATGTAGGATTTTTTCATTTCCTCTTCAATCGATGTGTTCAGGATGTTTTGTCTTTGTATCTCCAACTCAATACCTCTTTATTTAATATTTTTGCTATTTTTGATCATGTTCCAGGCTGTTTCAGTCAGTGTCTCTTAGATGTCAATATTCGTCACATATTTTGCATGTGATTGAATAAAATCGCGTCGAGGTTCCACTACGTCACCCATCAATGTTGAGAATATCCGGTCGGCAGCAGCTGCATCATCCAGATTCACCCTCATCATGGTCCGCGTTTCCGGGTCCATGGTTGTATTCCACAACTGGTCAGGATTCATTTCTCCCAGACCCTTATAGCGTTGTATCTTGGCTTTGGTTGGATCGCCACCGTCAGTCAATTTCTTGATGGCGATATCACGTTCCTCGTCATCAAAACAGTATTTTTCCTTTTTCCCGACACTCACGCGATAAAGTGGCGGCATGGCGATATAAACAAATCCGTTGATGATCAGATCGGGTAAATATCTAAAGAGAAAAGTTAGCAGCAGGGTGCGAATATGGGCGCCATCAACATCAGCATCGGTCATGATCACGATCTTGTGATATCTGAGCTTTTCAATATCAAAATCTTCCTTGAACCCTGTTCCGAAGGCTGTGATCATCATCCTGATTTCATTGTTTTCAAGAATTTTGTCAATGCGTGCTTTTTCTGAGTTGATGATTTTTCCACGGAGGGGTAAAATTGCCTGATATCGGCGGTCGCGCCCCTGTTTTGCAGATCCACCGGCAGAATCTCCCTCAACCAGATAGATCTCACACAAGGAAGGATCCTTGGTTGAACAGTCTGCCAGTTTTCCGGGAAGATCGCCTGACTCCAGAGCACTTTTACGACGGGTCAACTCCCTGGCCTTGCGGGCTGCATCCCTGGCCTGGGCGGCCATGAGGCTTTTCTCAATGATCCGTTTTGCAATCGCAGGATGTTGTTCAAGGAAGTCATTTAGCTGATCACTGACAAAGGAATCGACAATACCCTTGACCTCACCGTTACCCAGCTTTGTTTTGGTCTGCCCTTCGAACTGTGGTTCTGCCACCTTGATGGAAACCACAGCAGTAAGCCCTTCACGTACATCATCTCCACTCAGTGTCGAATTGGTCTTTTTGAACATATTGTTCTTGATCGCATAATTATTTAGCGTTCTGGTAAGGGCTGTCCTTAAACCGGAGAGGTGGGTACCACCCTCAATGGTATTTATGTTGTTTACATAACTTAGAATATTCTCGGTATAGCTATCTGTATACTGGAAGGCCACGTCAATGGGCACATCATCTTTTTCGCCCTCAATGACGATAACCTGGGGATGCAAGGCATGCTTATTCTCATTTAGATATTCGATAAACTGGCGCAATCCACCCTTATATAAATAGGCCTGAAAACGTTTTTCGCTATCCCGTTCATCTAGCATGTCGATACTTAAGCCCTTGTTAAGAAAGGCAAGTTCTCTGATACGATCTTCCAGGATATCCCAGTCAAAGACATTGTGGGTGAAAATCTTTCCGTCAGCCTTAAATGTGACCTTGGTACCACGCTTCTTGGTTTTACCAGTGATGGTTGTGCCCTTGACCATGGCGCCACGTTCAAAATCGGCTTCATAGACGGAGCCGTTCAGATATACCTCGACCTTCAGCCATTCTGACAGGGCATTGACCACAGACACACCAACACCATGAAGTCCGCCGGAAACCTTATAAGAGTCCTTGTCGAATTTTCCACCGGCATGGAGAGAGGTCATGACAACTTCAACAGCAGGTCTTTTTTCTTCCTTGTGCATATCAACGGGAATACCACGACCGTTATCTTCTACAGTAATAATTTCGCCTTCACTGATCGTAACGGTGATCTTGTCGCAATGTCCTGCTAATGCTTCATCAATTGAATTATCTACAACTTCATAAACCAGGTGATGAAGACCTCGTTTTCCAATGTCACCAATGTACATGGCCGGGCGCTTGCGAACTGCCTCAAGACCCTTGAGGACGGTAATGCTTTCAGCACTATAACCTTTTTCGACAGTCTTTTTTTGATTCTCACTCATGTAAACTTGATATCCTTAACTATGTTTTTTGCTAATGCATCATTAATATTCTTTACGAGACTGGCTTTCATAAACACCAGTTCATTTCTCCATACAGGGGTGTTGACCTTCACAAAAAGCACCCCGTTTTCAATTCGCTGAGCCTCGCTCACTTCAGCGATTCGCTCACCAACGATCTCGCTCCACCGGGTAACGGCTACATTTTGCTGAATCGCTTTTTCAATGCCCAGGTCCCTGAACAGCTGGGTGAAGACATTCCCGATTGCCTCTGCTCTAGACATTGCCCTGTATTCCCCCGGCATCGATAATCTGCAGTGAATCACCGTCGATATTAAGCCCGTGGTTTCTCAGGTCGGCCAGATCGGTTGCAGTGATAAATATTTGATGTTCACCCCTCAGACTCTCTACGATCATCAGGCTGCGTTTTACATCAAGCTCAGCAAAAAGATCATCCAGCAAAAAGACAGGTGCTTCATTGAGAAAATTCTCCAAAAACCGACCTTCGGCGAACTTGATGGCCACCAGGACCAGTTTATGCTCGCCCTGGGAACCGAATTTTCGCAGATCCTTTGTATCCAAAAAGAAGGTAAACATGTCCCGGTGAGGTCCCCGCGTGGTTATCCCTTTGCGCATATCCTCAGCGAGGGAATCCTGATAGGTCTGCCGGTAGTGATTCTCAGGATCTCCAGTGGTGATCCGAACATTTGAGATAAAGGCCATTTTTAGCGACTTTTCCGGTTCCAGTTCCTCATAGGCCTTGTACAGCAGACGTTTAAATTCAGTTATATGTTTGCTGCGGGCAGCATGGATTTGGGCAGATACTTTTGCCCGTTGATCATCAAGGGTGGCAATCAGGATGCGATCAATGGCCTTGCCATCACTGGCATGGGCCTGAAGCATGGCGTTTCTCTGTTTGAGAATACGGGCGTAGACAAGTAAATGATCCAGGTACTGTGGATCAACCTGGGAGAGGAGTTTGTTAAAAAAGAGACGCCGGTTCTCAGGTGAACCAAAGGTCAATTCACCATCCTCTGGTGTTAACGAAACCAGGGGAAATTTTCCGATGATCTGAGCGCGGCTGCTCAGGTTCTTATGGTCCACACTGAGTAATTTTTTTCGGGCAGACTCCAGCTTGAGTCTTACCTCATAATCCACGCCTTTATGATCTGAAAAGACGCCCTTTAGCTGATAACCTCTTTGACCATGGCGGGTCAGGTCTGCATCCAGTCGGGTTTTGAAGCTGCGTGTATAGGCCAGGCTGTGAATTGCCTCCAGCAGGGTTGTTTTACCAGCGCCATTTTCTCCGTGAAGAATATTGGTGCGGGGACCAAAACTCATGGAAACCTGCTCGTATTTACGAAAGTTGATCATGGTTAAGGATTTGATCAACATACCTGGGCGAGGGTGGAAATATTTAGATTTATCATACCGTATCTTTCAATAACTCACTTTTACAAGCAACCCGGCTTGTTTTTTTTCCCTTGGTGTTGGAATTAGCGTGTAAACCGGCTGTCCTGCTGGGAATTCCGTCTAAGCCTGAAGCCTGATGGGCATCAGGAGCATCACTAATTCTTCCTTTTCTGCCTGGACTTCCGGCAGGATCAATCCAGGGCCAATCTCGGATCCGAGTTTGAAGACCACGCGATCAGTTTCAATATTTTTCAGCATATCCTTCAGGTAGATGGAATTATAACCCAGGGTCAGTTCTTCACCATCATACTCGGCAAGCACCTGCTCCTTGGCACTTGTGCTGGCTTCAGGGTCTTCTGTAAACACCTCCAGATAACCAGGGTGTAATTTCAGGGCAACCTGATGGGTGGTCCGATTCGAGAAGATTGACACGCGACGAACGGTGGTGACCAGCTCATTGCTGGAAAGAGTAACCGTTTTGTCATTGGAAGAGGGGATCACCGATCCATAGTCTGGATATTGTTCATCAATGAGTCGGCTGAAAATGGTGGCGTTCTCATTGGAAATGCTGATGTATTTTTCCCCAACGGCAAGGTTGATACTGTCATCGTCATCAAGAAAGGTCTGGATCAGCGACAGAAATTTTGGCGGCACAATAATCGTCGCTTCAAAATCCGGAGAAGTAAAATCGCGATTGCTGTATTTTACCAGGCGATGACCATCGGTTGCTACGGCGCGGATAAGATCCTTCTTCAATTCAAAGAGGACCCCCAACAACGCCGGTTTTAATTCATCTTTGGAGACAGCAAAAACCGTTTTTTCAACCGTTCGTTTCAGTATACTGGATTTGATCTTCAAACTGCTGGCCGGACCCAGTTCAGGGGCTTCTGGAAAATCCATTGCTGACCGTCCGACAATCTTGTAGGTACCGCCTGAAGTTGATAGCGTGACGCGGTTGTCTTCTGACCAGGAGAATGTAATCTCTGTATCGGGAAGTTCGTTGGTGATCTCCTGAAGCAAACGGACAGGTAGTGCCACCGCACCATCTTCTTCACCTTTCACTTCAAGGTGTAAACTATAGGTGATCTCGATGTCAGTGCTACGCATGGAGAGTTCGTTCCCCTGCACGGTAAAGAGAATATGGTTGAGGATCGGCATGGTTGAACGTGTAGGGCTGACACGCGCCACCTTTTGCAAGCCGTGTAAAAGTGTTGATGAATCAACGGTAAACTGCATGGTTGTAATCTCCGATTGTCAGGTTTTTCACTGTCCTTATACTAGCAAACCAAACTAATCTTTGACAGGGGCAATTCAAAGCTTGAACCTGCTCCGTTTTTGGCCCTAGAGGAGATTTTCTTCCAAAACAGCCCCTTAAACGCCATCAAACGCATCGAGGCAGGGGTGAGTTAGGGTAAAAAGTGAGTAAGTAGAAAAAATCCAAAGGCAGAATTGCGTTGTTTAATTCATAAAAAGATGTGCGTGCGCAGACTTATATTCTTATCAATCTCAAACTGGAAGAAAAGTGGTCGGAACATGACGAATCTAAAAACATCACTCATCAGTTTTATTCTCGAAAAACCGATCCTGTTCAGGTTTGGTCTCATCCTGGCAGGCCTCATGGCAGGAGCTGTTGATGCATGGTACATAAAAACGACCAGCATGATTGTTACATCTTTCTGGCTGCTTGTTTTGTTCGGATTCTCGGTAGCCGTGTATGCAGTTATCCTGACCCTTTATCGAATAATCCAGCGGGTTTTTCATCTGGGCAGAAAGCTTCCCGAGCCTGTTCGAAGCTATGATGAAAGGGAACTGGTCAAAACGGTAGGATTGTGGGGCTTCATTCCTTTTGGACTGAGCTTCATGATTTTGGACATTCTTTCTCTCTCCGAGATGAACAGCCTGGGTACGATTCTAATTGTCCAAGGCCTGGCCTTGTTTTCTGGAGCAAGGGTTTCACAGTTCGTAAAAAAATGAGAACGGCTCTTTTTATCCGCCCCAGGAAAGTTTAATTTAGATTCGCTAACCGTTTGTCCTGAATAACACTTCATTTTAAGTAAAGGAGCAATCATTTTATAAGATGAACAATCCACTATTTGTTGAGATCGTTTTTCCCTTAAGCCTGGAACAGGCGTTCACATACAGTGTTCCGGAAGAACTGACCGATGCTGTTCAGGTTGGCCAGCGTGTGATCGCTTCACTGGGAAAACGCAAACAACAGGGCATGATCATCGATATTAAAAACGACCCACCCAAAAACTTCACCGGTAAATTGAAAAGTTTTGAGAACATTGTCGATCCGGTTCCGGTCTTTAATGAATCCCTGATCAATCTGCTCAAGTGGATGAGCAAGTATTATTTCACACCCCTGGGGAAAGTGATTCAGTCAGCCATTCCCTCTGATGCCCGGCTCAAGAAAGAGATCATTGTTTCGGCTAGTCCCCTGTTAAAAAAGGGCGATGATTTTACTGGATACCTGGTAGAACAGCACACAAGCAAACTGTCTCTTTTAAAGCGCAAATTTGGAGCCGAGGAGACCTTGATAAGAATCGCACGTCTGCAGCGTCAGGGCTTTGTTGAGCTTGAAAATGATTTTGCCTTTAGAAAGAATCGGAGTAAAAATTTTTTAATCACCCCTGACCTGGGAAGAGAGGCAGAGATCCCGAACAGAGCCCATGCCCAGAAACAGGCTTTTGAAATTTTGAACGATTTTCCACAGGGCGTGGCCATGTCAACACTCAAGGAAGAGTTTGATATTACGGCCGATGTGATCCACAAACTGGATCTCCGTGGTCTGGTGAGTGTACAGGTAATGGAGCCCGAGATCGACCCGCTCAAGGACTATCACCGCCCACCACCCAAAACAATCGCCTTGAATCCGGAGCAGGCCATCGCTTTTGCAGAGGTCAAACGTTCCCTGGACAAGCGAATATTTACCCCTTACCTGCTGTTTGGTGTCGCCGGGAGTGGCAAAACAGAAGTCTATCTTGAGGCGGCTGCCCACGCTCTGGAACAAGGCCGGTCCGTTATCGTACTTGTCCCTGAAATTGCCCTTGCTCCCCAGATTGCCTATCGCTTTCAGTCTCGCTTTGGGGATATCGTCGCCCTGTGGCATTCTGGCCTGAGAGGAGCAGAAAGATTGTGGACCTGGCAACAGATCCAGAAGGATCATTTTAAAATCGTCGTTGGCGCGCGTTCAGCAGTACTTACTCCGATTAGCAATCTCGGTCTGATCATTGTGGACGAGGAACAGGAAAACAGCTATAAACAGCAGGACAATGAACCCCGCTATCATGCCCGGGATGTTGCCCTGGTCAGGGGGCGTGAAGAGAACGCCGTTGTGCTTCTTGGTACGGCCACACCGGCACTGGAGACTTATTACAATTTGACCACGGAACGGTATCGTGGACTCCATATGACAAAGCGCTGGGAAAAGGCAAAACCCCCCCTGGTCGATTTGGTGGATATGGGCAAGGAACGTGAAGAGACACAGGATTACACCAATCCATTCTCCAGAAAATTGATCGAGGCCATAACGGAAACCCTGGCTGATAACAAACAGGTAATCCTGTTCCAGAATCGACGCGGATATGCTCCTGTCATCACCTGTCGCGATTGCAATTGGACCATGTCCTGTCCCAATGACGACCTCTCTCTGACCTATCACAAGATCGGCAATAAGATGAGATGCCACTTTTGCGATTATCAGGCTCCGCCACCCACGATCTGCCCCGAGTGCCATTCAACAGAGCTGAAATATGGGGGAGTGGGTACACAACTGGTCGAAGAAGCGCTTGAAACACAGTTCCCTGGTGTACCCGTTTGTCGGATGGATATGGATACGACCAGGGGGAAAGGTGCTCATACCAAACTGCTGGGTGATTTTGCCCGTGGACAGTACAAGATATTGCTGGGCACTCAAATGATCGCCAAGGGTCTGGACTTTGAAAATGTGGTGTTGGTTGGGGTGATCAACGCAGATTCCGGTTTGCACTTTCCTGACTTTCGAGCCCGCGAGAGAACCTTTCAGCTGGTGTACCAGGTATCAGGACGTTCTGGACGAGGTGAATTTCCGGGAAGGGTGGTGGTGCAAAGCTGGATGCCAGACGATATTTCCATCCAGTGTGCGACCAGGCACGATGTAAAACTATTCTATAACAGTGAATTAAACGACAGAAGTGCACTCAATTATCCCCCTTTTTCCAGAATGATCTCCTTCAGCTTTCAGGGAAAATCCCGGGATGAAGTCATGCAGTTATCTGAGCATGCGATTCAAGGGTTGCGGAAAAAAAAGGAATTGAACATTCTGGGACCGGCTCCTGCCATGATCGAAAAGAGCCAAATGGGATATAACTGGAAACTTGTCCTCAAGAGCAGCAAGGAAGACGATCCAAAAGGAACGCTGCTCAGACAGGCTGCTCGTCACGTAATAAAGCGGACCAGGGTTCCTAATGTCCATGTATCTGTTGATGTGGACCCGTATCAGATACTATAAAACACCAATTCTTAAGGGTCAGCCTGAATTTGGTGTTATCTTCATGCACGCCATGAAAAAAATTCCTCAAATTCTGCTCATTCTCTGCCTTGTTATCTCCTGTGTTCAGGCGCAGGCTCTCCAATTACAATCCGGAAATATTGTTTTATTCAGCGACAAGGGGGATTCCACCCTGTTGAAACAGGCGCTGAACCTCGTTCACCAGGAACAGGCCACTTATATCTCCAAATATGACCTGAAACTGGAAAAAGCTCTGAGTGTCTATTTTTATTATGATCAGGATGGTATGGGTCCCCGATTACACGCTGTTCCCTATTGGAGCGCAGGAATGACCAGAGCAGGATCTGAGGTCCATATCTACGGAAGCAATCGGCGGGAATGGCTTTCCACACTGAAACACGAGCTTTTTCATGTTCTTCTCGCTCAGAATTCCGTTAGCGTTCCAGTCTGGCTCAACGAGGGTTTGGCTCAGGCTCAGGCAGGGCAGTTGGACTGGAGCAATTTTGTTGAACTGGGAACGGCCACAGCCAGAGGAAAATTAATCCCCCTGGTTGACCTGGATGTGATCCTGAGCTTTAATCATAAACGAGCCAGCCTGGCCTACGGACAGGCGCTGGATGCAACACACTACTTGATCAAACGCCAGGGGGCGTCAATTCTACCCTATCTTTTGAAAAACGATGAGCTGGGGTTCAGGGAGCGCTTTCGGATTGAAACAGGCGAGAGCCTGATCGATTTCGAGATTGAATGGAGAAAGGATCTGGAAGCAAGATTCTGGTTTTTTAAAATCTCTCAGATTCCAGGTCTTTTATGGGCTCTTTCTCCCCTGGTGATCATTGTAGCATGGTTTCTAAAACGTCAACGCGGGAAAAGGAAAATTCAGGAGTGGGAGCAAGAAGAACGCCTCCTTGATTAAAATGGTTTCCAGCGAGAAATCAGATATGTGGAACAGTGGAATTCAGCGTTAAACAGAGAAAAAGCAGGAGAAATTATGGCCCTAAGTATTACTGTTATTGGCTCAACAGGTCTAATCGGCAAACAATTCCTTGAGAGTATTCAGCCAGATGATTATGCAGAGGTAATTGCGATCACACGTCGTTCAATACCCAGCCTTGATGAAAAACCATTCATTCGGCAGGCCATTCACGATTTCACAGATATTGAACAGATGAGGCTTGATCTGAAAACCGATGTTCTGGTATGTGCCCTGGGGACCACCATTAAGACAGCCGGTTCGCAGGATGCATTTATGCGGGTGGATCATGATCTGCCTTTGGCCATTGCGCGTATGGCGTTGGAAGAGGGATGTAAGAGAATGGTTGTCATCTCCTCGGTCGGGGGCCGTGTTGATTCTTCCAATTTCTATCTCAGGGTAAAAGGATTGTTAGAGGACGAACTTTCAGCGTTGGGTTTTGAACAGCTGCATATTCTTAAACCAAGCATGCTACTTGGGGACAGGGAGGAGACTCGCGCAGGTGAATCTGTGGGCAAGCTGATCATAAAACCATTATCCTTTATCATCCCCTGGAAATTTAAGCCCATTCACGCCACCACGGTTGCCGCCACCATTCACCGATCAATCCAGAGTGTTCAGGCTGGGAAACACATCTGGGAGGGGAAACCCCTTTTTACGGGGAATTGATCTGGAACACGTGTCCCCATTGCGTGTGATCAGAAACAAGGTGAGAAATAATCCATACTCCATATTTATACCCGACAATCAGAAACTCCAAGGGGCAAGAGCTGGAGGATAAATCAATGGAAGACAAAAAAGAATACGGTGTACAATTGTTCGTTCTCATCGCCATGGCGGTGTTGGTACTCTTTCTGACCAGAATTTAGGGCTCCTGCTTTTTGAGGCCAAAAGCCTCCCGATCATTATTTGCCAAAGCGAGCCGATGGGTAGATAAAGTTGCTCCCTACCTTGACCTGATAAATATCCCCCATCTCATTGTACTGAAAGATAAGTAGTTCACCGGATCCGTTTGGCCCTGACATTCGGAATGTATCTTTGGAAACAGGAATCAATTCAATAACCTCACTATCGGGTGTGTCTTCAGGAGGAAAGCTGAGCGTACTCATGACCAACTGCTGGTTTCTTATGAGAATCTCAGTGTAATAGGGACCTGGTTCTACATAAGTACCAACATACTTTTTCCAGTCCGGGTCAAAATCTATCGGCGGAGTTGGTGGGGCAAAAGTTTCCACGAGCAGGGGACCAATATGATCAAGGATATGCCTCGCCAGGAAGCTGGGTTCACCATCATCTGAGTTTGTCAGAACGATCACCCCGACCTTGTCTTCAGGAATAAACATGATCTGAGTTCTGTTGCCGCCTATCCAGCCGGCGTGACCATTTACTGTTTTACCATTTCTGCGCCAGGCGGACCATCCCAGAGCATAGCCACTTGACCAGCTTGAATTCAGAAATTGTACTCGGTGCATGTCCTGAAGGGAGCTCCCCATTAAAATTGCTTCCGGACTATTGTCATCCTCGCGAAATTGTAAACTGACATAGCTGGCTAGATCTCCCACAGTAGAAGCGATACTGGCGGCAGGAGCAATTCCTTTGGTGTCAGTATAATTCTCAATCCTATGGGTGGCCCCCTCCTGTCTGTGAGAGTAAGCTGTAACCAGAAGTTGTTGGTATGAAGCATCAGGGATAACAGAGCTTTCCAGCATACCCAGAGGCTCAAAAATATGCGTTCGAATATAGTCTTCCCAGGACTGGCCAGAGACCACCGCCACGATTTCTCCTGCCAGTGATAAACCAAGATTTGAATATTTTAACTTTGTGCCCGGTGGGTAGATGGTTTCCTGTTTTGACAGAGTCTCTTTAATCTGCTCCAAAGTTGGGAAATTATGATCGGTCCAGTACGGGAAGTCTGCCTCTCGTGGCAATCCGGACGAGTGCGTCAATAATTGCCTGATGGTGATTGGGGGATAATCAGGAAATCGCTGAGATATATCAAACCAGGGTAAATAATCTTTCACGGGATCATCCAGGCGCAATTTCCCGGCATCTCTAAGCTGCACAATAGCTGTTGCTGTAAAGGTTTTTGATATGGAAGCGATTCGGAAGGGCATGCCAGGTTCAAGGGGGACCTTTTTCTCAAGATCAGCAAAACCGAAACTTTTGCTGTAGACGAGTTCCTGGTCATAAATCAACCCAACAGTGATCCCGGGAATATTTCGATATACCTGCTGGGCTTCTATCCAGGTTTCAAGAAGTTTCAGATCACCTTCAATGGATTGAAGTGACTTGTCCGATTTGCTCATTGAAAATCCAGTGGCGAATATAGAGATGATACAGACGGCAATGAAGAAGCGAAAAACTTTCATAATAATTTCCCCTTATGCGTGCTACGGTCTAAATATAAGTTTCGTCAATTTTAAAAACTCTCGCGGGCTGAGTTGCTCTGGTCGTAAATTTAAATCAAAATCAGATTCTATACTTCGCTTATCCTTTAAAACTGACTTCAGACTGTTTCTCAGGGTTTTCCGCCTTTGATTAAAGGCGGCTCGGATGACAAGCCTGAGATGAGGATCAATGTCAGGGGAGATTGGATCTTCCAAATCGAAGGAAAAGCGTACAAAACAGGAATCGACATCAGGGATTGGAAAAAATACATTTCGACTGATGTCAAACAGATATTCGGTTTTCGCAAAAAGGGCAGCATACACAGACAATATTCCATATTGTTTTGATCCATGGGGGGCAACAAGGCGTTTACCCACTTCCTTTTGCATTAGAAAATGCACATCCTGAATCAGCTCGTGATGCTCAAAAGCCTGCAGGATAAGGGGAGAAGTAATATAGTAAGGAATATTTCCAAAAAGTCGAAAGGATGTCAGGTCCTCAGGTGGCTCCCATTTCAGGAAGTCGCTGAATTCATAGGAAAATGAGCCAGTTTCAGATTGAATGGGTGCTAGAAATTCTTCCATGCGCGGGTCAATTTCAATGGCGAGAAGAGATTTTACGCGTGGTGCGAACAAGCGGGTCAGTGCACCGGAGCCAGGTCCAATTTCTATCATCACATCTTCAGGAGTTGGCTCAACAAAGCGCACCAGCTTATCCAGCAGGGCGGGTTCGATGATGAAGTTTTGCCCCCACTTCTTGAAGGCACGAATATCGGGTCTCAAACCCATCGCGTAGTCAATCAGATACCAAAAAACTGCCGGGCAGTTTGGCTGGTGGTTTCGTCAATGATCTTAACAGATGTATCTCTTAGGGCAGCAATTTTATCAGCAATATGGAGAATATATTTAGGCTCATTTGGCTTTTTCCCGCGGTGGGGTACCGGTGTTAAAAAAGGGCTGTCTGTTTCAAGCATGAGTCTTTCCAGGGGCATTCGGCTGGCAACATCCTGGACCGGCAGGTTGCTTTTAAAGGTGACCGTTCCCGTAAATGAGATATGATACCCCTTCTCAAGAAGGGGTTTTGCGATATCCCACCCTGCCGGCCAGCAATGAAAAACACCGCGGGTATTCCCGTGCTCCAGCACCTGTTGAACAATATCCTGATCGGCGTCCCGGTTATGAATGATTGCCGGTTTGCCTGTCGCCATGGCCAGGTCCAGATGGTCCCGGAAAAAGATCTTCTGCAGGTCCGGCGGCGCTTCATCCCAGTAATAGTCCAAACCGGTTTCACCAACAGCAACAACCCGGGCATGGCCCAACATGTCAAGCAGATGCTTTTCCCAGTTATCAGGAGCTTTGGTGCAATCGTTGGGGTGAATCCCGACAGCAGCATAAATCTGGGAATAATCCTCTGCCAGTCTGATGGCGATCTCTGATGTGGCCAGATCGATCCCCACGACAATCAGTTGAGTAACGCCCAGTTCAGCAGCAGCATCTAAAACCTCCTCAATACGTCCGAGAAGAGGATCAATGTTCAAATGACAATGTGTATCAATCATATTTAGGTCTTTTGATCAAGAAAAATTTTGCAGGTTTCTGGGCGGTGATTCAAATCTCCGCTGGTGTCGAAAACTTTGCACTCTAACGCACTTTGGACCCTGGTTTTACATCTTTCAAGGGGGTCAGTGGTGCCACAGTAACATCATCTTCTGCAGCCAGGATCATTCCCTGTGAGATTTCACCACGAATTTTTGCCGGTTTTAAATTAGCAATGATGGACACAGATTTGCCCACAAGGTCTTCAGGTGCATAAAAATCAGCGATACCTGCAATGACCTGTCGTTGTTCGGCACCGAGATCGACCTGAAGTTTGAGCAGTTTGTCTGCATTGGGGTGTTTTTCAGCTTTGATGATCTTAACGATACGAATATCCAGTTTTGTGAAGTCATCAAAGCTGATCTCAGGTTTTAGATCGAGTTTTACAGATGTTTCTTCAGGCGCCTCTTTCACCTCTATACGTGGGAAGAGACCATCAATCTGTCCCAGAGTTGTTCCTGATTTGACATGACCCCACTCGAACCATCCGGGTTCCCCGAATCGCGCCTTGGCCGATGTTCCCATCACTTCGAGTAAGCGAGCAATTTTATCAGGCATAACAGGATAAAGATGTACGGCGCTCAGGCGCAAGGCTTCAGCGGCATTATAGAGAACGGCTCCAGCCCGGTCCTTATCCGTTTTCAGGAGCTTCCAGGGTGCAGTTTCTTCCAGATAGCGATTGATCTCGCGCAAAACATCAAAGACATGGGTAATGGCATAATTTACCTTCAATTGGTCCAGCTCATCGCGAACCCTTTCCTGGAGTCCGTTTACATGTTGGATCAAGTCTGCATCTTCCGGTGATGTTTCTCCAGGATCAGGGAGGATAGAGTCAAAATTTCGACCAAGCAGTTTTGTGATCCGATTAACCAGATTCCCAAGATCATTTGCCAGATCCGAATTGTATCTGCCGATAAAGGCCTCGATCGAAAAGCTGGCATCCTGTCCCGGTGTCATCTCACGCATCAGAAAATATCTTAAGGCATCCACGCCATATTCATTGGCCAGATCCAGTGGACGAATCACATTTCCAAGGGATTTGGACATTTTTGTATCACCCATCAACCACCAGCCGTGGGCAAAAATAGTTTTGGGTAGGGGAAGATCGGCCGCCATCAACATGGTTGGCCAATACACGGCATGGGTGGTGAGGATATCTTTCCCGATGAGATGAACGTCTGCCGGCCACCACGTCTTGAACTCCTCATCCCGGTCTGGATAGCCAATAGCGGAGATGTAGTTGGTAAGCGCATCAAACCAGACATAGGTCACATATTCTGAATCAAAAGGTAATTCAATGCCCCAGCTCAGACGAGATTTGGGTCTTGAGATACACAGATCACCCAATTCCTGCCGGAGAAAACCCAGCACCTCATTTTTACGAAATTCAGGCTGGATAAAATCAGGATTATCATGAATGTAGTTGATCAACTTTTCCTGATAAGCTGACATCTTGAACCAGTAATTGGTTTCAGAGAGCTGTTTTACATCCCGCCAATCACCCTCTTCATATTCTTTGTCTGTTAAAAAACGTTCTTCAGCAACTGAATACCAGCCTTCATAGGTATCCTTGTAGATAAGGCCCTTGTCCCAGAGCAGTTGGAGCAGGTGCCTGACAACAGCTTTATGATTTGCTTGGGTTGTACGGATAAATTGATCATAACGAATGTCCAAGGCATCCCACTTCTCCTGAAAACGAAGCACGTACTCATCAACATGCTGCTGTGGATCCACGCCTCTTTTTTCTGCCGCCTGTTGCACCTTCTGGCCGTGTTCATCTGTTCCTGTGAGGAAATAGGTCTTATCGCCAAGTGCCCTGTGAAACCGGGCAAGAACATCTGCTAAAACAGTTGTATAGGCGTGGCCAATATGGGGTTCATCATTCACATAATAGATCGGAGTAGTAACATAAAATCGGGACATGAAGGATTAATTCTTTCTCTCTTTGTGATCTGAGTCCATCTTTTTCAGCGCTTTTTTAATTGTTTGGATATCGTAGATCTCTGTTCCGCCCTGTTCGAAAGATACTGCACATCGACCATTTAGGACATCATTGGAGACCAGGGTACCTACTGCGTCGGCAATTACGATGGGAATGCCTACAGAAGGATAATCCTTGAGGGATTCACTATAAAAGTTCCACTCAAAACAAAGACAGCACTTCAGCTTTCCACAGGCTCCGCTAAGCTTGCTTGGATTAATCGGTAGATTTTGATCCTTGGCATACTGAGTGGTTACCGGTTCGAAGCCATCCATAAATCGAGAACAGCACAGTTGCTGGCCGCAGGGTCCCTGACCATCAAGCCGACGAGCATAATCACGAACTCCGATCTGGCGCATTTCAATACGTGTTCTGAACACATAGGCCAGATCTTTTACCAGCTGCCGGAAATCAATCCGCTCTTCTGCAGTATAAAAGAAGGTAATTTTGCGGCGATCAAACTGAAACTCAACATCCACCAGTTTCATATTGAGCTTGTTCTTGGTAATCAGCTCAAGGGCCTTTTCAAAAGCTTCAGGCTCCTCACGGCGATTACCGTGAAAGATACCCACATCCTTCTCACTAGCCTTTCTTAAGAGCTTGTGAATGGTCTCACCGTTTTTGCGGTTATTGAATTCAGGCTCAGTGCTTGGACACCGATTACATCCAGATGTTTTGTTGCATACGGGTGCTATCAGACCGATATCCTCACCAAGTTCAGCCTCCACAATGACATAATCTCCAGAGTGAAGATTTAGATCGTCTGTGTTTAAATAAGTTTCACGGCGATTGCCTTTGAAACTGACCTTAAAGTATTTGGGGAGATCAGTAGCCGACTCTTCGGACTGATCCATGGTGTGTTGCATATAGTGAGTCATATCATTTATATCCTGACCTTCAGCCTGGAGGGCCTTCAGTTCTTTTTTAAGTAAGCTTCCCTGGTGTTTTTCCACGCAGGTGTTTTCGTAATTCAAAAAATAAGGCAGTAAGCGCGAGCTGCAAATGAACTTTACGCTCTAAGGCGTCCTTTGTTTTCTCAATCGCCTGAATGGCAAGTCCGCTGTCACAATCAGGAAAAAGTTTGCCGATTTGCTTCACTTGCTTTGCCCACAAGGCCGTCTCACCCTCGGGTATCCTCAGGGCGACGTCTCTAAAAAGCAATATCAGAAGCGACAAGAACTGTTGACGTGATTCATCATTCTGGAGTTCTTTGTCGCTTAAAAAGAGCACCTGGTTGTGTACGGAGGCATAATCTTTGGTCGCCAGGCTGTTCAAGGTTGCCCTGATTTGATCCAGCCAAAATGTATTATCCTGATCAGCGTACCTGTGGGCGACTGCCAGATCGCCCATGGACATGCGGGCACAAATTTCGGCCTGTACTTGATCACAGCCGCGCTTTTCAATGAGATCATCACGAATCACCTGCCAGCTTAAATCTGGTATATGGTGTTGTGAACAGCGAGAGCGTATGGTGTCGGGCAGTCTGTCAGGATATTCAGTGGTCAACAGGAATACTGTGTGAGACGGGGGCTCCTCCAGAATTTTTAGCAGTGCATTGGCGGCTTCAACGTTCATCATGTGGGCACGAAGGATAATGACCACGCGTGTTGAACCTGGATCATTGGCGAGATAAATATTCTTTCGGAGCTGGCGTATCGCGGAAATGCGAATGTCATTGGCGCCTTCGATTTGCAGATGATAATATGGCCAGGTAACCTTTTTGGCCAATTGCTTGTTGATCTCCAATATTTCAGTGTCTTTTATTCCGGCAAAGGGGTCTGTCTGGCTGGCAGACCGGCGTGGAAGGGCAAAGATGAGAGAGAGGGCGGGATGTTCAAGATTGAGAAATTGTCGACAACTGCTGCACTCACCGCAGGCTTGACCTTTCTCCGATTTGCAATTCAGGCTGGCGGCGATATATAAGGCAAGGGCGTCTTTACCAACACCTGCATGGCCGCTGAGGATATGAGCATGACCAAAACGACCTGATTTCAGCAGGGTCTTCCAGCCGTCCAGAGTCGCCTCCTGGCCAATAATCTGAAAAGATCTTAACGCTTCAGCCATGTCAATGGATCCACTTTGTCTTTTCCTTGCCAGACTTCAAAATGAAGCCGGGGACCATCCAGGCTACCCGTATCACTCACCTGGGCTACGACATCACCCCCTAGGACCGACTTGTCTATATTCACCTGGATATTATCCACATGCGCATAGACGGTATAATAACTTTCACCGTGATCCACGATAATGGTGTTTCCATACCCTGGTATCCAGGTTATGGCCACGACAATACCATTCATGACAGCCTTTACATTGCGGCCTTCTGGAGCTGCTATATCAATTCCGGGGTTGTTGGTTACGGTTCCCAGTTTTTCATGTTTGTGCGGTCCAAATAGATTCACCAGCGTTCCCTGAACGGGCCAGTTTAACTTGCCCTTGTATTTTGAGAACTCTCCATATCCAACAAGTCCCTGCGAGCGAGCCCATTCTTTACGGGCTTCCACCTCTTTTTCAAGATCTTCGATCTTGCCCTGCATTTCTTTTGCCGCGGCAAGCTTGGTTCTCTTCTCCTGTTCCATGCTGCTGCGATCCTGCTTTATGTCTCTGGCCAGGGATTCTTTTTGCTTTTTCCTGATAGCCTTATCTCTGGCCGCGCGATCTTCTTCTGCAATGTTGCGCTTTACCTCGCCTAATCTGCGAGCCAGATTGTTTTGGCTGCTGCGGTTGTTGAGAATGAGCGATTGTAATTCTTCCAGTGTCTGTCGTTCAGCTTTATTAACGGCAGAAAGGTACATGGTGCGCCGAAGGGCCTGATTGATATCGCCAGATGTAAGCAGCAGATCAATATCCCGGTTTTGACCCAGCTTATAGGCCTGGACAGCCCGCCTGGCGGCCCGCTCTTTCATGACTGATATCTTTTGGTCAGTTACCTGAATGGTCTCCTTTAACAGATCGATTTCCCGTTCCTTCAATTCGCGTTCTTTTTGGAGACCGCGTTTGAGATCGGTGATCATTGCGATTTGCTTGTCCAGTTGTTCTATCTGTTTCCGGGTTACTCTTTCATCCTTTTGAGATTTGCTGATCTTTGAGTTAAGCACATCGATCTCTTTGCGAATCTCCTTCAACTTTTTTGATTGAGCATCGATCTGACGATCCAGGTCTTCTGTCTGACATAACACAGCCCAGGGAAGTGCAAGGGCTAAAATCCATATGGAAAATGTTTTTTTCATCAGCTTTTAAGCTAAGTGAAAATGTAACCCCACAATACATCTAAATAGGCACCACAAGGTCTTTCTGAGATTTGAATCACGGGAAAAGGAAAGCTTCTTTGATGATAAATGATTGTTTGCTTTTAAGTTTTGGAGCATAATATTCAATGCTATAGTCAGGAAAGTCTACATTTGACGTAAAATATATTCAGCAGAGTTTGCTGAATGATCCTGATAAGTAGAAAGCCGCCTTAGGCGGTATTGTTTAAGAATGAGGTACAAATGGCTGATCAACTAGTCAAAGGCGTGGTCAAGTGGTTCAATGATTCAAAGGGCTACGGATTTATTCAACAGGAAGATGGACCAGACGTTTTTGTTCATTTTCGCGCGATCAACGGTGAGGGACGTCGCACTCTGACAGAAGGGCAAAACGTTACTTTCAACGTCACACAAGGCGAAAAGGGCCCTCAGGCCGAGAACGTTACTGCTGTATAATTCTTTCTAAGAATTAAAAATAAGCGTCGGTTTCATTCTGAGACCGACGCTTATCTCTATATGATATAGACAAGATTAATTAGAAATCATTGCTATGCATATACACGAGGATCATATCCGCGAGTTCTACCTTGCGTTCTCCAGGAGAGACGGGAAAACAATGGCTGCCTGTTATCACAAAGAGGCGGTTTTTTCTGATCCTGTTTTCCCTGAACTGAAAGGAGAGCAGATCGGAGCTATGTGGACGATGTTATGTCTACAGGCCAAGACCCTGGAAATTGATGTCCACGATATTAAGATTGACGGGGATGTGGGGACCGCTAAATGGGAAGCCAGATATGAATTTGGCAAGCCCCCTCGGCAGGTACACAATATCATTCAGGCCAGGTTTCTGTTTTCCGAGGGTAAGATTTTGAGCCATGAAGACCAGTTCAGTTTCTGGAAATGGAGCCGGATGGCCCTTGGACCTCTTGGTCTGCTGTTGGGGTGGCAAAAGGGCGTTCAGAAAAAAATTCAAGAGCAAGCATTTAAAAATCTAAAAAAATTCACTTCCGAGATAAAACAGGTGTAAAACACTTGCGAAAGTCCATGCTATCTGTTATAGAAAGCCAAAATGGGAACGAGCAAGCGGCTCGATCCGATCATTGAAGAATAAGCGAGGAGAAATCTCGAACAATGTATAGCAAAGTAGCAGTTGTTACAGGGGCAAACAGGGGATTGGGTCATGCGCTGACCATCGCATTGGCTGAAGATGGATACAAGGTATTCATGGTTGGCCGAAACAAAATCGAGATTGATAACGCTTCAGCAAAATTGCAGGAAGCGGGCTTGAATGTCGAGGGTTTCGAAGCGGATGTCAGCAAGGCCAGGCATATCACCGCCCTTGCATCCTATGTTCAATCCCAGTTTGATCATCTGGATATTTTAATAAATAATGCAGGTGTAATCATTGAGCCAGGCGGTTTGGATAGTCAGGTGACCTGTTTCACTATCAACCCCGAGATTGTTGAGGAAGCCTACTCCATCAATGCGGTTGGGGCTTTACGTATGGTCCAGGCATTTTATGATTTGATGAAGAAGGCCAGACAACCACGAATTGTAAATGTCTCCACCGGTATGGCTACCTTGACAAAAATGGAAGGCGGTTGGCCTGCCTACAGGATGTCCAAAGCAGCCATGAACGCCCTCACAGGCATTTTGGCGGTTGAGCTGGAAGGCACCCGGATCAAGGTTAATTCTGTATGTCCTGGATGGGTCAAGACTGACATGGGTGGTCCAAATGCCACGCGCTCCATCGAAGAAGGTATTGAAGGTATTCTGTGGGCAGCCAAACTCCCCCCAGATGGTCCAACGGGAGGTTTTTTCAGGGACGGAAAACCCATAGACTGGTAAATTTATTCGTCTACCGCCTTGAAAAGGTCTTGAGCCTTCACAAGGATTTATAATAAAGAAACCCCTTGCCTACGGTGAGGGGTTTTTATTTGTATGGAAAAGACTTTTTTATTTGAATTATGGAAGCCTTTTTCAATCTTGTAATAGTGCAAAAATTTATCGCCTCAGACCATTACGGCAGAACGGATCACTGATGGGAGCAAAACTATGTCCCAAGATCATTCTTGAAGGGACCCGCCTGACCAGCAAAACGGAACTGGCATTCACTTTGAATGAACACCCCCGTCTGGTTGGCCCGCGAAAATACCGTTATCATTCACCCCTCATTTCCGGGGAATGGTGCAGTTTCACAAACTTTCCCTGGGGTCGGGGGATGATCAATTTTGAAGCGCAGGAGGAAGCGCAAGCGCTGGAAACCTACCGGACCTGGCTCAAGATGTTTCAGCTTCAAAAATATTATTCATGGATGATTGACCGGTTTCATCTTTCAACCCAGGTTTATCAACAGCTGACATTCAACAGGGATTACGACTTCAGGTGGCTTGAGGAGGGGCTGAATGCGCTGGGGTTTCATCTGGTATTATGCGTCAGACCGGATGACTCCTTTGAGCTTGCCAGAGAAGCCCGTCTAAAAATCTCTGGGAACCCCTCCCAGTATGACAATCTTGATATCTTTCGACGAGAGCAAAACCTTTTCAAAGAACTGGCGCAGAGATCTATTTTACCGGTTATGGAATTAGATGTATCTACTGGAAGTTTAAGTGCTCAGTCAGAAAGAGTGGCTGACTGGTTGGAATCAACAGGTGGATTATGGGCATCATAAGCCCAGGAATAGAGGAAGAAAATGTATAGACCTAAGCCAGAACGTTATGATAGAATGAGCTATATGCGATGTGGGGCCAGTGGAATTCTGCTGCCGCGGATCTCCCTTGGTTTGTGGCACAATTTTGGAGAAAGCAATGATTATCAAAATGCCCAGGCACTCATTATGCAGGCTTTTGATCTCGGCATTACCCATTTCGACCTGGCGAATAATTATGGTCCGCCTTATGGCGGCGCTGAAACTACATTTGGCAAAATCCTGAAGGATACCCTGCCTGCGCATAGAGATGAATTACTGATCTCAACCAAAGCTGGTTGGGATATGTGGCCGGGTCCGTATGGTGATCTTGGAAGCCGGAAATATCTGATTGCCAGCATTGATCAAAGCTTGAAGAGAATGGGGCTGGAGTATGTAGATATCTTTTATCATCACAGACCAGACAACGGAACGCCTTTGGAGGAGACCATGGGTGCTCTGGATCAGATCGTCCGCAGCGGTAAGGCGCTCTATGTGGGTATTTCATCCTATAATCATGAACAAACCAGACAAGCGACCAGAATATTGAAAGACCTTGGAACCCCCTGCCTGATCCATCAACCTAAATACAATCTATTTCACCGCAATCCAGAGAAGGGTCTCTTTAAAGTATTAAAACAACAGGGACTTGGCAGCATCGTCTTCTCACCACTGGCTCAGGGGTTGTTGACGGATCGCTATCTTGAAGGATTCCCAGCGGATTCCCGGGCGGTGAGGGATGGTCGCTATTTAAAGCCTGAATTTATCAAATCGGATATGCTGGATAAAGTAAGAGCCCTAAAGCAAATAGCTGATCACCGTGGCCAAAGTGTGGCCCAACTTGCCATCGCCTGGGTCTTGAGACCTAACGTTGTTACCTCCGCCCTGATCGGCGCCTCCAAGCGCGAACAAATTATTGATGCCGTTGGAGCGCTAGATAATCTTGAGTTTAGTGAAAATGAACTGGAAAAGATTGATGCGATATTTGTCACTGACTGATAAAATCATTCCAGAACAAGCATTAGACCAAAATGATCTGAAGGGTAATTGATCCCATCATAGGTGTTATCGAATTCAAGGGTGACAGCTCTAATTCTGTCTTTAGCGTCTTTGTCCATGAAAATATAATCGATTTTATGTTCCGGGTGTGTAGCCGGGAAGGTGAAACCGGGTTGCTCAGGATTTTCAAGAGTCCACACGGAGGAATAATCCGCAAGCTGAGCGATGGGATCCGTTTGTGGCGTACAGTTAAAGTCTCCAGTTAGTATAAAGAGGCCGTTGTTACTGCTGGTTTTTGTCTCAATAAATGACTTGAGTGCCTGAACCTGTTTTATGCGCAGCTCATTATCCTCATCGCGATAGGAAAGATGGGTGGTAAAAAAATGAAGTTGATTGCCATTAAGATCGATCAGGCTCCAAAGTGCTTTTCGCTGGAAAACACCAGGGGGTAAATCGTAATACCCACTTTGAACAACTGGCAATCTGGAAATTATTGCCAGACCTTCTAAATAGGAGGAATAGGCAACGTGGGTAGATTGCCAGTAAACATGGTAGTCCTCTCCAGAATATGCTGAGAGAGAGTCGGCGATGATATATGCCATGTTTTTACCACTTGTATCCTGGGCGACTTCCTGAAAACCCATGACGTCAGGGTCCAAATCTTTTAGCTCCCGGATAATGGCCTCGAGTCTGGATTCAAAGTGGCTCCCAGGCTTCATTCCCTCAATATTATAACTCAGGATTCTTAACCCATCCCGAGCTTCCAGCAGGGTGAAGGTCAGGAGGAGAATTGTGTACACGCTGCGACGAAAATGCATGGAAAGAATATACTCAGAGTGTCAAAACCAGGGTGTGTAAAAACCATGTTTTGTGGCCAATCTTTCAGATTAGATTAAACGTTACTCATAATATCGAGATCGTGACGGGTGAAGGAAACATTCTATGGAGCGGAAAATCAGAGTAGTATTGGCGAAACCAGGTCTGGATGGACATGATCGCGGGGCGAAAGTCCTGGCGAATTCATTTAGAGATGCTGGCATGGAGGTCATTTATCTTGGGTTAAGGCAGACTCCCGAGATGATCGTAGCTGCTGCTGTTCAAGAGGATGCTGATATTATTGCCCTGAGTATTCTCTCGGGAGCTCACATGACAATTTTCCCTCGCGTGCTTGAGCTCATGAAAAATGAGGGACTCACGGATGTTCTCCTCACTGGGGGGGGCATTATTCCTGAGTCTGACATGAAAGCACTCAAAGAACTGGGCGTCGGTCAACTGTTCGGCCCCGGTGCCGGTCTGGTTGAAATCAATGACTATCTGAAATCCTGGGTTCAGGAAAATCGCCGATGAGTCGTCAAGATAGGATTGAACAACTACATAAACTTCGGGAAGAAGCCCTTCTCGGAGGAGGTCAGGATCGACTGGATGCCCAGCATGCAAAGCAGAAACTCTCTGCACGCGAGCGCCTTGATCTCCTTCTTGATCCGGGCTCGTTTGAAGAAATGGGCATGTTTGTTACCCACCGTTCATCCAATTTCGGACTGAATAAGCAAAAATTTCTCGGTGATGGCGTGGTTACCGGACATGGAACGATCAATGGTCGCACAGTTTTTGTCTTTAGCCAGGATTTCACGGTGATGGGGGGATCCCTCTCTGAAGCCTATGCTGAAAAGATCGTAAAGGTCATGGATCTGGCTGCCAAGGTCGGAGCCCCTGTGATTGGCTTGAATGATAGCGGAGGCGCCCGCATTCAGGAGGGGGTTGTCAGCCTTGCAGGCTATGCGGACATTTTCCTACGGAATACCCTGATGAGTGGGGTGGTTCCACAGATTTCGGCCATCCTCGGTCCCTGTGCCGGCGGTGCTGTGTACTCACCTGCCATCACTGACTTTGTTTTTATGACCAAGGGAACCAGCTATATGTTTGTGACTGGCCCCGACGTGGTGAAAACAGTGACCCATGAGGAAGTGAGCAAAGAGGAGTTGGGAGGCGCTACTGCTCACGGATCAAAATCCGGCGTGAGTCACTTTACATGTAATAATGAAATTGAAGTGATCGAGGGCATCAAGACCCTCTTGAGCTACATTCCCCAAAACAATTTAGAAGACCCCCCATCCATCCAGTGTGATGACCCCATCGACAGGGCTGACACTGCCCTGGATACAATCGTTCCCGAGAACGCCAATAAACCCTATGATATAAAAGATGTCATTCGCATGGTGGTTGATAATAAGGAATTCTTCGAAGTTCACGAAGATTATGCCATGAATATGGTCGTAGGGTTTGTCAGGCTTAATGGAAACCCTGTAGGTATCGTTGCCAACCAGCCTGCTTATATGGCAGGTGTTCTGGATATTAATTCCTCAGTCAAAGGCGCACGCTTTGTACGTTTTTGTGATGCCTTTAATATTCCGCTTTTAACCTTTGAGGATGTTCCAGGGTTTTTGCCTGGTACTGATCAGGAGTGGGGTGGGATCATTCGCCATGGGGCAAAATTGCTCTATGCTTTTGCTGAGGCCACTGTGCCCAGAGTAACAGTCATTACGAGGAAAGCCTATGGCGGGGCCTATGATGTTATGAATTCCAAACATATTCGCGGGGATATAAACTTCGCCTGGCCTTGTGCTGAAATTGCAGTCATGGGAGCAAAAGGAGCCACTGAGATCATTTTCAAAAGAGAAATTGCATCAGCCGATGATCCTGAGGCAGCGCTTGAAAAATTGACAGATGAGTTCTCTGAACGTTTTGCCAATCCTTATTCCGCGGCCGAACGAGGCTACGTGGATGAAGTGATTGAACCCAATCAAACAAGATTAAAAGTTATCCGCGCCTTTGAGATGCTGGAAAACAAGGTTGATTCAAATCCGCAAAAAAAGCATGGGAATATCCCCCTTTAGAACGGGAGAAAGGTTTCAAGTGGACGCAAGAAATCATGATGAATTATTGAAAAAGCAAGAAAACCTGGAAGCCTATCTCCTGGCAAACCCTCAATCTGAGCTATTTGCCTGGTATGCCAGACAGAATATGGAAGCCGGCGAACTTGACAGAGCGTTGAAAATTTGTCGGTTAGGTATGCAGGCCGCAGTGAGTAAAGGGGTCCTGCTCAAATTGATCGGTGAGATCTATATGGCAAAAGGTGAGGTCACCCAGGCGATGAAATATTTTGTGGAGTGCATCCTGACGAAAGAACCTTTCCCAGGGGTGATCATTGAGGTCGTTAAAAATATGGGCGACACAATGGAGGCCGAACAGATTGCCTTTTTGGTGCACTTGTTGAATAAAGCGCTGCCGGGCCACCCTGATGCCACCCGCTTCTATAAAAAATATCCCAGCGCACGGAATCTCGCCGTTCAACCCGGACAGTATAAATTTTTGGAGGATCTTGCTGGAAGTCTGGAAATATCATCCATGATAGAGGTCGTTGATGAGGAAGAAACAGAGCCACAATTAATTTCTGCCGAAGCGGATGTAGATGACACAGAAACTGCTCAAGTGGGCACAGCACCCACTGTTGACGCCAATACTGAGATCAAAACGGAGCCCGTTCCTGAAGCGCCGGTAGCTCCACAACCGGTTAAGCGTCCCGTAACACGACAGGACCCCACAGTTAAACACAATATTACCCGATCCATGGCAACATTTACGCTTATGCAGATCTTTAAAAGTCAGGGTTTATACGAGAATGCCCTCGAGGTGCTTCTGCTGCTTCGGGAGAAATCCAGTAATCTGGAACGCATTGACCAGGAAGAAAAAGAGATCCGTGAACTAATGGTGGGCAATAACGCCAAATAGAACTGCCCTGCAAATAACAATGGTGAAAAAAGAAATCGTCAAAGAGGCTGATCCCTCACTTCAGCTATCTATTCTTATTGTGTCTTACAATTCGGTTGAGACCATCAAGTCCTGTATTGAAAGTCTGGTTGATGAGTTGATTCTTGTCTCCGGGGAGATCATTGTCGTTGACAATGCATCCATTGATGATACGCCCTCACTACTCAAGGCCCTTGCGACGGAACACAAACAGGTACAAATTCAGCTAAACCATTCGAATCGCGGGTTTGCCGTTGGAAATAATCAGGCGCTTGAATTAGCGAAGGGTAAACACGTTTTGATCCTGAATCCGGACACGATTATTCAGCAGGGAAGTATCAAGGGACTGTTGCAGGAATTGGAAAGTGATGAGCGAATTGGCCTGGTTGCACCTCAATTACAATTTCCTGATGGCCGAATTCAGAAGTCATGCAGACGTTTCCCCACCCACATGGATGTCATCTATCATAGTCTTGGGCTGTCTCAGCTATTTCCCGAAAGTAAACGTTTCAATGGCTGGAAAATGGGAGACTTTGACCATCAGACAAAATGCCAGGTGGACCAGCCTGCAGGAGCAGCCCTCCTGATAAATGGCGATATTCTGCGGCAGCTGAATGGGTTTGATCCGAATTTCCCCATGTTCTTTAATGATGTTGATCTGTGTAAACGAGTGAAGAACTTGGGTTGCGAAATCTGGTACCTCCCCGAATTCGTTGTGGTCCATCTCGGTGGGGCCAGCGTCAAACAGGCAAAGATCAAAATGACCGTAAGCTCCCATGTATCATTTTTCCGATATTTCGAAAAACATTTTACGCGTCTGCATCAACAGCCCTTAAATTTCATAATTGGCCTGTTGCTTTATCTGTCGCTCATTCCTCGAATTCTTATGATATCGCTGTTCAAAAGAGGGATCAATCGCTCAAGAGATACGCTTTGAGTGGAAAGGTGAAGTAAAAATAATTATGGATCATCGATCAAAAATTAAAGCCCTCTTTTTTGATATCGGCGGAGTCCTTGTCCGGGTCGACTCAAAATCGTCCATCCGTAAACTGGCTGACAAGCTGAAAGTCAGTGAGGAAGGTATTCAGGATGCCATGTCGCGGGATCTGTTGATCCAGTATGAAAAAGGACACCTGAATTCAAATCAGTTCTATGAGAACCTGCTTGTAAACTGTGCCAGCGCTGAACAGATGGATCTCAGTACCTTTAAGCTGTATTGGCAAGACGTTCTTTTTCCTCAAGAAGAAACACAGGCCTTCCTGAAAAGGGCGGCACAGGATTTTCCGGTGTGGTTGTTGAGTAATACCAATGATTTTCACTATGATATCATGCTGAAAAAATTCCCTTTCATGCAATGGGTCACAGGCGGGACATACAGCTTTATGGTAGGCAGCATGAAACCAGAACCACTCATCTATGAATTGACCATTCAAAAAAGCGGTTTTCGACCAGAAGAGATTCTCTTTATCGATGATCTGGAGGAAAATGTTCTGGCTGCCAGACAAGTGGGACTGCGTGCGATTCAATTTGTAGACTATGAAAGATTCAAGCTTGAAGCACAACAGAAGTATCCGGAGTTGGGATATTTGCTATGAGAACGATCAAAACGATTGGGGTTTTTGTATTACTTGGAATTCTGTTCTTTACGCTGAATAACAGTCAGGGAAGCATACCCCCTTTGGGTAAGTTTCTAAATCCGTTTTCCGGATTCTGGCAAAACGGTACACACCTGGACGATTTGGTAGAAGTCATTGATGTTAAAGGTCTCCGGCAGGAAGTCAAAGTGGTCTGGGACGAGCGGCAGGTTCCCCATATTTTCGCAGAGAACAGTTATGACGCGTATTTTGCACAGGGGTACCTTACAGCCAGACACAGACTCTGGCAAATGGAGTTCCAAACTCATGTCGCTGCAGGTCGGGTCTCTGAGATTATCGGTCCGAAAGCCATCGATTTTGACAAACTCCAGCGGCGAAGGGGTCTCCTGATGGCTGCAGAGGCCGCCAACAACAAAATGAATGAGGACCCAAATAGTCAGCTTATCC
This sequence comes from Fidelibacterota bacterium, assembly GCA_021734325.1. Lineage (GTDB taxonomy): Bacteria > Fidelibacterota > UBA8477 > UBA8477 > JABMPR01 > JABMPR01. The sequence goes on along the minus strand of JAIPJF010000004.1, from coordinate 115,144 downwards.
TCCAGGCATATGCCAATGGCGTGAATACCTGGATTGAAGGACTGACTCCGGCGACGCTGCCCCTGGAGTATAAATTGCTGAACTATGAACCAGAAGTCTGGTCCACCTTAAAAACAGCGTTATTGCTCAAATTCATGGCCTGGGATCTGACGGGACGCAACTCTGAAATGGATCTCAGCGTGATCAGGGAATCTTTGGGAGAAGAATTTGTCGAAAGGTTTTATCCTGTCCACACCCCAAGATTGGATCCCATTATACCTGCCGGGAAGCCCTGGCGCTTTGATCCACTTATCCCTGATGCACCCTCACCAGTTTTTGAGCCACAATTTATTCGTGATCTGAGAAGGGACGAACCTGACCGGGACAATGGAAGTAATAACTGGGCTGTTGCCGGCAAGAAAACAGCATCAGGGTTTCCAATTCTGGCCAACGATCCCCACCTGGGACTGAAATTGCCCTCCATCTGGTATGAAATCCAACTGCACACACCAGAAATGAATGTTTACGGTGTTTCCCTCCCTGGGGCGCCTGCGGTTATCATCGGTTTCAATGAAAACATCGCCTGGGGGCTGACCAACGCCGGTTCTGATGTGATGGATTGGTTTGAAATAGAATTCCGCGATAGATCTTATTCAGAGTATTGGTATGCAGGAGACTGGATCAAAGCCGATATGCGTATCGAGGAGATCCTGGTCAGAGGTGAAGAAGCAAGGATAGATTCATTTCCCGTCACCCGATTTGGTCCCCTGGTCCATTATGGAGAAGCAAAGCTGGATAATGATCATCCTGTCGGTCTGGCCATGCGCTGGTCTGCCCACGACCCCTCAAATGAGATGGGCGCCATCAGGAGCATGAACCTGGCAAGTAATAAGGAAGAATTCTTTGCTGCCCTGGAAACCTTTGATGCTCCCGGACAAAACTTTGCTTTTGCTTCCAGAGATGGTGACATTGCGATTCGCCACCACGGGAAATACCCCCTGCGAGGAGAGGATGAAGGAAAGTTTGTCCGCGCCGGACGTGATACGACCGGCGAATGGCGCCAGTGGATCCCGAGAGACCAGCTTCCCTATATATCAAATCCCTGGAGCGGTTACGTAAGCTCTGCCAACCAAAATCCCACAGCCAAGGGCTATCCCTATTATCTCGGCTGGGATTATGATGACTATGAGCGCGGATCCCGCATTAATGATCGATTACGAGAGATGCGTAAAATTGATTTTTATGACATGCAGCAGCTGCACACAGACAATTTCAACAAACAGGCGCAACTCATGCTGCCCTTTATGATCAAGCAACTTGAAGGGGACACGACATCATCAGATGAGGAACAGCAGATTTTGATGGACCTGAAAAAGTGGAACTATGTATCAGATCCTGATGAGAAGGCAGCCTGGGTTTACAAGCAATGGTGGCTTCACCTTGAGCAGGCCATCTGGGAAGACGAGTTGACCCTCTATGGTGAACTGCGAGAGCTCCCGGCGCGCTCTGTAACAGCAGAATTACTATTGAGTAATAAAAGATCAGAATACTATGATGATGGTCGAACCCCAGAACTGGAAGATCGACGAGGCATTATCAGAAATGCTTTTTATCAGACGTCCTCCGATTTGCTTTCTGAACTTGGTCCCTATGGAGATAAATGGGCCATAGGTCGTGCCCGCGGCACTGACATAAACCATCTGCTTTCAGTGAAGGGTCTGGGTCGTACGGGTCTGTTCACAGGAGGTGGGAGTGGCATTGTGAATGCGACCAAGAAAACACATGGACCATCCTGGAGAATGATCGTGGAGCTCGGCGATTCAATTAAAGCCCAGGGGATTTTCCCTGGCGGTCAATCTGGTAACCCGGGGTCCCTTTACTATGATTACGCTGTCGATAGCTGGGTACGGGGTGAATATTACAATATCCATTTTCTTCACTCACCAGAGGTGTCGAACAATTCGAAACTCTTTCTGACCAGCCTTAGGAATTATCAATGATCAGTATGCTTACAACGCTTGTTCTCGTCTTTATACTTCAGCTTCTGTTTTATTACTGGTGGTGGATCATCCTGATTCCCCTGCTTTTGGGCTTTTTGGAAAAGGACTCTGTAAGCAGGGCCGTTCTGGGAAATGGTTTGGGCGTTTTCCTGCTCTGGTTTGGCATGAGCCTTTATCAGTGGAACAAGGGAGGTGAGATCATTGTGACCCGTGTGGTTGAGGTTATGGGTGTTGGTAACGGGTTTGTGTTGGCGCTGGTGACAGGAATTATTGGCCTGCTGCTTGCTGCGGTGGCTGCTTATGCCGGGTTTTCGTTGCGAAAGACACTTATCAAGGAATATCAGATATCATGACGAAACCTGAAAGCAGGTTCAGCCTTTACAAAGAACCTCTCAGGACCATACCCCACAACTTGTTCAGGGATAATTATCCGGTTTATGATGAGCTGGAGAAACGTCCGCGCATGCCTGTTGTTGCCATGTTTGACAATATTCGCAGCATGTTCAATGTGGGTTCCATGTTCCGGACAGCAGATGCAGCCTGGTTGGAAGAGATCGTCATTGGTGGGTTTACTGCCTCTCCTCCGCGAAAAGAAATTGCCAAGACGGCACTTGGCGCAGAGTATTCTGTACCCTGGCGCTATGTACCAAAAGCGGTTGATGCCCTGAAGGCGCTCAAGCAAAAGGGGTATGTGGCTGTCGCCCTGGAGCATACCACACAAAGCCGCTCCTACACACAGGTAGAATATGATTTCCCCCTGATCTTCGTCGTAGGAAATGAAGGGGTCGGTATTCAGGACGAAATTGTGAGTGAATGTGATTTTGCAGTCGAATTGCCACAAAACGGGATGAAAAGCTCCATGAATGTTGCTGTTGCCTTTGGGATCATGCTCTTTGAGCTGAGACGACAGTGGGATTCAAGGGGTTAGGTTGTATCCAGGATAGTTTTTGTATTCAAGTTGAGTTAATTTGTATTAGCATATATTGGTTGTTCAATTAATTTTTCGTGTGTTTGACCTGGCTCACAGGTCATTGAAACAAACTTGGATGTGGATGAATAATATCCATATATTGAACGTTATTAATTTATCAGAGGATGAATAAGGAGGAATGATGATTAAAAAGGTACTGGTTTTAACGCTGACATTGATTTTTGCGGTTAGCGCCTTTAGTCAAACGTTGGAAGAGAACCTGGGCAGCATGCTCAGTACAAATGCAGAGATGTATCTCCAGCCACTTGGGGATGCATTTGGTGCATCCATGAACTCAGGCTGGTATCACCGGGCAAAGGTTCATAAAATGCTGGGCTTTGATGTAAGTGTTAAAATGTTGGTATCCGCTGTACCAGATGAAGGTCAGTTTTTCAATTTTGTACTTAATGAGAACGTCAATGAATTTGACCTGAGTGGTATCATCAATGGTGTCGCTCCAATAGAATTGACTTTTGCTGACATTTATAAAGATACTGACACAAGAACACCCACCTTTTTTGGGCCTGCTGATAGTGCCGGTCTATTGGTCGTTGCAGATGACCATCTAAAGACCTTGTTCCGTGACCATCTTGTGTCTGAGTTGACATCACAACTGGGGAACGCAGCATTAGCCCAGGCCGCCTACGACAATGCAAATGGAGATGCAGAAATCGCTAATTTTGTTGGCCAGCTTGAAGATGTGCCTTTACCTCCCGGTATCGGTCTTGCAGCTTTGCCGTTGCCCATGCCTCAGATCTCATTAGGTCTACCCATGGGTATTGAATTGACTGTCCGTGGTTTCCCGGAATCAGATCTTGGTGATATCGGAAAATTCAGTATGTATGGTGGTGGTGTACGGGTAAATATCGATCAGTTTATTCCGATCCCCATGTTCCCGGTTGATATAACCGCAGGTGCCTTTTACTCACAAATGAGCATTGGAGACATTATTGAATCTTCCAATACTCAGGTAAGTCTTCAGGTAGGAAAATCACTCAATCTGTTGATCTTTGGTGTCGGGATTTATGCTGATGCTGCTTATGAAACGAGTTCACTCAGTATTGGTTATGATGTTGATCCCTCTTTTGGTATCGAGAATGACCGTATTCAGTTCGACATGACTCCTGACCCCGGGATGAGAGTGGGTGCTGGACTGCATCTAACACTTATTCCTCTGACCTATATAAATCTGCATGTAAGTCAGACGCCAACAAATTCTGTGGCAACCGCAGCATTTGGAATCACACTGAGATAAATTCAGACATAACGGATTCAAAAAGGCCATCCAGTAGGGTGGCCTTTTTATTTTTCTCAACCTGTTGTTTATCTGAGCACAAGTAAATTCATTTTCTGAGAAACTCGCGCCAATTCATCGTTTTTATTTATAATAATTTTAGCAAACAAGCTGATTTTTATGGAATATCTTCCTATATTCCGAATCAAATGCTGGAGGATTAAATGATAGATTACGATGAACACATAGATGATGAGCTGAAACAGATGAATGAGGACGGCGACTCGATTATGAAAGTCAATTCAGAGGCTTTCCATCTCGATGATCATATTGACACAATTAAGCTTAAATCGCCTATCATGACCAATGGCCATACAAGCGTGGCCGATTGTCTTGAACTCATGCGAGAAAAACGAATAGGTTGCCTACTGATCGTTGAAGAGGGGAAATTGGAAGGAATTTTTACAGAACGTGATATCATTCGCCGTATCGTTGGTCAGGGACTGTCCCATTCTAAAATACAGGTAAAAAACTACATGACCGCTGACCCCGATACCCTTACCCCGGATGCCCCGCTTGCATTTGCACTGAATTATATGATCCTGGGCGGATATCGGCATGTTCCGATCGTTAACGAAAAAGATCAGATTGTAGCCTGCCTATCCATCAAGGACCTCGTGAAACATATTGGCAATCAATATTTCAGTGCCATTTCAAATTTACCCCCGACGCCCAAAAATCCAGGTTGGGCAACAATGGACGGTGGTTGATCCATAATACATATTTAGTTCTCTTCAGGAAGGTGGCAGAGTCATTTTAAAGAATAAGCCGGATATTCATGGTCTTGATGCTATTCTCTTTGATTTTGATGGTGTCGTTGTTCAAAGTGAAGATGTTTATGACAAGGCGACCAAAAAACTTGGAGATATGTACAAGGTCGATATTCCAGTCCCGTTCTTTGAACAAAACAGGGGTATCGCCGAGTCATTATTCTACGAACGATTTAAGAATACCTTCCAATTGGATGTGGACGAACAGGAACTTCAGGAAAATGGTCGCAGACTTCTATGGGCTGAATTCTCAGATTCCGTTCAATTCACAGGTGGGTTTCAACAATTTTATCACAAAATTAAAACCCAGGAGATGCAGACAGCGTTGGTAACTGCCACCTCCAGACTATTATTAACAGAAATATTTCAAAACTCGAACATATCTGTAGACTTTGATCAAATTGTCACATCCAGTGATGTTTCAAAAACCAAACCAGCTCCCGACCCATATCTAAAAGCGTGCGAACTTCTCAAAGTCTCACCCTCTCGAACATTGGTCATTGAAGACTCACCCACAGGTCTGAGATCGGCGACTCTTGCCGGATGCCAAACGGTGGCAATTACAACGAGCTGCAATCGGGATTCTTTAAAAGAAGCGAATTTTGTTGTTGACAGCTTCGGTGAACTCGAAGAACTTTTAACCATTGTGTGAGGGAAATAAATGAGTTGGTATAAACAGTTTGATCTTGTATGGATTCCAGTCGTCGATTATGACAAAGCCAAATCCTTTTATCAAGATGTTCTGGGGCTCGAACTGGTCCTGGAAGACCTCAATTCCAAGTGGGCCGAATTCCAGGTTAGCCCTGGTGCCAAGATTGCTGTTCATGCAGTAAAAGCTACGAACGCCAACCCTATCGGTGCCATTGTTCTGGAAGTGGAAAATCTGGGAAAATCTGAACTTTGGCTCGCAGGTAAAGGCATAAAACTGTTTGATAAAGAAGAGATCCCCGGTCTTGCGAAACTTGCCTCTTTCACAGACCCCGATGGAAATGTCATTCAACTAAGTCAACAGCTGGTCGGGTAATCACGCTTTAATGAACACAATTATTCTGGATTCGGCAATGGGAACAAGACTCGAAGAGATGGGTCACAAATTGACCGAACCACTCTGGTCGGCAACAGTTCTCCAATCCGCTCCAGAGGATATCGTTCAGATCCACCGGGAGAACATTAATGCCGGAGCTCAGGTAATTACAACCAATACATTCAGAACAACACCCTTTGCACTTCATAAAGCAGGACTGTCAGGTGTTGATGCCCATGCCAGAGCAAGAGCCCTGACCCTGTTGGCCATTCGGCTTGCCTGGAAAACGGTCAAGGAATCTGGCAAGGACATCAAGATCGCAGCCGCTATCGCACCTCTCGCCGATTCCTGGCATCCGGAACAATTCCCCGGCAATATTATTTCTCGTCCCTGGCATGACGCCCAATTGGATAATCTCTCCCATAGCTCGACGGATATTCTGCTTCTGGAATCCATGAATTCAGCCCGGGAAGCCAAGGGACTGACCGAACTGGCCTTACGCTATGAAAAACCGGTTTGGGTTTCCTTTACGCTCAACGAGGAAGGGCAAATCTATAATGGGGATGATCTGGTCAGCACGGCAAAGTTTTTAGAGAAAAAGGGTGTTTCGGCCATTGGTGTAAATTGTTCAAGTCTTGAAGCTTCCAAAATTGCCCTGGTGGCACTTCGCGAAGCAGTTTCAATTCCGCTGCTTACCTATCCCAATGTAGAGTTGGATCCAAAGGGAAAAAAAAAGACCCACAACAAGATTTCTCCCGATGATTTTGTCACGTGGGCAAATGAGGTCAAAGAACTAGGGGTAGAATTTATTGGTGCCTGTTGTGGTTCAGATTATACCCATATCAAAGCTCTGGCGGACGAAAACAATTCCTGATAAAGCTTCCTTGCTAGACCCGCAATTTTTCAGTCAAAGTATGTTGGATTGGTTCCAGAGGGAACGAATGCATATTCCTGTTCCAGGCCGGCGAGAGAAGGATCCTTACGCCATTTGGGTGGCCGAGGTTATGCTTCAGCAGACTCAGGTTACTACGGTCCGGCCCTATTACGATAAATGGATGGCAAATTTCCCCGACATAAAATCCTTGGCCCGTGCTCATGAGGACCAGGTGTTAAAGATATGGGAGGGGCTTGGGTACTACTCCAGGGCCAGGAATCTGCACAAGGCCGCGAAATTGATCTTGAGCGATCACCAGGAGGTCATGCCTCCTACATCCACTGAGCTCCTGAAGATTCCGGGGATTGGTCCCTACACAGCTGCCGCAGTGGCAAGCATTGCTTATAATGAGGTTGTTCCCCTGGTTGATGGAAATGTTCTCAGGGTCCTCTCTCGCATCGAAATGATCACTGACGACATTAGCAAGGCAGCCACAAAATCAAAGATCACAGAAAAATTACGCGCACTCATCCCAAAAGATCAACCAGGCGCTTTCAATCAAAGCCTTATGGATCTCGGGAGAAGCATCTGTACACCGGTGAGACCAGGATGCCCAACCTGTCCTGTTTCACAATTGTGCAGGGCCTACCTCCAGGGACATCCTGGGGATTTCCCGGTTAAACCGATCAAAAAAAAGACACCCCATTACCATATTGTCATCGGTTTGATCAGGAGAGGGGATTGCTTTTTGATACAGAAACGACCGTCCAGCGGATTACTTGGTGGACTTTGGGAGTTTCCAGGAGGTAAGATCGAAGCAGGTGAGTCTGAGCAGGAGGCCTTGCTCAGGGAGGTGAGAGAGGAAACATCGCTCACTGTAGGCATTGGGGAAAAGATTGGTACCATCAAGCATGCATATACGCATTTTAAGATAACACTTTCTGCCTACTTCTGTGACTGGAGCGAAGGTGAAGCTCGGATCCATGCAGCCACTGAAAATCGCTGGGTAAAAAAGAACCAGCTGAATCAATATGCCTTCCCGAAAGCAAACCTGAAGATTCTAGATCTCCTGGGCACAAATTAATATTCAAAACTGAATAGATCGCAGGCGCAATTAATGCCTTCTTGAGAGAGGGCTGATTATTTGTCCAGGCTATTTCGGTTAGTATTGAAGCCACTGGGTTCGAGGTGTATATTTGCGCCCAATTCGGCGCGCACATCTTGTCGAATCTGTGGGTGATATTTACAATATGAAAGAGCAAAAACAAGGGGTCGAGGCGACGATATTATGACGAAGATATTTCAGGCAGGTCCTCTGGGGGACACGATTAAATCTGACTGTCAGGTGTTTTACACTCCGGGTTCAAAGTCCCTGGCAATTGAGATTGAAAGCAAAGTGAAGGTGCTGTTTTCAAACGCCATTGAAGATCTGGCGAAAAAAACACTTGCGACCCTGGGAATTACCACCGGCAAGGTGCTGATCAAAGATTTTGGTGCCCTTCCATTCGTGATGATGGCCCAGATAGAGACTGTTATAAAGCGTGCGCACCCCAAGCTTGACAAGGAAGCCTTGCCAGAGTTCAAGACGCATGCTCAATACGGAACAACATTTGGACGATTTCGTCGTAGCAGGCTCTATTTGCCCGGGAATCAACCCAAACTATTCTTGAATGCCGGTATCCACAAACCGGATGGAGTCATCCTCGATCTGGAAGATTCTGTACCTCCAGGCGAAAAAGACTCAGCTCGATATATTGTGCGAAATGCCCTTCGAAGTCTTGACTTTTTTGGTGCTGAGCGCATGGTTCGGATCAATCAGGGAGAGCTGGGAATGAAGGATCTGGAGGCAATTGTTCCACACAATGTGCATACGATTCTCCTTCCGAAAGCTGAAACCGCCGATCAGGTCATTGCAATGGAAAACAAGGTAAACACGATCCTGAAGGCAAAAAGCTTAAAACAAAAAGTGTATTATATGCCCATCCTGGAGAGCGCCCTGGGTGTTCTCAATGCCAGGGAAATAGCCATGGCCAGCAAGAACAATGTGGGTCTCGCCATGGGACTCGAAGACTATACAGCTGATATAGGTACGCAGCGAACGCTGGAAGGGAAGGAATCCTTTTTTGCCCGGTCCATGCTGGTAAATGCGGCTCGTGCTGCAGGCATTCAACCCATTGATACCGTATTTAGCGATGTGGGTAATGAAGCTGCCCTGAGGCAATCGGTAAAGGAGACAAAGGCTTTGGGTTTTGATGGCATGGGCTGTATCCATCCCCGTCAGATCAAACCCATCCATGAGGAATTTGCTCCTTCTGAGCTTGAAATCGATAAAGCCAAACGTATAATTGTTGCTGCAGACGAGGCTGAAGCCAGGGGTTTGGGTGTTGTTGCAGTTGGTTCAAAAATGATCGACCCGCCAGTAGTGAAACGCGCTGAGCGCACCATAAAAATGGCCATTGATGCGGGAATATTATCGACAAACTGGAAAACAGGGAGTTAACCACAGAGGGCACGGAGATTTTAAGAGGCTTTTCGGGAAGTATAATGAGCAAAGAAGAATTATTAAAACTTAACGAATTGTCAGAGCTGGTAATTGGCGCGGCAATTGAAGTTCATAAAAATCTCGGTCCAGGATTATTGGAATCTGCATATGAAGCTGGGCTTGATCATTAATTTTAACGTCAAATTATTGAAGCACGGAATAAAGAGAGTGTTACATAATATTTAACTCTGTGATCTTTGTGCGCTCCGTGGTAAAGGGAAAAGAATGAAAATGAAGTCTGAAATGGTAAAAAATGCAGCCGGACGTATGGTTCCGACTGAAGTGAATGGTAAAAAGCAAATTCCTTTTAAGGGAGTGCATGGCTATAAACCAAAAGGCACAAAAGCAGCACCGCCTATCTCCACCTGCTCTGACTACCCGATGGACGGGAACAAGGTTGTTGGCTCTATTATGGAAGCCTTGAAACTGGCGGGACTGAAGGATGGTATGACCATTTCTTCCCACCATCATTTTCGTAACGGTGACCTGGTCATGAATCAGGTTTTTGATGCAGCTGCGGCGCTGAAGGTCAAAGACTTGATGTGGTTTCCCAGCGCTGCCTTCCCCTGTCATGAGCCCCTGATCAAGTATATGGAAAACGGTGTGATCCATCATATTGAGGGCTCCCTGAATGGACCTCTTGGAAAATACGCTTCTGAAGGAAAAATGAACGGACTGGCAGTTCTGCGCTCTCACGGTGGTCGCTGGCAAGCTATCCAGGATGGTGAGATTCATGTAGACATTGCAGTTATTGCTGCCCCCACAGCAGATCAGCTGGGTAACGCTACCGGTGACCGCGGGCCTTCAGCCTGTGGACTGCTCGGTTTTGGACTGGCAGATTCTCAGTATGCAGACAAAGTCATCGTCGTCACTGATAATCTGGTGCCCTTCCCATGTATTCCCTGGCAGATACAGGGTCAGAATGTGGATTATGTTGTGGTCCTGGATAAGGTGGGCGAACCCGATAAGATCGTTTCGGGGACAACTGAGCTGACAAAATCTCCAGACCGCCTCTTTATTGCTGAATTAACAGCGAAGTTCGTTCGGGAGGCTGGAATTATGAAGGACGGTTTCAGCTTTCAGGCTGGAGCAGGAGGTACCGCTCTGGCCTTTGCCATCTATCTTAAGGAAATGATGATAGAGGCGGGTGTTAAGGCTCGATTTGTAAGGGGTGGGTCAACCAAATATCTGGTTGAGATGCTGGAAGAGGGGCTCACAGATTACATCCTGGATGGTCAAACGTTTGATCTGGATGGTGTTCGCTCCATGCGGGAGAACGCTGGTCATATCAATACATCACCCTTCACCAGTTACAACTGGCATGGCAAAGGCAATTTTGCCTCCATGGTGGACGTTGTCGTCCTGGGGGCCACTGAGGTCGATGTCAATTTTAACGCCAATGTAGTGACCCACTCAGATGGTCAAATGCTCCATGGGATTGGCGGGTGGCAGAACTGTCTCTTCAGCAAGTGTACGATATTGCCCATTCCCGCTTTTCGTGATCGCATTCCTGTCATCGTCGATGAGGTGACAACCCTCGTCGGACCTGGGGAACTCATTGATGTGATCATCACAGAGCGTGGTATTGCCATTAACCCATTGCGTAAAGATCTGATAAAAGCCACGAAGAATAGTGGTTTACCCATAAGAACGATCCAGGAGTTGAAAGCTGAAATTGACGACCTGATAGGCGGGGTGCCACAAAAGCCTAAACTGACAGATGAGCCCATCGGTGTTGTCAAATGGGTTGATGGGACGGTGTTGGACACGATATTTAAAATAGAAAATAGAAAATAGAAAATAGAAAATAGAAAATAGAAAATAGAAAATAGAAAATAGAAAATAGAAAATAGAAAATAGAAAAAGCCTGATGAGTGAAGCGAATGATGTATTGAAGGGAAGGACCAAAGGGTTTGCGCACCGATGTGTAAAGTTAGCATTCTCTTTGCCAAACGATTCTCTTGGCAGACATCTTCAAAATCAACTGATTCGGTCTTCAACATCAGTCGCCGCAAATTATCGTGCTGCTTTACTGGGACAATCAAAAGCAGCATTTAAAGAAAAAATAGCATCGTTCTGGAAAAGGTAGATGAAACGGTGTTTTGGTTTGAATTTTGTCGGGATGAAAAACTTTTCTCTGAAAAGTAAATGGAAGCAATCCTTATGGAGGCGCGTGAATTGACGGCAATATTCTATGCTACTCGAAAGACACTGGCCAAAAGATAATTTTTTATATTTTCTATTTTAAGTAAGCAACGAATAGGAGCGAAAAGCATGCGTGATAAAGTGATGAAAATTTGGCCTGAAATTGACTGGATCAAGGATCAGGAGCTTAAAGAGAAAACCCTGGATGCCTGGGTCTGGGCAATTGAGAATTCTGTCCTGTCCGCCGAAGATCTTGAAGTTATACCTTTTTCCCTGTTGATAAAGGACGTGGGCGTTTCCTTTATGAATCACAAGCGAACCTGCGTTCAGCTTTCTGTGGATATGGCGAAGCGGATGCTGGAAAATTTTGGAGATTCTATCAAGATCGATATGGATATCCTCATTTCCGGCGCCATTCTGCTGGATATTGGCAAGCTGCTTGAGTATGAAATGAAAGATGGTAAACTGGGCACGAGTTCCATGGGCAAGATTGTTCGGCATCCCTTTAGTGGGGCCGCCATTGCCTTTCAGTTCGGTCTCCCTCCTGAGGTGCAGCACATTATTGCCACCCATTCCAAGGAAGGTGATCTGGGAATGCGGACGGCAGAGTCCATTATTGTTCATCATGCGGATTTTGCCAGCTTCGAACCATTTAAAGTATAAATCTGCTGGAACCACGGATTTCACAGATTCCACAGAAGCATGAGAAAAGAAAAAATCAGTGCAATCAGAGTAATCAGTGGTTGCTTTTAAGAAGGAATAGGCAATGTCTCAGAATTTAATCGAAAAAATAGCCCAGAAATTTGCAGTAGGCCTGGAACGGGATAACGAAGTTCACAGCGGTGATTTTTTATCCATCTCACCAGCCCATGTGATGACCCATGACAACACGGGTGCCGTCATGAACAAGTTCAAGGCCATCGGTGCCAGAAAGGTGGCAAAGCCAAGACAGCCAGTTTACACCCTGGACCATAATGTTCAGGATACCAGCGAGACCAATCTGAAGAAATATGCTGGTATTGAGGCTTTTGCCAATGAAATGGGTGTGGATTTTTATCCTGCCGGTCGTGGAATAGGTCATCAGATCATGTGTGAGGAAGGCTATGCCTGGCCAGGTACAATGGTGGTGGCTTCTGACAGTCATTCCAACATGTACGGTGGACTGGGTGTGTTGGGAACGCCCATTGTCAGGACCGATGCTGCTGCTATCTGGGCGACAGGAAGAACCTGGTGGCAGGTACCGCCGGTGGCAAGGGTCGAGCTGACAGGTAAATTATTGCCTGGCGTCACGGGAAAAGATGTCATTATCACCCTTGCCGGTCTTTTTAACAAGGACGAGGTGTTGAATCATGCCATTGAATTTGTTGGAGATGGACTCGCCTCACTGAGTATTGACCAGCGCTTGACCATTGCCAATATGACCACAGAATGGGGGGCTCTGGCCGGTGTCTTTCCCATTGATAGAGTTACCTTTGACTGGATCGAGAAACGAGCAATGACCGTTGAGGCCCGCGGGCTTTCAGGTGTAAAATCCGATGTTGATGCCGTTGATGGTGCCTCACCCCGCTTGAATTTTGGTCGTATCTCAGAATTGAAACAAACAGCCCCTTACGCTGACCCGGATGCCTATTATGCCAAAGAGCTTACGTTGGACCTGACCTCCGTTGAACCCTATGTCTCCGGTCCTGATCATGTCAAGGTCATGACTGCCGCCAAAACCATGGAATCTCAGGATCTGAAGATCCACAAAGCTTATCTGGTCTCATGTGTAAATTCCCGCGTGGAAGATCTGGCTGAGGCAGCCAGGGTCATCAAAGGGAAAAAAGTTGCTGATGGTGTGGAGTTCTATGTTGCAGCTGCCTCAAGCGAGGTTCAGGCCGAAAGTGAAGCTCGCGGTGATTGGCAGACACTGGTCGACGCTGGCGCAAAGACGCTCCCGCCTGGCTGTGGTCCCTGTATCGGTCTCGGTGTTGGACTACTAGGGGAGGATGAGGTTGGCATATCAGCTACCAACAGAAATTTTAAGGGCCGGATGGGTGCTAAAAGCGCCAAGGCCTATCTTGCTTCTCCGGCTGTGGTGGCAGCTTCTGCGGTAGCAGGGAAGATCGTATCTCCCTATGGTTACAGTAAGGCCAATCCTGTTGGGGATATCAAATCGAATCCAAAGGCGAAGGGAGAGAGCAAGGCGGTTACCATATTGGACGGATTTCCAGCTCAATTGACCGGAAATATTCTTTTCTGTCATCAGGATAATCTTAACACGGATGGTATTTACCCTGGGAAATATACCTACATCGACGACTTTACACCTGAGCAACAAGCCGGTGTGGTCATGGAAAACTATGACGCAGAGTTTGTAAATCTGGTTGAGAAGGGTGATTTCCTGGTCGGCGGATTCAATTTTGGAACCGGAAGTTCCCGGGAGCAGGCAGCAACCTCGCTTAAATATAGAGGTATTTCATTGGTGCTTGCCGGATCCTTTAGTGAAACCTATAAACGTAATGCCATCAACAATGGGTTTATGGTGTTAGAGGCTCCGGAACTTGTCAGTGATCTTTTGGAGAGTTATGGTCGAGACAAACTTACCGTAGCAACAGGTATCAAGGCTACCATCGATTTTCAAAAAGCAAGTCTGGAATTCAATGGCAAGCACTACAGTCTGAGCCCGGTTGGCGCTGCAGCCCAGGAACTGGTTCTGACCGATGGTCTTGAAAACTGGGTGAAAGCCAGGCTCTGATTATGAGTATTGGCAGCTTTCTGGTTAAAAAAACCACCCCCAAAGGAATTGAAGCGGGGACATCTGCTTTCCGCGGGCATGTGGGAATGCTGGAAGGCTGGGTATCCATTCTCGGCAATTTCATCCTTTTTGTCATAAAATTCATATTTGGCTGGATGATCAGCAGTATCGCCCTGATCGCAGACGCCTTTCATACGCTTTCTGATGTCTTTACTTCCATTGTGGTCATATTTGGATTCAAGGTCGCCCAAAAACCGGCAGACAAGGAACATCCCTTTGGACATGGAAGGGCTGAAACGATTGCCACTCTCACCATCGCCATCTTGATGGCCGTCGTCGCTTTTGAATTTATCAAGGGATCCATTGACCGGCTGTTCTTCTCTGAATCCGATATTGACATATCTCGTCTTGATTGGGTTTTTATAGGTGTCATCACACTCACGGCGGTGGCAAAAGCCTGGATGGCCCGTTTTGCCTATCAATTGGGTGATCTTATCAACTCAGATGCCTTACGCGGAGATGCTGTTCATCATAAAAGCGATGTATACACAACGATCCTGGTCATCGCAGGTCTTGTTGGTGCCTATTATGGAATACCCAACGTAGATGGTGTGATGGGTATACTGGTTGCACTCATGATCCTCTATTCTGCCTATGACCTTGCCCGTGAAGCTATCGATGATCTGCTTGGCAAACCGGCGACAATGGAAGAAATTCAAAAAATCGAAGAGTTGGCGATCTCTGTACCCGGAGCAAGACAGGTTCATGATGTTGTTGTACACAATTATGGCGACCATAGCTTTATCTCACTCCATATAGAAATTTCAGAGAATACGACACCAGCTATCGCCCACAACATTGCCGATAATGTGGAGCATAAGCTGGCCAGGGAGTTAAATGCCGAGGTCGTTACTCACATTGATCCAATTACGGTGACAGGTGATAATGTACAGAGCATCCGTCAGATCGTTGAAAAAGTGATCAGCAGCCACGATGAGACATTTTCTGTTCAAGACCTGAGAATTGTGGGTGAGAACCCGGTGGAGTCCATCCTTTTTGAACTCCCGGTCCCTCCTGATTGTTCTAAACAGAATGAATTAGAAACCTCCATTCGTGAAGCGATAGCCGTGGATTACCCGAAAGCAGCGGTATTGATCGAATTCAAACCCCAGATGACTGAATAGCGAAAAGCAAGTAGATGGTAGAAGGTAGGAAGTAGGAAGGGTGAAAGAGGAAAATTCAGTGTCCGAACCGCAAAACATGCCATCATTAGTAAATCCAATGTTTGTCAACTTGAGCGAAGGCGAAGGATCTATGCTTCCACCTTCCCTGATACGGCCAGTTGTGGAATGAGCACATTCCCCTACAAACATATTATCTGGGATTGGAATGGCACCCTCCTGGACGATTCCCATATGGCCGTCATGGTTATCAATGAGACCCTGGCCAAAAGGAATATGCCTACCATCGATCATGACCGCTATCAAAAGATTTTTGGCTTTCCGGTTATCGATTACTACCGCAGACTTGGTTTTGATTTCAAAGATGAATCGTTTGAGATCGTCGGGACAGAATTCATTAAGGGTTACGAAACCCACAAATATGAGGTGTCTTTACATGCCGGCGTTGAAAAGGTGCTAAAGACACTGAGTGAACGGGGAGTGACCCACTCCATTTTATCAGCATACAAGCAGAACACTCTGGATGAGTTGGTCGGACACTTTGGTCTTACCGATCGTTTTATGAAGATCGTTGGTCTTGATAATCATTATGCCCACAGCAAGGTTGGCAATGCCATCCAATGGATGTCTGAGATCCCCTATGACCATTCAGAAGTTCTCTTTGTTGGCGATACGGAGCATGATCATGAAGTTGCTGAGGCGATTGGTGTAGATTGTGTACTCATACCTGGCGGACACCAAAACAGGGACAAGCTGGTAGATACGGGCGCCAGGGTGGTGGAGAAGATTGAAGATTTAATATTTAATATTGAACATTGAACATTGAAGATTGAAGATTTTCATGAATCTTGAAGCTCTGAGGGAGAGGTGATATTGAATTCAAGAGAACTTGTAAAGAGATCAACGCTGTTTGCACACAGGGCTGTTAAGTTATCCTTGGCACTAGCAAAGGATAAGCTGGGAAGGCATATCTCTGGACAGTTGATTCGTTGCTCAACCTCAGTTGCTGCGAATTATAGGGCAGCAGTTTTGGCCCAATCGAGAGCAAGCTTTAAAGCGAAATTGAGCATCGTTCAAGAGAAATTGACGAATCACAATTCTGGATTGAATTCCTTATCGAAGAAGAATTGGTTAAACGAGAGAATGTGGAGAGCATACTCAAGGAAGCTGGAGAATTAAAGGCAATTTTCTTTGCCGCTCGCAAGACCTTGGCAAAGGAATAAATTTTCAATTTTAAATCTTAATTTTTAAATGAATAAAGGAGAGAGAAGTGTCAAAAAGAACAATCGTCAGTATGCCCGGTGACGGGATCGGAAAACCCGTTTTGGACGAAGCTTTAAGGGTCCTGGAGGCTGCCGGATTCGAGGCAAATTATGTTGAAGGTGATATCGGCTGGGAATTCTGGCGTAAGGAGGGCAATCCCCTTCCCCAGAGAACACTGGACCTGTTGGCAGAACACAAGATCGGTCTGTTTGGTGCCATCACCTCCAAACCCAAAGATGATGCCTTTAATGAACTGGCCCCGGAACTGCAGGCCAAAGGTCTGGTCTACTCCAGTCCTATTGTCGGATTAAGACAGCATTTTAATCTGGATATCTGTTTGCGTCCCTGTCATACCTATGTTGGCAACCCGCTCAATTTCATTCGTCGCGGCGCCGATGGTGGGGTTGAGGAACCCCAGGTCGATGTAGCCATTTTCAGGCAGAACACCGAAGGCTTATACGGCGGTGTTGAATGGAGCAATCCGCCCAAGCAGGTGCATGATGCACTCATGACCCACCCGAAATTTGTGAAGAACTTTGGATCCACTCCGGTTGAAGAGATATCAATCTCAACCCGTATTTTTACTAAAAAAGCGACGGAACGCATTCTGCGGGCAGCCTTTGAACATGCCCGGAAATATGGCTACAAATCCGTAACGGTCTGTGAAAAGCCCAATGTGATCCGCGAAACCTCCGGGATGATGTATAAGATGGCTCAGCAGATGCAGAAGGCGGACTTCCCTGAGATCGAACTCTGGAATACAAATATCGATGCCCAGATGATGTGGCTGACCAAGAACCCTGAAAATTATGGGGTGATCGTTGCCGGCAACATGTTTGGGGACATCGTCTCAGACGGTTTTGCCGGTTTGATCGGTGGTCTGGGTTTTGCCTGCAGTGCACAGTATAATCCGGAATCAGGGATCGGTGTTTTTGAACCGACCCACGGATCTGCGCCAAAATATGCGAACTACCCGGTATCCATTGTCAATCCCATTGCCATGATCGAATCAGCTTGTATGATGCTGGATTTTATTGATGAGCAGGAGATCGCCAAAAAGATCCGCAAGGCAGTGGCAGAAGTAGTCTCTGAGGGCAAGGTACGGACCTATGATATGGCCAAAATGTCCGGCCGGGCAGACGTGGTGGAAAAAGGCGCAGCCTCAACCAGCCAAATGGCTGATGCCATCATCGCTAAATTATAATTAAACTGCGAATAACCGCAAAAGGCGCTGAGGTCGCAAAGTGTAGATGATGGTTGGCTTGACGGAAAATCAGCTTTCAGAAAAAATAATTGGTGCTGCCATTGAGGTACATCGTGAACTGGGGCCAGGTTTGCTAGAGTCTGTTTATGAAGCTGCCCTGTTTGTTGAATTACATGAGCGGGGTATACAAACCCAAAGGCAGGTGCCAGTCGAAGCAATTTATAAAGGCAAGAAGCTAGAGGTTGGATTTAGAATAGATTTATTAGTGGAAGACAAAGTAATCATTGAGTTAAAAACAGTCGAAAAAATCACGGATGTTCATTTAGCTCAAATCCTGACTTATTTAAAGCTGAGTGAAAGAAAGTTGGGAATGATTTTGAATTTCAATGTCAAATATCTTAAGGATGGTATTAAGAGAGTTGTTAATAATTTATAAAAAATCTGCGGCCTCTGCGTTCTCTGCGGTTAAAATAAATTAGAATAATTCGCGGTTTTATTTAGAGGAGAAGATATTGGAAAAATCAATCGCCAGACAAATAGCAGAGTTCGCTGTTGGTCTAAAATATGAGGATCTCCCGGATGAGGTCATTTATGAGGTAAAACGGTATCTATATGATTCCATTGGCTGTGCCTATGGCAGTATGGGCACCCATGATGTGCAGTCCATGCTGGAGATCTACCAGGAAATGGGTGGAGCAGCTGAGTCGAAAGTGATCGGTTTTGGTGATGCCTTGCCGGCGGTAAGTACCGCCCTGGTAAACTCCCTGATGATCCGGGCCCTGGATTTTAATGATATTTACTGGAAGGACGACCCCAGTCATCCCAGTGATATCATACCGGCAGCCTTGTCAACAGGAGAGAGGGTTGATGCCTCCATGAAGGATGTGATCGTTGCCATTGTCCTGGCCTATGAATTTGAACAGCGCATGTGTTTGTTTGCCAAGCCGGGTGTCCGGGAGCGGAAGTGGCATCACGCCACCCTGACCCAGTTCGTCTCACCCATTGTTGCGGGAAAAATGCTGGGTCTGACAGTTGATCAGATGGTAAACGCCGTTGGCATCAACGGTTCCCACAATCACACCATTGGCTGTCCCACGGCAGGAAAACTGACCATGATGAAGAATACCGTCGACCCCATGGCGGTCCAGTCCGGTGTCTTTGCGGCTCTGCTGGCCCAGAAAGGTTATTCAGGGACAGAGAAAGTTTTTGAGGGCAAAGAGGGATTCATGGATGCCTTTGTGGGCTGGAATGCCAAAGAGGAAAAGATCAAGCCGACGGATATGGAAGGTCGTGATGGAATTTCTTCCTGGTCCTGGGATGTGGAAGCCCTGGTCGGGGGGCTCGGGAAGAGCTACAAGATCCTGGAATGCGGGATGAAGGCCTTCCCCACAGAGGCTTTGACCCATACCCATATTTCCTGCGCCCTGAATGCCATGATCAAGAACGATCTGGACTATACGGATGTAAAAGAGGTCAAGGTAACGGCCTTTGCCCAGGCTTATGATATTCTATTCGATCCCACCAAATATCGTCCGGAGTCACGGGAGACGGCAGATCACTCTTTGCCTTACTGTATGGCGGCGGCCATTGTGGATAAGAAAATTACGACCCAGTCATTTTCTGCTGAGAAGTTAAAGGACCCGGCGATTTTCGAAGTTATTGACAAGATCAAGGGTGAGCCTTCATTGGAGTTCGAGGCCATGTTTCCGGCGAAGCAGCCTTCTCGCGTGGTGGTGACCACCAATGATGGTCGTTCTTTTGAGGAGTATCTGGAATATCCCAAGGGTGATCCAAGGGAGCCCATGACCCTGCAGGATCTGGAGAACAAGTTCAACAGTCTGGCTTCAGCGGTATTGAGTCAAGAGAGACTCAAAGAGGTCAAGGATCTGATCTTTGATTGTGAGCAGGTCTCTGCCCGGGAGTTTATGATTCGGTTAGTGGTCTAAAAGGCTAACCGCAGAGATCACAGAGGACACAAAGATTTAGAAATAGTCATTGCGATCCTCGAGGGCGCGGCAATCTCAGTCTGGTTTTTTTAAAATCGATGGGATTCGTTATATAGTCTTCCTGACCGGAGTGAAGGATCTCGGAAAAACACTGGCCAAGGGAAAAAGCCTTTTTTATGGAACATTCCCTGCATTGACAAGCCCTGTGTTCTCGGATATATTCACCCCGCTTTTGCGTTATTAAGAGGTCATTCTCTGAGTGACGATCCGAACCGGAGGCTGAGGTTCTCGAAGCCCCGGTGAATGATACGGACAGAGAAAGTCGACGCAAAAGAGAGTCCGACTACGTCCTTCGATAAACTCAGGACTTTGTCGCGACAGGAACCGATTAGCCCGGCTACGCCGAGGCGCCACAGTTTTATCCGCCACAGCGGATAAAAATGCACCGCTGGCTCAATTGGTAGAGCAGTTGACTCTTAATCAATTGGTTCCAGGTTCGAGTCCTGGGCGGTGTACAAAACAGAAAATGCCTCCTCGTGAGGCATTTTTGTTTTGTAAGTGTTCGTGGGCAAGAACCTTATTGAGGCGATGCCCAGTCCTCTCACCATTGGCATATATCCAAATAGAACAAGGTTCGACCGCGTGGCAGAGGCGAGCGGAGTCCGCAGGACGGAGGCTCAGGCAGCTTGTTCCGTCGTAGCCCATCGGGCGTAGACGAATCCTGGGCCTGTCCACCGAAGCCCCCAGGGCGCAGGGGGACGGTGTATGTTTTACTTATGGCAGAAAGCCAAAGGCGGCTTTCTGGAAAAACCGGAACCATTCGGACACCGATTCCGGAAAGTACCGGACATTCCCTCCCTGGGAGCACAGAAAGCAGATCTCCAGCAACAACGTCTTGGAGCAATATAACGAGGAGATCAAACGGCGGAACTGAATTGAAGGCAAGTTCGGCGAGGGTATGCGCAGATATGGACTGGGACTGGTGCTGGCGAAAACCAGACAGACCAGTGAAAGTTGGATTGACATGGTGTTCTTTGTGATGAATATCGCCCGGGTCTGCCAGGACTTATTTCGTCTTATTTTTTAGGAGCCCCAAATGTGTTCTTTAGGCAGACCAGACTAATGATATGTGGTGAACTGACGGTAATGGGTAATTCCGCTGAGAATACCAAGCTATGGGGCTGTGCTGCATGAGACTTCTTGAGGAATCCCTGAATAAAGTCTAACTAACTTTTACAGCTCAGCCAGCTTGTGCTCGAGATCATTCGCAACTGAAAAGACAAATGCTTTACCAATCTTCGACCTTATTAATAACCCTAAATCAGCCAATTTTAACAAATCTGTTCGCGCCGTATCATAGGTTACATTATGTGCCCCTCTGTGGCTTTCGATAAAGAATTCCGCCTCAGGTCTCTTTAAGGCACGATTTATCAGGGCGATCTGACGGTGATTGAGTAATTGTTGCAGTGTACGCGAATTTTTTATCAGTACTTCAACTGATTTTATTTCCTTCGCTTTTCTTTCGAGGTATTTAAGCAAATCATTTACAGCCTTAAGAATTACCTCCAGTTGATGAATAATAAAATAGCTTACATCATTATCATCAGTTTCAGTATGTAGATATGCTCTTGCATACTTAGCCGGGGCTTGCTTTAAAATGCGTGATATTGAGATAAACTCCATTGTCCAGTATCCTTGTCTCAACATCATCCAGTAAAAAAGGGCACGCGCTGTTCTTCCGTTGCCATCTTCAAAGGGGTGATCATAGGCAAGCAGGAAATGTAGTATCACCGCCTTAACAACTGGGTGCTGGAAATACTTCGTTGAATTTCCGTTAGCAAATTTGCATAGATCGGTCATGCGCTGTGGAAGCTCCTGCGCTTTGGGCGGCACGTGAATAATTGTTGAATCTCGTTCATCACCTACAAAAATGTCGTCTGATTCTCGCAATCTCCCTTCAGCGTTTGAGTTATCCAATGTTCCCTGGGTCAATATCTTGTGAAGTTCGAGTATGATCTCAGGAGTCAATTCTTCTGAAGAGATATCAATGATAAACTCCATTGCATGGTAATTGTTGAGTATCATTTTTTCAGAACGATCACGGGGTGTCCGCTTTTGTCTAAGCATCTCCTTAGCCACTTTTTTTGTGGTCGCCGCCCCCTCAAGCTGACTGGATGTAATGGATTCTTCAATTAAAGAGTTAATCAAATACATATCTTTTGTGCTTGGATTGGTGACTTGTGCACTTGTCTTGATCTCTCCGCCTCCATGGATATCAATTTCATGCAACAGACGACGAACAGAATCAGGTTCACAATAAAAAAACAGACGGCCTTCCTTATCTTTGTGTGGGATTTTTGTGGAAATCGTTTTCCGAGCCGTTTTTAATACGAACCACCATTCTTCATGCGATTTGACACCCTCCGGCAGTTTCAAATACTTAAGTTTGTCCCAATGGTAATATTGGCCATTATGATCTGGGCCAAGACCTAAAGATATAAGTTTGGTAAATCTCTGGACAGATTCAGATACTATCTTTCCTGTTATTTCGGCAAAATCTGGTGGTGTTTCAGGTATTCTCATAATTCTTCCGTGCACTCCTCTTGCGGTAATATATCATCCCAAGGCACAAGATACTACCAATATGGTAAAAATTGGTAGTTGATTGGTAGTTGTGAAAGCGAACACCACTTGCTACCAATAATTAAATAATTGGTAGATAATTGGTGGAGGCATTTTATCAGGTATTGATTTCTTGTACAAAATAAATCATGAACTCAGAAATTGGATATTCAAACAGGGAAAAGATGTTAGTGACCTTCCCCCTAAAAACTGATCCACTGTTAAAGTTAGTGAACGGTTTAAATTGGGCGGAAGGTCACCTGGACCCCCCATGGTCCCGGCCTCAATGAAATGTATTCGCATATTATCCTCAAATAAGTTGGGAAATGCGTACGGCAGGCATGGAGGTGCAGGGTTTGGGTAATGAAAATTACTTGGATCCGACAATGTAATACAGGAGCATGAATCATAATGAGCGCTATCAATATCGTGGATTTAATCAACCGATTGACTGTTGATCGATTGATTGTTCACTTGCGTATGCTTATGTGGATATTATGTTTACAGGTCGTCATTTAACTCAACTTGCCGCGACGTAAAAGAAGGCGCTAAACCGGGAGCAGATGGCACCTCCGGGTGTCATTTATTTATCCTGGCGTAGTCCGTGGTGGACGAAGCCGGATTGTTTTTGATCAATAAACAAAAACCTCCCTTACAACGGAAACCAATGGCGATTTGCGAGGATCGCAGCCGCGCTGAACATGTGCTGAACCCACAAGGTCTTTTTTGCCATGAGCCATGTTCGTCCCGCAGATCACCACAATAAGGAGGCAGTCACATGTCAAAGAATCAAGAGATGACCATCGTTGCAGAAGGCAGGACCATCAAGGGAGAGATCACCTTTAGAAATGAATCTGATATTTCCGTCAAGATCACCAGTCCCTACTCCGGTCTCACCGGAGGACTTCACATCCCTTACTTTTCAAGGTCCTGTCACTCCTTCATGACGGACTATGGCGACAAAACGGCGGAGAGCCTGCTGAAAGGATTGTGGGAATTGGCTTCCTATATGGAAGAGAACCGGAAATTTCTCAAGCTGCAGCTGGCGTTTCATTTTTATCCTGGCGATCATGCTGACAGTGAATGCCGGACAAGATTCTTTGACAGCTCCTTTCCCTTTTGTGTCCCGATTGGAACACGAGAGGAAGTATTGCTGATCCTGACCGGGAGCGATTGAATAGACCCTGTACATTGTCCCATCCAATCCCATTGCATCCCAACCACCCGGGCCTATATTTTAAGCACGCAAACAGGGGTTTTATCATGGGAAAGAATATGATTGAACAAAGTCGCTGGCTTTCTGTGGAAGAAATAGCTTTGCACCCGGGAATCAAGCAGGATACCGCCTACAAATGGGTGGCTAAGAAGCACATGCCGGCTCATATGTTGGGACATCTCCTCAAATTTGATAAAGCTGAAATTGATGCCTGGGTGAAATCCGGCGATGCTGAAACTCGTAAACGATAATGGAATCAATAGACTATGAGCATTGAACTTCTTATTCAAATAGCAACGCTAATAGGCGTCGCCGTAGCTGCGGGCAGTCTCATTATTGGTGTTATTGCCTATAAACGTCAAATAAATGCGCAGCTATTTATTGAGTATACAAAAAGATATGAACAAATAATGTCCCAGTTTCCAGATAGTGCCATTTACTGGAGATTAGATAGCGCAAAACACATACCCCAAGAATCTCGTGAGCTAAGCGAGGCAATGCTGAAGTACTTGAATCTATGCTCAGAAGAATTCTATTTGCAGAATAAAAGATATTTATCAAAAAATATATGGAGTATTTGGGAGGACGAACTCAAGAAAACTTTAGCCAACGATCTATATCGGAGAGAATGGCCAAAGCTAAAAAGTGAATTTTCTTCCTATCCTGCTTTTAGTGATTACGTTGAGGCAATCCAGAGATCATGACTCTCTCCCAACTCGAACAATATCTCAGCAAAGCAGCCTGGATACTCAAAGGTCCGGTGGATGCTTCAGATTTCAAGGTCTACATCTTTCCGCTACTGTTTTTTAAGCGAATCTCAGACGTCTATGATGAAGAGTATACTCAAGCCCTAAAGGATTCAGAAGGGGACGAGGAATATGCCTCCCTCCCCGAATTCCACCGTTTTGAAATCCCTGAAGGATGTCACTGGAACGATGTTCGCGAGCAGACGACAAACATTGGTCTGGCTATTGAAAAGGCCCTAAGAGGTATTGAGCAAGCCAACCAGAATCATCTCTATGGAATCTTTGGGGATGCCCAATGGAGCAATAAAAACAAACTCTCAGATCGACTCATGGTGGATCTCATTGAACACCTCTCCCAATACAACCTCGGGAACCAGAGTGTTGAAGTAGACCTCCTGGGACAAGCCTATGAATACCTGATCAAACACTTTGCCGACTTGACCAACAAAAAAGCCGGTGAATTCTATACCCCCAGATCAGTCGTTCACCTTTTGGGATTGATCCTCGATCCCCATCAGGGAGAAACCATTTATGACCCGGCATGTGGTACCGGTGGTATGCTCCTGGAATGTGTCAATCACCTGCGGGAACAGAACGAGGATTACCGTACCCTGAAACTTTATGGGCAGGAAAAAAACCTGACCTCCAGCTCCATCGCCCGCATGAATATGTTTCTCCATGGGATCGAAGATTTTCAAATATTTCGGGGAGATACCTTACGCAATCCAGCCTTCTTTGAAGCCGATGGACTGAAAACCTTTGATTGTGTGATCGCCAACCCACCCTTTTCCTTGAAAGATTGGGGAGCCGGTGCATGGGCGAATGATCCCTATGGCCGTAACATTGCCGGGGTACCTCCAAAGGGGAATGGGGATATGGCCTGGGTGCAGCATATGATTGCATCCATGAATGCTACTGGTAGAATGGCCGTGGTTCTACCTCATGGAGCTTTATTTCGGAAAAATGCCGAGGGAAGAATTCGTCAGGCACTTATAGAGCAAGATCTGCTGGAGGCTGCAATAGGATTAGGACCCAATATCTTTTATGGAGCACAGCTAGCAGCCTGTGTGTTAATATTTAGAAGGTCGAAACCTGACAAACGTCGCAATAAGGTCCTATTTATTGATGGCTCAGACCAGATCAGAGTGGGACGGGCTCAAAATTATCTTGAACCAGAACATGTGAGACAGTTGTACAAGTGGTTTATAGGGGGCGAGGATGTAGAGAATTACGTCCACCTGGCTGACATGTCGGAGATCGAGGAAAATGAATTTAACCTCAACATTCCACTCTATGTGGAGAAGATAATTGAAGACGATCTTCCCAGTGTGGAAGAAGCCCTGGCAGATCTGAAAGCAGCCTGGACCGCGAGTCAAAAAGCAGAGGAAAAATTCAAAAGTATCCTGGAGGGCTTTCTCCGTGATTGATTATAAAGTAAAAAGGTACCAGGCTTCTACCCAGGGGACCCCTGATAATCAGCGGCTTAGCAAAAAGGTTCTGAAAAAGGTACCAGGCTTACACCGAAAAGGTATCAGGCACTTTAACTTGCTGCTGGGGTCTTGAATGAATATTCACGAGCTGCTTCATCTACCAGAAGGTCGCCGGATCGAGTTCAAGCGGGAACTCCCCAGCAAGGCGGACCTTTGCAGGACTATTGTGGCCTTCTCCAATGATGCCGGAGGAACCTTGTTCGTCGGGGTTCAAGATGATCCGCGTGAAGTGTTTGGTGTGGCCGAAGCGGACCTTTTAAGTCTTGAAGAAACCATTGCCAGCATGATCCACGATAACATCGTGCCCCTCATTCAGCCTGACATTTCCACATTCAACGTGGATGACAAACTCATTCTCTCGGTTCAGATTCTTCGTGGAAACACACCACCCTATTATCTGAAATCGCTGGGAAAGAGTGGTGGCACCTATATTCGGGTTGGTTCATCCAATCGCGTGGCCACTGAGGAAATGATCGTTGAAATGGAGCGCCTTAAGCGCAATGTCTCCTTTGACAGCGAACCGATTCCTGGAATATCAGCCAATGATCTTGACCTTTCTCGATTTCGGATACTCTACGAGAGCATCGTGAAGAGTGCTTTGGATGCAACAACTCTGGCCAAGCTCCATCTTACACAGCTCCACAATGGGGAAGTCCTTGCGACCAATGCATTGGTCCTGTTATCAAACGGACCCCAGAAACGGGAGCGCTTTCCCTATGGAAAAACAGAATGTGCCCGCTTCAAAGGAACAACAAGCGACGTCTTTATCGATCAAAAGACCCTTGATGGCAACATTCTGGACCAGGTTGAACAAGCCTATGAATTCGTTTTACGTCATATCAATAAAGAGGCTAGCGTAAAAGGCGTTTACACCCGCTCTTCTTGGGAATATCCCACTGACGCTATTCGGGAGGCGATCCGAAATGCCATTGTGCATCGTGATTACTCCCTCTCAGGCAAAGACATAAAAATAGCCATCTACGATGACATGGTCGAGATCACCAACCCGGGACAACTGTTGCCATCCATTGACTTCACCCAAATGGAATCACGGCAGTCCGATATTCGCAATAAGGTGATCGCACCGGTTTTCAAGCATCTCGGGCTGATTGATCAGTGGGGCAACGGGCTGAAACTCATCCATGATTCCCTTGAGCAGTATCCTGATATTGAATTCCGCTGGCGCGAAACCGGTCTGCAGTTTCAACTCCAATTTGTCAAAAAGGCCACAGCAGCTCCCGTGGAGGAAACTCCCGGTGACGACCAAGCCACTGAGCAAGTAATCACGGCAGGGTCACGGCTAGAGTCACGGCTAGAGTCACGGCTAGAGTCACGGCTGGCGGCCAAAGTCTTTTTGTTTTTAAAGAAGGATCCTCGGGGAAAGGCGGAACTGGCAAAATTGCTTGGTCACAAGACGGTTTCCGGCGAACTGAATAAACAGATAACCAGGCTTTTGGAGAATGGAAGTATTGAGCGAACCATTCCGGAAAAGCCAAACAGCCGTCTGCAAAAATATCGGCTCAGCGAACAGGGAATCGAACTTCTAAAGTGCATGCGTGATGAGGTCTCAGAGTGAACCAACAAACAATGGAAATGAATCTGAGATTATTGTAAGGATCACCAGCCCCTACTCCGGTCTCACCAGAGAACTTCACATCCCTTACTTTTCACGGCCCTATCACTCCTTCATGACGGACTATGGTGACAAAACGGCGGAGAGCCTGCTCAGAGACCTGTGGGAGTTGGGATGGTATCTGGAAGCGCACCGGGAATTTCTCAAACTGCAGCTGGCTCTTCATTTTTATCATGGCGACCATGCTGACAGTGAATGCCAGACAAGATTCTTTGACAGTTCCTTTCCCTTTTGTGTCCCCGACGGAATACAAGGGGAAGTCTTGCTGATCCTGACCGGGGGCGATTGAATAGACCCTGTACATTGTCCCACCCAATCCCATTGCATCCTAATCTCCTGAGAGTATATTTTCTGCACTCAAACAGGGGATTATCATGGGAAAGAATGTGATTAATCACGATCGTTGGCTTTCTGTTGAAGAAATAGCTTTGCACTTGGGAATTAAGAAGGATACGGCCTATAAGTGGGTGGCCAAGAAACACATGCCGGCACATAAAGTTGGGAGCCTTCTGAAGTTCGATAAAGCCGAGATTGATGCCTGGGTAAAATCAGGCGCTGCTGATAGCAGGAAAAGACGATAAAGGGAGAATTGCCATGCTAAAGCTTGAGGATATTAAACCCGGCGCTACCATACGTGGAATCCTTCCATCTTCAGTAGTGAAAGTGGTTAGCACCCAATGGTTCGGTACTGAAACATTGAAACTAATATATGAGGATTCTGAAGGTCGAACGGATAGCCAGCTCATTTTTCGCAATAATCTTGATGATTACGAAATTGTTGACATTGGCCGGCCATGGAGCTTTGATGCTGAAGGTGACTTGTTTCGCCTCGTTTCAGAGGCACACCGCATACGGTTGGCACATCTTTTTGATCCACTCCTTGCTGTACACACCAGCCAGGTCGACCCACTGCCACACCAAATAACAGCGGTGTATGAAGCAATGCTTCCACGACAACCCCTCAGGTTCCTCCTCGCTGATGATCCCGGTGCAGGTAAAACCATCATGGCCGGTTTACTCATGCGTGAATTGATTGTTCGAGGTGACCTGAAACGATGCCTGGTCATTTGCCCAGGAAGTCTTGCAGAACAATGGCAGGATGAACTCTATAATCGATTTCAACTTCCATTTGAGATCCTGACGAACGATAAACTGGAATCAGCCAGAACGGGCAATTGGTTTCTTGAAAATGATCTGGTGATAGCAAGGTTGGATAAACTCTCAAGAAATGAGGACGTGCAAGCCAAACTATCAGTACCCGATACTCGATGGGATCTGGTTGTTGTCGATGAAGCACACAAGATGTCTGCGTCCTTTTTTGGTGGCGAGGTGAAGTACACAAAAAGATTCAGATTAGGACAACTCATAGGGGGGATGACGAGGCACTTTTTGCTTATGACTGCCACACCCCACAATGGTAAGGAAGAAGATTTTCAGCTTTTCATGTCTTTAATCGATAGTGATCGCTTTGAAGGCAAGTTTCGCGATGGCGTTCATAGTGCAGATGTTTCAGACCTGATGCGTCGCATGGTGAAAGAGAATCTCGTAAAGTTTGATGGGAAGCCTCTCTTCCCTGAAAGAATTGCCACGACAGTTCCATTTAAGCTATCATCAGCAGAAGCCCAACTCTACAAAATGGTGACAGATTACGTCCGTGAAGAATTTAACCGTGCTGAAGCCGTCCAAAACGAAAAGCGGAAGGGTACTGTTGGTTTCGCCCTTACCATTCTGCAGCGTAGACTCGCATCTTCCCCAGAGGCAATCTACAAGTCGTTATCACGCAGAAAGGATCGGCTGGAATCCAGACTTCGTGAAGTCGAACTTATGAAACGTGGTGTGTTTGAGATTCAATACCCCAGCTATGACCTTGAAGACTTGGAAGATCTTGAGGATGCCCCAGAGGAGGAATTGGCAGCAGCTGAAGATGAAATCTTAGACCAGGCTACTGCAGCTCGAACAGCTGATGAGCTGAAGGCTGAAATCAATACAATTACCCGCCTTGAAAGTTTGGCAAAAGCGGTATTGCGATCTGGTGAAGATACCAAATGGGTCGAAGTAAAGCAGCTAATAGAGGAAATATTCACCCCAGAGATTATTGCCAACCAAATCGCTGAAAATGGAGGAAAATTTAATTCTGTTGTCCCTGAGTCATTTGAATCATCTCCTACCCAAAAGCTTGTCCTGTTCACAGAGCATAGAGATACTCTTTCGTACTTGTTCAGACGGATATCAACACTTCTGGGATCGGAGAGTTCAATTGTCATGATACATGGCGGGATGGGTCGCGAGGAACGCTTAAAGGCACAAGAAGCTTTCAAGGTGGACCCGGAAGTAAAAATTCTTTTAGCGACGGATGCAGCTGGCGAAGGTATCAACCTTCAACGTGCTCATTTGATGATTAATTATGACCTCCCCTGGAACCCGAATCGACTGGAGCAACGATTTGGCCGTATCCATCGAATCGGACAAAAAAATGTCTGCTTCCTGTGGAATCTTGTGGCTGATGAGACCAGGGAGGGTGACGTCTATCGGAGACTTTTGGACAAGCTGGAACAGGCTCGAGAATCCCTCAAGGGCCAGGTGTACGATGTTCTCGGTAAACTGGAATTTGAAGGGAAACCGTTGCGCACCCTTCTTATCGAAGCGATTCGTATGGGTGAGGATCCCGAAGTAAAAGCACGTCTTGACAGGGTTATTGATGACTCAGTCGATCCAGATCATCTCCATAGACTCTTAGAGGATGAATCCTTGGTGCATGATGTTCTCGATACCGAGCGGGTAAGAAATGTCCGTATTGATATGGAGCGAGCTGACAGTCGCCGATTGCAGCCTCATTATATTGAAGCATTTTTCCTGGAATCTTTTAAACGTTTGGGCGGAACCGCTAAAGAGCGTGAAAAACGACGATATCAAATAACCCACGTACCAGCCCCTGTAAAAAATCGGGACCGACAGATTGGAATACGTGCAGCTATTTCTCCACGCTATGAACGCATCACGTTTGAGAAAGACCTTGTTGATATAGATAGCCGCCCACCAGCAGCATTCGTTTGCCCGGGCCACCCCTTACTCGATGCTTCTCTTGATCTCGTTTTGGAACGTCATCGCGATTTATTACGAAGGGGGACCACACTAGTAGATGAGTCAGACTACGGAATAAAACCTCGTGTTATATTCTATCTCGAGCATTCCATCCAGGATGCTCAAACCACAGCCGACAAAGCACATCGGGATATATCTCGCCAAATGCTTTATGTCCAAATAAACAGTGATGGCAACAAAAATCATCTTCACTATGCACCGTATCTGGATTATCGGGCATTATTAAGCGAAGAACCGGATATTGGCAGTATTCTGAATCATGAGGCATGCAGTTGGGTAACTAAAGATCTCGAAACTGTAGCACAGCAACATGCAATTGAAACACTCGTGCAGGAGCATCTGAATGAAGTACGAGGACCTCGCCTAAAGTGGATTGCTAAGACCAGGGCTGCTGTAAAGGAGAGGTTAACCCGCGAAATCAATCATTGGGATCATCGAGCTCAGGAGCTCAAACTCAAGGAACAAGCGGGGAGAAATAACCCGAAAATGAACGCCATCGAAGCCCAACGGCGAGCAGATGATTTAGCCGGTCGCTTGCAAAAACGAATGGATGAATTGGCGCTACAAGAAAAGATTTCTGCGAAACCGCCTGTCATTCTGGGTGGATTAGTGGTAGCGCCTATTGGGTTAATTCGTCTTATTCAGGGCAAGTCAGCCACGCCACCAAAACATATCATGGATACCCAGATCTCCGCGGCCAAAGCCAGAAACATCATCATGGAAGAGGAGCGGAAACTGGGCTATGTGCCCACAGATCGCGAAACTGAAAAGCTGGGGTATGATATTGAAAGCATAGACCCGAAGACAGGCAATATTCGCTTTATTGAAGCAAAAGGAAGGGTCACAGGGGCACCAACTATTACAGTGACAAAAAATGAGATCCTGTACTCCCTGAATAAACCGGAAGCGTTTATCTTGGTCATCGTTGAATTTGACGGGGATAAGCACACGGTTCATTATATCCGTAAACCATTCAAGCGAGAACCTGATTTCGGTGTTACCAGCGTAAACTATAACTTCTCAGATCTTATTGCGAAAGCCAGCCCTCCAGGATGATGCAGGCTCCTGACTACTTTGGTAGAATAGAACAAGAAGCTCGGCTTCGCTGGCAAAAGCTTGATGCTGACCCTGGTCTTTCTGGACCCTGGAAACAACTATTTATACAGGTCCAGAGCCCGAGACATGTTCTTTCAGAGTTGCTGCAAAATGCAGATGATGCAGGAGCAACTGAGGCAACTGCTTCATTTCAAAATGGTGAATTCATCTTTCGGCATAATGGCGCTGATTTTACTGAATCTGACTTTGATTCGGTCTGCCAGTTTGCGAACTCCCACAAAAGGACGCTTCATACAATCGGGTTTAGAGGAATAGGGTTTAAGAGCACTTTTAGCTTGGGTGACCCTGTAGTTTTGCGGACAAAAACTCTGTCTGTCAAGTTTGAACGTAAGCATTTCACTTTACCAGTATGGACGAATTCAGATAAGCATGAGGATGGCTGGACTGAAGTTAGAGTCCCAGTAAATACCGACGACCAGGGAAAAGAGCTAAACCGAAATTTTACCGAATGGGTAAATAATCCGGCTTCGATACTTTTCTTCAAGACCTTACGTTCACTCACTATTGAAGATGAAGAACTCCGCTGGGTAAGACAAGCTGACGGTCCAGTTTCTGGATGTGAGTGGGTTTCGCTCAAAAATGGTGATGGTAGAAGGATGCTTCACGTAAGATCTGATATGATCAAATTTCCCTCCGATGCGGAAGCAGAGATTAGATCTGAAAGAGATATTGCTCCCGGGGAGGATCTGCCTGGATTCCATATTGAGCTGGTGCTTGGTATGGCCGGAAAGCTATACGTCATCCTCCCAACACAACTAGATTTAGAAAATCCTTTTGCCATCAATGCTCCCTTTCTTCAGGATCCTGCCAGGAGCGGCTTGAAGGACAATGCCCTCTCACCCACTAACAGATGGTTACTTCTGAAAAGCGGTGAGCTTGCAGCGACAACGATGACCAGGTGGATACAAAATAGTGGTCTAAGCAATGAAGATCGTGCGAAGGCCTACCGCTTGCTTATTACACCCAGTGAGGATGAAACAACAACAGCTAAACAACTTCGTAGGGTTGTTCAGGAAGGATTCATCCGTGGGATAGATACAAATCGGATTCTGCTATCGGAGAAGGGCTTGGTGACAGCTAAAAACAGATGCCAAGCTTTGCCTCGGCAGATCATGGAGGTTTGGTCAGCGAAACAACTAAAGGATTATTTTGGTGACACTGCCCAGCAAATTCTTTGTAGAAGTGTTTCGTCGGGAGCTGTAGAGATACTTACGCGCTACAGCTTGATAGTGCGTACATCAAAAATTGATATCATTTCAAAACTGAAAATTAAAAAGCCGCCTAGACCTGAAACCTTTTTCAAAATATTCCAGCTATGGTCATATCTGGCTGATGAGATAGCGGACGATTGGTATCGGGATAATAAAAAGGTCGCAATAGTACCAGTAAAAGGATTGAAAATCCTGCTTCCGTACACAGAAGTGATTAGGCTCGGCGAGAAAAGAGAAAATCTCAAGGAAAATGACTGGACATATCTAACGCAGTACATGCTTGTTCTGGATCAGGGGTGGCCAAAGTACATCACGAAGCTCCTACGTGAGTCTGAAACAATGCCAAATGGTCCTACAAGAGTGGATATCAGAAAAGTCCAGAATCTGATGGAGACGCTAGAGCTCAAGAGTCCCAGCAACACCAATACTATAATGCAACGTGTTGGCGCCATCTTCTTTGGCTCACCAAAAGTTTCTCGAAAGGATGCGGTGAAGCTTGCTCATATTGCAGCTCGTCTTCGGGCAGATGTTACGGATTGCTTTCAGTTCTTCACTAAAGATGGAAATCTTGCCGGCAAGGATGAACATGTTTTGGCGGATATTGAATATCGACTCGAAGATATAGTTCCAGAAGATTATAGGCAGGCATACTTCCTCCATCAAGACTATCATAAAGACAACCTTACTTGTACTCATGAAGAATGGGTAAATTGGATTAACAGTGGTCGAACTTCGTTGGTGAGATTTCCCCCCTTCATTGAATATACAGATTCTTGGTATTACCAACAGGATGATTTTGTTGAAGCTTTGAGAATCAGAGGATACTCAGATCAAATAAATAAACGTTACAAATCGAATCATTTTGAAATAGTAGAACCTGATTTTGATAGTGAACTTCGTGAGTATTGGAAATCATTATCAGCAGACGATTCAGCTGTTTATGCACGAGTGCTTGAAGCTTTGCTCCAAGATCCCCAAAAGCCATGGGAAAAGGCTCTTCATGCGCGAGCAAATCATATATCTCAACAGGGTACAAGAGCATCTGTATTGACAGCACAACTCTACCCCTTGTGGATATTCCGCTTTCGTGACCTACCTTGTTTAGAAGATTCAAACGGTCAGATCAGTGTACCACGCGAACTCCATTGCAGGACTTCAGCCAATGAGGCTGTCCTGAACGTGGAATCCTTTGTGCGACCTGACTTGGACAATGAGAACAATAGAGTATTACTTGAGGCATTAGGTGTATTAACAACGCCTGTAGGACCTGGAAACATCCTCGCCATCCTTGCTGAATTCACAAGTGGCAAACCTTCACAGGTCCCTGATCTTCAACAGTGGTATCGACGCCTAGATAGAATCCTCTCAGACGTAGGAACGGATATGATCGAGGAATCCATCGCCAGGTTCAAAGCCAATGCACTTATTCCAACAAATCAGGATGAATGGGCTACGTCTGAACATGTTTTTCTCCAGGCTGACGGGTCTGATGATCCTGGACTTCCACTTATCCCGGAAGCCTTGAACACCTTGCGGATGTGGCAAACCCTGGGAGTCCCTGAGCGACCCACCTTTGAGCTCACCCTGGCATGGATGGAATCTCTACCTGAAGGGACTTCTCTTGAATCCAAAACCTTGCAGCGCTTACGAATTATACTGCCAAAGCAGGCTGAAAAGGTGAAAGCCCAATCGAAACATTGGCTCAATGCCAACGAGGAGTGGGTGCCCCTGGATGCGCTGAAGTATCATTATAGCACATCCTCTGGGATTGATGCAGCGGCATTATTTATCCAGTATAGGCAAGTAATAGCTGACTGTACTATGCTCTCGTTTGATTTGGAGCAATCTCTTTTTGGTGATGCATTAGAAGATCTGACTATGGTGCTCACCTTTAAACTTGGCGAGAAAACAAGAATAATTGGAAGCGCTACACCCAAGGACTGGTTGTCTCGATTTGGTGAACTGATGTCACATGTCATTTTGGACAGGCAAGAGGATGAAATTAGAGTTCATGAAGTTGCTCGAAGGATGGGCCAAACCTTTTTTCAAAAGGCAGAAAAATTGACCCGTGCCCCCCAAATCGGGGGTGCCCCTGTGGGCACTCTGCAAGAATCAAACGTACTCTTTTTTACCAACCAGGTCTATCATGCCGATCTCTCTGATGCCAAGATCATGGATGCCATTGTTACCGAATTGGGTCGGCACCTTGGACATGGTGAGGTCATTGCAGCATTGAGGGATTGTTATGAAAGGCCTGTGGCTTTCGTTGAAGAGATTCTCCGCTCCAGATTCACATTTTTGGAAGATGATCTGCAAGAAGAAGAGACAGAAGACCACTTCGATTCAGAAGACTCTTCAAACAACCCAGAACCACCTCCTGTTGAAGATGGTGACTATTCTGAAAGTGAGGAACCGGTTTCGGAGAATGATGACAAGATGATAGAGCCAGATAAAGAAGCTCAAGATGTTAATGATAACTCAAACATACCGAAACCAAAACCCAAGAACCAGCCAGAACCTTCGTTAATGGATCGCTATGCATCCGAAATCGGATTTCTTCACACTGGGAATGGTTTATACCTTCATGGCGATGGTCGACGATTAGAGTACGATCGAACAGCGGTGTTTAAATGGCAACAGGTCTCAAACCAGGGTGAGATTTTATTCAAATATGGTGTCTTTGAAAAGTGCTGGGATATCCAGCCCATTGAGATGACTGCAGAAATGTGGCATTCATTTCAGGATTACCCTGAGAACTCCGGCATGCTCCTGTTAGATTTACACGGGAAACCAATATTGATTGAAGGGTTTGATTTAAAACAGATGGCTGAAGAGCATATCATTGATCTGCGCCCGGCAAAATACAGAATAGTGAAAAAGAGATAGATCATCATGGTAAAAACCAGAAAAAAGCTTATTGAAGTAGCGCTTCCATTGGATGCCATAAATGTTGCCTCGGCACGAGAAAAATCCATAAGACATGGTCATCCTAGCACACTGCATTTGTGGTGGGCACGTCGTCCATTGGCGGCTGCTCGGGCAGTCATATTCTCACAAATGGTGGATGACCCCTCTGCAGTACCGGAAGAGTTCAAAACAGAAGCTGAGCAAGAGAAGGAACGCCAGCGCTTGTTTGGAATCATCGAAGACCTGGTCCTCTGGGAGAACACGACCAATGAAAAAGTGTTGGAGAAAGCCCGGAAGGAGATCTGGCGTTCCTGGCGGCGTGCTTGTGAGGACAATAAAAAGCATCCTCGGGCGGATGTGTTGTTCAATCCGGAAAAGTTGCCGGCATTTCATGATCCTTTTGCCGGTGGCGGTGCTTTGCCCCTAGAAGCCCAGCGACTTGGGCTTGAAGCCTACGCCAGCGATCTGAATCCTGTAGCAGTGCTCATCAACAAAGCCATGATCGAGATCCCGCCGATATTCGCCGGTAAGGAACCGGTGAATCCCGACTGGCAGAAGAAATCCAGGAACGAAAAGCTGGGACAGAACTGGAAGGGCGCTCAGGGACTGGCCGAGGATGTGCGTTATTATGGGCAGTGGATGCGGGATGAAGCCGAGAAGCGTATCGGTCACCTCTATCCAAAGGTGGAGATCACCGCCGAGATGGTGAAGGAGCGGCCAGACCTGAAACCCTATTTGGGGCGGAATCTGACCGTGATTGCCTGGCTCTGGGCCAGGACAGTAAAGAGCCCGAATCCAGCCTTCGCCAAGGTGGAAATACCCCTGGTTTCAACATTCATGCTCTCCACGAAAAAAGGAAAGGAAGCGTACGTAAAGCCGGTAATCAAAAAGGATAATTATCGGTTCGAGGTTAAGGTTGGTATACCTGAAGATTTAGACGGGACTAAGCTCGGTACTACGGCAGGCAAGCGAGCCGCTTTCCGCTGTTTGATGTCTGGTGTACCGGTTGCTTATGACCACATAAGGAATGAGGGGCAGTCCGGCCGTATGGGATCTCGTCTTATGGCTATCGTTGCTGAAGGAGATCGCGGTCGTGTTTATCTCTCACCTAATCTAGAGCACGAGGTTACAGCTCAACAAGCGGAGCCTGAGTGGAAGCCAGACATCTTACTGCCCGTTAATCCACGTGATTTCAAAACTCCGAACTATGGTTTAATGACTTTTGCTGACCTGTTCACCCCCCGCCAGCTCGTGGCACTGACGACCTTTTCCGACCTCGTGCAGGCAGCGCGCGAGCGCGTGCAGAGTGACGCTCTCGCGACAAGCCTCCCTGATGAAGGCAAGCCCCTTCGCGAAGGCGGGAATGCTGCGCTGGCCTATTCGGAAGCGGTAGCAGTTTTTCTCTCGCTCGCTATTGATCGAATGGCTAACACGGTTTGCACGATAGCCCGGTGGACGCCTAATCGACAGCAAACGGTTACTGCGTTTGCTCGTCAGGCTATCCCAATGACTTGGGACTTTCCCGACGTAAATCCATTTGCTGGGGCTGCCGGTGACTACGGAATATCAGTTGATGGGCTTATTAAGGGTATGACCAACGCCACCAATCCTCCTGGGCATGCGAGTATAGGTGATGCAGCTAGGCAGAACATTTCAATCGACAAACTTATCTCCACAGACCCACCGTATTACGATAACATCGGCTACGCGGACCTGTCGGATTTCTTTTACGTCTGGTTGCGCCACCCGTTACGACAGGTATACCCCGACCTTTTTGCTACGCTCGCTGTGCCCAAGGCAGAGGAACTCGTCGCCACGCCTTATCGTCATGGTAGCAAGGAGAAGGCGGAGGCCTTCTTTCTCGACGGTATGACCCATGCGATGCACCGCCTTGCCGAGCAGGGGCACCCAGCCTTTCCGGTCACGATCTACTACGCCTTCAAGCAGTCCGAGACCGAGAGCGCGGAAGGTACTTCCAGCACCGGCTGGGAGACTTTTCTCGACGCGGTAATCCGTGCCGGTTTCGCGATTAGCGGCACATGGCCGATGCGCACCGAACTCAGCAATCGCATGATCGGGTCCGGCACCAACGCTCTCGCCTCCAGCATCATCCTGGTCTGCCGAAAACGTGAGATCCAGGCACCCATGGCGACCCGCAAAGAATTCAGGAATGTGCTGATGGCAGAACTCCCAGCGGGGATCAAGGAATTACAAAACAGCAATATCGCACCGGTGGATCTGGCTCAAGCCGCGATCGGTCCTGGCATGGAGATATTCACCCGCTTCAGCAAGATCCTGGATGCTGCAGGTGAGACGCTCAAGGTCCGAGACGCACTGGTCCTCATCAATGAGATACTTGATGAGATTCTGGCAGAACAAGAGGGTGATTTTGGTCCCGACACGAGGTGGGCGTTGGCTTGGTATGATCAAGTCGGTTTTAAGGAGGGTGAGTTTGGTTTGGCGGAAATCCTATCCACTGCTAAAAATACCAGTGTAGCCGGTTTGGTGGAAGCAGGTATTTTAAGTTCACAAAGAGGGACGGTTCGACTCCTTCTACCTGACGAACTGCCCACAGATTGGGATCCGCAAAAAGATAACCGCCTAACTGAATGGGAAATTGTCCATCATCTGATCCGTCTTTTAGCAATCAGTGAGGCAGAGGCAGCTGCCATCGTAGCTAAACTTGGCAGCGTTGCTGAAGCTGCGCGTGAATTAGCCTACCGACTTTATAACTTGGCAGAACGCAAAAAGAGGTCTCAGGAAGCACTCCAGTACAATATGCTTGTCCAGAGCTGGCCTGAGCTGATTCGCCTAGCTCAGGGTATTCGTAAAACAACTCCAAAACAATCAAATCTCTTTGAGGAGTAAAATATGGCAGTGAGTAATTATGATCGCGTAGGCAAAGCTCTTGAGCTTCTGAAAAAGGGACTGGCTCCTTTTGTGGAGCGCGAATTTGTGAACACCTATGGTGGCAAAGCAGAAGACAAGTACAAATATTTTCTAGGGGATGATACCCCTAACACAAATAGTAGCCCGGAAGACTGGGACGCAGCAGCTCTGCTCAAAGTAATGTGGGATGGCTGGAATGAAATTTTCCGTCGCACCCTAGGACCCGCTGAACGCAGTCTGGTGGGTGAAAGCCGTGGAGCTCGCAATAAATGGGCTCACCAGCACGCATTTACCGGGGATGACGCCTATCGGGCACTTGATTCCATCAATCGCCTTCTAATGGCCGTCTCGGCTCCAGAAGCGCAAGATGTGGAAAAGATGAAGATGGAGCTGCTGCGTCTACGCTTTGATGAGCAGGTTCGCAATGAGAAACGCAAGACCTCAGATACTGCCATCGAGAGCAGCACGGCCAAAGCATTAAAACCCTGGAGGGAGGTCATTGCACCCCATCAGGATGTGGCCAGCGGCAGATATCAGCAGGCTGAATTTGCAGCCGATCTCTGGCAGGTGTACCTTGGGTCCGGTAGCAGTGAATATCAGGATGCTGCAGAATTTTTCCGCAGAACCTATCTCACTGAGAGTCTCCAGAAACTACTTTCAAATGCGATTCGACGTATGGATGGCAAGGGTGGAGATCCTGTGGTAGACCTTCAGACCACCTTTGGAGGAGGTAAAACCCACTCCATGCTGGCTATCTATCACCTGTTTGATCCAAAAGTTGAATCTTCAAAACTGGTGGGCGTTGATGAACTACTCAAAGCCGCAGAAGTAAAAAAAGTAACTCCTGCGAAGCGGGTGGTTCTTGTGGGAAATAGAATTTCTCCTGGTAATCCGGTCACTAAGAAGGATGGAACCATCGTTCGCACCCTTTGGGGTGAACTTGCATATCAGTTGGGTGGCAAGGAAGCTTTCGACAAGATTAAAGCCGACGATGAACATGCCACCAACCCCGGTGACAAGTTACGTGAACTTTTCATAGAATACGGTCCTTGCATCATTCTCATAGATGAGTGGGTTGCTTACGCTAGACAATTGCATGATAAGAGTAATCTTCCTGCAGGTAGCTTTGCAACTCAATTTACTTTTGCCCAGCTAATCACTGAGGCTGCCAAAGGTGCTAAACAATGTCTGGTGGTCATCAGCCTGCCTGCTTCAGAATGGTCAGGATCACCTCATATAGAGGCGCTAGATGAAGAAGTAGGTGGACAGAGGGGTCGCGAGGCCTTGGGTCGCTTGCAAAGTGTTATTGGGCGGGTGGAATCATCTTGGCGCCCTGCTTCAGCAGAAGAAAGCTTTGAGATCGTTCGCAGACGTCTGTTCGAACCCTTATTAAAATCTGAACAATTCAAAGCCAGGGATGTTGTAGCACGGGAGTACTTTGACCTTTATAGATCACAGGCACAAGAATTTCCTGCAGAATGCTCAAATGCGGATTACGAGAAACGTCTGAAAGACGCCTATCCTATCCATCCTGAAATTTTCGATCGTCTTTATACAGACTGGTCAACCCTTGAACGCTTCCAACGTACACGAGGTGTTTTGCGCCTCATGGCAACGGTCATTCATACCCTTTGGGTCAGTGAAGATAAGAATCCTGTCATTATGCCTGGCAACATGCCTGTTGGAACCGCCGGTGTTCAGTCGGAGCTGGCGAGGTTTCTGCCAGACAACTGGACTCCAGTCATCGATAAGGACGTTGATGGTCCTGATTCTCTGCCATTGCGAACCGATTCAGAGAATCCCAATCTGGGTAAGCTCTCTGCTTGTCGCCGCGTGGCCCGCACGATCTACATGGGTTCAGCACCGTTGAAAGATGCGGCGAACCGTGGTATTGAGGATCGCAGGATCAAACTTGGCTGTGTCATGCCCGGAGAGTCGCCAGCCATCTTCATGGATGGTTTAAGGAGATTGGCCACAAACGCCACCTTCCTGTATCAGGATGGTCCACGGTACTGGTATTCAACAGCACCAACAGTGTCCAAGCTCGCAGCAGACAAAGCTGAAATTCTGCGTCGCGATTCAGACAAAGTCTTTATGGAACTTGATAAAAGACTGCGTGAAAATCTCCGGCGATCAGGAGATTTTACCAAGGTACATCCATTGCCAGCATCTGGACAGGATGTTCCTGATGATCGTGATGCACGTCTTGTGGTACTGGATGCTGGTCATCCACACAGTCGGGATATTGGAAGTCAGGCATTAAAACGAGCCAAGGACATTCTGGAAAACAGGGGGAATACACCACGGATATATCGAAATACCCTGGTTTTTCTGGCTGCAGATAAAGTTTTATATCAGGATCTTGAAGAAGCCATTCGAAACTTCCTGGCCTGGGAAAGTATCTTGGTTGAGAAGGATAGCCTGAATCTTGACCCCCAACAGGTCAAGCAAGCAGAATCACAGAAAAAAGCAGCGGAGACCATGGTTGTCACGAGGATCCCGGAAGCTTATCAATGGCTTCTAGTTCCTTCACAACCGGATCCCAAAACCCCCTACGAATTCCAATCAATACGGCTAAGTGGGCAGGATCCGCTTGCTGAAAGGGCAAGTCGGAAGCTTAAGAATGATGAACTGCTGATAACTAATTACTCAGCGGCCAGCCTAAAGCTCGAGCTCAAAAAATACTATTTCAAAAACCAGGATCACGTGAGCATTAGACAGGTGTTGGATGATTTCGCTCGGTATACCTATTTCCCACGCATGCAGACCACGAGA
Organism: Fidelibacterota bacterium; assembly: GCA_021734325.1. GTDB lineage: Bacteria > Fidelibacterota > UBA8477 > UBA8477 > JABMPR01 > JABMPR01. The sequence goes on along the minus strand of JAIPJF010000004.1, from coordinate 73,508 downwards.
GTGCTGGTTAAGGCCATCAGTAATGGTTTGGAGTCACTGGCGTGGAACAAGGACTTCTACGCCTATGCAGAGTCGTATAATGAAGTTGAAAAACGATACGAGGGCCTAAAATCTGCCCGAACAATGAATATTCAGGAGGATGATAGTGGGATGCTGGTGAAACCTGAGCCGGCGCTCAAACAAATTGTGGCAGAGCAACAAACGCCAGCGGGCACACCAGTCGAGCCTGATATCCCGGGCACTACTCGTACTGATGGGAGCCTGTTCCCGGATTCGCCAACACCTGATGTCCCAGAACCTCAGAAACTGCCCAAGCGCTTTTATGGCTCAGTTAATCTGGATCCTTCCAGAGTTGGAAAGGCTGCAGGACAGATCGCCGATGAGGTTATCTCTCACCTTGAGGGTAAAGTTGGCGCAAATGTGACGGTGACGCTTGAAATCTCAGCCCACCTTCCTGATGGTGCCGATGAGAAGTTGGTCCGCACCGTCATGGAAAATTGTCGGACGTTGAAGTTTGAGAGTCAGGGGTTTGAGGAGGAGTAGTGTAAGACAATATGATTTGGGGAAAGTGAAAAGAAGTGTTATTCTGGTCAGCGTTGACAAGGCAGGGAGTGTATAATGTGGGGAGATTAAGGATTCCCATGCTTTTATGATCATTGCATATTGACACCTTTTCTGTAGCTTGGAGTATTACTATTAGAAGAAAAAAGAAATGATGATACAAAATAAATCCGCATATCAACTATCCAGATCCCAGGTAGTAACGCCAGATGTTGTCGTCGATCGATTCTGGGAGATACTTGGTCAGTATCGAAATAGCTACCTAAACGTGCTAGATCTTGGAGCAGGTGATGCACGGTTTGCAAGAAACGGAAATTTTTCAATATATGATGGTGTAGAGATTGATATTGCCAAAATTCCCCTCTCATCATCGTCACCAAAGATAAAAATGCACAACACATGTGCCTTTGAATTTGACAGGGGTGATTATTCAGCCTGTATTGGGAATCCCCCTTACGTTAGAAGTCATGACCTTGAAAAAGAATGGAGGGACAAGGTCGCAAAAAGGCTTTCATCTGAGACTGGTGTGAAATTTAACAGGAAGGCAAATCTCTATATCTATTTCATGTTTTTATCACTTATTAAATCAAAGGAGGATGGTTTAGTAGCTGTGGTGGTGCCATACGAGTGGGTGTCCAGACCATCTGGTGAGAGCATACGAAAATATATAAAACGGAATAATTGGAATGTGGATGTCTACCAATTCTCATATCCTATTTTCCGGGAGGTGATGACTACAGCATCTATTACAATTATAGATAAACGCGGAAGTCAAGGAATCTGGAATTACTATATAATGGAGAAAGATGGGAATATTCACCCCGTTCAATATCAAACAGGTTCAACTCAATCTGTGCTTGAATATGAGAATAGAGGAATTTTGTGGGCTAAGCGCGGAATGAGTCCAGGTACTCAAAAAGTTTTCACTCTAACAGAGGGTGAAAGGATACATGGGGGTTTGAAAAAAGCCGACGTTTTACCTTGTGTAACAACGCTACGTGAACTGCCTGAGAGCATAACCAGACTCACATCAAGGACTTTTCAAAAGCGGTTTGTAGATGCTGGATTGAAGTGTTGGCTAATTAAATCCTACGAAAGGAGTTTATCCCAAGAACTGCAAATGTACTTAGGTAGTATACCTATGTCGACGAGGGATACATCAACTTGTAACAGTAGAAATGTCTGGTATGAATATGCACCTTATGATGCTCCTGATCTATTGGTGAGCACTGGTTTTGTAAACAAACGACCAAAAGTTTTGATAAACTCCATTGGGGCTCGAGCAATTGGCGGTGTTGCAGGAATATATGGGAGCAAAAACACGAACAAAACCAAACTGCAAGCGTATCTGGCAGCATTAGATTTCGAAGCTAGAGTTGTTCCACATTCACATGGCTTGAAGAAAATTGAGATTCGGCAATTGAACTCAATTCTAAACTCGTATACCGATGGAACTACTGGTGATTTATGATAAAAAAAGGTGAAGCTATATTTCAGACGCGCGGAAGGCTATTGCAGGAGCTGGGGGAAAGGCTCGTTGCAAAAGCTGATGTCGCACTAATGGAATTAATTAAAAATTCTTATGATGCTGATGCCTCCTTCTGCGAGGTGATTTATGATGGGGAGTCTGTTATTATTAAAGATGATGGACAGGGGATGAACGAGGAAGAATTTTTAAGCAAGTGGATGTATATAGCTACACCTTCAAAGCAGAGAGAATTGATATCACGACGTTTTCGAAGAAATGTTACTGGTTCCAAAGGTATAGGAAGGTTCGCCGTTAGGTATTTAGGCAAGAAGCTTCGTCTAGAAACAATCTCCAACTACCCAGGTGAAAAAGTAACTACTCAATTGTCTGTAGATTTCGATTGGATGAAATTAGATGAAGCAAAGCATATCAACGAAATAAAAATTCCGTATGAAATAGTGGATGTGGATAGCGATGTTAAACCAGGTACGAAATTAGTAATTACAGATCTTCATAACGCAAATGAAATAGTTTTTGATAAGCAGATGCGGACTGATCTGCTTTCAATAATAGATCCCTATTCAGGTCTTGACAATGACCGATTTACGAGGGAGGGTAAGTCTGACAGCGATCCTGGCTTTACAATACTTCTCCCAGAATCTGATGTGAGCAGCGATGAAAATCTGGCAAAGTCAGTATTAGACAATTCGTTGCTCCGGCTAACAATAAATTTAGCTGGGCAAAAAGCTATTATAGCAATTGTTAGTAAAAATGGTCGATGTCTTCTTGAGCACACAATCGGATTTGAAAATTACATCCAAAATGGGTTATTTGCAGATATACGCTATTTACCTCGCCGAGCAGGCGTTTTTAAGGGGGCAGAAGTTGATGGTCGCCAAATATGGAGTTGGTTACGAGACAATGGTGGAGTGGGAATTGTAGATCATGGATTTCGTATTCGTCCCTATGGTTACCCAGACAATGATTGGTTAAACTTGGGCCTTGATACTGGTTACAACAGACGTCATTGGCGATCAAAGATAATGGAAGAACTTTATCCGATGTCACCTGATGCAATATCAAATCCCCGGTCCAATCCAATGTTGTATCTACCAAGCTTCCATCAGCTAATTGGAGCAGTTTATGTTGAATCAACGAAGCAGCCTGATGATATAACACCAGCAATGGATAGAGAGGGGTTTATAAGTAATCAAGCATTCAAACAACTCGTAGACCTTATTAGAACCGGTTTGGAAATGTTGGCGTATGCTGACCACACAGAACAAAGACGAATGGAAGCAGAGGCCGCGAAAAAAGCCGCGGAGTCAATGAGGAAAGATTTCCAGGAGGCGATTAAATACGTTAATAAAATTCCATCTTTATCTGAAGGTGACAGACAACAAGTTGTCAAGCATTTTCAGAGGCTAACCCATGAATTAAAAGATGTTCAAGACTACCAGAAAACTGCTACATCAAGGATGGAGATGGTTGCTCTACTTGGAATATTGGCCGGTTTTCTTACCCACGAAATGCGCAGACTTATTCATGATCTTGATAGTGCAATAAAAGTGCTTAGTAAGCTCAGCGGAAAGCATGGCTTAAAGGACGAAATAGCCTCTATTATCAGAACCAGAGAAGAAATTGCAGGACAAATTCAGTTCGCTTCCACATACATATCAAACGTACAGGCCCCGTACACAAAAAATGTACCGCTAAATGCAAAACAACAGATAAAACGCGTTGTTGATAGATATGAATATTTTGCTGAAAATAGAAACGTAGACATCCAGATTGATGTTGATCCTAAACTAATGACACCCGCCATACCTGTGGCATTATACGGTGGAATCATTCTTAATCTGTACTCAAATGCTCTAAAGGCAATTTCCGGTGGCCAGGGGTCAGATTCTTCCCCCAAAATAGTGATTAAAGCATGGAATGATTCTGTGTTTCACCTCGTTGAAGTAGCTGATACAGGGGTTGGCATTCCCGAGAGTTTGAGAGATAGAATATGGGACCCATTATTTACTACAACCTCGGGGGGAACGAACAACCCACTTGGATCGGGAATGGGTTTGGGTTTATCACTTGTAAGGAAACTCATCTCTGAAGTAGGTGGTCGTATTAGGCTTGTTGATCCACCACCAGGATATAATACTTGTTTCAAAGTCCAATTTCAAAAAGTGAAGGAGTGACACTTATGAATTCAATAATCCTCTTTGAGGATGATATTAGCAGACGGGATCAAATTCATAAGGCTCTGAGTAGGTCAGTCGATAAGAACGTTAAGATTAAATTGATAGACGGAGAGATTGATTTCCAACGAAACATTACATATGAATCCCTAATTAAAGATATGTTATCAGAGATTAAGCCTGGAGAAGCTTTAATTGTGTGCGACAAAGATCTTTCAGGATTAGGCAAGTTCCTGGGTTTATCTGGAACGGTGGTAGCAGCAGTTGCCGATGAACTAGGCTTCCCAATATGTCTTTATGCCAGAGGAACTGGCGAGCAAGAGGGAGAAGAATTCCTTCGAAGTTTATCCCCTTGGGAAAAGAAGAGAATTATTCTCGATTCCAGAGATGTTGAGACGCTCGTTGCACAGAGTTTGAACCTCTTTAAGGGGTTTCAATGGATTAATAATGAGTATAGAGATCTAAGCCTGGCGCAAGCATCCTCACCCCCTAAAGCTTTGGCAAACCTTTTGGGTGTCCCAGAAGTGGAGGAACAAATCGCTTTATATGGATCAGGTGAGCAAGGTCTTCTTGAAGAGATAATGCCATTTATTGGAGATAATCATGCATCCTCGAAGGCAAATATAACAGGACGTATGGTCCGTGTGTTGGGAAATTGGCTTTATACTTCAATATTGCGCTTCCCGGGTCTTTTAGTTAATCAAATTGCCGCAGCGAGCTATCTCAATATTAATGTTGATGCATTCAAAGATGATTCAGTTCAAGATCTATTCAAGATTGCACAGTATAATGGTCCATTTAGTGGCGCAAATAATAAGTATTGGTGGCGTCATAAGTTGGATGACCTTTTACTTGAGGAGAAGTGTCCGGACGGCAACGCATATGCAAATTATAAAGGTAAAAAGGTGGATCCCTGTTTGGATGAAGTCACAAACACAGAGGCAGGTTATTATTGCATGGTTACAAGAAAGCCTGTTAGCGCGGAAAATTCGAAAGGTGGGATAAGTTGGTTCCCCGCTGGTGCTAACTTATCCAGAATTAGAATAGACAAGTTTGATGAACTAGCGCCTTGGTTGGGGTTGTATTGAGTAATAATGCCTCGACAATAAAGAGGTACTACCAACAGAGTGTAACCACTGCCATTAGTTGGTTGAGGGGGAATAGTTATACTTGTTACCCAATCGCTCCTGTTATTACGACCTCATTTGATGGGAATCATATCATTCTTAAGCCTAAGCAGTGCTTCTTTTTCAAGTCATGGCCTATGCGAGACAGGAGTCAGAAAACGATTTCGATTCTTGCTTCTTTTATTGAGACAATAGACTTGGCAAATATGAAATGTGTAAAGTCAACCTCGAGGGTATCCTACTATAAAATAGATGGTGATATAGCATATACTCTTGAAAGTATTCATTTCGATGCTGATATACAGGTTCAACCAGCACATCCAATTTGTCACACTCAATTTTCTAACCGTTCAATTATTACCCAAAATGAAGCGTTTCAATACAATGTGAACGATGATTTTGTGAAAAATCGCATTCCAAATATAAGGCTTCCATCTTCACATATGAATATGCCTGGCCTATTCCAATCGCTTACCGCAAATCATCTTAAAAAGAGTGAATGGAAAGATTTTATTATGCACTGCAGCTCTCATTTTTCAGATATTCCAAAGCTACCCGGTGATGGAATTGTTTCAAGATTCTCCGAAGCCGGGTTAAGTACGCTAAACTGGTTTGACTACTAGAGCCTCTAGTTGAAATTTAATAAAAGGAAATAGTTAAGGTCAGAAATTTATGATAATGGCTTCACTCGTAAAAAAACGTCAGAAAGACTACATCCGCATCCGCCTGCCAGGTGGTAAGGAAAAAACCATACCCACCCAGACGGGTGACCGCAGGGAAGCAGAACGACGCCTCCGGATTATCCAGGACGAGGGAATCAAGAACATGGACCTACAAACTCTCACAACTACCATCAGAGAATTCGCCAAGGAACGCGACTGGGAGCAATTCCACAACCCCAAGGATCTGGCTGCTGCTTTAAGCATTGAGGTCTCAGAATTGCAGGAGATCATGCTCTGGACACCTTCGGATCTCTCAGCCAAGAAGATCGAGGAAAGACGGGAAGCGGTGGAACATGAAGTCGGGGATATCCTGGTCTATCTCCTGCGCTTCTGTGATGTCACCGGCATTGATCCAATCGAGGCTGCCACACAAAAACTCAAACTCAATGCCGAGAAATACCCCGTTCATAAATCCAAAGGTAATTCCAGGAAATATACCGAACTTTGACCAGGCTCGAACCCGCTTTCCCCCTTGATGAATTCGCATCGAAAATTGATCTTTAAAATTATTCTTCTCAGCGGTTGATAGACAGGCAATTGGTACCAGCTTTGAAACGGAAGGACCAAGGAGCGTGGAGTTAGCTGAACACTGAGTTCACCGTAAATAATTAGCCCGGTCAGAATCTTTGACCAGCACTTTATTCCTTTACTTAAGGCTGAGAAGGCTTATATAAAGTGACCCGAAAAAGGAGACTAAATGGCCAAGCCAAATTATGCGTTTGCAAAACACCAGAGAGACGTCGCAAAAAAGAAGAAAAAAGAAGAAAAAAAGAAACTGAAGGAAGAAGAAAAGTTAGCGCAAGAGATCAAAGACTCATCACCGGAAATCCCCGAAGCAGAATCTCCTGAGTAACAGGTCGGCGCAATTGAAAATGCGTCCTTTGTTTTAACAGGCTACACTTTGGGTCAATCAAGACGCCCTTTATTTCCCCTCCACGCGGTCCAGCTGCCGATACTTCTCCTGATACTTTTTATAGAGTGATTTATGTCGGTCACTCATGTCCGTTTTTGTGCCGTGAATGTATGCCTGCTCCACCAGGGACGTGATCTCCAGAATATCACCGGAAGCAATGAACAATGAGGCTTCCTTGCCAACATCGAGAGATCCAATACGGTCACCAACACCAAGGATCTCAGCGGCAGAAAGCGTAATGGAGCGTAATGCAAGCTCCAGGGGAAGACCAAAAGCAGCAGCCATGGCTGCATGGTTTGGTAAATCCCGGACCTGGGCCGCTGCAAAACCACTCCCGTCAGTAGAAATACAAAAATCCACACCGGCTGCATAGAGTCTGGCTGGTAGATCATAGGATTCACTATAATTACTGTTACGTCTGCTGGGAAGCTTCAGTGTCCCTTCAACAATAACAGGGATCTGATTTTCCTTTAACAGGGCACTCAATTGTCCTGCATCGCCACCACCAACGAGGGCGATTTTCACACCCTGTCTTTGTGCCCACCTCACCGCCGCTTCGATCTGACGATTTTCCTGGGCGTGGATAAAAAATGGTCTTTTGCCATTTACATACGGGATCATCGCTTCCATTCTCAGATCATGAGCCAGTCTTGTGGGTTCGCCGCGCTGACTTATTTCATAGCGTCTGGCCTGGTCAATAAGATCATCCAAAGCCCTTAGTCTCTGGCGTCGATTTTCCTCCTGCTCTGATACCGGGATCTCTGATTCGGGATTCAGATCCAGGGACATTTCCGGCCAGTTGATATGCATGGCAGTGGGATGCTGGAAGGTTGCGTCTTCCCAGGTCCATCCATCCATCATCATGAGTGACGATTGTCCCGGGATCAGCCCACCACGGGGCGCAACATTCACAAACAGCACCCCGTTTGAACGGGTAACAGGGATAGACTCGGAGTCTGGATTATAGCTCACGTTGGCCCGCACTTCAGGGGTGATGTCCCCGACTTCATCATAATCCAGGGTGGCCCTGACGGCAGAAATCTCAACCAGACCCAGCGCAGAAGTGCCCGCTATCAATCCGGGATAAACATGTTTACCGCGAGCATCAATGACTTCCGTTTCGGATGAAGGAGCAATATCCTTTTCTATGCCTGTGATCAGACCTTGCTCAAACAAGAGATCAAAGCCATCCAAAACACCATGAGAGACAGTGTGCAAGATGCCGTTCTTGATGAGGATGGGTGAAGTCTGGGGGGCTGCCGGGACTTGATCTGAAGCCCAGAGATATGTCGACAAGATCAAATAAAGGCACAATATCCGTTTCATCTGGCACCTCCTTCCCAGGCTTGGTCATCCCGATAAGCACGCTGATATTTATGGTTCTCCGGGTCAGGCGAAGGACCTGGTCTGTCCCCATCTTTAGTATTCAGAATTTTCTGAATAATATCCAGTCGGATCTGCTTGTCCTGAGCCAGCAGTTCTGCATTCTTTTCCAGGCTGAAATAAGGCCTGCCATCCACCCAGGTTTGCTCACAAACGGCCTGCGTTGAAAGGGGGTGGTGACTCCAGACCACAAAATCAGCATCCTTGCCCTCTTCAAGCGACCCCACCCACTTATCGATCTTTAATTGCTTTGCAGGATTGATGGTCACCGTATTCATGGCCTCGATCTCCGTCATACCGCCATATTTAATCCCTTTGGCCGCTTCCAGGTTCAAGCGCCGGGCCAGTTCATCTGAATCACTTTTGAATGAAACCAGAACCCCGGCTTTCTGCATCAGGACAGCATTGTAGGGAATGGCATCATAGACCTCGAATTTATACGCCCACCAGTCAGAAAATGTGGTGGCTCCAGCCCCATGCCTGGCCATTTCATCGGCCACTTTGTAGCCCTCAAGCACATGCTCCATGTTGGTTACAGTGAATCCAAAATCCTCTGCTACCCGAAGCATCATCAATATCTCATCCTGGCGATAGGAATGTACATGGACCCGACAGCTGCCTTCCAGAACCTCCACCAGAGGATCCAGTTCAAGATCCCGACGGGGAGGAATCAGGGTTTTACGCCAGAGTGGTCTTTTCGAATAATTTTCCATATTGATTTTATAGTCCTGAGCCCGAATGAAGGCATCTCGCAAAACCTGCTCTACACCCATGCGGGTCTGGGGGTAGCGGGTAACATTATCATCACCCCAATTGGACTGCTTCACATTTTCACCGAGGGCAAATTTGAGCCCTTTTGGAGCCTGTTGCATGATCAACCCATGAGCATCTGACCCCCAGCGAAGTTTGATCACCGAGTTCTGTCCACCAATGGTATTGGCTGATCCGTGTAAGACCTGAATTGTGGTCAGACCACCGGCAAGTTCTCTATAGATGCTGATATCGTCTGGGTCCAGTACATCCTGGATTCGCACCTCTGAGGTAACACTTTGTGAGCCTTCATTTATTGAGGCTCCTGCCGTATGGCTGTGGGCGTCGATCAAACCAGGTGTGATATGTTTTCCATTAGCCTCTATCACCTCAGCGCCTTTGGGGGGAGTCAGGTTCTGGCCGATCTTTTTGATCTTCCCTTTCTGGATCAACAGATCACAATTCTTGACAATGCCCTGGGGACTCGATGTCCATACGGTGGCATCATTGATAAAAAGGGATGCCGGTTGCCGGGGAAGCTCCTGAAAGCCAAAGGCTCCTTCGGGGAAACTCACTTTCAGATTGCTGGGCGAGGCTTTGGAGGTCTCAGCTTTTACGGTGCGTGCTGTATGACCTGATGCCTGCCACTCATGTTCCTGCCCATCGGGGTAGATGGCCAGTCCTGAAAGGATATCCTTATTCCAACTCCCATGGAATCGAATCATTCCAGGTTTCTGGGAATGAGGCAGGTCGGCGGTCCATGAGATCCGTGTCCCATCCAGCTTAAGATGATTCAGGGTGATGGTGGTGGTATCAAGCTTGATGTTTCCAGAAGTCTGGGAGGGGCTGGCGCTAAGGGTCAATTTCCCCTGCATTTTCTCCAGCGAAAAATCCCAGCTGCCATCAAACTCAAGATCAGAATTGAGATCCACATCGTATCTGTTACCCCTGACCCAGACGGACTGAACAGGATTGGAGGCATCAAAATAGCTCCCACGAACCACTACAAAATTGGCTTGATACCCAGACTTGATCTTTCCATGGGTTTTGTCCAGCCCGAAGTGTTTGGCAGGAGTGGTGGTAAGTGCCGCCAGGGCAGCACTTTCACTCAGCCCCCGCTCTATGGCCAGACTGAGATTAATGCGGAACTGTTTCAGATCTTCCAGACCATGGGAGGTCAAGGCAATTTCCGCCCCCGAGTTAACCAGTTTCTGTGGGTTATCTGGCGCCATGTCCCAATGTTTTAATTGCTCGGTGGTATACTGATCTGCACGATAAGGGGGTGTGATATCGGGTTTGCCGGGAAAGTTTAAGGGCAGAATGATAAAGGGCTTCGCTTCCGTTATCTCAGGCAAACGCCGATACTCATATCCAGAACCGATCAACCAGAGTTTCAGGTCGAATTCTTTTGCAATGTCAATGGCGCGCTGAGCTGCTGTTTCATGGGTCGTCCTGAACAGGAAGGGGGTTCTCTGGGAACGCGCATCGGACAGAGTAGCGAGAGCGAGGTCTGCTTCGGGCTGTTCATTTTTGTTGGGGTGTCTGGAATAGATTTCCACCGCTTTTTCATACCATTCAGCATCATAGAGGGTTTGGCGCATGACTGCGATGGTTCCCAGAAGCGCCTCGGGATACCCATCTTCACCTCTAGGCCGGGTATAGAAATCCAGCACCTGACTGACAGCCGAGCTTGTGATAGAGGCAGCTTTATCCAGGTCAATTAAGGAAGATTGTCCTCGAAAAATACCCTTGTTGAATCCGACATGGAGTTGGGTGAAGCCAAGTTCCCTCCATTCCTTCACAGTCGAGTCATTGTGGGTATAGCTGTCAGAAGCCACCCATTCAGGGTGAACCACATCGATCCAATGAGACCGGGGTGATGATTGGATATCTTTGGGGTCGAGATCGACCCAGGCATCGATAAAGCCGGCATAGATATGATTCCCATTCATATCAATAATAACTGCATCGTCTGGGATATTTATTCTCGTACCGACTTCCTCGATAAGTCCATCCCGGATAAGGATTGAGGCATGTGAGATCGATTGTTCTGGTTCAGCATGCACGATGGCATTTTGAAGCACGAACACCCGTGGATTTACCTCCATGAGGTCGGTAGGTGGTCCTGTCTGACCCGACAAAACGGTTGCTAGAATTACCAAGAGGATCGGTTGTTTCATAATTCCCCCAAAGCCAGGGCTTTGTTATATCATAATATGCAAAACGGTATAAGGGATCACTGAATGGACCCCCTGCCAGTAAACCATGTAATCTATAACAGAGATTTACTTGACCAACACAAGAGTCGCAAAAAGAAGAAGCTTGAGGTCATGAATCCGCAACAGAACAATACTCGATCATTTCGCCCATCCATTCGAATTCTGAATCGTCATTTTTGGAGAGCCCCACTTACTAAACAAATATAGTGTATGTAAAATAGATGCGCTTATATTTTGCTGACATTAGCACGTATAATTGATCTGTTTAAATGGCAATGCCGATCCAAGAGGGGGTTGTGCTTGTGAAATCATGTATTCCAGTCATGAGAAATTGCAATTGCATACTTGCTTTACTCCTGGTGCTGTCTTATCAGGGTTGTGACGCCCCAGACCAGGAAATCTCAACTATTCTATCAGCTCCAGGTGCGTTGAGGGCACAGGCGATCGGTGACTCCCTGATCAGGATAACCTGGGTTGATAATTCTGATAAGGAGCGCGGTTTTTTTATAGAAAGAGATGATGGACAGGGCTTTATTCAGAAATACAAGGTTGCCGAGAATATTACCGAGTTCATTGATGATCAGGTTGCGAAAGATTCTACCTACACATATCGAATCTTTGCTTATGCAATCCTCAAAAAATCCGATTACTCAAACCTTGCCACCAGCAGTCTGATCTCAGTTACAGATGTGGACGGCAATCAATATCCTGCAGTGCGCATTGGCAATCAGGTCTGGATGGCAGAAAATCTAAGGACTAAACACTACCGAAACGGAGTCCCGGTAACGGAACTGCCAGTTCTGGAACAATGGATCCATACCAGCGCCGGGGCTTATTGCTTTTATGATAATTCTCCGGAGAATAGAGATCAATATGGTCTTCTGTATAACTGGTTCGCTGTGGCCGATAAGAGAAGACTCGCACCTGAAGGATGGCATATCCCGACGGAAGATGAGTGGTTGACCCTTATTGATCACCTGGGAGGTAATTATGAAGCAGGCGAAAAATTGAAAACCCTGGAAGAGGGGGAATATGCAACAATGGAAACCAATAGCAGTGGATTTAGTGCTCTGCCAGGAGGATATCGTGGCGGTGGAACCTACTATCAATTAGGTCAATCTGCTATTTTCTGGTCTTCAACTGAGGATCCTGATGCAGCTTTTGTCTGCTTTCTTGACTGTGCCTATAATGGATATACCAGGGAAGGCTGGTATCCAAAAAATTCAGGTGCATCTGTCCGCTGCGTGAAAGACTGAAGGATAGGTAGCAAGTAGAGAGGTATCTGAGTGCGGTAAAATACCGCCAACAGAGAGAACAATGAAATGCTAAAGATAGATTTCCCAGGAATGAAATTAAGCCGAAGCTTGGTGCTGTGTTCTGCGATTCTATGTCAGCACTGTGATGCACCAGGGTCGGAAAGCACAAATATTTTACTCGCCCCCAGCACCCTGAGGGTTGAAGCAATTAGTGCCTCTGAGATTCAACTCTTCTGGACAGATAATTCGGACAATGAACGCGGTTTTTTTATCGAAAGAAAAGCGGGTGAAAGCTTTATTCAAAAGTACCAAGTCGCTGAAAATATTACTGAATTTGTTGATGATAAGGTGTCAGCAGATTCCACCTACAGTTATCGTGTCTTTGCCTATGCCACCTTGAAAAAATCAGCGCATTCCAACGTGGGGACAACAAGTACCTACACTGTGACAGATATAGATGGGAATGAATATGCCACGGTTCAGATCGGTGAGCAAAAATGGATGGTTGAAAATTTAAGGACAACACATTTTCGAAATAGCGAGCCTGTTCCCCATCTCGTCGACCTGGAGGCATGGACGAGCACCACCTCCGCTGCCTTTTGCTATTTTAACAACGATAGCAGTACCGGTGAGGACTATGGCCTGATCTATAATTGGATGGCAGCCACAGATGAGCGGGGAATTGCTCCAGAAGGATGGCACGTCCCGACTTATGCTGATTGGGACATATTATTTACCTTCCTGGGAGGTGAGTCTGAAGCTGGTATCAAGCTATTCAGTGGCCCGCATCCCGGACTCAACAGTGATCGCGACAACATAAGTGGCTTTAATGCACAAGATGGTGTATCAAGGAGCGATCCATATGGCTATTCAATACAATCTAATTTTTGCAACTATTGGACCACCTCGCCGATAAATGAAACCTATGCTTATTTTGCAGGCATCTTCTACGAATACGCCACTGTGAATCTTGAGAATCCAAAGCAGAGAGGCATTCCCATACGCTGTGTGAAAGATTAGCAGATTGTCTGCTTGAACAAAATGTCAGTGTTTTTATTTGCCACATGATGCTTGCAGGTCTCAGCTATTGATTGCTTGTCCCAAAGAAATTAACCACTAAATTCTGTTTATCTTTTTGAACAAGCGGGAAATATGTTCTAAATCATATTAACAGTAAGCAAAAAACCTAAGAGGAGGAGTTTTAAAATGATGAGAAATATCGCTCTGGCACTGATTATTCTGGCAGCAGTGGGACTACTTTCAGCGATCGTATCTGTATTGATGGAAAGTACCATTCTGGGCATTAGTGCAGAGCAGTTTTCCCGAATCTGTTCAAATCTGGCATTGATATCCATCGCGCTGGCTGTATGGTTTAAGAAGGTCAGCATATCTGAATAGCATACCAGTTTAGCTGAAGCTCGTCTTCTTCGACGAGCTTCAGCCTTTTACTTCAAAAAGTCATCTTGATTGTTACACTGATTACATCGCCGGTTTAGAATGAACTCTATCTGAGATACCCCACCGCAATAAATGCGGGATTTCTGATTAAATGATTCTCATTTAATCATCAACATCTTAATCGTCTTGCTGAAACGAACCCCACCAGAATTCGGGGTTCCAATCTGCAGGTGACAGAAATACACACCCGTACTCACTGGATTGCCTGATTGGTCCAATCCGTTCCAGGTTATTTCATGGCTGCCTGGGGATTTTTCAGATTGTTCAAGGGTCTTTATCTCCTGACCTCGAACATCAAAAACCGTCAAGCTTACTGCAGATTGTTCAGGTAGATCATAGCTGATGCTGGTATATGGATTAAAGGGGTTGGGATAGTTTTGCACAAGAGTATAATCATCGGGGATTATCCCAGGGTCTGTGCTGATCAAAGCGATAATAAAATTAGATCCACCGGGTGATCCAAAATCGCCTAATCCAAACGGGAGAGAGGATGCCTTCCAGTTTTCACCCAGACTGTTATTCTCTTCGGGCTCGTTTAATGCCATGGATGCACCATCAAGATCAGGAAATTGCGGGCCACCGTCCCAGGCAACAGAGTCAACAACCTGACCGCGTTCATTAATCAGCAGTAACTCATCTCCAGAATTGCTTAGATAAAAGCTAGAGAAGGTATAATCAATTTCGGCACCACCATTTGTCTCAACGTTCTGATTATTTCCAAAGACCAGATAATCATGGGGAGATATTGTTAGTGGTTGATCAATGATGAAACTGTCGTTGTCTGTGTCCCTTATGGTCCAGTTCTGAAGGTTAACACTCGTGTCTCCTGAGTTGTACAGCTCAAACCATTCACCATCTGCATCTGCCACAGCAGAAGGGTTGTTCATGATCTCATTGATCACAATGGAAGGGAGGCCCAGATCGCTGGCTGAAATAGTCAGAGTATAAGTATTCAGATCGCCAACAGTGGCAGCATTACCACCAGTTACATTCTGAAGGCCAAAGGTGAATTGTTCTCCACTTTCGGCTATTTCATCATCAGTCACACGGATATTTAATCGTTGATTCAACCCTGTCCCAGCCGGAAAGATGATAGTTTGAGTGGTATAAGATTCAATATCATCCAATGATCCAGTACTTGAGGTAAGTACGATTTCACAGGATGTCGGATTGTTCGAATCAGGATTTTTTATGACGACCTCAATATCAACCGATCCGACATCTTCCTGAACCATTGAGCCAGGGACTTTAAACTCAACGCTTGTATTGTTGACCTCGTTAATGGTGAAAATCGAATCCACCCAATCAGGATGATCAATAAAGGGATTTCTGTTTCCTTGAAAACTGTAGATTACATTATTTCTGTTTTGTTCAGATTCATCAACGGGATCGATGGCATGCCAGGCCAATAGTGTTGATAATTTTGCGAAAACGGGCTCATTTGTATATCTGTCAGCAGGGATCTCATCGATCAGCTCAAGATCTGGTTCACCCTCCTCACCTTCATAACGGGTCGCCATATAAAACATCATTCGGGCAACGTCTCCCATAACTTCATCCCGGGGTTGCCAGACCCATTCTGCCTCTGTGCTCGTGAAGGATCCCGTATTAACACCGTCACTGAAGTAGGGAATTGTGCAATAGTCAAACCAGCGATTATTGCGAGCAGAATTAACACCAACATCTGCGGGTTTCAAGTGGTGAATATCTGTTGCTGCCACATCATCTTCAGCACCATAGCCATCATAAAGAATACCGCGTGATTTTGCCCAGACATGTTCTCTGGTCCACCCAGCAGCATTATTATATTCTTGTGCTGCGTTCACTGACCATCCCGTATAAAGCAGGATCACATTACTGGAATTGTTGGGATCTTTGTCTGTTTCTTTGAGGATATCCCAAACATCTGTTCCTGAATCAGTATAGGGGTAGCTTGTATGGCCCTTGATGATATCATTCAAGGCCGACTTTAAACTTGCCCCTTTTAAGCCCGATGCAGTATCATAATAGCCTGCCGGGGCTTGGGCATGGGCAATGGAACAGACAAATAAAACCGGCACGAGCAAGCGCTGGAACATGATATCCTCGTTATGTGAGCGTTTTGTTTTATGCTCACCTCAATCTAATGAATCGGAAGCTCACCTAAACCAATTATATCACTTCAGCGTGTCGTAGATCGTGTCAGATTCCACAGGGCGATCCGATGAAATGAGGAAAAGTCTTTGACATATATTTTTTAGGAGCTTATCCGGTGAGCGGCATATTTTATTTCTGTGAATCGTATGTAAACATATTAAATTTGATCTCATCGGTGAAAAAAATTTATCCAAGATCTTTTCACCATATCGTGCAGGGGAAAAAGTGAGTAGGCGTTTTTAATGAGATCAGCTCCTATTAATCCTGTCATTTCTTCCATTAAAAGCATATTTATTGTTTTCATTATTGCTGGTCAACTTACAGCCCAGGGTTACAGACCACCCAATGACCCCAATATTGATATTGGCGATTGGCGCGTGTCAAAGGAGCCGATTGAATTTAATCTGTATGCGTCACTCAGTCATGCCATGGGATCAGCGTATATTGCAAATGTTCTGGAAGATCATCTGGTTTGGTGGCAGGCTGATCTTACAACGCTTTCCCTTGGACTTCTCTGGGAGATAAAGGATGGTTATGTTCCCTGGGAAAAAGCTGGCTTTCTCGGTGGTGAAGGATTCTCCTCAAATGACCTGAAAATGGATATGCTGGGTATCGCGACGAACAGGGTGCTTCCCCTTCTGATCCAGAAGGTTCTTCAGGTCAAAGGAAAACCCGACCGCTCCAGACACACACTACATTTTTCGGCATATTCGTATCCAAAATTATCCCTGTCGCTGGATCTTTGATGCCAGGAAAGATACTCAAACCCGTACAGGGGCTCATGCTTCTCGTCCTTTTAGCCGGCACCAGCCAGGCACAAAAACTTGATGTGACCAAAAGTCACGAATTCACCCTCCCGGAGATTGCCGCGGATCAGATGGTTCTTATGATGGTCAGTTCAGCCTACTTGGCCCGGGTTTATGATGACTATCTGCCCTGGTGGCAAGCCGATCTACTGGCTTTTTCCTCAACCGCTCTGCTTGACCTGACCAATCACCTGCTCAATGGAGGGGGTGATGGTTTTCATGAGGTAGGATACAGTCATCAGCGCAATTTGAAATACGACGTTGTCGGTGTGTTTTTAAATCGGGCATTACCGATCATTTTCAATTCAAGCTCTCAGCTTGTGAAGACTTCCCTGAGGGACGGTCTTTCAGTAAGCATTGACCCCGAGAATTATCCCAAGATCCAACTCTCCCTTCATCTGTAGTTCGATCATCATCAACAGGATTAATATGCCTGGATCATGAAATATTTCATGTGACCGTTACGGGTCTTATGAAATGTTAATGTTGATGGGGGAATTGGATTCTGCGGGAAGGGGTTTATCTTTACTCTACTCTTTAATCAACTGAACCGAGGGAAGCAATGAGAGACGTGTACAAAAAATTGACAAATTCAAAAACATTCATCGCCAGTATAACTGCCATCATCATTGTTACTTTTTTGCTGATAGTCAAGGATCGGTCAGCGCGAGCGGTTCTTTCCTTTAATAATGAGCACACTCCGATCCTCGCCCAGGACACTCAGAAGGCGAAGCTCAAGAATAAGAATAGAGCTAAAAAGGTCAGGGCGGAAAACCCCGGTGTCTTTCTGAAGGCCTTAAGCGAAATAAAAACCGCCCCTGATGGGACCTACTATAAGCCCAACTATAAGCAGACAGAATTAAACATGGCCAAGGCCCGCCTCAGTAAGTTGGAATCTTCGTCTAGTTCAACAACGGACCTGGGCAGAGTGGCATCCAGTGCGGTCACCTGGATCGAGCGGGGGCCGGGGAATGTCAGCGGTCGAGCCCGTACCGTCGTCATGGATCCCGCTGATGCCAACCATCGTTCTGGTTTTGTGGCAACTGTGGGTGGCGGAATATGGAAATTTGCTGAGGATGGAGCTGTATGGGAGAACAAGACGCCTGACCTGACAACGCTGTCTACCACCACCCTGGCAATGTGTACCGGGAATCCAGATGTGATGTACGCTGGTACGGGTATGGGTTATGGAAGGGTCGTGGACCTCGCCGGGAGTGGGATATGGAAGACCACAGATCGTGGAGAAACCTGGGCTCAGTTGGCGAGTACTGCGAATAATGAGCTTCTGCCAGCCATCAACAGGATCGTTGTCGACCCTAATAATGAGCATCATGTCGTGGTCTGCAGTAATGGTGATTACACTTCCTTTGGACCCAACGGTGGAAGTCGGGAGTCGGGTATCTTTCTCTCTCTTGATGGGGGCAGTTCATGGGATCAGACCTTTTATCCTGATGCTGTATTCGGGAATACTACAGATAATCGTGTTCAGCAAATCATCGCCAACCCCGAGAATTTCAACACTTTGTATGCCAGTGTAAACGAGGTCGGTGTCATCAAATCTGTAGATGGGGGAGAAACCTGGACCATCTCAGCAGATAATTTTGCCCGAGCCCAGGATATAGGTTATGGTGAAGGAACGTATGAAGGGATCAGCACCAGAACAGAGCTGGCCATCTCCCGAACGGATACAGCGCGGCTATACGCAGCCGTCGAACGACGCTTTGGTGTGGCAAAATTGTTTATGTCAAAGGATGCCGGTGCCAGTTGGGTGGAAGTTGTTGACGTCGGTTCAAACCCGAACTGGTTTAATGGTGGGGGTGAATCAGGGGCTACCGGTGCCTATACGGCAGGCTGGTTTGACAATACCATCGCCGTTCATCCCTTCGACGAAGATATTGTTTTTGTCGGTGGCGTTGAATTATACAGGCTCACGGTCAACCCCCTCACCAACACCAGAAGCAGTACCCTTATTGCTAGCACGGGAGTGGTTCATGCTGACCATCATTGGCTGGAAATGGTTCCCACAGGAAGCAGCACCTTTCGAATCTTCAATGCAAACGATGGAGGAATCGCTATTTCAGATAATGCCGGTATCAGTTGGCGACAGGTCACAGGCATGGGAACGACCCAGTTCTATGGGGCAGATAAAAAACCTGGAGAGAGTGCCTATATTGGCGGAATGCAGGATAATGGCACCTGGCGTTCGAATGCCGACCCTGATAAAAATTCATTCTGGAACAGGGCTGTTTATGGGGATGGGGTGGAGGTTGCCTGGAATTATGCCGACCCCAATTTATTGCTGGCTGGTTCTCAAAATGGAAATTTAAGTCGTTCTGTCGATGGTGGTCAAAACTGGTATGCCATACCTGATGCGAGAGCGGGCTCTTCACCTTTTATCTCAAAAATCGCCAGCAGCAAACTGGATCCTGATCTCGTTTTTACCGTTGGCATGAATGGAGTCAAACGCTCAGATGACTTTGGTGCTACCTGGACCCTTTCAGCTGTGGCGGGTAACTGGATCGGCTGGCGGGCATTTGACAATGTTGAGATCTCAGTAGCAGATCCCCAGGTGGTCTGGATCTCTTCCCGAATGAATTATGAAAGCTGGATCGGAAAGAAAGGTGGCATTCATGTTTCCACCGATGGAGGACTTACCTTTACCGAGATTTCTCAGAATCTGCCTGCCAATCTTCTTGAAGCGTCAGGGATAGGGACCCATCCCTCAGACCCCAACACAGCCTATTTGCTCTTCTCTGCAGCCAACGGGCCAAAGATCATGCGAACCGAGGACCTGGGACAGACCTGGGAGGATATTTCCGGATTTACGCCGGCAGGACCTGTGAGCAGCAACGGATTCCCAAATGTTGCGGTTTATTCACTTATGGTGATGCCTGACAATGAGAGCACCTTATGGGCGGGAACGGAAATAGGACTGTTTGTTTCTACGGATGCTGGAGCGAATTGGCAAATTGCGGACAATGGATTGCCCAACGTGGGCATCTTCCAGATGCAGGTAGTCGATGGCGAAATTGTGACTGCGACCTATGGGCGGGGGGTCTGGACAGCCATGGATCAAATCGGTTCGTATGAGAAACCGAGTATTACACTTTCTCCACGGCTGACGAACTTTTTTCAAACGCCAGCGGGGAGTATGGTGCTGGATGTGAGCCTGCGATCCCCATATGATTCTACAAAGATTTTTCAGAATAATAAGTTACTCCTGAAACTGCAGGCGACAACAAGTGCACTGGATACCAGTCTGACACTCCCCATTGTTGAAGATGGGACTGTCCTGGTGCAAATTGTTTCTTATAAGAACGGAAGAGGCTACAAATCGGCACAAAAATCAACAACCATCTTTTTTGCCGAAGCCAGAAAAAGTTATCAGAGCAATTTTAACTCAATCGCCTCTCTGGGAGATTTCTTCGGGAACGGTTTCAGCATCCGTTTGAACAACGGTTTTTCTGCGCCAGCTATTCATTCTGCCCACCCCTATCCAGAGTCGGAAGATCTGATTTATCAGTTAAAGGTTCCAATTATTGTTCAAACGGAGAACGCCATCTTGAGTTACAAAGATGTGGCCCTCATTGAAGAGGGGATTGCCGCCCGATATACCGATCCAAATTTCTGGGATTATGTGATTGTTGAGGCAACAAAAGACGGTGTCAGTTGGTTACCGTTGACTAATGGTTATGACTCACGGCTCTACAGTGTCTGGTCGAGTGCCTATGAACAGGGTTTAAACGGGAATGATTCAAACACACCAGGCACGGAGTCCATGTACTTCAAGCACAGCTTAAATCTTTTGAGTAAATTTAGTGCCGGAGACACCATTTTTGTCAGGTTCAGGCTCTTTTCAGATCCCCTCGCTGTTGCCTGGGGCTGGGCTATTGATAGTCTGTCAATCCAGCTTGCGCCCACTGCGAGAGCTGATGAGCCGGAGCTACCTATGCGCATTGCCTTGCATCAGAATTATCCAAACCCATTTAACCCGATGACAACAATCACCTATGATCTCCCGGAAGCAGCTGAATTGAGTATGAAGATCTATGATATGACGGGACGTGAAGTCATACGCATTGTCGAGGGACGGCAGAAAGCAGGTTATCATGAATTACAGTGGGATGGAAGGGACGACATGGGCCGGGTAATGAGTACCGGTATATACTTTTGTCGATTGCAGACCACAGATTACATAAAAACGATCAAAATGCATTATCTGAAATAGGTCCAGGATGGCGGCAAAAAAAGCCACTCCATGGGAAGAGTGGCCTTATGGGGGATAAAACACTAATTTTGGTTTAGGAGCAGATGGTCTCCATCAGTCTGGCACAGACCTCATAAGGGTCCATATTGGCTGATGGACGCCGATCTTCAAGATAGCCCTTACCTTCCTTGACCGTTGCCAGGGGGATTCGGATCGAAGCTCCGCGGTCACTGACACCATAACGAAAATCGTGGATGGAACAGGTCTCGTGAAGTCCGGTGAGACGCTCTTCATTATGTGCGCCATAAACAGCAATATGCGCTTCGTGATGTGCCCCTAATTTTTTACAGGCATCCTCTACCACAGCATAACCGCCTTCTTCACGCATGGCTTTTGTACTGAAATTTGTATGTGCGCCAGCGCCATTCCAGTCACCTTTGACCGGTTTTGGATGTAGTGTAGCGTTCACATCGTATTCTTCTGCGATGCGGTACAGCAGCCATCTAGCCAGCCATAATTGATCAGAGACTTCCATGGGACCTGAAGGGCCGATCTGAAATTCCCACTGTCCGGGCATCACTTCGGCATTGACACCCGAAATGTTGATTCCGGCCAAAAGACAGGCTTCCATGTGATCCTCAACAATATCCCGGCCAAAGACCTCGTCAGCTCCAACACCACAATAGAAGGGGCCCTGCGGTGCAGGATAGCCTCCATCGGGCCAGCCGAGCGGTGAGCGGCCACGGAAAAATGTGTATTCCTGTTCAATCCCGAACCAGGCCTCCTGATCAGCGTATTTTTTTGCGATTTCGACCAATTTGGCACGTTTGTTTGTCTCATGGACCTTACCATCGGGATAGCGGACCTCATTCATTACCAGAATATGATCTCCGCCGCGGATTGGGTCCATGACGAAGGTGACTGGATGTAGGGAACGATCACTGTCATGCCCCACTGCCTGCATGGTACTTGATCCATCAAAACCCCATTCAGGTATTTGAGAGAGCTCTGAAACAGGACCTTCAATGATTTTTGTCTTTGAGCGTAGTTTGGAAGTGGGACGGTGTCCGTCTATCCAGATATACTCTGCTTTGATTTTTCCCATGAGAATAATTCCCCTTATGCTTGATTAACTAGATGCTTATCATGATTTAACATGACCACAATTAATAAGCATTAATGGATAATGTCAACATAATATTAAGATATATCGATAAATATATTAAATAATTTAGGTATTCACGTAAACAATATAAATTATTTGTCTCTAGCCCGCTGGTTTGAGACTTTTTAGATCCACGGCAGTTGTTTCCTTATAGGAAGAAAGGACCAGATTGGATTGGGTCCTGTTAACTCCAGGCCAATTCTGGATCTCATACAGAAGATCCTCCAGTGCCTGGGAGTTTTCAGCCCGTACCTTGAGGATGTGGGAGCCGATACCGATAATGGAATGACACTCGAGGACAGATTTTGATTGAGCAGCTTTTGCGACAAAGGCTTCATAGTGATCAGAATGCTCACTGACAATAAAAACAAAGGCTGTGAGATCCAACCCCACTTTTTTATGATCCAGGACCGTGGAGTAGTGTTTGATCAGACCCTGCTCAGAGAGTTTCTTTATCCGCTCTCCCACTGCAGGGACTGAAAGTTGAACGATCTTTGATATTTCGCTGGCTGTCGCCCGTCCATTTTCCTGTAGCAATTCCAAAATCTGAACATCGCGTGTATCGACCATATTATTTCTCCTGAAATATTTTAAGTGATAATCAATATATCCTAAATATTTAACGAAATAAGGGAAAAATTAAGAGTATGTGTGAAGAATTTCAAGTTAAAGTCGGATTCGGCAGGTTAACATCTGGAGGATAAATGGCTCTCGATCAGAAACCGGTCACATCGACAGAGGGTGAAAGAGCAGAGAATACTGTTGAATAGATAGTCACGGTCTTTAAATTTTAAAGATAAAAAAATATTTTAAAATTAAAACCGAAGAGAGTTACCTCAGAGGGGTATATAATGAAACAGGGTAAAATTTTACTATTCTCACTGCTCGCTCTTTCCTTCGCCATAGAATATTGTTCGGATCCCATCCAGAATACTGTCGCTATTGAAATCAAAGGCACGGTATTGAACGATTTGACCAGCACGCCTATTGCCAGTGTGGTTGTAAGACTTTTTTCACCAGATTCCAACAAGGTAACCCAAACCGATGCCAGCGGCGACTTCCTGTTTACCCTCGGCGTGGACACAACCATGGATCTTCAGCTTATATTTAACAAGGAAGGATTCATCTCTGATACCATAGCGGCTCTGGGAGTCCCCGAAAGGAATGTGGATCTCTCGAATATCTATCTTTTACCGATCGGGTCGACTCCGGGAGACACAACGAGTACCACTGTGACCGGAACTACAGGGCCGTCAACCATTGCACTGAAGAGTGTTTCTTCTTCAGTGATCACGGTTTTAGGGTCGGGGGGAACCGATAATACCAGCATCATTTTTCAGGTTCAGGACTCAACAGGTTTGTCCGTTGGGAGTGATATAGAAGTGAGTTTCACTTTTGGTTCCCAGCCTAATGGCGGGGAATACCTCTCTCCCCTGAGTGCGCTCACTGATGAGTACGGGAAAGCTTCTGTGAATCTGGTTTCCGGCACAAAATCCGGTGTGGTCCAGATCATTGCATCCGTTAACGTCGATGGGGCTCTCATCCGATCACAGGCTATCCCTATTACCATCCATGGCGGTTTGCCAGATCAGGCTCATTTTGGTCTCGCCTCGGAGATGGTCAATTTCCCAGCCCTGGGTTTCTGGGGACGCACCAATGCCATTTCAGCCTATGTTGGGGATAAATATGGTAATTTTTGTACACCGGGAACGGCCATCTATTTTAAAACAGATGGTGGCATGATCGATGGTTCGGGATTAACGGAAAACGGGAGCTGTTCTGTTCAGCTTGTGGCTGCACCTCCAAAACCGGAGCACGAAACCCTGGGAAAGGGATTCGCAACAATCACTGCCATGACTGCCAACGACAGCAACGACAGCATTGAGACCAGTATTGTGGTGTTGTTTTCCGGTGGTGCAATAATCTCAGATGTGAGCCCAACCACCTTTTCGATTCCAGATGGCGGTTCTCAGGATTTTTCATTTACAATTGCCGATGAAAATGGGAATCCATTATCCGAAGGAACAACCGTGAAGGTAAGCTTCTCGGGATCAAGCATCTCGGTTTCCGGTGGAGATGTTGTGAGTGAAACCGGAGCAAAACTTCCAGATACTCAATCACCTGGCCCCAACATCACTGATTTTTCTTTTACCGTGTATGATGAATCGGCAACAACGACAGAATCCCCGCTTTTGATCACTATCAGCAGCAATGGTCTAAACGGCCCTGCCGCATATACGATATCAGGATCTGTCTTTTAGTTGACAAGACCCTGATGGCAGTTTATAGATTAAAGCACAGCTGGTTCAAGATTTTTCTGTTCTATATCCTTGAAATAGTTATAGGTGCCGTGTTTTAATTCATAGGTTGCGTCCTCATCACAGACAACCATGGATTTCGGGTGAAGCTGGAGAGCTGACGACGTCCACATATGATTCACACCCTCTTCGATCATTTTGTATAAAGCCCGTGCTTTTGAATGGCCATTTACAATGAGAACAACCTCCATTGAATCTGTGACAGTCCCTACGCCGACGGTCAAGGCCAATTTTGGGACAGCATTAATATCGTGTCCGAAAAAGCGTGAATTGGCGATCCGAGTGTCATAGGTCAAGGTTTTCACTCTGGTCCTTGAATGGAGGGAGGAGCCGGGCTCGTTAAAGGCAATATGTCCATCTGGACCGATACCGCCAAGAAAGAGACGAATGCCGCCAACTGCTTTGATCTTGTCCTCAAAAGCATTGCATTCACCCACCAGGTCATCTGCGTTTCCATTGAGAATATTGATATTCTCTTCTGGAATACCAATATGATTAAAAAGATTCTGTCTCATGAATGAATGATAGCTCTCCGGATGGCCCTCTTGGATATTCACATATTCATCCATATTAAATGTAATCACATTTTCGAAGGATACTTTCCCCTCTCGGACCAGGGTAACGATCTCTTTATATGTTCCTACAGGTGAGGATCCTGTAGGCAAGCCGAGGACGTAAGGTTTTGTCTTTGTTGGTTCGAATTTATTGATACTGTTGGCGATATAATGGGCAGTCCATTTACTTAAGCGTTCATAATCCGGTTGAATAATAAGTCTCATTTTTTACTCCATTTTAAATTTTATCAAGAATGACCAGGCTGTGTTTCAGATCACTTTCCACCTTCTGCCTCATTCCATCCAATTGTTGTTTGAAGGAATTATCTTCAAAGTGTCCACGGACAGCGTTGAAGTCTTCATCCTTGTACCCATCGATCCCAAATCCGATGCGGACATTCCCCTCGAATTCTTTGGCGGCATCCATTTCCACCATGTTCAATAGTTTGAGGGATGAAATTTTCCACTTCTCAAGAACTATTTTTATTTGCTCCAGGCTAAGGGTGTGAGAATCAAAGCCATAGAAGTCGGGTAGTGTGTGTCTTACCCAGGCCCATTCATCGTCTTCATACAGTTTACAAAGCTGTTGCAGTTCACTCAGGAGCTGCTCAGAATCTGCGATCTGCCCCTCCTTGATCCCTTGAAGAAGTGACTCCACCCGTGGTTGGGCAGCGAGAAGGCCGGAAAGGTCAACCCAGTGGTCACCACCACTGACCACATCTGTATCCCTGTGCTGGAGATCCTGAAGGTTTGATGGAGGATGTTCCAGCAAGCGGTTGACCAGTACATCCCCATAAAATTTCTCAAGGGCCATGCGATAATACCGGCTGCAGGTCTTCAACAGAAGCCGCTTGATCAAAATGCCCTGATATTGGACGTACTCCTGGCCCTTTTCAGCCATAGCGTAAAGATCAAGGAGGATAGCCTGACCCCTGATCATTTTTTGGGCTGTATAAGGCGAGAGGACATTAAAAATGAGTTGATCCAGCTTGTCAGCGTTCTTTCTGCGATCTCGCGTTGGCCATTTGAGTCCGTCCCTCATGGTACCAACAGTAAAGAAGTTCATTCCCGGTACGAGAGTGGATTGTCCACCTTCTTCATTCACGTATGAGAAGGGAAAGTCAGAGGTATCGAAATTGGCATAGTGTTTCCCCATGATGGCAGAAAATGCCCCCACTCTGGATGGCCAGAGGAGATAAGATGAGGATCCAGTCTTACAACCACGCTCAAGAATACCTTGATGCAAGGGTCCCAGCTTGTACATATGATTTGACTGATTGGTACCGCTTCCGGCATTGAAGAAGGAAAACATTCCGGCGATAAGCAGTGTGGATCGATGATGGGTGACTGTATATGGCCCCCCAAAGATGGAACATACCTCAGAATGGTAGCCCTCTGAATTTGAAAATAGAACCGAATTTTCAGCTGAGAACTGCTTTCCGATCTTTGATCCTTCACCAATCAGCGTGTTGTTGAGGATCGCCCCATCTGACACGAATGCACCCTTTTGAATGATGAAATCCTTTGCGATCACGCCATCTCCGATAAAGGTGGATGCAGTCTTTGAAGAAGCAACGGTACCTTCTTTCAGATTTTGAATACCACGCAGAACTGCGCCCTGTCCAATATTAACATTCACAATGTTCTGGCAGTGAAAGATGAAGGAATCTGAACCGATGGTAGCCCGTGCTGAACGTACCTTGGCCGTATAGGCTTCAGCCATAACATCGAGGGCCTGGATCAAGATCTTATCATGGCGGTAAAACGTGCTCAAATAAGCCGTCTGGGCACTGGTCAGCTCCGTTATCTTCAGTTCCCGACCACCGCCTTCATTCAGGACCTCAATACTTTGACCATTTCCAAAACTGGTCTCACCCTGGCAGACAATGGAACCCACATTCTCAATGAGGACATTGTCCTCAATATCCAGGTTCGAAAGCCAGCCATTAATATTTGAAATGTGGCAATTATCACCAATAGTGACATTGTGCAGGTTTGCGTCAAAGATTCCGGCATAACGTCTGATCCCGTCCATGGGGATAAAATGGCCATCCATACGACCGATCCGAACCTCGCCACGAAAAATGGTTCCGGCAATTGATGTGGGATTAAAGCCGCTTGTGACCATTACTTTGGACCAGTGTCTGGACCAGCACCCGTTCTCTTTGAGGATCTTGATGGCCTCTGGGGTTAAAGGGAGATATTGTTTGTTTGACATGTGACTTCGATTCCTATTTGGTAATAACGACTTTTAATTCGTATTGATCGCCCCTGTAAATTCCTTCTAAATATTCTATGGGTTTATTGGTCATGGAGAAGGTGGTTCCATGTAGTTTCAGTATAGGGCTGCCTGGCTTTATTTCCAGGTGGTTGGCTATCATTTTATCTGCTAGACCCGGCTGAATGATATGATCGGCCCGGGATAAGCGAATATGGAGCTCTTTCTCGATATAATTATATATGGATGTGTCATCTGCCATTTGTGGTTCCAACAGTCCGGCTCCGGTACGATATGACAGAAAAGAGGTCTCCACTGCAAAAGGGGTGTCTTCCACATAGCGTATACGGCGGATCCGGACCAGCGGTTCCCCTGGGGTTTCACCCAATCCGGAGTAGGCCATTTCATATGAATCAAAGGAAACGATTCTGGTAACATCTAGAACCCGGGAATGATTCCGATATCCTAATTTGGCCATCTCAGATGAAAAACCCTCAAGCTTTAAAAGCATTTGGGTGTGGGGGACAGAGCTGACAAAAGTCCCCTCACCCCGGCGGATCGTGATAAAACCTTCCCGTATGAGTTCCTGGATCGCCTGTCTTACTGTCATGCGACTGATCTTGAAATTGGAGGCCAGCGCATTCTCGCTGGGAATCTGGCCACCGGCGGTCAGCTTTCCGGAATTAATCAGGTCCTTCAGGATGTCACGTAGCTGGATATAGAGAGGAATAACCCCCCCTTTATCGACACGCAAATCCTTGAGCAGCTCTTTTTGTTTCATGGAGGATTAACCCTCGGCGATGACCCTGTCGATAAAGGTAACCGCATCAGCAACGGTCTTTACACCCAACGCAGCATCTTCATCCATCTCAATATCAAATTCTTCTTCAAAAGCTGCAACCAGCTCGATGGACTGCATGGAGTCAGCTCCAAGATCTTCAACAAAGCGTGAGCTATCCTGGACTCGACCAGCTTCAACTTTCAACAGTTCTACACAAACTGATTTGATTCTATCTAGGGTTGACATATAATGCTCCTTTTAAATATGTTCAAATTCTTGCTTATGAGGTCATTCGATAGGTATCCCGGGCGATGGCCAATTCCTCGTTCGTTGGGACAACAAAAATTTTGATCCGTGAATCGCTAGCCTGAATTTCTCCGGCAATCCCAATGTGTGACTCATTCTTTTCTTGATCCAGGATGATCCCCAGCTCATTCATTTCTTCCAGGATCCTGGCCCGCATGGTGGCGCCATTCTCCCCAATACCGCCGGTAAAGATGATGGCGTCAACATGATTCAATACAGCCACGTAGGCACCGATGTATTTTTTTATCCGATAAGCAAAAATATCCAGAGCCAGGGCAGCTTTACTGTCTCCCGCGGCAGCTTTAGATTCCAGATCACGGACATCGTTGGATGAGTTGGAAAGACCGAGAAGACCTGATTTTTTATTCAGGAGCGTGTCCAGACTCTCAGTATCGTATCCCTTTCTATGAAGGTAAAAGATGATGCCGGGGTCTAAATCTCCGGATCGCGTGCCCATGACCAGTCCCTCCAGGGGGGTAAGACCCATGCTGGTGTCTACAGAATGACCTTCTCTGATGGCGGTCACAGAACTTCCATTACCCAGATGACAGGTGATCAGGTTGACACTGTATTTATATTTACCCATCATCTCGGCAGTCTTCCGAGCGACGAATTGGTGGGACATACCATGAAAGCCATAGCGTCTGATATGCAGATCTGTATAAAATGATTCAGGGATCGCGTAACGATAGGCGGTTTCCGGAATAGAGTGATGAAAAGCGGTGTCAAAACAGGCCACCTGGGGGATGTCGCCAAACATGTGCCTGGATTCTTGAATTCCCGTCAGATTTGGTGGATTATGAAGAGGGGCCAATTCAAAAACTGCCTCGATCCCACGCTCCAGCTGGTCATCAATATGCATGGATCCACTAAAAGATTCACCACCGTGAACAACCCGATGACCAATGGCACCCACTTCGGAAAGAACTTTCAGGGCACCCTTGTCAGGGTCAAGCAACATGGATTTGATCATGGCAAAGCCAGCAGGATAATCCTCAAGAGCCTGTTCAAGCTCTATTTTTCCGCCAGGAGTCTTCATGAAGGCAGACGCATCCAGGTTCCCCACCCGTTGAACAAGACCTTCGGCAAGAACGCTCTCCTCAGGCATTGCGAAAAGCTTGAATTTGATGGATGAACTACCACAATTGAAGACAAGTACTTTCATTTATCGATCCATTTTGATGAATTGGTATTGATGCTTACTGAGAAAGAAAACTGAGGCGCAGAGATAGACTGGATAGGCTAATGCGAAGGAGACTCCCGTGAGTGCATTTCTTCTCTGCGCGTCAGAGATCTTATGTGAAAAATTATTGATCACCCCTTGGCCTGAACTGAGGTAATGGCAGAGACAGCAACCAGGTCATCCACGCTGGCCCCTCTGCTCATATCGTTGACGGGTTTTGCAAAGCCCTGGAGAATGGGTCCGATTGCCTTGGCTCCAGCCATGTATTGAACAAGTTTATACCCGATATTCCCAGCGTCCAGATCTGGAAAGATCAGAACATTGGCCGCTCCGGCAACAGAGCTCTCGGTCACTTTTTTTGCAGCAACCGAGGGAATGATGGCAGCATCCAGCTGAAGTTCGCCGTCCATATGGAATTCAGGTCTGATTCCCCTGGCAATCTCCAGTGCCTCTAAAACTTTGTCTGCATCGGCATGGGCAGCGGAGCCTTTGGTGGAGAAGGAAAGGAAGGCAATTTTTGGCTCGATACCTAGAAGAGCCCTGGCGTTGCTCCCTGAAGCAATGGCAATTTCAGCAAGTTGCTGGGCAGTCGGCTGAATATTAACGGCAGAATCAGCGAAAATGAATACCTTGTCCTGTTCCTTTTGAAATCTGGGAACGATCATGATGAAAAAACTGCTTGGGGTTGACAGACCCTGCTGAAATCCCACGGTGAGTGTTGCTGTTTGAATGACAATACTGGTCGCTGTAGCAACTCCGGCTACCATACCATCTGCATCACCCTGGGCAACCATCATCCCGCCAAAGGAAAGCGGTTTCCGAACCAATTTCGATGCGATGGCTTCGCGCATGTCTCGTTTGTTTGCATAGGCGCTGGTATAAGATGCTAAGCGGGCATCCTGCCTACTGTCGATAGTTTCTATACCTGCGAGCTCTATACCGATCTCTGCAGCCAGAGACTTGATCGCTGCAATATCCCCGACCAGGATAGGCTTGGCGATATCCAGTTCTTGAACCCTAACGGCGGCTTCAAGTATCCTTGGATCATGCGCTTCTGGATAAACGATACGGGCAGGTCTTGACTGGGCTTTTTCAATGAATTCCTGAACAATATCCATCATTCGGTCCTTGATTTTTGTTAAAGAGAAATGATAACATGTCTAGACAAGTAAAACAAGAGATAGTATGTATGTTTTATTAACTAACAAATTTTTTTTAAGTAATCCTTACAGACCCAAAAACAGCTTTTTGCTTTTCCCGTTCATGATAGTTTATTCACGTCAGATGAAACCAGTGAACCAACATAATAGTATCGCCGCCTTTTTCGATTTTGATGAAACGCTGCTGGCAATTGATAGTGCCGGCATCGGATTCAAGGTCCTCCGTGCACAGGGATATATCACCAGACCGTTCATGTTGAAAATGATCCTGGTGATGTTCTTGATGAAATTCCGCTTTGTCGATGAACAAACGGTTGCCAAGGCCATGCTGGGCTTTTATCGTGGTCGATCCATTCAACCTTTTATGGAATCAGCCGAAGATTTCTATCAGGAGTATCTCAAGCCGAATTTGTCTCCCGCTGTCCTTGAGAAGCTACGCTGGCACCAGGCTCAGGGACACAAGACCATTCTGGTCACGGGTTCAATTGACTATTACCTGGAGCCTGTCATGCGGGATTTGGGAATTGACCACCTCCTTTGCACCCACCTTGAAACTGGAGTAGATGGTCTCCTTACGGGTCGCTCACAGGGTCCAGTTTGTGTCGGTTCCACGAAGGTGGATCTTGCCATCGATCTGGCGAAAGAGCACGGCATTGATCTATCTCGGTCGTTTGCCTATGGAAACTCACATTTGGATATTCCCATTTTAGCCCGTGTGGGCCATCCTATTATTGTAAATCCTTCACCTTCACTTATTCGGCATGCTGAAAAGAAGGGATGGTCTGAACTGGAACCAGAAACTGGCTGAGTATCATCATCATATTGGAGAGGTATTTGACGTGTCAGAGCTGAGCACGGAGATAATTAACGAACTTCAAAACCTGGGTGATCCTGCCCAAGCGGCGAACCTGCAACGTTTCTTTAAGACTGCCAAAGGCGAATATGGTGAGGGAGACAAATTTCTTGGTGTCCGTGTCCCGGTTTTACGTGCCTTTGCCAAGAAGTACAGAGATGCGTGGCTTGAGGATGTGCTTGAAGTCTTGCATTCGCAGTATCACGAAGCAAGACTCCTGGCACTCTATTTACTTGTCGAGCTATTCCAAAAAGCAGATGATCAGGGAAGATCTCAAATATATGACGAATATCTCGCCCATGTTGCATATATCAATAATTGGGATCTGGTTGACTCTTCCGCGCTTCAGATCGTTGGGCAGTATCTATTCAACAAGGAACGGTCTCCTCTTCTTGAGCTGGCCAGATCAAAGAATCTGTGGGAACGACGGATTGCCATCATTGCCAGCTTTTATTTTATTCGTCACCATGACTTCAAATCTACCTTGGAGATTTCAGAAATATTACTGAATGACAAAGAAGACCTGATCCACAAGGCTGTAGGCTGGATGCTTCGCGAAGTTGGTAACAGAAGCCAGTCAGTTGAAGAACAATTTTTACATAGACATTATAAAGAGATGCCGCGTACCATGTTGCGGTATGCAATCGAAAGGTTCCCTGAAGAACTCAGGCAAAGCTATTTAAAGGGAGAAATTGGAGAATGAAAAAGTTAATCATACTGCTGGTGATAGCTGCTAATGTCTGGGCATTTACTGAAGAGGAAAAACCATGCGGACATGCCCATGATGGAAGTTTTCTCAGCCATCAGATGTTTCCGAGCAGTGAGCAGAACAAAATCGATATTAATTACTATCGACTGAATTTTGATATGAATATCTTCAACCGAACCATGAGAAATGAATATACAATTAAACTCACCGTTCTTGATTCCAGCTTGAGTGCAATTGAGCTTGATTATTCAACAGACAATCTCGGAGTTGGGGATATCACCGTCACGCTCGTGACACTGGATGGTGATACAGTGGATTATACTCACAGCCAGGATCTTTTGAGAATCCCGTTAACTGACGTTGTGATGGTAGGGCAGAAGATATCGGTGTTTGTGAAAGCATGGACAACTTCTGCAACGCGTCGAAACGACCAGGGATTCAACTGGGATACGGCACGAATGGGTGTTTATACAAACTCACAACCCTATGATGCCAGAGACTGGTGGCCATGCGTGGATTATCCCAGGGATAAGGCGGACTCTGTGGATATTTTTGTTACTTTTAATGATGTTTATACCGTAGCATCCAATGGGAAGCTCATGTCTACCATCGATAATGGGAATAATACTAAAACTTGGCACTGGCATGTCGGTCATCCTATTGCCACCTATCTGGTGTCACTGTCCATCTATGATTTCTATGAATGGGGAATGACCTGGGTGAGTGCAGACCAGGATTCGCTTCCGATCAAATTTTACACATATTCACCTCCGGAGAACCCGAGTCCATCCTATATGGCGACTAACTATCGTCTCCTGCCGGAAATGCTCACGCTTTATGAGGAACAGTTTGGACCATACCCATTTATGGATGAAAAATATGGTCACGCAGAATGGGGCGAAAATTATGGTATGGAGCACCAGACGCTTACATCGATGGGAGATCCGACTGAGCGGCGCGTGGCTCACGAACTTGCTCATATGTGGTTTGGTGATATGATCACCTGTGATACCTATAATGACATCTGGTTGAATGAAGGTTTTGCCACTTATGCGGAAGCTCTTTGGTGGGAGCGCAAATATGGTCCTTCTGGATATAAGACGAAAATTAAAAGCTTCGAATATTTTGGCAATGGTACCATCTATGTTGAGAATCCAGAAGTCGACAATATTTTTTACTGGAGTCTATCCTATGCAAAAGCAGCCTATGTTTTGCATATGCTTCGCCATGTTGTAGGCGACGAGAGTTTTTTTGAAATCCTGCAGACCTATGCTGATGACCCTGAAATCAAACATAAGACAGCTACAACGGAGCAATTTAAATCGGTTTGTGAGGAAGTCAGCGGCAGGTCGCTGGATAACTTTTTCCAGCAGTGGATCTATGGTTCTTTGTTCCCCCAATACGCTGTCTATTGGGCACAGAGCGATACAGAATTACTCATTGAAACCACACAGACCAGTACGGTCTTTGATATGCCAGTTGATTTTCGTGTTACAACCACGAACTTAGTCATTGATACTGTCTTGATGATCGATCAAAAGGATATGCAGTTTTATCTGCAACTTCCTGATGGCGAAAAAGTTACAGGTTTAGTCCTGGATCCAGATGATTGGCTGCTAAATACAACCACCTATGTCGTTGGTGTAAATGATGAGGATCAGGTCGCACCATCAAGCTTCAAGCTCAAACAAAACTATCCCAACCCGTTTAATCCATCAACAAGGATTGATTACAGTTTGGAAGAGCCCGAACAAACTCGAATAAGTATCATCGACATTAAAGGGAATGAACTTCTGGAATTGGTCAACTCAAAACAAGAAGCGGGCCAACACCAGATTGTGTGGAATAGCACGGATCGTTTTGGGAATGCAATGGCGGCTGGCGTGTACTTCTGCAAATTGGAGTCTGGACCCAGGTCTGCAGTCATTAAATTGCTTTTAGTAAGATAGGGCAGGCGCAAGCGATTGTGGAGCTGTCAACGATAGCCATCGTCACCAATGACCGGGACACCCTGGAGGATGATAGCTGGGGAGGGGTGGTTTCCGAGATCACGTTAGTTGGGGATCTGTCAGCCGATCTTCTGAAAGGACTTGATACTTTCTCCCATGTCGAAATTCTGTTCTATTTCCATCTGCTTCCTGAAGGTCGCACAGATCCACCAACTCGCTCACCCAGAAATAATCCCAAATGGCCTGAGCTGGGTCTACTTGCTCAGAGGTCTGCCCATCATCCCAATCCCCTCGGCATGACAACCGTGCGCCTGCTCCAGGTATCGGAGCGAACCATTACAGTTCAGGGTCTGGACGCAGCAAATGGCACGCCCGTGCTGGACATTAAACCAGTTTTTAAAGAGTTTTTGCCAGAAGATACCACACAACCCGAATGGGTCTCCGAACTCATGCGAAACTACTGGTCGAAAAGCTAGAGTCCCAAACCGATAATAAATTGAATTTTGCGGTCTACAAGACTGCTACTGGACGCCGGACTAAGAAATCCAATTGCAAACCACATATTTTCTTTTCCGTGTGATAGGGTAGGACCCCAGAAAAATTCTTCATCATCACCTTTGGCTTCAATCCCCAGGGACAGAAGCGAGTGAAGTCGGTAGCTTATTCCTGCAGCGTATTCAAATTCCAGTTCAGGATGATCGTCACTAAACTCATATTCTACCACTGGATTAAGGGAAAGATTGAAACGGTTAAAATCGCGAGCGAGGATGAGCTTCGCCTCAAGGGTGTTTTTTTCAAAGCTTCCCCTCCCTTTGTATTCCAGATAGAGCAAAGGATCCAGTAACCATTGACCCTTTTCACCAAATCGATAGCGCAGACGCAGTTTAAAGCCTTCATAACTTATTGCTGACTCAAGGGACTGCTTGAATTGTTGGTAGATCCCGACATCAAAACGACTATTCATGCCTATTTCATACTCATATAGTAAGGTTGTTTCAGCTATTCGGCCGGAATCAGTACCCATCTGATCAAACCGCGTATAGCTTTCCAATTCTGCCTGACCTCGAGGCAGTGTTTGATATTCATAGGTCCAGACATAGCGGCGACCATCGGCGTGGATTTGTGATCCCAGAAGCAGGAGAGCGGAGAGTATTAAAAAACGGAGATTCATTTATTTTGTCCTTATATTATTATTTGTCAACGCATATTATATAATGCGAATCAGTCTCATTTGCAAATTAAATAAACTGCTTCGCTTAGCGAGTTTGGTTGTTTAAATTCTGCTCTAGCCGGGAGGCAAAAATGAAAGTAAACCTGCATGCTTCGATCCTGCTCACCCTGATCACAATAGTCTCTGCTCAACAGCCAGATTCACTGAGAAATCAGTCCACATACAAATCAGCCTGGGAAACTGCCATGCGTGACGGCAAGATCACGGATGAAGAACGAATGCTCATGAATGTTTTTTCAGAGAACCTCAAGCTACCCCCAGACAGCGTCAATGTGTGGGAGGCACAATGGGGAAAAGGGCGGACTCCAATACCTCCCAAAACCATAACAGCGAAAGATCTGGATCAGTCCGGGCGCTGGCCCCTGGTCCTGCAAAATATTGTCATTGGCTCAGGACTCTATGGCTGGGCGGTTCCGTATGTACTCAACGCTGAGGACGGGCGCTGGTATGTGGGAAGTGAAATGATCTCCATGGGGAGCGCTTTTTATCTGACCTATAAATACACAAAAAATATGGAAATGTCCCACGCCCGGGCACAGATGATGCGTTATGGATCACTTCTGGGTCTACGTTATGGTGCGGGTATCAATCAGATTCTGGATCTCTATGCAGATGAGGGAGATGATCGGGAGACTTTGTGGGCCTGGGTCTTGATGGGGTCCGTTCCGGCTGGTCTCTATGGAGGAGAACGCCTTTTCGACCAGTACCAGCCAAGCAATGGTCAGGCCTGGGCCTGGACCATGTGGACAGGTGTGGCTGGAATCACAGCCAGAGCGGCCCATAGCGTACTCAACGAGGCACCGGAAGAGCCAGTAGACAGTTGGGATATTTGGGGCAACTATGATGAAGCGGCCTGGACTGATTATGATAAACGGGTGGCTGATTGGGAAAAGCAGAAGACTATCGTGGAATTAATGGCTTATCCCGTTGGTATTTGGGCCGGGCAACGTCTGATTCGAGACAAGCAGTACACCTTCGGGGATGCACTCATGCTCACACAAGGCTGGGGATTTGGCTTCTTTAATACCATGATGCTACAGAGTTTATTTCTGGATAGTCTTGATGCCGAAGAAGTTCTGGTGAGCTCGCTGGGAGCTATAGGGAGCGTCTTTGCGTACGATCGCTGGATCGCAGATGAAGATTACAGTTTTGGTCAATCAACCCTGATGCTTCTCGGTTCCGCGTCCGGCACAGCCTTTGGTTTTGGCACAGCAATTTTGTTGGATATACAAGATAAACCCATGCTCGCTTTCGCCCTGGCAGGATATGGGACTGGCACCTGGTTGACTCGAAAAATATTGGATGTGAAACCAGATGGTGCCCTTGCCCATACAAGTTCAACAAAAATATCCCTGAACCCGGCTGCCATGGCAGTCTCAAGGTCTGACCACAAGCCTGGTCTGATCCCGGCTCTATCCCTGAACATGAGTTTTAAATAAAATGAAGTTCCCTGTCATCCCATAAATGGGTAATAATCAGGCCTATACCAATAAACCCAGAGCCATTCTCCATCTCGATCTGGATGCATTTTTTTGTGCTGTTGAAGTCCTCCGGGATCCCAGCCTGGAAGGTAAACCCATTGTCGTAGGAGGTGCCAGCGCAGAACGGGGAGTTGTAGCGGCCGCCTCTTATCCAGCGCGCAAATTTGGCATCCATTCAGCCATGCCCATGATCGAGGCAAGCAGGCGCTGTAAAGATCTCATCATCATTTCCTCAAAACATGGTATGTATAAAATGTACTCAAAGGTTATCATGGGTATCCTGAGAGCCGAATCTCCCATCATTCAGCAGGTAAGTATTGACGAGGCCTATCTGGATCTGAGTGATGAGATCGATGAGTGGGTGCAGGCCACAGAAATCGCACGAAAAATTCAACTGCGGATTTCCCGAGATATCGGATTATCCAGTTCCGTTGGAATCGCTACCAACAAGATGATTGCCAAGATCGCCTCAGATTTTCAAAAGCCCAAGGGGCTTACGGTAGTCCCACCTGGAACCGAGATTCAATTTCTGGCGCCCCTACCCGTGAAAAAGATACCGGGAATTGGTCCCAAGACAAATGAACGCCTGGCAAAGTACGGGATCTATACAGTAGCTGATATGGCAAAGATTTCGGAGGATAAACTGATCCAACGCTTTGGCAAACTGGGTCAGGCCATGAGTCAATGGGCAAGAGGTATCGATGATCGAGAGGTCCATGAAGAAAGAGAGATCAAGTCTGTATCCACAGAGAGAACCTTTGCAAAAAATATTGATGATCAACGAGCATTGCTGGATATCCTTGAAAATCTAAGTCATAAAGTGGCAGACGAACTCAAAAAGAAAAAATTGATGGCTGCCACGATCAGCATCAAATTGCGCTATGGTGACTTTACAACCTTCACCCGACAGCACACGGCTTCAGATCCCATTGATGATGGGAAGGAAATATATCGTATAGCCAGTCGCTTGATGGTAATGAACTGGCTGCCGGGAGAACCAGTGAGACTCCTCGGTGTTGGCGGATCACATTTCGTCGACCCGCAGGGGCAGCTCTCTCTACCACTCTAGCACAGAAA
Organism: Fidelibacterota bacterium; assembly: GCA_021734325.1. GTDB lineage: Bacteria > Fidelibacterota > UBA8477 > UBA8477 > JABMPR01 > JABMPR01. Next base: position 35,322 of record JAIPJF010000004.1, on the reverse strand, counting down.
ATTTATCCGCACTTCAAAATAGTTGACAAATAGCATATTATTATTTGCTATCCAGCAAGTGATGACTACTTTTTATAATGCTGAGTCGGATATTCAGGTTCTACAGAGATGGCTTCAAAGCAATGACCCTAGGACGATCACTCTGGAAGATCATTATCGTCAAGTTGCTGATCATATTTGTCATTATCAGGGTGTTTATTCTCCCGGATTTTCTTCAGAGCAATTTTGATACTGATGATCAGCGAGCTGAACACGTCCTACAGGAATTCTTTTCACACTAAATCAGATCGGGAGTATTGTTTATGGTTGAATGGATCAATATCGAGATGGTGAATTGGGCCAGGGCTCTCTTTGCCCTCACCGCAATGTATCACTGGGTTTTTGTCCCATTGACACTTGGTCTAAGCTGGCTTATCGCTTTCTATGAAACGATCTACTACAAAACAGGAGATGAGGAATGGGCCAGGCTCACAAAATTCTGGATGCGGCTCTTTGGGATCAATTTTGCCCTCGGGGTTGCAACAGGTATTATTTTGGAGTTCGAATTCGGTACCAATTGGTCTAATTACTCCTGGATGGTAGGTGACATTTTTGGCGCCCCGCTTGCCATTGAAGGGATAGCAGCTTTTTTCATAGAGGCAACGTTCTTTGCCGTAATGTTCTTCGGGTGGAATCGGGTATCAAAGAGGTTTCATCTGGCATCAACCTATCTGGTAGCCATTGGATCCAATCTCTCAGCATTATGGATCCTCGTGGCGAATGCCTGGATGCAATATCCAGTTGGGATGACCTTCAATCCGGACAGCGCCCGGTTCGAGATGCAGGATGTCCTGGCAGTTATTTTGTCACCTGTTGCGGTATCCAAATTCACGCACACGACCAGCTCCAGCTTCCTTTTCGCCTCTCTGTTTGTCATTTCCGTCTCCTCCTGGTTTCTCCTGAAAGGGAGACATCTCAAGATGGCTCAACGATCAATTCTAGTGGCTGCAGTTTTTGGATTGGTATCATCCATTTATGTGGTGTTTACTGGAGATGAGGCGGCTTTTCAGGATGCCAAACATCAGCCCATGAAACTAGCTGCATTCGAAGGCCACTATGCAGGAGCAAGACCAGCGGGACTGACGGCATTTGGTATTTTAAACCCGAACAAACAATTAAGAGATGATCAAGAAACTTTCTATGTGGAAATTCAGTTCCCAAGGATGTTATCTATCCTGGCAAAAAGGACCTTTGATGGTTATGTGCCCGGTTTGGAGGACCTGATCTACGGAAATACCAGCGATGGTGTGATGGGGACAGAGCAAAAGATGGTAAAGGGAAAACTTGCCGTGGCCAGTCTGGCTGAGTACAAAGCCGCCAAAGCCTCTGGTAATAGAGAACAAGCAAAGCTTGCTCTGGGTACCTTCAGGGACAATGAGGCATATTTTGGCTATGGCTTTTTTGATCATCCAGAGGAATCCATGCCTTCGGTGGGGGTGATGTATTACAGCTTTCATATCATGGTTGGACTGGGTTTCCTCTTTATAGTCATATTTATGCTGTTTTTATTCTATCAGTACAAGGGTCAGCTGGAGCAAAAACCCTGGTTACTCAAACTGGGGGTACCGCTTTTCTTTTTCGGTTTTCTGGCACAGGAAGCCGGCTGGCTGGTTGCTGAAATGGGACGCCAGCCCTGGGCCATTCAAGGTATGCTCCCGGTAAGCATTGCCCGTACCAACCTTGATACTGGAACTGTTGCCGTCACATTTTTTATTTTTTTGATCTTGTTCACCATACTGCTTACTGCAGAGATAAAGATAATGCTGACTCAAATCAAAATCGGACCGGAGGAGGCAAAAAATGATCGCTAATTTAGACCTTTCAACCCTGCAAGTAATCTGGTGGCTTTTAGTCTCTGTTGTCGGGTCCCTATTTCTGTTTCTGCATTTTGTACAGGGAGGTCAGACCCTTCTCCTTGAAGTAGCTAAAACGGAGGATGAAAAATCACTCGTGGTCAATTCACTTGGCCGAAAGTGGGAGCTCACATTCACAACGCTGGTCCTCTTTGGAGGGGCGATATTTGCCGCTTTCCCAAAGGTGTACGCGACGAGTTTTGGGGGTGCCTACTGGGTGTGGATCGCAATTCTGCTCACCTTTGTGATTCAGGCGGTAAGCTACGAGTATCGTAAAAAGGCCAACAATCTACTGGGCCAAAAAACCTATGAAATCTTTCTGCTGATAAACGGCTCACTTGGGGTGCTGTTGATAGGTGCCGCAGTCGGGAGCTTTTTCACAGGTGCAAATTTTCAGCTCAATGAATATAACTTTGTAACCTGGACCCATCCCCTGAGAGGGCTGGAAGCAGCCTTTAATTATTTCAATCTGAGCATGGGTTTGTTTCTGGTCTTCAACGCCCGCGTTTTAGGTGCTCAATATTTACTCAACAATATCGATTTCACTTCTGCTCCAGACCTTGAAGTACGGTTGAGAAAATCGGTTTGGATGAATTTTCTGATTGAACTGGTATTTTTACTCATCGTCCTCATCAGTCTGCTGTTCATGTCAGGTTATGGAGTTGCTGAGAACGGGCAGGTTGAACTGATGGCATATAAATACGCTGGCAACCTGTTTGCGAATCCACTTAATGTGATTCTGTTGCTTGCCGGTCTTGGCCTGGCAATCTGGGGTGTTTATGTGACAAAAATTAAAAACGCCTCCAACGGCATCTGGTTTAGTGGATTAGGAACAGTGCTGGTTGGTTTAGTGGTGTTCTTTTTGGCTGGATACAACGATACGTGCATGTATCCAAGCCTGACCCACCCGCAATCCAGTCTGACAATTCACAATGCGTCATCCACACACTACACCCTGACCATTATGACCTATGTCGCCATGATCATCCCTTTTGTTCTGGCCTATATCGTGTATGTCTGGCGAGCGATGGATCTAACAAAGCTTTCTCTGAATGATCTAAAAGAAAAAGCCTATTAAAAGCGAGTATTATAGATGAATTGGATATTAATTATACTGTGGTTTATCATCTTGTACGGGACCTTTAAGGTCACCGAAATCCTGTTGAAAAAATTCGATCTTTTCTAGGGTTCTACCTGATTCAGGGGAGGAGTTGCTTGTATCTGAAGCACTCCTCCAGATGATCATTCACCATACCGACAGCCTGCATGTGGGCATAGATCACAGTTGTGCCCAGGAACTTGAAACCTCGAGTTTTCATATCCTTCGCGATGGCATCTGATAGGGGAGTGCTTGTCGGTATCTCCGTTAATTCCTTAAAGCCGTTCTGCAGGGGTCGACCATCAGTGAAATTCCAGAAATACTTGCAGAAACCACCAAATTCTTCGATGATCTCGAGATATCGCCGGGCATTGTTGATGGTGGCTCTGATTTTTAGCTGATTGCGGACAATTCCTTTGTCCTGAAGCAATTCTTCGATCTTCTTTTCATCATATTCAGCCACCTTGCGGTAGTCAAAATTAGAAAAAGCATTACGGAAATTTTCCCGCTTATTCAGCACGATCTCCCAGCTTAAGCCTGCCTGAAAGGATTCCAGGACCAGAAACTCGAACATTTTCAGATCATCATAAACGGGTACGCCCCACTCTTCATCATGATATTTCAAATAGGTGGGTTTGTGGAGCGATACCCAGCCACAGCGCGGCGTAGTGTCACTCATCTTGGTATTCCTGTAAGGTTAGTTTTGATAAAAGCTCTCCAGGTTGAACGGGTAGATTCCGAATACGAACCCCGACAGCATTAAAAATGGCATTCGTTACAGCCGGTGCCGGGGCGTTGATGGGAATCTCTGCAACGGCCTTTGCACCATAGGGTCCGGTTGGTTCTGTGGAATCAACAAAGCGAACCACGATCTCAGGCATATCAGTGGCGGTATATATATGATAGCTGTTAAAATCAAGATTCAGGAATCTGCCTTTATCATCAAAGGGCATGAATTCAGACAGAGCCATTCCCAGTGCTTGAGGTACAGCTCCTTCAACCTGGCCCTCAGCCATCTTTGGATTGATGATCTGTCCGGCATCAGTCACGGACACCACCTTGATGACTCTAACGACACCGGTAAGAGTGTCTACTTCCACCTCTGCAAAGGTGGCATTATAGGGTGGCGGCGAATCATAGCTTAGATGGGAAGCTGCGCCCATGATCTGTGTTTGCTCATCAGTATAAAAACTTTTTGTGCAAATATCCTTATACGAGATGCTTTTACCATCAGGGCTTACGACAGTGGTGCCGGAAATGACTGCCATCTTCACCTGGAGGAGCTTCTTGCCTTGTTCCAGGATCATCGATTTGCAGGCTTCGGCTGCTTTTTTAACTGCGCCACCGGAAATGTAAGTTGTGCTGGATGCATAAGCGCCCGTATCAAAGGGGGTTAGATCCGTGTCAGACGAATACACGATTATCTTGTCAACACTAACGTTCAGCACCTCAGCCGCAATTTGAGCCAGAGCAGTATCAGAACCTGTCCCGAGATCAGTGGCTCCAACCTGAAGGTTGAAGCTGCCATCCTCATTCATTTTGATAAATGCTGAGCCCATGTCGATCCCTGGAATCCCAGACCCCTGGCCAGCGATGGCCACACCGAGTCCTCTCCGAAAACGACCACTTTTGACTGCAGACCGGATGGAATCCCACTTGCTGAGCTTGCGGCCTTCATTCAGGCAGGCAGCGATCTCATTGCTGTAAAGCACCATGGGAAAACCTTCCCTGCCTTCGCCGAGGATCCGAGCAATAGGTACATCATCCTTTAGCTTGAATACATTTTTAAGGCGCAGATCGATGGGGTCGATCCCCAGTCGGTTCGCGGCCTCGTCCATAAGACTTTCCAGGGGAAAGAAAGCTTGGGGGGCACCGTAACCACGATAGGCACCGCCAATGGGTAGATTCGTATAAACACCATCGCCATTGACCCTGATATTGGGTGCCTTGTACATGCTCAAAGCTTTTTGAGCAGTGACAGACATGACAGTGAGCGCATGGGGACCATACGCACCGCAATTTTCAAGGATGTTCAAATCAATGGCTGTCAATAGATGTTTTTCATCAAACCCCAGTTTGATGGTCAATGTTTCAGGATGACGTACCCGGGCGGCGTACAATTCTTCTTCTCTGGTATATTCAATGCGGGCAGGACGTCCGGTCCTTAAGGTAACAGCAGCAACTATTTCCTCATTCAGGATCTCCTGCTTTCCGCCGAATCCACCTCCGATCCTTGGTTTTATAACCCTGATCCGGGAAATGGGAATATCCAGAACTTCGGCCACAATTCGCCGCACATGATAGGGAACCTGGGTAGAGGTTCGAATCACCAGGCGATCGTGATCATCCAGCCAGGAGATGGATATGTGTGGTTCAATGGAAGCCATTTGTACAAAGGGGGTACTGTAGGTACCTTCAAATACATACCGGGATGAATTAATGGCTGTATCAACATCACCAAGCTCAGCCTCAACATGTGCTGCGATATTGTGAGTGGCATCATGGATTCCGCTGGCACCTGCTGATGAGTGAAGCATAATGTCAGATGCCATAGCGTCTTCAGCGTCAAAGAGAACGGGCAATTCCTTATAATCAACAGTGATTTTTTGCAGAGCCTGCTCGGCAATCTCCAGGGATTCAGCAGCGACAAAAGCCACGCGATCTCCCACATAGCGAACCTTTGTATCCAAAATGAGCGTATCCCGAGGGCTTGGTTCCGGGTAACCCTGTCCAGCTGTGGTATAATAATGGGGTTTGAAGTCCCTGTGGGTAAAGACCTTGATCACACCCTCAAGTGCCTCAGCCTCACTGCTATCAATATTGATGATCTCGGCATGGGCTACTGGACTGTGGAGAATCTTCACATGGAGGAGATCCTTGATTTGCATATCGTCGGCAAAAACGGGTTTCCCCCTCACGAGGCTAAGGCCGTCGACGCGTTGTGTATCCCTGCCGATCACTTTCATGATGATTCACCGTCGTTCTTCATCTGAGAGAGACTCTTCAGGGCAGCTTCAACAGGCTTCACATATCCGGTACAACGACAAAGGTTTCCGTTGAGAGAATCACGAATATTTTCCTCACTGACCTCAATATTCTCTCGCTTGAGTGCCTCCAGAGCGGCGAGCATTCCCGGTGTGCAAAAACCACACTGGACTGCCCCCTCTGCGAGGAATAATTTCTGGAGATCATGCAGATTTTTGTGATCGGAGAAGCTCTCTATGGTCTCAACTCTTTTGCCCTCAACCATGGGCATCAGAATAAGACAGGCATTCATGGCTTTGTCGTTTATCAGTACGCTACAGGCACCACATTCGCCATGATCGCAGCCATGTTTTACACTATATAGTTCCTCACTGCGAAGATACTCCAGCAGTGTTTTCCCCGGGTCGATTTTAGTATTTATCAGGCGACCATTCAGCTCGAATTCAATGATCATGCACTTCCCGTCATATGGTGGATTAAATTAGAAACAAGTTGAGCTTTGTACTCCGATGTCCCAAAATGATCATTGGGATAAATTGATTCTACTTTTTCCATAAAATTTCGAATATCTACCTCTTCAGGTGGATTTTGTGTTCTCCACTGACAGACCTTCTTTGCCTTTCCGCCAGCAGCAAGCGTAATATAGTTAGGAGTTTCGAAAACGGCAGCAATGACGAATGCCACTGCGGAATCGATAACAGAGGCTCGTTCAATTTTTATATCACCTTCAGGTATAAACACGCGTGAAATTATGCCCTTTCCATTCCAGTCGCTAATATGTTGAAAAGATCCCGAATCATTTATCTGTAATTGTGCATCAACAGCATGCAGATACACGATGAGGTCTGAGTTTGGACGTGCCTGGGCGATTTCACCACCAAGTGTTCTTTGATTGCGGATATTTTTTGAGGGACAGGATGCTATAATCACCCGGGACAATACAAGGTCGCCAAAATTAGCGAGATCTTGAAGCGTGCAACCGGCACCGACATAAATACCGTGCTCCTTCAGTTCCACCCGGTCTGATAAAAGATGATTGATGTCGATCAGCGTGTGTGTCGTTTGATCCTTTTCAGCGATCAGGTATGATCCACCAGCCAGCAGTTTGGCATGCGGTTCAGCCTGTAGGCTCAGGGCCTCCTTAAAATCTGAAGGTTTTACGATTTGCTCAATTGATGACCACATGTCACTTCTTCGCTTTCCGGCATTTAATTTATAAACTTTATGCCTGAGCGCTGATGCGCTTTTTTCAGCATTGTTTCAGCTATTCGATTGTGCTCACTTGTTAATTTATATTCATCCAATCCAGACTCGCCTTGTCTGAGTAGTATGCTTCCCTGTACGATCAGATATTCCACAGGCTTGCGGTGCGTGGTAAAGACCAGTGCGGCAACAGGGTCAGACATCCCGCCGGCTTGTGAAAGTCCACTCATGTCAAAAAGCGCCAAGTCGGCTTGTTTACCCACGCTTATTTCACCAATGTCATCACGCCCCAAGACTGCCGCTCCACCTCTTGTGGCCATTCGCAATACATCTCGGGCAGTGAGCCAGAATTCCTGGTTTCGAAGTCGTGACAAAAGCATGGCATTTCTCATTTCCAGCAACATGTCGCCGGAATCATTGGAGGCGCTTCCATCAACGCCCAGACTCACGTTAACCCCGGCATCGATCAGTTCCTTGATCCTGGCGATACCAGAACCCAGCCTCATATTCGAGCTTGGGCAATGCGAAATCCCCACTTTTTTTGAACCCATGGTCATAATTTCAGAATCATTTAAGTGTACTGCATGGGCATACCATGAATTGGAGCTGAGCCATTCCAGTTCTTTCATCAATCCAACTGGTCGGCTGCCGAATTTTTCAAGGCAAAATTTTTCTTCATCCAGGGTTTCCGCCAGATGGGTATGAATCTGAAGCTGATTATCACGGGCATATGACGCCGTTTGTTTCATCAATTCCGGTGTAACAGAAAATGGTGAGCAGGGAGCCAGTGAAATTCGAGTCATGGCCCCAACACTTGTATCATGGTAGCGAGCTACGAGTCTTTCAGTATCTTTTTGAATGGTCGCTTCTGTTTGCACGACATCATCAGGGGGAAGTCCACCGAGTCTTTGACCAAGGGACATTGAGCCGCGTGTGGGCTGAAATCTGATACCCAGGCTCCTCGCTGATCCGATCTCGGCATCGATCAATTCGGGACTGGCCTGTGAAGGGAAAAGATATAAATGATCGGAGCTACAGGTAACACCACTTTTCATGAGTTCGAGCAATCCGACCCGAGTACTGACTTCAATGGCCTCAGTTGTGATTTCCCGCCAAAGCTCGTAGTGATTCTTGAGCCACGGGAAAAGTTCCTGATCCTGCATCAGGGGAATATTTCTGGTCAGGGTTTGATACAGATGATGATGCGTATTCACAAATCCGGGAGTGACTACCATGGTCTTGGCATCAATGACCTCATCTGCCTTAAACGTTCCAGGCTCGGGCCCGATAGATTTGATCACACCATCTTCGATGTATATATGCCCACCAGCGATCTCATTTTGCTCATCATTCATGGTAGCAATTCGGAGGGGGTTATTTATGAGTACGCTTTTCATTAAATCTTCTTAGTTAATTTTATGCCGGGCTGGTTTTCTGCGCAGCAACGATGTTAATGTATTAAAACAAATATTATCTTTCAATAAGGTAAACCCTGATTAATGATCGGATTGTCTATCAGGCTTTCAAACAGAACGATCATCTCCAAAGCTTCTCGGGTATTAAAAATACCAGGTTTTATTTCAAAATGCAGATCTTTGATCAGCTTGGTTTTGTCATTGAGCAGCAACCTGACATCAGGAGCAAGAAAAAGGTATTCCCCGTCGTGATGGGATAGCAGAGCATGGTAATCATTATGTTTGTAGATCAATGACTTCCCTTTGAAGTGATATCCGGAATCAGCCTCCTCAAAACTCTTTTCGGAGAGGTGAATTCGTGGCTTGTCTTTATAGGGATCGCCGGCTGTGGGGCAAAAGGTTGTACAGTTGCCGCATTCATTGCAGAAATCGCCAATATTTAGCACTTGTGGCTCCTGGTCAACCCTAAATAGCCCCGCATCTTTGATCTGCAATTCTTCATCTGAATAGCTTGCTTCCTGAACAGGATAGGTCTCTGGGTTTGCATAATAGGTCAGATTCGCCAGGTTAGGGCAGACACCAACACAGACACTGCAAAAGTCATCACACAAAAGACAGCGACTGGCTTCGTGGACAGCCTCTTCCTCGGTCAAGGTCCTGTGAACCAGGGGAAAATCCGAAGTGAGTTCTGTGTGCTCATGAGGTGGCTCAATACCATATTCACGAATAGCAGCCTTTTTCTGGATCTCAGCGATGGAAAGCACTCTTGGCTTGTTCTCCAGAAGGGAGCCCTTTTCACCCATGCCCTTCAATATCTGTCTGGCTGCTATTTGACCATCTCCGATGGCATTGATGACACTGGAGGCACCCCGCACGGCATCGCCGCCGGCATAGACACCGGGAATCTGGGTCATGCACGTCTCCGGGTTTACTGTGAGGGCTTTATCATCAATAAAATCTACGTTTAGGGCTTGTCCAATGGCTGGAATCACGGTGTCCACTGGAATATCGAAAGTTTCTCCTTCCAGAGGAACAGGGCGGCGGCGACCGCTGGCATCGGGCTCACCCAGCACCATTTTCTGGCAATGGATATGGATCACTCTGTCAGTCCCTGTAAATGACAGGGGGGTGATCAATTCATGGAAGGTGATGCCCTCGGCCAGCGCGGCTTCGATCTCATCAATATCTGCCGGCATCTCAGATCGGGTCCGCCGATAAATAATGTTGACAGCACCTTTCCCTTCGGATAATCGAAGCGCCGTGCGGGCAGCATCCATGGCCGTATTGCCACCACCGATGATGGCGACATTACTTCCCAGCTCTGGACGGTCTCCCTGGCGTACGGCAGATAAAAATTTCAGAGGATCGAGAATGCCAGATAGATTTTCACCACTGATACCAAGCTTCAAGGATATCTGGGCACCGACACCGACAAAAATATTATCGTGAGTACTTTTCAATTCCGTGAATAGCTCTGTGCTCACGGAGCGACCAAAATGAAATCGAACACCTAATTCCCTTAATACAGAGATGTCCAGATCGATAGTTTCACCCAACAGTCTGAATTCAGGAATGGCATCGGAGACCATACCACCGACAAAGAATTTACTTTCAAAGACTTCAACGGTCACCCCGGCACGAGCCAGGAAGTAGGCACATGAGAGACCAGCAGGACCGGCACCGATGATGGCGGCACTGTGAGATGATGAATTGCCTGTCTCAACTGGTTTATTCCCGATCTCGCGCTCTGTGACAAAGCGTTTGATCTCGCGGATCAATAGGGGGGAGTCATAATTATTCCGGGTGCATTTGAGCTGACAAAGATGATCACACACGTGACCGGTAACCCCTGGAAGGGGGTTGGTATCCTGAATTGCAGCAAAAGCCGACTTGAAATCGCCTTGGGAGGTGTGATAGAGATATTCAGGGATATTCTGATCTGCAGCACAGGCATCAATACAGGGTGCTGAGATACAGTCAAAGGTATTCAGTGTTCGATGGGTCTTAATGGAATCAAAGTGATGATTGTGTTTATGATATCGGGGATTTTGGATGACAGCTGAAGCATATTGCATAAGGTTTCCGAGACCTGAGTTCAAGGTGTCTTCTCCACTCTGAGCCTGGTTTACAATGAATTCATCCAGACTCGTAGCGGATGTGTCATTCATCGATGTGGATAGATTACTCAAATATTGTCCCAAACGACTATAACCACCTGGCTTGAGTACATCGGTACAGGTCGTGATCGGTCTCATATTGCAAGCCAGCGTATCAGAGATGTTAAAGGCATCGGCACCGGCTGAGAATGAAATATCCAGCTTGCCTTTGAACTCATTCTGTAGTTTGGCAGCCAGATTAATACTGATCGGATGCAAGGCTCTACCACTGAGATACATCATGTTTTCCTGTGCCGCGAAGACTGGTCGATGATTCTCAACTTCGAGCGTATTGGTCAATTTGAGACCAAATTCTACCCCAACAGTTTGAGCCTGTTTAGTGAGGCTGTTGATCAAATTGAGGGCATCCGGGTATTTCAGGTCATGATCAAAGGCTTCATCGGGGACATGAACAGAATCATATCCCAGATCATGATTCAAGATTTGCCGTAAATCCGCGGCACCGAGAAGGGTCGGGTTCAACTTGACTGCGGTATGCAGTTTGCGTTCGTTGATCAGATAGGCTGCAATCCGTCCGATCTCGTCTGGAGGACAACCATGCATGGTTGACAGGGTGACATTGTCAGTCATTCGGGGAGGGATGTTTAAATCTTTTATACCTGGATAAACAGAGGTGAGCAGATCCAATTTCTGATCAAGGAGTTCCTGGCTGTTTTCCATCCTGTCCATGAAATGCTGAACATTGGGCTGCATCATGCCTGCCAGATTGTAACCGACACTCATATTGAAGATCACCCCGGGATCCTGACTGGATTCCCAGCCAAAATGGTCTTTTAGAACGTGAATGCCGATCCAGGCATTCAGATATTCGTCCAGGGATTGCTCGAGTTTAAGCTCCTGGGACCATTCACAATTGTAGCCTTCATCCTGCATGTCGATACAGGGTTTGCTGATCTCAAGTTCATCCAGGGTCTGGACCGTCTTGAGCTCCATGTACCTGGCACCACAAAGCCAGGCTGCGATGATGTTCTGGGAAAGCTGGGTATGGGGACCGGCAGCAACGCCGATGGGTGTCTCCAACACTTGTCCATAGCGCATCATCTGGAATGGATCAGAAGGTTTTGGCACAAAAAACAGATCTCTGTGAATCCCAAACAGGTGATCGGTCCTGAATTCGGCAAGCATCCACGAGATCAGGTGCTGAATGGATACAGGGTGGAGTTTATCGCTCATTTTGTCTTTTCACCATAAATTCCTAGAATCCAATAATGGAGGGACGCAATGCATTGCCTCCGAACGAGTGTCTATCTTGGACATCATTTTGTTAAAAACGCCCAGATAAGGTTTTTTAGAACCATCCGACGGTAATTCGCTGTCGCCCGGATGTCATCGATGGGTGCAATGGCTTCATCGATCAGCTGAAGTAGTTTTGGGAGTTTTTTTGGATTCTCTAAATAGGCACGAGTGAAAGCATTCAATATCAATACTGTGGGAGCTACAGCACCAGCAGCAATTTCCAGCATGGAAAATCCATCCTCATCCTCTTCCCAGGTGCAGGCCAGGTTGACGACAGAGATGGCCATGGATTGTCTCAGGCCCACTTTTTGAAATTGAGAGCGCAGGCGCTTGCGATTAAGTGAAATAGATGTCAGAATCTCATTCTCCAGAAGTGCTGTTTTACCAGGTCCAAGGATAAATTCATGGATAGGCAAGTGTCGTTCAGCCTGTGGACCAGTCAATATGAGCTGGGCATCAAATGCATACAGGGGCGGAAGAAGATCACCGGCTGGTGAAGCGTTACAAATATTTCCGCCAATGGTTCCCCGATGCCTTATCTGAGCGCCAGCGAATTCATGGGTAGCCTGGTACAGTGCAACAAATTCACCCTGGATGAGCGGGTGGTCATGGAGGTCCTGAATGGTTGTGAGAGCGCCAATGATAAGCGTATTCTCCGTCACTGAAATTGAATGGAGGTCTCTCAAATGCTTTAAATCGATCAGATGATCTGGAAGTGGGGTTCCCTGCTCATAGCAGGGCATTAGATCTGTACCCCCTGCCAGGAAGGTCTTCTGCCCATTCGGACATTGTGAGCTTATCTTAAAAAATTCCTTGAGTGATGCAGGAGAATAATATCTCATTCAGTATCTCCGGCATGCTCTATCGCATCAATGATCTTATGATAACCGGTACAACGACAGATATTTCCAGACAATTCGTGCTTTATCTCCTCCCGCGTTGGGTGAGGATTTCTATCCAATAATTTTTCCCCTGTAAGCACCATACCGGGTATACAGTATCCACATTGAACAGCATGATGGTCTTCAAATGAACGTTGCAGGTCTGTAAGCTCATCCATATTGGCGAGACCTTCGATGGTGATGATCTCATGGCCATGAGCCTCCACTGCCAGAATGAGACAGGAATTAACGGTCTTGCCATCCATGATGATGGTGCAGGCCCCACATTCCCCTTCGCCGCAAACCTCCTTGGTGCCAGTCAATCGGAGCTCATCCCTGAGAAAATCCAGGAGTCTGAGATGGGTGACAATTTCGCGCTCAACCACCTCCCCATTAACGGTGAGGGAAAGGTTGAAACGATCTGGTTTGGGATGATACAACATCATTGGTTCTTCAAATAGTCTTCAATTTCACTTAAATCTGCTTTTACAGACTCAATTTTCCCGAGGCCTGACTGAGCAGCAATGATATCCTTCAATCCGTTTCCAGTCATCAGTACAACAACTTTTTCACCAGCCTTAATTAAGTCATCCCTGGCCGCCTTGAGGAAGCCGGCATAGGCTGCGGCTGCTGCTGGTTCAGCAAAAATGCCTGTGGTTCGGGACAATTCCTTTTGTGCTTCCAGAATCGCTGTGTCGCTCACTGTAATGCCGGAGCCACTGCTCTTTTTGATGGCTCTTCTTGCTTTCAAACCATCACGGGGAAAATCTACGCTAATGCTATCGGCTACCGTTTTAGCTTCGACAGCTAAAATTTCACTATTATGGTTCAGGCTATTGACAATGGCCGCTGACCCTTCAGCCTGGACTGCATGGAGTCGGGGGAGTTTTTGAATCCATCCCAGCGCCAGCAGATCTGCAAAGCCTTTGTAAACCCCCGAAATTATGCACCCATCGCCTACGGGGACAAAAATATGTTCTGGCACTTGCCAGGCACTTTGTTCAGCAATTTCCAGAGCGACGGTTTTTTTGCCCTCAGATAAAACAGGGTTGATGCCGGTGTTGCGTGAGTAATGATCGTGCTTGATCGCCCATTCAAGAGCCAGATCGAAAGCCCGGTCGTAATTCGCCTCTACAGGGACAAGTCTGGCGCCGTGCTGCCTGATCTGGGTTAGTTTGGCAATGGGAGCTGAGGCTGGGGCAAAGATGACACTTTTGACTCCGTGGTGGGCCGCCAGCGCCGCCAGGGATGATCCGGCGTTGCCCGTTGATGCAGCAACCAGGGTGGTTTTTCCCTGTTCCTTCGCATGTCGAATTCCCAATTCGCTAGCCCGATCTTTGAGTGAACCCGAGGGGTTCCGGCTGTCATCCTTGATCTGGAAACTGGCTAGCAGATATTTGTCAGCAATTTTGGGGAAATTCACCAGCGGAGTTCCACCTACCCGAAGTGAGGTGTTTCCCGGGGCTTTCGAGACAGGCAATAGGGGTAAATAGCGCCAGATAGATGGGTCTGGATTTTGTTTAAGCCCATTTTTTGACCAACTGTTTTGGATGCGTTCATAATCATAGATAAAATCAAGATTATTGTCACAGTCTGGACAGGTATACCGGAAGGGTTTCACCGGGATCATGGCATCACAGAAATGACACTGTAATCCTACAATAGTATCTGCTTTCATCTTTGATCTCTACCCATCATGGTCTGATTGCCGATCATCATCTAAACATATCTTTTCAGCAAACCCGATTCTGCATTAAACGCTTCTATTTTTGCATCCCAATCATCAACCAGGGAGAATCTGGAGGACCAATAGCTATCATCATACCACTGGGCATCCAGTTCTTCAACCGTTTTGCCTTGCTGCTCAACCCAGGTAAAATATTTCAGATTGTGCATGCGTTTTTTGTCTCGATAGGACAATTCCATGACACCTTCATCATTAATTCCCTGGAGATAACGTTCAAAATCAACATTGGCCTGGATCTCTGTATAGTCCCCGAGTTGTTCCTGAAGTTCAACAAGTCTGGACTGATACATTTCCATGGAATCTGTGGCCACGGTGAATACCACATCATTTTCGTTATACTCATAGTACTTGGCCATTTTGATGGCACCGGCAATATTGGCAATACTTGAAATCCCCAGATAGTCCAGTTTATTTACGAGTTCAGGATCGATGTGCTTTGACTTGAGGAGTCCATGACCCGTTTTTTCATTAAAAAGTCGGAGCAGGTTGATGGATATATTATCATCCACACCGATCACCATATCCATATTCTTCATGTTGTGGATCCAGGGGACGTGTTTGTCGCCAATTCCCTCGATGCGGTGGGCACCAAAACCATTCTGTAACAGTGTTGGAACCTGGAGAGCCTCCCCGGCAGCCACTTTGATGAAGGGGAATTTGGTTCGTAAATAATCTGCCGAACCTAAAGTTCCTGCAGAACCCTGGGTGAGGAAGAGCCCGCTGAATCGGTTCGATCCACTATTTATCCCCTTGAAGACTTTTTCCATGGCTGGACCGGTGACAGCATAGTGCCAAAGTGGGTTACCGATCTCATCGAATTGATTCAATACGACAATTTCATCCCCACGTGCTGCTTTCAATTCTTTGACCTTGTCATAGATCTCCTTGACATTGGCTTCGCCGCCCTGGGTGCGAATGATCTCAGAGCCAACCTTTTCAAGCCAGTCATAGCGTTCTCGGGACATTTCCTCAGGGAGTACGGCAATGGATGGACAGCCCAGGAGGTAACCGTCATAAGCACCACCGCGACAGTAATTTCCGGTGGAGGGCCAGAGCGCTTTCTGTCGGGTTGGGTCAAAATGACCGGAGATCAATTTTTCAACCAGCGGTCCAAATGTGGCACCCACTTTGTGGGCACCCGTGGGAAAGAATTTACCGACCAAAACAATGATCCGTGCCTTCGTACCAGTTAATTCGGTGGGTAATTCCAGGTAGTTCACTCCACCAAATCCGCCACCCTGGGACACGGGTTCGTTTTGCCAGGTGATTCTGAACAGATTTCTAGGATTCAAATCCCACAGGCCGATCTGAGAAAGCTCAGATTTAATACCTTCGGGAATAAGTTCAGGATTGGCCATCTGCTTATAGGTCGGAATAATGATATTCTTTTCCCTGCAGCGTTGGATGGTGTTTCTTAATACTTGGTCTGTGTTCACGTAATATTTCCTTTTATGATTTACAACGAATTCTATGAAGAATTCTACAAAGTCTTCGAGTCATAGCAAGTAGATCCGTAAACGCCTGATGATCTAAATTCGTTAAGTTCGTTTGTTTCATCGTGAAGATCAAAATGGCTAGACCCCCAGGAGATCAACTTTTGCCATTGGATCTTTCAAGCTGGTCAGAAACATCATGGCAGCAATAATAAATGGTTTGTAGGATGCCTCCAGGTAGGTGTCTCGGCGATACTTATCAAAGACAGCTGCACTTACCTCACCCTGTGCACAACTCACACCTGTGATATCCGCAGGCAAGCAGTGCATATAAAGTGCTTCTCCGGCTTTTGTAAGCGCCATCTTCTCCTCGCTACACTCCCATTCCAGGAATTTGGCGTTGTTTGCAAGACAGTTTTGCTCAAGCGTTTTTAAACCAGCTTTGTCACCCTCTTTTAAAAGCTCAGTTCTTTGCTCCATGACATGAAAGGGCGCCCATGATTTTGGATATACAACATCGGCATCGGTAAAAGCCTCTTCCATTGAGTTCACCACCGTGAATGAACCGCCTGAATCATGAGCCTGCTTGTCGGCCAGATCAATGACGTCAGGAATAAGACTATAGCCCTCGGGATGGGCCAGAGTGACATCCATGCCATATCGTGTAAGCAGACCAATAATTCCCTGAGGTACTGAAAGTGGTTTCCCATAGCTCGGCGAATAGGCCCAGGACATGGCGATCTTTTTGCCTTTCAAATTATCCAGAGAACCAAAATATTGCTTCAACATGGCCAGATCGGACATGCTTTGTGTGGGATGGTCAATATCGCTCTGAAGATTGATCAACCCCGGCCGATTGTGAAGGACTCCTTCTTCGAAGCCGGTCTGCACAGCCTCAGAGACTTCCTTCATATACGTATGACCTTCACCCAGATACATGTCATCACGGATCCCGATCACCCGCGTCATAAAAGAGATCATATTGGCTGTTTCCCGAACGGTTTCACCATGGGAGACTTGCGATTTTTCCTCATCCATATCAGAGACGGCCAAACCGAGGGCATTGGCTGCAGATGCAAAGCTGAATCGGGTCCGGGTTGAGTTGTCTCGAAAAATGGAGACGGCCAACCCGGAATCGAAAACCAGATTCGGTTTTCCCTGGCGGTGCCGCTCTTTCAGTAGTTCAGCCAGCAGGAGGGTTGCCTCCAGCTCATCCTTGCTTTTGTCCCAGGTCAGGAGAAAATCATGACCGTAACCACTCAAGTTGAGGGCTTCAATTTTATCAATATTTTTTTTAAAGGTGTTCATAATTCACATCCAGGTAAAATGGCGAAAATTTTAACTAGGCGAGGATTCGAATCCTCGCCAAGACGTTTGTGAAAATGATATTTTATCCTCATGCCTTAAGCCTTTCCAAATATGTCAACGGAATGGCGGCGTACATGGCAGCCGCTTTTACCAGATGATCCTTCCAGGTCTTCTCATTGGGTGCATGGGCCTCTTCTTCAGCACCGGGTCCAAAACCGATACAGGGGACCCCATAGCGCCCCATGATGGCGACACCATTGGTCGAGAAGGTCCATTTATCCACGATGGGCTCTTCGTTAAACAAACCCCTGTAGGCATCTACCAGAGCCTTTGTCGTGACATGATCCTCATCAATAAGCCAGGTGGGGAAGTAGGCTTTTGTCGGGTAGCTGAAACCGGTATAGCTGAGTCTTTCATAATCGTACATTTCCACAGTGGCGTTGGCAGCTTTGACTGCAGGCAGATCCTGAATCTCCTTGATGGCTGATTCTGCCGTTTCTCCAACAGTCAGGCGGCGATCAATGGAGATGGAACTTCCATCGGCAACGGCGCAGCGGGAAGGTGAAGTGTAGAATATTTCCGAAACTGTGAGGGTTCCTTTCCCGAGAAAATCATGATCACGCAAGGTGTGATTCAGTGCTTCCAATTCCTGCAGAATCGGTGCCATTTTATAGATAGCGTTATCTCCACGCTCAGGAGCAGATCCATGTGCGCTGACACCTGAGGTAGTGACCTTGATCTCCATGCGACCGCGCTGACCCCGGTATATCCGACAGGAGGTGGGTTCTGTACTTACCACGAATTCCGGCTGTATCTTTTTGTTGTCCATGATATACTGCCAGCAAAGGCCGTCACAGTCTTCCTCCTGGACAGTTCCAGTGATCACAAGGGTGTAATCCGCTTCCAGATGAAGATCTTTGATGATCTTACCGGCATAGACCATACTGGCCATTCCACCCTCCTGGTCAGAAGCACCGCGCCCCATAATGATCTCATCATCCTCAAAGCCCTCGTAGGGATCGACCTTCCAATTATCCAGATTGCCAACCCCTACCGTATCGATATGGGCATCCATGGCAATAATATGTGAACCATGACCTATGCTTCCGTAAATATTGCCCATTTCATCGATTTCGATCTTGTCGAATCCGACCTTTTCCATTTCTGTCTTTATTCGCAGGATCACTTTTTCTTCCTGACAGCTTTCACTGGGAATTGCAATCATGTCCCGCAGGAATTGCGAGATCTCAGATCGATAGCCTTCTGCCTGCTGCAGTATCTTGTCAAAATGAATTTCCATGTATCGTCCTTACAGTTTTTGCATCTTTTCCCACAACCTCATCGACTCATGTCTTGAGTTTTGGTGAATGGTTTCTACATCAATTTCAGACAATTCCCTGGCACGCATTCTGAAAATACCCCGAGTCATCACGTCAGACGGAGCTTTGAGTCCATATAAAATATGACTCATGAAATTATGAGCGTGCACTTCAGTTCGCGGATCGTAGTCATAGAAGACTAGATCGGCCTGAGAGTCGATATTAATATGTCCGATATCCTTCCCAAATAATTGGGAAACAATTGCAGAATTGTTTTTGAATAAGAGCTTCAGGTAATCTACGGGTTCACTTCCCTTGCCTGCCCGGATATGAATGCCTTCCTTAGCCTCGGCGATCATATTGTTCTGTTTGCCGTCTGTCCCCAGGCCGGCATTCATGGAATCAATGATCTCAGTCTCCAGAATACCCACCTGATTGCCAGCATTTGAGCTCGGATTATGAATCAAATTGCATCCCCGCTTCAACATAGTGTGGCGGTCCTGTCGGGTGATGTAAACACCATGAATGATCAGGGAGCGATTATTCAGCAGACCAAAATGGTCCAATCGCTGAATAACTGAATCATATCCTCTTTCGAGGGCGTCCCTTTCGTCTGCCAGATCTTCTGCTACATGAATATGAATACCTCCGTTTTCAAGTCCCTTTAATGCTTCGGCCGCTTGCTGTAGGGAGGCGTCTGACAATGTAAATGAGGCGTGTAGACCAAGGAGGGGAAGCACATTCGGGTCAGAGTCGTATTTTATCATCGCCGCGATATTTTCTGATAATTCGGCTTTGAAATTGGATTCGCCGTTACGGTCTGAAGCCTCAAAACAAATACCAAGGGTGATTCCAAATTTTTTGGCTGTTTCCACCAGAAGATCTAGAGCGCCTGTGATGTAATTTGGGCTCGCGTGGTGATCAATCACCGTGGTGACACCGTTTAGTAAACAATCAAGTAAACCGGCTTCGAAGGACGCTTTGGTCGATGCCTCATCAAGACTGAGGTCCAGCTTCCACCATATTTCCTTGAGGATCTCAACAAAATTCCCAGGACTTTTTTTTGGTGCAGGCATTCCCAATGCCAATGTTGAATAAAGATGATTGTGGGCATTGATCATACCAGGCAACACGGTTTTCCCTGCCATATCAATACGCTCACCGGTGTAACCCGCAGGCAGATCACCTACTGACCTGATCAGACCGTCCTGGATAAGAATGGATGCATTCTCAAGATACTTGGGCTTACCGAAGGGATTCATGATTCTCAGATTGCTCAACAAAATTTGATTCATATTAATTACCTAAAAGTTCCAATATACGCTCTGGAATAATTGGGATGCTGTTTACTGGCTTCCCGATGGCATTGCTAATTGCGTTCGCGATCGCTCCTGCAGTTGGAATGATGGCAGGTTCGCCAATACCCTTGGCTCCCCAGGGGCCCTCCGGTTCAGGATCTTCCACCAGGATCGATTGGATCTCACCCACATCCAGGGCGGTGGGCAGGAGGTAGGTCGTCAGATTATTTGTCAGAACCTTACCGAGCTTAAGCTTAAAATTTTCCGTTAAAGCCCATCCGATACCCTGGGCTGTACCCCCTTCGATCTGAGCCTCAAGACCGGCAGGATTAATGGCACGACCGATGTCATGAGAAGCCCAGATTTTTTCCACCTTTACGAGTCCTGTAAGCGTATCAACAGCCACTTTGGCGATATGGGTGGCATAGGAATAAGTAAAATAGGCCTCACCAACGCCTGATACAGGATCATACTCTAATTGAGGGACATGCCACCAGCCTAATACGTCCATGGGGCGATTAGAAAGATAGAGATAATTTGTCAGCTCTTTAAAACGCAAAGCTCCGGCATTCCTGGTATTATGAACCCAGCCGTGCTCAATTTTTACTTCGTTCAGATCACAATCCATGAGTTCTGCTGCAGCTTCTTTCAGCGTTGGGAGTAATTTTCTGGCGGCGTCACGAATCGCATTCCCGGTCATGACCACATTTCTACTGGCGACAGAGGGTCCGCTATCTGGAACTTGTTCAGTATCTGTGGCCAAAACAGAAATTCTTTCTGGCTCAACACCCAACGCCTCTGCTGTCATTTGAGTTACTGCAGTGAGGGCGCCCTGGCCCATTTCAACCAGACCAAATGCAACCGAGATGCTGCCATCACGATGGACTTTGATCTTTACACCACTGCCATCCATGAACCATCCTGCAGCACCGAGGCAGTTTCCATAGTGAATAAGTGAAACCCCATAACCGATTTTCCAGCGGGGATCACTGGACGGGATTTTGTTATTCCAGCAAGCTGCTTCCGTTGCTGTTAAAAGCGTTTCTTCAGCACCCACACTGGAATTCAGGCGTTGGCCAGTAAGGGTCTCCGTGTCCACCTTCAGAATATTTTTTAAGCGAAGTTCGACAGGATCCATGCTGAGTTCAGCAGCAATAGTATCCATCATCCGCTCATGACCAAAGGCCGCCTGTGGTGAACCGAACCCTCTGAAGGCACCAGTTGGAGGCAGGTTTGTATAATAGGACTTTGATTCCACAGAAATATTCGGGATCACATAGGGACCCATGGCCTGCATGGCTGATCGATAGGAAACCACGGAAGAGAGTGTTGCATAAGCCCCGGCATTTTCTTCGAGGTGAATGTCGGCAGCCAGGAGTTTGCCTTCGTCAGAAACAGCAACTTTATAATGCATCTGGAAGGGGTGTCGTTTGCTGGTGAGTTGTACATCATCCGTTCTGCTATAGATCATTTTTACCGGTCTGTTCAATTTAAATGCTGCCAGGGCGGCACGGGCGCAGACTTCAGAGGGGATGTCTTCCTTGCCGCCAAAAGCACCCCCGGTGGGCGCCTGCTCTACCTTGATTTTCGAGTAGGGGAGCCCAAGTGCTTTTGAAATGGCTTTTTGCACATAAAACGGACATTGAAGAGAGCCGATCACAATAATTCCCCCCTGACCATCGGGTTGAGCGATGCAACCCTGGGGTTCCAGATAATAATGTTCCTGAAAGGGGGTCTCAAAACGGGCTTCGATTATGTGGGTCGCTGTCGCAAATTTAGATTCGGGATCCCCCCGTTTTACCTGGTGCTGACAGGCCAGATTGGATTCATGGAGGAAATTCTCAGTCGCATTCCGGCTCTGGTCAATGGATAAAACTGGGTCAAAGATCTCAATGTTCACCATAACCTGTGCTGCCAACCGTAACGCGGATTCGTGACTTTTGGCAACCAGAATACCCACACTATCACCATGATAGCGCACAATCTCATCTGCCAATAGAGGCTGGTCTTCCAGGATCACCCCGACCTGGTTGACTCCAGGTATATCTTTGGCTGTATAAAATGCAATGAAATCAGGATCCTGATCAATCAATCCAGCATCAATTTCAACCAGCTTGCCAAAGGGTTCAGACGAATACACAGGAGCAGCATGCAGCATATTCTCCACACTAATATCGGTAATGAATCTGGTTGAACCGGTAACTTTTCCCCGGGAATCAACACGTTTTTGTCTTTTCCCTATTATGCTGGTTAAGGTAACCATTTTACCAGACTCTGGTTTCCGCACTAAGGCCTGAAATTTGAAGCTGAAACAGGTATAAGGTATAAGGTATATGAATGAGCATACGCTGCTAAAACTTTTCTACTTTTGAGAGGACAAATTTGATATAGCCATTTAGATTAATTTTTGCATCCTCTATTAAATTTAACCCCTCCCTTAAAAGATGATCATCGATGTAATTAAGATCATTACAACTAATCAAATGGTCCTTTAGCTCATACAGAGAGCCCCTGGAAATTCTATAAAATTGCGCACTTTCCTTATAGTGAAATCTACCATAACCTTCAGCAATATTTGCTGTGGAACTAGTGGCGGCTCTTATAATTTGGTCTTTCAGGTTATATTTTTCTGCTGCAGGTAGTTTTGGAACAATCTCATCATAACAGAACAGCTTGACTTTTCGTGCATTTTGCCATGCAACTAGAGACATGAAATCTCGCTCTTCCTGATATTTTGCAGGCGGCTCAGAAATAAAGTCTTTTGGTAACAACCAGTCCATTTCGTGTTCATTCTTTGTCATTTTAATACCAAGCGAGTTCTTTCCTATACCCTATACCCTATACCCGAATACCGATTGCTTCATGTGAAACTCGTTGTCGAACAATCATACAAAAACATCCATGAATTCAAATTTCTCACCGTCAAAAAGACCTTTGTCGCTGAGTTTGATATCGGGGATAACCAGCAGTGCCATGAAGGACAAGGTCATATATGGAGCCTGAAGTTGAGACCCGAGGGACTTCGCTATTTTATCCAAGGCGTCATATTTCTCACCAACCTCGAAAGCGTCACGAAGGGACATAATCCCCGCCATGGGAAGGGGCAATATATGTTCATCATAATCTGTAACTGCTGCGATTCCACCTTTATGCTTTATGATCAAATTCAGAACGCGAGTCAGAGCCTCATCAGAGGTTCCAACAGCTACGATATTGTGTGAATCATGGGCAACAGAGGACGCGATGGCTCCCTCCTTGAGACCAAAATTTTTAATAAATGCCACAGCCGGTCGGGCCAGAGCATAGCGGTTCAGTACAGCAATCTTGAGGATATCCTCATCGAGATCCATTTCTATCAATCCCCTGCTGTCCAACTTTGGTGACCAGGGAAATTTTCTAGTGATCAACTGGCCATCGATAACTTCAATCACAGGGACAATGTCCGCCTTGGGCTGCAATTCAAAATTACTCATCTCCTGAGTTTTCGCTTCGAACCTATTCAGAGGTATTGCCACTACCGAATGAAGATAAGTCTGGCCAGACCTTGCAACGCACGCTCCGTTGATATAGGTAGCTTGAACCTCAAAACTATTCAGGTTATCGATGAGTACCAGGTCAGCAGGATCGCCCGGCTGGAGTAGGCCGACCTCCAGATTATAGGTTTTTACAGGGGTAACACAGGCTGCCCAGAGAACTTTAAGCGGGTCAAGTCCGGAAGCAATTGCCCGTTTTACCATGTCATTGATGTGTCCCTCAGCCAGATCATCTGGATGCTTGTCGTCACTGCAGAGCATACAGCTCTGGTAATGCTCATCGAGGAGGGGCATGAGATCATCCAGATTGCGGGCAGCAGAGCCTTCCCGTATCTGGATCTGCATTCCGTGGGAAAGTTTCTCCAGTGCCTCCTCCAGGGTGAAGCATTCATGATCAGTACTTATACCGGATGCAATATATTTTCTTACATCGGCTCCCCGTAGGCCAGGGGCGTGGCCATCAATGATCTTGCCTGCATCCCTGGCCAACTGCAATTTTTCCAGCACCTCTTCTGAATCATTAAGTACACCAGGGACATTCATCATTTCGGACAGGCTAACGATATCTTTACGCTGAAGTAATCCG
The DNA here is from genome assembly GCA_021734325.1 of Fidelibacterota bacterium. Lineage (GTDB taxonomy): Bacteria > Fidelibacterota > UBA8477 > UBA8477 > JABMPR01 > JABMPR01. The sequence goes on along the minus strand of JAIPJF010000004.1, from coordinate 11,210 downwards.
GCGATTTCACTGGCATCGAGATGAGCTCCGGCTGTTTCGAAGGGAGTTGCCGGAACACAGGAGGGAGCACTGAAATGAAATTTGAAGGGTGATTCAGCAGCATTGTAAAGCATGAACTCCACACCACGAATCCCAAGAACATTAGCGATCTCATGGGGATCTGATACGGTGGCCACCGTTCCGTGAATTACTGCTGCACGGGCAAATTCCGTTGGGATAAGCATGGAACTTTCGATGTGGATATGGGCATCGATCAGGCCTGGAATGATATATTGGCTTTCTGTGACCGCCGCTTCTGTAACCGCTTCGATGCGACCATCATGAATATTTATGGTACCCTTAAAGATACGCTGATTGAGAACATCAACGATGTTCCCCGAAAGAGAAAGGAAAGCAGATGTTATCGTCATATTCTAATGTATATAATAGTTATCATTTTAAACGGTTTCATTTTTGAGTCGGTCTGCAATTTAGACCGACATATTAAGTTTTAGAAAGAATTCTTAAGTTAAAATTGATTCCTGGCAATCAATTGAATCAGGTTAGATCACCTGGAGAGTGGATGGAAAACAACGGTAGAAATAGCAACTCAAATATAAAATTCCACCATGGGAGGATGACTACAAAAGCTTGGTATTAATCAAGTTTGCTGAATACCTTGAACTCTTCAGATATTTGTACAAGTTGAGGTGAATAATGCAAGACCGTAAATTAATTGAAGACTTCCTGGCTCAGGATAAAATGGCTTTGGCGGGAGCATCTCGCAGTGGGAAGAAATTTGGCAACACCATACTCAAAACCCTTATGTCCAAGGGTTACAAGATCCGCCTACTTCATCCTGAAATGAATGAATTGGAAGGTCTGCGCTGTTATCCCAGCCTGGAGGCTTTACCGAGAGAAATAGAGAATTTAATATTGGTCATTCCTCCGGAGCGAGCGCTGGAAATGGTTAATTTGATTCCAGCCTCGGGCATCAAGCGCGTCTGGATGCAGCAAGGATCAGAATCCCCGGAGGCCATTGATTTCTGCAACAGGTATGGCGTGGATGTGGTCGCTGGTGAGTGTATTCTGATGTTTGCAGAGCCAAAAGGCCTCCACAAATTCCACAGCTGGTTAAACAGTTTCTTTGGGAAAGGGCATCAATAGCCTCAGATTGGCGCTCTCTATTTTCTCCCAACTTCTGAATGATAGAGCAGGGATCATTTGTTCTGCAAATGAGTAAGTTATCTTTCACGATCACCAGCATGATTTGAGAGGAGATATACAGATATGTTTTTAATAAAATCAGATAAATACCGCGATATGGGTGTCCTCCTTTTGCGGGTGGGAATTGGAATATCCTTCATGGTTCATGGATATCCCAAAATAATCGGTGGTCTGGAATCATGGACGAAGCTGGGCAAAGCTTTCACTGATCTCGGTTTTGATCTCCTGCCGGGTTTTTGGGGTTTTATGGCAGCTTTCTCAGAATTCGGTGGTGGGTTTTTGCTGGCCATTGGACTATTGACTCGCCCGGCAAGCTTTCTCATGTTTGTGACGATGATCGTAGCCCTGCTTATGCATCTCAAACAGGGCGATACCTTTGGTAGATATTCAAACGCACTGAAATCCGGAGTCATATTCTTGAGTTTTCTGTTTATTGGACCAGGGAAATATTCACTGGATGAATTTGCCATGAATAAGCTTAATATATGGAAAAGAGCAGAAAGTAAATCCAACACCTCATCGTAAACCTTTCAGATTGACATTATTGATCTTTGACTTAAATATGACTAGTATCATCGTTAATAGATCAAACTAACAACAGGAGTCACTTATGACAGCTCTGGTCATTATTCTTAGAATCATTCATATATTTTCCGGGATTTTTTGGGTGGGTTTCGCTATCTTCAATTTTGTGTATTTTCAGCCAGCCCTGAAGGCTACTGGTGCCGAAGGTCAATCAGTGCTGCAATACCTCAGTAAAAAGACGAGCTTAATGCCGACGGTCTATCTTTCTGCAACCCTGACATTTATTTCGGGACTGGCATTGTTTTGGCCCATGTCCGCGACACCTGCAGTTATGCATAGCGGTTACGGAATGATCATTTCCATCGGAGCATTGGCAGGTATCGTTGCCTGGGTGATGGCCGTATTCGTGATCAGGGGAATTTTAAAAAATTTGGAGCAAGCAGGCCAGGCCATGCAATCTCAGGATGGTGCTCCTTCCAAGGATCAGATTGATAAAATGACCCGTCTTAGCAAGCGCTTAAATCGAAATGGTCGGATCGCCCTGATCTTCATGATGATCGCAGTATTGGGGATGTCCATCGCACAGTACGCCTGGTTCTAAAATCATATCTGCGTCTACCCGGAAGGCAATAAAAGACAGAAGGTTCTCATATTCCTGCTGCTTTCGTTTGGAATTGCTAAGCCAGACCGCTTAACTTCGTGCCTCACTGACAGAAGAAGTGTGGTCAGAAAAAAGCTTAAATAATTGTCATAAAAGCAGGGGGAATCAGGCGTGCTTTTCAATCCGAAACAGTATCGTTTAAAACATAGAGATGAGCGTTTTCAGGAGATCATTGAAAAGACCATTGATTTCTTTGAATCAAAGGGGCTTCAAAAGATCAAGGATGATGATCACCAGCGGATCTGGTATGCGGATTTTTTAGCGTTTGTGAAACAGGAAAATGTTTTTGCCACTCTTTTAAGACCGCCTGAGTATGGTGATGAAAACAGTCGCTGGGATACGTGGCGAATTGCCCACTATAACGAGATCCTGGCGTTTTACGGACTGGCATACTGGTACACCTGGCAGGTTTCAATTCTGGGTCTGGGACCCATCTGGATGTCTGAGAATGAGCAACTGAAAAAGCAGGCAGGACAGCTATTGAAAGACGGGGAAGTGTTTGCATTTGGTCTCTCGGAGAAAGAACATGGTGCTGACATTTATTCAACTTCAATGGCTCTTACTCCTCAAGGTGATGGCAGTTACCTGGCCAATGGCTCCAAATATTACATCGGGAATGGAAATGTGGCCAAGATGGTCTCCACCTTTGGCAAGATGTCAGATTCCGGTGATTATGTTTGTTTTGTGGCCAATTATCAGCATAAAAATTATGATTGTGTAAAGAATGTGGTCAACAGCCAGAGCTATGTGGCCGAATATGCCCTTCATGATTACCCCGTCACTGCAGGTGATATCCTTAGCAAGGGCCGGGATGCCTGGGATGCTGTACTGAACACAGTAAATGTTGGGAAATATAACCTTGGTTGGGCATCCATTGGAATGTGTACCCACGCCATGTATGAAGCCATTGATCATGCCTCGCAACGCAATCTGTACAAAATGTATGTGACGGACTTCCCCCACGTCAGACGGCTCTTTGTAGATGCCTATTCACGTTTGATCGCCATGAAATTATTTGCCCTGAGAGCGGCTGATTATATGAGAGTAGCCTCATCAGAGGATAAGCGCTACCTCCTTTATAACCCCGTCGTTAAAATGAAGGTCACCACCCAGGGAGAAGAGGTGATAAATCTCTTATGGGATGTGATTGCAGCAAAAGGTTTTGAGAAGGACACGTTTTTTGAGATGGCAGCCAGGGATATCCGCGCCCTTCCAAAACTGGAGGGAACGGTGCATGTGAACATGGCCCTGATTGTGAAATTCATGGCCAACTATTTCTTTAAACCAGGTAGGTTTCCTGAAGTAAGCACACAGGACCAGAAACAGCATGACCAGTTTCTGTTCAATCAGGGACCGACAAAGGGTCTGGGTAAAATTCAATTTCATGACTATAAAGCAGTTTATGGTAGTGTAAATCTGCCCAATGTCCAGGTATTCAAAAAGCAGATTCGTCTATTGAAACTTTTATTGATTCTTGCAAAACCCAGTGAGGCCCAGCGAAAAGACATAGATTTTCTACTTACTCTCGGAGAGCTTTTCACCCTCGTGGTGTATGGACAGTTAATTATTGAAAATGCAAAGATTTATGGAATCGATGATGATCTACTTGACCAGATCTTCGATTTTATGGTGAGAGATTTTTCCATGTATGCCCTGCAGCTCTATTCCAAGACAAGCAGCAGCAGAAGGCAGATGAAAATATGTTCGCTAATGCAGAAAAAAGCGCCCGTTGATCAGGAGCGCTTTTTCAGAGTCTGGGAAAAGAATGTCTATGCTCTAAAAGGGCAATATACGATGAATACCTAAATGTCACCTAAAATCGTTTGGTATACAGGTGACAATAGGGTGTACCACCTGATTTCTTATAGTAGTCCTGGTGATATTCCTCTCCTTCATAGAAAGTCATTGCAGGACTCAGTTTGGTGGCAACTTTCAAGCCCTTGTTTTCCAGAATCTTGATTAACTCTTTAGCTGTCTTCTTTTGCTCCTCTGAAAAATAAAAAATCTCAGATCGGTACTGATTACCAATATCCGGTCCCTGTCCATTTACCTGGGTTGGGTCGTGGGTCTCGAAAAATATTTTTGCCAGATCTTCGTAGCTTACCAGGGTTGGATCAAATATGACTTCAACAGCTTCAGCATGGCCCGTCCTGCCTGTGCAGACCTGCTTATAGGTTGGATTTGCTACATGTCCACCGGTGTAACCCACTTTTGTAGAAATGACACCAGGTACTTTTTGCAGTTGATACTCGACACCCCAGAAACAACCTGAGGCAAAAATAGCATGTTCGATATGCACCTCCACTGGTTCAAAATTCAAAGAGATCGAATTTACACAATGACGGGTGTTTTTTGATGTGAATTGTTCACCAATAAAGACATGGCCCAGGTGGCCTCCACAATTTGCACAAACGATCTCAGTTCGTCGTCCATCGGCATCGGGAACCCGCTTTACAGCCCCTGGGATCTCATCATCAAAGCTTGGCCAGCCACAATTAGCATCAAATTTATCAGTAGACCGATAGAGGGGGGCATCACATTGTTTGCAGGTATAAGTGCCATCTTCTTCGTTATGCTCGTATTTTCCGCTAAAAGGTCTTTCCGTACCCTTGTGGAGAATGACTCGTTGCTCTTCAGGTGTTAGTTCATTGTATTTCATTGCGTCCTGCCCTTGAATGGTTGTGAATAGTATAAAGCCCAGACTTAATATGGATAAAAGATTTGAAAATTGTCTTGATCTCCCCTGGTGTCTCATCTCACCCTCCCTCCCTGGTTAGGTTCAGTAATATACTTGATGGGTAAACGAAAGGTGATAATAATTGTTCCTATTTAAGCAAGATTAGGTGATATGCATCATCTCCTGTCATAATAATTTACCTGGTACGGTTCAAAGTAATATGCAGCTTGACCTGGAAGCAAAGATGTCATACTTTCGAACATCATTTACAGGGAGAACATCAAATAGAAAAGGTAGCATTTGGCCATTGTAAATACCTATTCAATCGTCCACTTTTTGATCTGGTTCATGGTGGGACGATATACGAAGATCACCTGGTTGGTCTTCATGATCCTTTCTCTCGGGTGGGAGCTGCTTGAATTAATGCTCCCTTTCGAATTTGCGGTTGAGAGTCTGGGAAATAAGCTCGGGGATATCATTGTAAATATGATTGGATTCAGACTGGGTCTGAGGATTAGAAATAAGTCATTTAATAAATAAAACTAGGCGCCGAACATGAATCTCGCAGAATTTATCAGTACCCAGTCTCCCATACTCCTGGATGGTGCCATGGGGACACAGCTGGATGCCGCTGGCCTGGAAATGGGTGGACAAAACTGCATTCATCATCCAGATGCAGTGCTCGCTGTACATAATCGCTATGCTGAGCTAGGATGTGATCTGCTCATTACAAATACACTGACCATGAATAGAATCTCCATTGAATCTCATAAGCTGGATATCAATGTTAGGGATGTGAATCATGCCGGGGCAAAACTGGCCAAAGCCGCAGCAAAGCCGGGGCAGTACGCGCTGGGAGACATAAGCTCAACGGGACAGCTGTTGGAGCCCTATGGAGATTATTCTGAAGAAAGCTTTATTGAAACCTTCAAAGAACAGGCAGAATTCCTCCAGGCCGGTGGTGTGGATGGCTTTATTATTGAAACGATCATGGACTTACGCGAGGCAATATGTGCCGTGAAAGGCTGCCGATCCGTATCAGATCTGCCTGTTCTGGTGACTTTATCATTCCAGACGGTTGAGAATGAAGGGCGCACTCTGATGGGGAACACAGCCCGGGACACGGCGCTGGCCCTGGCTGATGTTGGTGCAACGGCAGTGGGTACCAATTGCGGAGGTCTTGATCCTTACGAAACGGCCAAGATAATTGAAATGATGCGGGAGGTGGTGGATCTTCCCCTGATCGCTCAACCCAACGCCGGAAAACCAAGACTTGTCGGTACTGAGACGGTCTTCGATATGAGTCCGGAGGAATTTGCCAGGGGAATTTCAGCCTGTATTGATGCTGGTGCCAGTCTTATCGGTGGATGCTGCGGAACATCCCCGGCCCATATGGATGCAGTTGCTAAAATGCTCGGAAAGGGATGATCTGAAATAGCTATGAGAGTTTCCGTGTTCATTGCTACATCCCTGGATGGTTTTATCGCCGGAATGGATGGTGATCTCAAGTGGCTAAATGAAGCCAGCGCCGAGGTGCCTGAAGGTGATGACCTGGGCTATGCCGAATTTATGGCGTCAGTGGATACCCTGGTAATGGGGCGCAAAACCTATGAACAGGTCCTGTCCTTCGGAGCCTGGCCATATGGGGATAAACCAGTCATCGTCCTGAGTCATAACCCACTTGTTTTTCCAGAATACATCCCTGACACAGTCAGCCATTCCTCTGAGTCACCTACCGATCTTTATCGACGTCTCGCGGAAGCGGGTTCAAAACATATCTATGTGGATGGAGGCAATACAATTCAGAGATTCATGGCAGTGGGCCTTATCACGGATATTACCCTGACTCTCGTTCCCGTTTTCCTCGGTTCTGGAATTCCCCTCATTCATGAATTAGACCAACAGATCCATCTGAAACACATGCAGAGCAGGACCAGTGAGAACGGTTTCGTTCAGGTCAGATACGAGCTTATTGAGTCAACATAATCCTTCGGATTTACTGGGTTTGTTCTGCTATTTATCCTGGATCATAACCTTCATACAAATCTGATTATTGAGGCGACTTAGCTATTACCTGAGTTATATTTTGTGATTATGAAGAGAATGAATCTGGTCATATTGTTGGTGGCGATCCTTTTTTACTGTGAAGAGGTCCCCGTCGATAACAGCGACCCGCTGATCCAAAGCTGGATGGCAAAGAGTACTGTATTCCCGGATATCGGAACCACGAAAAGCATTTTTCAACCAAGCATCCTGGCTGTTTTCGGAGCCGACACGGCTCAACTCGGTGAGGATTACCTCGTGCGTTGTGATTACAACGGCGATGGTGTTGCCGATACTGACTGGCTGGACTCCATTCCTGCCACCCAGACCTTCACTGAAACCGGTAAACACATTCTCAATTTTGAATTTAAGGACACCAGCGGGGTGACGTTTACAGCTATCTGCAGTGTTTATGTACAGACCCTGATTCAGATCACACCCACCAATACCTCCGGTTATGGACAAAATAATATTGACTGGTCCAGGGATGGCTCGAATCGCATTGCCTTTGACATGTATGGGGCTGACTCAGGGGGGAACCAGAATCTGTTTTATATCGAGTATCCAAATGGAGTGCCGGTAAAAGTCTCATCAAATCCCACTCCGGGATTTTACTTTTTTGATCAATTTCCTGAATGGTCTCCAGATGGTGAAACCATTGCCTGCTACAGCAGCAATGGACTGGATATCATTGACATCGAGAACGGACAGAGGACCACCCTGGATGCCGCAGGATACTATATCATGTTGGCCTGGTCACCAGATGGACATTGGCTGGCATATTGGGATGGACAAAAAACCCTGCTGTATGATTTGGAGATGGGAACGTCGAGCGAACTCTTTGCGGATCCCCATTATGTTGCCTGGTCTCCTGATGGGAGTAAAATAGCGGTCAGTTCTGGCGTTCGCTCTCCCACCACCCTGAACATTCTTGATTTTGAATCACAATCAATTCTTGAAGCGCATACAGTGACAGCCTTTGGTTCCAAGCTGGAGTGGTCTCCCGACGGACGGTGGATTTCCCTCGGTTTTCAAAATGATACGGGATATTTGTTCAATGCAAAGACTGGACAAACCCATACATTTCGGCCCGACGGGGTGATTGGAGCCTGGTTCCCGAGCTGGTCTGAAGATGGTACCTTACTGGCATTCGAAGGCAAGAAAAATACGAGTGGAGAATGGGAATCGATTTGGGCCATCGAATTCCCGGAAGATTATTAAGTGCAATCGTTCAGTCTGAATATCATCAAGCTTTTTGTGGGCGTATTATTATTGCTTATAGCAGGGTGTGAAAAAGAAGCAGAACTGGGAAATACCTATCACTATAAAGCCTATGATGAGTTAGGCCTGCAAATTGTTGAGGGTACTTTCAGTATAGAATATGGAGATTCGACCAATATATCCGGCCCCTGGAATTTTGAGGCCATAGGAAACCCTGAAGGGATTGGAGAGCAGGTGGGCAACGGGGTGTTTCTTGGAACAGTAACAGGAGATACTTTTGCAGTTGATCTCAATCCTGAATATGTTGATAATAATGTGAACCTTTATGGCATGATTACAGGAGATCTCATAACCGGGGAGTGGAGTTTTTCTGGAATAATGGGTGTAATAAATCAGGGGTCTTTTACAGCTCAAAAATAAGCATGCGTATAAAGAAAACAGCCCTGCCCTTAGATGTTGCCTAGTGGAGGTGATAAAAAGGCAAGGGCTGCTTTCACCCGAACATGGAGCCCCAGTCACCGGAAATTGGCGGGGAGGGGTCCCCTTACATGACCCACCTACTCCTGGTGGGAGATGCGACATCCCGTCGAAGTCCCGACAGGCTTGTCGGGACGAAGGCGGATGAATCGAACGCTTTAATCAAATATGATGTGAATATCTGATGAACTCTCCTGCTTCCAACCCTTAATTTTTCTATCATCACTGTTTACATGATTTTGGCATACAGCAATACATTTTTTACCAAGCTCACCGGTAATTTCCTCACCATTTAGAAAGAATATTTCATCCTTAATTTTGATTTCTTTGATCTTTTGAGGCGGGGTCATTCCTGATTCTTCAAGTACTTTCTGAATCGTCTCTGCCAATTCATCCAGTTCCAGAATCTTCTTTATCGAAACGAAATGCTCTTTTTTGAATTTGGCACGATCAGACTTCAGGTTTTCCAGATCCTGGAGCACATATTCAATTTTCGCGATCTTTACCGAGTCTGAAAGATCATCCACAACCATATTCCATTCAAGCTCCTCCATCCGTGGGTGGAGAGCTTCCAGTTCGGTGAAGTCGTTGGCTTCTTCCAGATAATCCTGATATTTATGGAATTTACTGATTGGCACATCATTTCCATTGTCTGTGACCTTAACTATGTGATGAGTTGCAGGATCAAAATCAATCACGATCTTGTTCTTCCGAAACAAGCCAGATTTTTTGATGACTACCCGGGCTGCTTTTTTCTCGCGTGACGGTATGGAGCGTAATAATATTTTTCCACCAGTTGAATCAAATGAATCCAGATCATGGTTAATGAACAGTATGCCGTTCTTTTCATCGAATGATGGAGTAGAGCGGATATAGAAAGTTTTTCGGTTGGTTGAATCACTCAAATCAAAATCATGATTAATGAATATCCTGTTAAAAATTGAATCTGCACCCCCATCGCTTCGCATATCGATTATGACTTCATCTTGAGCCATGGATGTACTTGATAGCAGGATGAATAATATTCCCAGGATTAAGTTTTTTTGATTCTGCATGTGATGCTCCTTCTTTTTGTTGACCCGCTAGAATAAAATGCGAAAACCTGCAGATTTTGATTTTGGCACCAACGAATGATATTCTGGCTGTTAGCGGGTGATTTACTACATGAAATCATTTATGACATACAGGCGTGTTTTCATGACAGAATTCACCGATTTGGAAGCCTTTAACGTCGTTGAACGCCTGAAAAAGCATATATTCGGACCCTATGCAAAGAAAATGGCTTGAATATCTAATCCTGAGCGTCATCATTGGACTGATCTATTTCCTGCCCATACAGTCTGCAAAGCTTCCCGTCTTTGCAGGTCAGTTCAATAATCTGGATGGCAGTCTCTATGCCGTCCGTATCTTTGACCTGATTCTCTCAGTCGGCATAATTCTCCTCGCTTCTCGCTTATTGATCCCCAGACGATTGAATTGGGAGTCTCTGGGAAAGGCCCTGTTTTCATTATTCAGCATATTGATCCTGGCATCCCTTCTGGAATGGGGATGGGATGCCCTCACATTGAGAGCCTTTAATCTGCCGACTGGACCGGGGGAAATTTCTGACAAGATGCTACTTTCTCCAAACCGAATAAATCTTTCTCTGACCATTATCCAGGGTAATCTTCTGGTCATTGGCATAGGGATTTTCTACGGCTTTGTCTGGAATTATGGTCAACAGGTCAGACAAAGAGAACAACTGGAACTGGAAAATCTTGAAGCAGAGGTGAAATTTTTGCGCTCACAGATCAACCACCATTTTTTATTCAATACCTTGAACAATATTTTTGCCATCACCCAGAGAAACAACGATTCAGAAGGCAGCGATGCAATTTTGAGATTATCGGGGTTGATGCGCTATATGCTGTATGAAAGCGCCAGGGCAATGATCGATCTTCAACAGGAAATCACCCATATCCAGAATTATCGGGAATTGATGTTGCTCAAATATAAAGCAGATGATCTGCCGAAGGTGAATTTCCATATTGAGGGCAGTTTGGTGAATTGTCAGGTCGCACCCCTGATATTCCTGCCATTTGTGGAAAATGCCTTTAAACATGGTATTGATAATCATGGTAAAGGAGATATCAACATCACACTAAAAGTGAGTGATAATGAGATCAACTTTTCAGTACTCAATTCCCGGTTTCCTGATCGGGAGGCTTCTCCCGAACACAGGGGCATTGGTCTGGAAAACGTAAAGAAGCGACTCGATCTGCTTTATGCGGTCGGAGACAGAATACCACGGGTTTACCCGTGGATGAATGAGCCTCCGGAGGTACATTAAATGCTGAATGAAGACAAGGATAACAGCACACAGTTCCTATCGATTGGAATATCATGTAGTATGGGTATGCA
>JAIPJF010000003.1 GCA_021734325.1 Fidelibacterota bacterium | reverse complement strand
TAACCAGCTTCAAATTCCCTCACCACTTGGCGCTTGAATACCTCACTGTAGCATGATGTGGGGGACCTGTGTTTTCCCTGGAACTTTTGCCCTTTCATTGTCACCTCCTAAAGGTGTCAACTCTTTTCAGGACGAGACAATAAAATGAAAAAGCCTCCGAATGGAGGCTTTTTCAAATCAAATGACGCTGAAGTTTATTTGATCAGGGTCATCTTTGCCGTTTTGGAAACATTTCCAGAACGCAGCTCATAAATGTAAATACCGGCCGCAGCAGGTGTTCCATTGGCAGTTAAGCTGTTCCAGGTTACGCTGTGAGTTCCAGCGCTATAGGAAGCATTATTAGCAAGACGAACAACCTCTTGTCCAAGCATATTATATACGATCACATTCACATTGTCTTTCGCCAATGGTAAGGTGAATTCGATAGTCGTACTCGGATTGAAGGGATTCGGATAAGCTTGTGATAGCTGGTAATCATCGGGGGTGATGATTTTCCAATTATTATCAGTATCCACAACAGTCACAACTCCAAATTCATGGACTGCGATAATGTAACCCATGTCGTTACTTTCATTACCCGCCCCTGTGATATATGTGTCGTAAGGGGGAACCAGGAATCCCTGCACTAATTCAGGTTTTCCATCTCCATCCAGATCTTCGGCAAAATCCAGGGCAAAACCACCCATTGTATTCGGATAGTTTGCGACTACGGACATATCCCAAGCTCCAGCATTGTATTCCCACTGATAGGTACGACCATGAGCGTAATCAACGGAGAATATCTCATCAACACCGTCACCTGTTACATCACCACCGGTCACTGACCACGCGGCGCTGTATTCGGCTATACGACTGAGCTTACCGTTGTCGTAACTGATGGAATCTAGGTCGGCACTACCATGAAGCTGCCATAACCATCCGGCGCTGTAAAGGCCACCGAAAACATCGTCCTTGCCGTCGCCGTCGATATCGGTCACATGTAATGAGCCGAATGTCACCTTGTCAGTGACTGCTGAATCGAGGTTGAATGATTCCAGATGCTCATAGGTATCTATACCAGTCGACTGAATGATATGTGTTGCGCCGTTATCCCAGTTATTGAAGATAACCTCTGGAGCGCCATCACCCTGAAGATCGGCGATCGCAGGAGCGCCACGACCAGGAGATCCGCCGATAAGTGTCGTTCTATCAGCGATCCATTCAGTCGTAAGGTCATAGATACCAGAGTCAAAGCTGCCATCAACACTGGCAATCAGGAAGAAATCATTATTCGTTCCTGAGCTACCATCGTTGGCAAGACAGATTTCCTGCACGCCATCACCATCCACATCACCAACAACAAGATCGCTGGATTCCATGCGATAGCGGTCAACTTCAACACCCGTTGAGGCCAGGACTATTTTAAGAACGGATTTCACGTAAGTATCACTACCGACTACGCCATCCCATTCCCAGGCCTGAATTCCCATGTCTTCAGTGATGGTGGTATTATAACTATCCAGCATGAAGATAATTTCATCCCTGCCATTGCCATCAAGATCACCTGTCGTGATACCTGTAGGTGTAGACAGGTATGTATCAGAGTTTGAGAGGGTAGCTACCCATTCAAGGGTGTTGTCATCCGTGCTCTCATAAATATGTACACCTTGGATGGTATAGTCAGTAATTATCACTTCCTTGTGACCATCCTGATCTACATCACTGCCAGCCATGATGCCACGAACCTGATCTCCAGGTGTAACGTTTGCGGCAGAAGTATCAGCAGCGACATGATAAGTAGTGATGTCACTTACCCAATCCCAGCCATCATGTTCGATCATGACAACATAAGCCGATGTTTTCATAACGGCGATTATGTCATCAAGACCATCGGAGTCAAAGTCACCGATAGCTACATCCTGAAGATTGAAATTTTCAGCATCACCGGTAGAATAGACCAAGTGTTCTGTCCATGAAGCAGGATCAGTCACATCACCACCTTCATATTCAAAATCCCAAATATTACCTTCGTAATCTGTCGCAATAAAATCCATACCATCGGGAGTGCCGCGCCATACATCAGTATTACCTAAAGCGGCGCCACGATACCACGTATTCTGGGAGAGTGTATCCAACTGGATTGCTGTTAAATCTCCTGTATTCGTATAAATGAAAATACCACCAGTATTGTTATCAGCGACCAGGATCTCGACGTATCCATCACCATCAATATCGCCTGCTGCAGCACCGCGTTGTCCACCACCGTCACCTGCTGAAAGATCATCAGTAAAGTGAATAAGTGCGTAGTCGTCAGGACCAACAACATCATAAAATGCGATACCCATAAAATCGTATTCGGGTAAAGCGATTTCGAGTCCGCCATCGTGGTCGAAATCTGCAACCAGAATGTCGTATACTGAACTGGTTGTGGCAATATTTTCAAATTCAAGAGTCCAAGCTGGGAAATCCCAGGTGCTTCCCGCATCAAGTGAGATGATTTTAAAAGCAGCGCTGGAAGATGTTCTCATGAGCAGTTCATCTCTACCATCGCCGTCAACATCACCAGCCCAGACACCTCTGACTTGTCTTCCAGTTTCCACAGTTCCAAATTCTCTTGGATCAATCCCGGCAACGACATTTAGTTTCAGATCGCCTACAGCTACAGTTGTGTCGACCTCAAGAATGAAAACGACACCTTCATCTCCAACTGCTACTGCTGCATCTACGGTACCTGCAACAATGAGTTCATTAACTCCATCGCCATTCATATCACAGAGGTTGTCGGCTGCGACATAGCTGGCATAGCCGCCTGGCATGGAAAGACTGTCTTCCAGTGCGAATTCATTGTCACCTGTGCTTTCATAGACATAGACTACCCATGTGTTGAAATCAGATAAGACAACGAATTCCTTTTTTCCATCACCGTCCATGTCATAGGGACCAGTGATATTCCAATAGGCGTCCCCATCATCTAGGTTAAGATTGGACCATACTTCGCTGTAGCTGTTTTCCAAATTTCCGCTGCCAAACGCAACCAGAGATATGGAAATCAGAAATAGAGCAACGCTCCATCTAGGTAAATATTTACCCATCATGTACCCTCCTTAGTTAGTGTTCTACATTCAATAAAAATGCAAATTCCATTTGAATATCAATATCTTAGATATTTTATCAGCCCATAATTGTCAATAAATTACTTTGCGACACTCATTCGAAATTTGGATCAATCTAGAGGTTCTTCGCGCTTATTTCAAGCAAAATTCTAGGAATGATGCATATTAGTTAATAAAGTTTTATTTACTAACATAGTTAATTGACATTGCTACCGTGTTCGGTTATTATATTCTAACTTTGTGTGCTTCATGCGATACACAGCATTAGATTCCTATATCTAACTGCTAAAGCACGATACGGATTATTACTATTGAGTGTGAGGAAACGGTCTATGAATTCGATCAATCATATTTTGAGCAAAAGATGTGTGAGCCTGTTTTTGATTCTTTTCTTGTTTGCTGGAACTAGCCTTGCAGGTACGACTGGAAAAGTGTCAGGTCGTATTGTGGATGCAGAAACAGGGCAGGGGTTACCTGGTGTAAACGTCATGTTGGAAGGAACGTACCTGGGAGCTTCGACTGATGCAGACGGAATCTATTACATCATCAATGTGACTGCTGATACCTACACACTTCAAGCCCAAATGATCGGTTATTCTCATATGAAGGTAACGGATGTTGAGGTGAGAACTGATCTGACCACCGAAGTAAATATTAGCATGCAGGTGCAAATACTGGAATCAGATGAGGAGGTCGTTGTTGTCGCTTCTCGACCTCTTGTCCAAAAAGACCTTACCTCGGGTCGATCGATTGTCAGCTCTGCAGATATAAAAGAGATGCCTGTAGAGTCAATTGGTGCAGTTATTGCGACCAAGGCAGGCATTGTATCAGGATCAGACGGAGCTATTCACATCCGTGGGGGGCGCTCCAGTGAGGTGAGTTATATGATTGATGGCGTTCCCATGACCAACCCTGCCTGGGGGGGCATGAGTGTGAACATAGAAAACAATTCCATTCAGGAACTTCAGGTACTTTCCGGGACATTCAATGCTGAATACGGTCAAGCTATGTCGGGAATCATCAATATCATCACAAAAGAAGGTGGACAGAAATTCGGGGGAAGCATTTCCGGATATGCTGGTGATTATCGTTCATCCAACACTGATATTTTTGAATATGCCGACCAGTTTGATCCCATGAACATTAAGAACCTTGAATGGAGCCTCTCAGGACCTTTACCCATTACAGGACTTAGGAATAAATTATCATTTTTTGCCAGCGGCCGCTTTTATGAAAACCAGGGTCTCTATCGCGGGGTGAATGAGCATAATCCCTGGGATGTAAACTACCTGACGGCTGCGGCTGTAGAGGACCTCCAGGACTCACCCTGGGGTCGAGCGGGAATATTGGTGTTTGCGGAACCTTTCGAAGATTACAATCAGGATGGGATTATATCACCAGGAAGCGAATCCTATTTCGATCTGGATGGAACAGGATCCTTCACGCCTGGGGAGCCGTTCATAGATAAAAATGGCAACAGCAAGTATGATCACAATCTGGACCTGAACGGTGATGGCACTACAGATACACAGGAACGCGAGTTCATCGATATGAATGGTGATGGTGTGCTCAATGGTGATCCCTTTGTGGATGCCAATTTCAATGGTGTCCTCGATGGTGAACCCTTCATTGACTTCAACGGAAATGGTATTTGGGATTCCGGTGCATCAGGTAATCAGGAAGTCGAACGTCTCGGATATTACACCCGCAACAATTTTCAAACGAAATTAACCTGGAAGATCGCGGAACAGATGAAACTGAATATAAATGTGCTTCGCAATGTCTCAGAATCAAGAAGCTATTCCAGGTTGTTCAAGTATAATCCATCAGGAGTACCAACCAGTATTAACAGTTCCACTTCACTCATTCTGGATTTTACCCATTCACTGGGCTCATCCTTCTTCTACAACATCAAAGGTTCCTATTATGAAACCTATTCAAAATCATATTATCGTGATGTGCAGCCAGATGAATTGACAGAAGAAGTCAGGATTCCATATAACAGTGTGAGCGATATGTACACCGATCTGCTGTCCTGGTCATATGATTCCGGTACCTTCTACGATGGTGCTGATTCGACCCAGTTGGTGCTGCAAACGTCAGTCAATGTGTACCGTACTACAAGAGATCCTGATTCATTGATCTATTCATTTACCTCCTCCAATCCGACTGAACAACGTGCAGCCAGTCGATTAAACGGAGCGATGGTCTATCCTGAGATTGCTAATGGGGTTGCTGAAATTGTTCTCACGATCAGCAACATGGAAAAAGCAGATTTTCTGCCAACGATGCTATCAGAGTTGCCTAATAATGAATTTTATGGTGGTGGACATACGCACAGCTGGACGGAGAGCCGGAATAGAACCTATCTACTCAGTTCCTCCTTCACCTGGCAAATGAATAATACACACCAGATCAAATCCGGATTTGGTCTGAAACAGCATATTATGAATTATAATACCTTTTTTGTCTATGTGAATAAGAATGAAAACTGGATCCCAACAGCCAAGACGACAGAAACCAGTTTTGATAACAACTCTTATGATAACTGGCTCAGCACAGCAGCCGGATCATTGGGAAAGAAGGATCGCCGACCCCAGGAGGCATACCTCTTTATTCAGGATAAAATTGAGTTGAAGGATATGATCGTGAATATTGGTTTGCGTTATGATTATTTTAATGCCAATTATTTCGTCCCCACTGATTATAGCGATCCGGACAATCCAAAATATCTTTTATATACTATCATGAATGAAAAGGGAGGCGTTGACACGCTCTCATCAGGGATCGGGGAGGTTCAGGAATATGTTGAGATCCTTGACACGCTCAACGCTCTGGGAAACTCATGGATCGATTACACTGATTTCTACAAAACAGTCGAACCCGTTCATCAACTTAGTCCGCGCATCGGTATAGCCTATCCTATTACAGATAGAGGTATCATTCACTTCAGCTATGGACACTTTTTCCAGATTCCCACCTACGCTTATCTGTATGCTAACCCGGATATTGAGATCGGAGCCGGGTCCTTCAGCGCTGCTATGGGAAACCCAGCCTTGAAACCACAGAAAACAGTTACCTATGAACTTGGCCTACAACAGGAGCTAACCGCAGACCTGGGCATTGAAGTGATTGCCTTCTATAAAGGATTTTCGGGTCTTCTGAGTTCTGATAAAATCGACAAATACAATACTGACAGCTATGTACTCTACAGCAATCGTGATTATGGGGACACCCGCGGGGTTACCTTCTCAGTGACAAAACGGAGGACCGGACTCGTGTCTGCCTCCGCAGACTATACTTACCAGGTTGCTCAGGGGAATGCTTCAGATCCCCTCGCGCTCTTTTATGCAAACCAGAGTGATCCTCCCTTGGAGGTCCCCAAACAGGTCACCCCTCTGGATTGGGATCAAACCCATACCTTTAACGTGAATATGACCCTGTCTGAACCGCAGAAATGGGGAGTGACGATGTTAATGAAATATGGCTCAGGCTTGCCATACACACCATCGCTCCAGGGAACCCGCCTGGATGAACCAAACTCGGACAGAAAACCGGATTATTTCAATGTTGATCTGAATTCACACTATGATGTCCCGATCAAGGGAGTCAGGGTAACATTTTTCGCCAAGGTGTATAATCTTTTTGATACACTTAACGAGCGGTATGTGTATGATGATACTGGTCGCGCAACCTACTCACTCATTCCGACCTATACACCTGATGATGGAAACCTGACAGGACGCCATTCATTAGCTGATTTTCTAAACCGACCAAATTATTTTAGTGATCCCCGGCAATTCCGAGTCGGATTCTCAATGAGCTTCTAAGAGGACCTGCATGATGAAACAAAAAATACTATTTATCTGGATATTACTGATAATAAGCGGAATGGTCCTGGCTGGGCAGAAAAGGGAAGAACCCAAGGTTCCTGAGAGTCGCACGGATCGGGTCGCATGGCTGAAATATTATAATGAGCTGGAGCACATAGGAGGCTTGGGTAAAGCCGCAGGATTAAGCGATCGCAGAGCCGCTATACACAACGGAAACCGTGTTCGGACCCTGTTCTATAATTATGGCTCCATTGGTAAACCGAATACAGAGCCTTCCATGGAATGGCCGATCGGATCAGGTCGTGGCTATGCGTTTGAATTTGGTGCCCTCGCTGGGGCTAAAGTAACTCCCCATAGTGGCGATGAACGTGACCCCATTTATATCGTAAGTGACGGACTGGTCGTCGCAGGTGTTATCGAGGATGCAGTTGACAACACCATCGCAGGTGATTGGCAGCCACTAGCCGGGTACCACGACCCCGTAGCATTTTCTATCGCCATGAGTGATGCGATCGACGCCAATCGTGATGGGAAACCTGATAATTGGCCTAGCAACTGGTTCGACCCCGCCTTTGGTGATTACATGTGGCCCGGTGAATATGGCCAGGGTGTCACAACGGCTGACCAGGAAAGTTATTATGTGATGGACGACTACTATGTAAAGAATCACAATAGCTATTGGCCTGTCAATGCTGGAACGGGCTGGTCCACTGAATTGCAGGATGATGAATTCTATCCGGGATTTCCCGTGGACACGGTCCGAGGTGGCCTGGGTCTGGAGGTCCAAGCCAGGGGTTATCAATGGGTGGCTACAAGGGCTCAAAATGTTGTGTTCTTCGTCTACGAGTTGAGCAATGTGGGTTTGGATACGCTGAAAAATGTGTATTTCGGTATGTACGGTGATCCGCACATTGGAGGAGCAACTGATTATGGCGATGATAACGCCTATTATGATACCTACCTTGATATGGTATATGCCTGGGATGATGATGCCAAAGGAGGTTCCGAATTTGCCGGGACATTGCCCGGGTTCTTCGGCTACAAATTCCTTGAATCACCTGGTGAGCCAAGGGATAATATAGATAATGATGCCGATGGGATGGTTGATGAATCCATGCAGGATGGCATTGATAATGATGGAGACTGGCGGTCCTTTACAGACTGGAATCTGAATGGCAAATGGGATAAGGGTGAGCCGGTTAACGATGATGTGGGAAGCGATGGTGTCGGTCCGGATGATCCGCAATATGTTGCCCCTGATGTGGACGGGACTGAGAATAACGGAGTCCCTGACGCGGGAGAGCCAAATTTTGATGGCAGCGATCTGGACGAAGCGGATCAGATTGGACTCACGTCATTCGTAGTCGAGACTTATACCAATGCAGGAAAGGATGATGAGTATTACTATACTCAACGATTAGCTGCCGCCATTAAGGATTCATTATTCAAACAGGACTCTGACAATATCTTCATGTACAGTTCCGGTCCAATCCTGATGGCACCGGGTGACACACGTCGATTTTCGATTGCCATGTTATTTGGCTATAACACAGCAGCTGCAGAAGGTACAAACCTGTATGAAGATCCACATAACACTCGAGATTTGTACGCGACAGCAGCAATTATGCAGGATATCTATAATGCCGGATATCGTTTTGTCAAACCGCCAACCAAACCCCGGGTAAATGCAGTAGCAGGGGACAAACGGGTTACATTGTACTGGGATGATGGTGCTGAGAAGTCAAGAGATCCCTTGTACGGTAATGACTTTGAAGGATATGTCATTTATCGCGCAACAGACTTTGGATTCAATGAAGCACTAAGCATCACTGACACTTACGGTGCACCATATCTATGGAAACCCATTGCCAAATTCGACCTGAAAAATGAGCTTTCCGGTCCGCATCCGGTTGAGCAGATCGCAGGTTCTGGTCTGCATTATGATATGGGTGCCAATACAGGAATTGTGCATAGCTATGTGGATGACAATGTGATCAACGGACAACGTTATTTCTATGCCGTGTGCGCCTATGATTCTGGTGCTGTTAATGACACACTTCCTCCCACAGAAACTTCCAAGAACATCCAGGAAGATTTTGCCGGAAACGTGACGCTGGATGTGAATACGGTGGTGGTCACACCCCAGGCACCGTCCGTCGGATTTATTGACCCCAGCATTCCAGTAGATGAAAGAGAACACACTGGACCAGGGAGTGGATCAGTCGAATTCAAAATCATTGATCCCACACTTATTCCAAATGGCAGGAATTATGAATTAAAATTCATCGATTCGGAAATGGATGGTGTTGACAACGATGGGGACTGGAAGACATTTGAAGACGATACAGTGTTCATTACAAATGGCCCTTTTGTGGACTTGGTACTATATCCGAGTAGTGATACACTCAGTTATATAACTGCAGAATATGATACGCTGGTTGCCTCGATAAAAGTGGGTAATTTTATCGAACATGCCGGTTTAACCTGGCTGGTGAACAGTTTATTAGAGGGTGGATCAAAAGATACCATCATCTTTTACCCTGACACAATTGTGACCTTGCCGACCCTTTCCATTTGGGATGCGCTATCTGATGGACCAGTCTATGACGACGTGGGCTCAGATGGCTGTTCAGATGAGTATGAAACCGGTCTGGGAACCTGCGCGGATACCATCGTAAGCATTGCCGGTCTGGATCCAAACGGGGATAACTGGCATCCGCTACTGAATCCAGATGGTACTGAGGCCAATGGAAAGCCGGATTCTGGCGAACCTGACCTTGATCAAAATGATCTCCAGGAAAAAATGCGGGAGACTCAATATTTTACTGTCAGTGATGTCACCGATGCAAATAATCCCATCCGGACCATGGACAACCAGATTGGTCTCCATGGAGAGGATGTGAATTCTTTTAGCAATGGATTTCAGGTCTACGTAATAAATGATACTCTGAAAGTGGACAATGAAAGATCGCGCTGGATAAATGGTGATGCTCTTTGGGAAGCAGATATACAGGTCTACTCCTCGAGTTCAGTCAAAGGAATTGCTTCACCAAGTGATTATTTAATTGAATTCCATGAAAGTGTTGTCGATACAGCCGTCTCACCTACAGCTTCAGGTCTGGTTCCGGCACCCATTCGATACGGGAGGGATGAATTCAATAATTGGCTTTACTGCGGCTTGGCATATTCAGTTTATGATCCAATTAATGAAGAATATGTTGATGTCATGCAGATTGGGATGAAGGATTCAGTTCTAAAAACGGGAAATCAGATTCTACCTATCCTATATCAGAGAGAAGATAAATCAGGCGTGTGGTCAACTACGTGGAGATTTAAATTTTCCTCAAAATTAGAGAATATAAATTCCATGTATAGTTATGATTCGGGTGTGATCATCGGAACTGAATCGAACGGTGTACACATTTATGATCTTGAATCAGAGAGCTGGAAGCACTGGACCAATGAAAATTCAGGCAAAGGCTTGCTATCAGATGGTGTAAGTGACATCGAGTATATTGATGGCTTTTTCTGGATCGCAACCAGCATTGGTCCTGCATTGTTTGATGGTAATATCTGGCATCATAATGCGAAACTTGAAACACTTTTTGACGAACTTGCCCCGGATAATGAAGGCAGCCTGGAAGATAAGGATAAGTCAAAGGCTTATATTGCTTGTACAGCTATCGCACAGGATTCCGAAGGTTGGGTGTGGTTGGGAACTTATCGGCAGGGACTTATCCGCGTGAATACCCAGGGAACCTATGCAACAAGTCTTGACGATAGTGTTGAGACGTACATAACTCCTGATTCAATTAATGTGGATATCACCGCAGCGGATATTAATGATCTTATGTTCGACTCAAATGAAGCGCTCTGGATCGCAACTTCTGCCGGATTATTGCGCTACGATCGCAGCACGTCGAATTGGAAAGCCTATGAGACTTCAGATGGCTTGCCCAATAAAAAGGTGACCTCCATTATTGAACTCGATGATGGAACCATAGTAATTGGTACTGAAGGAGGCCTGGCGTTCCTCACTGGAGATTCATTTGTTTCATACAACAAAGCTGCTGGTATGCTCACAGACGATAAGGTCTATAGCCTCTATTTTAGAAATCAGTATGAACTGTATGTTGGTACTTACAAAGGCTATGCAGTGTATAATCTCAGTAATGCAAGTGCAGATTACTCTACTGGGATAACTGCCTCCATGTTTAATGCAAGTTGGGGAGATTCGACGATTTACCAGGATGACTTGATCAAAGCAATTACCTTTGTTGGTGATGTTGGATTTTTTGGGACAAAAGCAGGACCAGAAATTAGAATGGATGAATTCTCCTGGAATTCCTCTGGCCCACAACCTGGTGATGTTTACGAAATGAAAACTCGAAAACCCTTCAGCAATCATGATGTTTTCACTTTTAACACATATGGTGGTACAGTTGACCCGACCCAGATGGAAAATAATCTTTCCAATATCGCTGTGGTACCGAATCCATATGTAGCATCTGCCGTGTGGGAGAAAAAACCCTATCTGCAGACAGGTCGGGGGGAGCGAAAGGTATGGTTTACCCATCTTCCACCCACCTGTACGATCAGGATATTTAACCTGGCAGGCGATTTGGTGCGAACCCTGGAACACGATGAAACTGCCTTTAATGGGGCAGAATCGTGGGATCTGCTGAATATCGATAATATGGAGGTTGCCTACGGTATATACATCTTCCATGTAGAAACTGAAGACGCTTCAACCATCGGCAAATTTGCCGTGATCAAGTAGGAGGTGTGATCATGAAAAAAATGTTAATACTCCTTCTCAGCTTGCTAGTGGCTAATTCCTATGGTCAGTACAAGGGAGGGACCACCGCGGCACCATTTTTAAAAATCGGGATCGGCAGTCGAGCCATTGGTATGGGTGAGGCCTTTGTTGCCATGAGCGATGATGCCTCAGGCCTGTACTGGAATCCCGCAGGTATTTCAAGAAGCAGTGGTCCAGAACTCATGTTCAGTCGGACAGACTGGATAGCCGATATCAGTGTGGACTATGCCGGCGTGATCATGCCCCTGTATGGGCTTGGGACGGTAGGAGCCAGCATCACCTCTGTAGGTATGGAGGATATGGCTGTTCGTACCGAAGATAATCCGGACGGTACTGGCGAGTTCTTCTCTTCGAGTTTCCTTGCCCTGCAGACCAGCATTGCCAGAAACCTTACGGATCGCTTCTCTATCGGGTTTAATATCAAGTATATCCAGGAACAGATCTGGCATATGAAGGCATCTGGCTTTGCGATCGATATGGGCACCCTGTTTACAACTCAGTTCAATGACATGAAACTGGGTATGAATATCTCAAATTACGGTACTCCCATGAGCATGTCAGGTCGGGATGCTCTGGTTCGATATGATCCGGATGAGAACGCTGAAGGGAATAATGATCAAATCCCTGCAAACCTGGCGATGTCCTCATGGGATCTGCCACTGTTATTCAGGGTTGGAGCGGCCATGGATGTCATGGAAATGGGTGTCTCAAAGCTCACGCTTGCCGTTGATGCTCTCCATCCCAATGATGGGTACGAATCCATCAATATTGGTGCTGAATTCAATGTGATGGATAAGTTCTTCCTCCGTGGAGGCTGGAAATCACCCTATTTCGAACCGGACGCCGGGCTAAAGCGTCAAAAGGTGGAAGCACGGGATGATGACTGGACTTTAGGAGCCGGGTTTAACCTGCCACTTTTTGGGACGGGAACCGGAGTGAAATTTGACTATGCCTTTGCAAATTATGCCCGCTTGAATGATGTCCAAAGATTCAGCATGAATATCTATTTCTAGAAGATCAAGCATTCCAGCAAAAATGCCTTCCTTTGTGGTACTGAAAGGAAGGCATTTTGCATATTTAGTCAGGATTTTGCAGTTTACATTAAAGACATGTCTCACTGCTTTGAAATCGGGACATGATTGAGGATAAATAAAACGAGGAAAACGGAAAATGAGTGCATTAAGTAAGACGCTTGTCCCACTCCTGACTCTCTTTGTGGGCTTAACGACTGGCGCAAACTTTAACCACCTGATCAAGCTGAATGATGCAGCTTCCTCGTGGACTGTGCATGAAGGCACACCGCTTTACTATTCGTCGGCCAGATCTCATTACAGTGTCGCAGATCTGCTGGTAACACCCATGACTTATTACGATCCTGATGTGGCCATCACACTTTCCCCCAATGCCAGGTTTCGCCTCCTTTCATATATGGAACCTCTGGATATGGTGAAGGATGGAATGCGCTATTCTCATTATTTCGTTCTCGATGAGTTTGATGAACTTAAGTATAAGGTCACCCAGGCGAGTGGCAGTGATCTCAAAGCCCATGTCGCCGCTGTCTCTGATGATGGCGTTTTGGCCCTGGTTGATCCCATCTCGGCGCATATCCAGCTTTATAAGAACGGAGAACGCATCGTAGAGACACCCCTTTATCAAACCAAGGGTGATTACAGCCTGGAACGCAAGGCGCGCGTATATTGGCAAAATAAGCTCTGCTATGTACTTATCGAAAGACCTGGCTTTGAGGGTGCTCAGGCTGAAAACGTGCTCCTCATAAGTATTGATGCATCTGGAAATAACCAAAAGACAAAAATTCTACCCTTTACCTATCTACAGCAGGCATCTTTTCATTCTGGGAGGATCTTCATCAGTGGCTATTCCTATAACGCCATTGAGCAAAGGATGAGTCCTCTCATTCTGGAGGCGAATGAGGAGGGAGACGTACTCTGGACCAATGAGCATTTTGGCCACGAACTAGCTGTTTCAAATAATGGTAAATACCTCGCAGCGAAGAGCAATCATGGTCAAGTAGTTCTCTTTGATCTCGAGCAGGAACGCGTCCAGGAAATTGATTTTGCAAAAGAAGAAAAGGTTGCGCTTGGCCTGAGCGTGGATAATTCCGGTGAAGTTGCCCTGATCAGAGTGGTTTCAGATTTCTTTATCAAGCGCAACACCCACTTTGCTGAAGTCTTTTTTCCCAAGCAACAGAAATCAATCCAGATTCAACTGGACCCTAAATATCCACCTATGTTCCAATTATACTCCGATGGCAACCAATTTTATCTGGGAACTCGGTACGAATGGTTGGAGATCAGTGAATGAAAATATTCGTCCTTCTGATCATTATCATTCCCCTGATGCTGTCAGCTCAGATCGATAACTTCCAGTGGCCATTGGTTGACAACCGGGGTGGTACGAACGCACAGCATCGCATATCAGCAACTTTTGATGAATTCAGGGATACAGCACCTGCTGATCATTTCCATAATGGTACAGATATGCCACTGGCACCTGGGGAACCAGTACTGTCAATTATGGCTGGAACAGTTGATGCCATTGGAAGTGACTGGATCCGCGTTGAAGATTTTGCATATGTCCATGTAATTCCCCTTTCGGGTCTGCTTGTGGGCCAGAGTGTTGCCAAGGAAGGGGTGGTGGGGCATACGGATAGCTACGCACATATTCATCTCAACTATGGTGCAGACATTCGAGATGCTAGTGATAATTCCCTGCGAAACCCATTACTTCCCGGTAAAATAACTCCTTTTAGCGACCCTTACCATCCACGATCGCCCATTATCCAGCTTGTAAAAGATGGTACAAACATATCCTTTCCCAGCAAGACCATCAGTGGTCATGTGGATATTATAGCCCAGGCGGCAGATACAACGGACATTTGGGCTGCAATCGACAAGAATAATGGTGTATACAAAATTGGATGGGCGCTTTTCAGTGCTGATAAAAGCACGGTTCTTGAAGGTCCTCATTACTGGTTTGAAGCCAATCAGCTTTACTCGAATACTTATGTCCATCTCAGGTACGCTCCGGGTTCGAGTACAAGTATCTATCGCCACATTGTTACCAATAAACCTACTTCAAATGGATATCTTGATTGTACGCTTTACGATCCGGGAGAATACGTGATCGCTGTCATGAGCTCAGACACCAGAGATAATTGGGATACCACCTATGTTCCCATTACCATCAGCGATCAGGATCTCCTTCCACCAGCACAACCTGATCTGAGCTATGTGGGACCGGACGGGAATGGAGGCTTGCTCATTGAGTGGACACCAGTAACGGATCCTGATCTGCGGGGATATCGTCTGGAATTTTCCTTTGACGGCAATACCTGGACTTCAAACCACGGTCCCGACCTGCTTACTGCAGATATGAGCAGTTACACATTTGCTAATTTCTCAGGTAGTTCCTATATGCAATTCAGATTGCAGGCTGTTGACATTGCACCCATACCCAATTACAGTGAGTATTCAGATACCTATGGGGTCCGCATGAACAAAGGCGACGACAAGATCCTGATCGTGGATGGATTCGACCGGATCAGCGGTTCCTGGGATAAATCTCAGCACAATTTTGCCACCTACTATGCCAGCGCCGTGGTGAACAGCGGGTCCACAGCGGATATCTCCACTGCCGGCAATGAATGGATCACTGCAAAAGGATCCCTGGAAGAATATGATGTTGTGATATGGTTTACTGGCGATGACAGCCGAACTGATGAAAGTTTCAGCACGCTCGAGCAGACTATTATCAGAAATTACTTGAGCAGCGCTGGCCATCATTTTGTTGCCTCGGGATCAGAGATCGCCTATGATCTCTATCTTAATATAACGGCAGGGGATAAGGCTTTTATGAATCAGGTGCTCCATCTGGACTTTGGTGGCGATAATTCCGGATCTTTACATGCAGATGGCTATGGACCTGATTTTTCAGGACTCAGCTTTGATTATGGCGCCAACCCCTATCTTGAAGACTGGCCGGATTATTTTAACACTGCAGAACAGGGCGAGATTGTTTTAAAATATGGAAATGGTTTGACTGCCGGTGTTGGATACAGATCTGGTGGGATCGCATCTCTGGTCATTGGCTTCCCCTTTGAAACCATCGATAGCGATGACTCACGCTCGATGTTCATGGAAAAAATCTTGGATTATTTTGCAGCTACCGATGCAATAGAGCCAGAACAGAATCCTGTAACATCCAATAT
Source organism: Fidelibacterota bacterium (assembly GCA_021734325.1). Classification (GTDB taxonomy): domain Bacteria; phylum Fidelibacterota; class UBA8477; order UBA8477; family JABMPR01; genus JABMPR01. The sequence continues at coordinate 153,321 of JAIPJF010000003.1, read as the reverse complement.
ATCAGTAATATATCCTAATCCATTTAATGCGTCAGTTAATGTAGGATATAGGTTGGAACAGGCAGGTCCTGTCCTGATATCTGTATTCGATATCCGGGGCAAACTGGTCTATGAGGAGCAAATGGATAAACCCTCACCTGGCAACTATTTATGGCGATGGGACGCCAGGGATTCCAATGGAAAATCTTTATCAAGTGGAAGCTACATGATTAGATTAAACCTGAATGACGGGAACAGTTCTACCAGGAAAACGCTCCTCCTGAAATAGATGTGAAAAAATATTCAATCCATATTACCCTGATCTTGTTTTCACTGGCTCTTATTTATGCCGAGGATCTGAGCGTGAAACCCTTTGCCCAATGGACCTTCGACACAGCAGTCGAGGAGATCGTCTTCATGGAGAGTGGTCCCGGGTATCCGATCTACATGATCCGGACCCACGACGATATCACGCTCTTTGACAACGAGGGAGAGGAAATTAGGAAGGTTCAGCGGACTGAGCATGATGAATTCTTCCTGAATAACACACATAGCAGTTTTATGCTGGTTCAGGACCAGCCCGTCATTGAGTCGGCGCTGGATGAACATATCTATTCCTTTCAGGTCTACAACGCAGAAGGGGCCCAGGAGTATACGAGCGTATTCAAAACTGATTATACCACTGGCAAACTTCGATACCAGCTGACGGACAAGGCTGGCATCCTCATTACCGAGGAAGGCAAACCCTGGCTTCTGGAAATGAGCGGGGAAGACACCCTGCTGTATATCGATTCTGCCCAGCCAAAGGGTCAACCCAAATGCCATCCACTGATCATGGCCGCCAATTTGAAGCTGGAAAATGAGATGATGATTGCCTCGTCCTGTCTACCTGGTGACAGTCTTGAATCACCGGAAGTTGAGCTCAGGATCTGGGATGGCGCCAAGGCTCTATCAGATATTCAAAAAATCGAGGGTGAACTCCACGGCATACAGGGAATTCCCGGTTCAGACTATTTTTTCCTCGAACTCGATCATGGTGACGAATCTTCGCTGACCCTTTTCAACCGACTGACCCCCATTATTACTTATCCCTGGCGAACCTGGGAAATCCGCTCCCTCGGTCAGGAGGAGACCTTTATCGTCTCTGAAACCGACCTGAATGTAATCAATCTGGGGGATGGCGCTCTGTCTGCCACCTATCACCCCATTGAATTGCGGGGAATCAGTGATGCGGCCTACATGAAGGAGTGGGACATTTTCTTTTATCTACGCTACACACTCTTTTTTACCAAAGAGGGAAAGCAGGCTTTCCGTAATTTTATCCTGGAAGGAGTCGACCAGGCCGGTTTCATTGTCCACCGCAGTTCCTTTGGTAGCTGGAGTACCAGATTACCCCGCGTTTCCGTAGTGGGGCAGGATAAATTTGCCATCCATATTCACAATGCTGTGCTGCTTTATCAGATAAGCGCAGAGCCCAATTAATCACCTGAATAATAGCCATACTATCAATACAAGGAGTAAATCTTGAATACAAAATATATTGTTCTATCCATTATCCTTCTCGTTCTGGTTGCCTGCTCGAGTCAGCAGGAAGCTGTGATCGAAACCAAGCCCTTTGGTCTTTCAAATGTGGAGCAATTAACATTTGAAGGCGACAACGGTGAAGCATACTGGGGACCCCGTGGTGAGCAGATCATTTTCCAAAGCAAACGCAATGGCGATGCCTGTGACAAGATCTATATCATGAATGCCGATGGCTCGGATCAGCACAGGGTCAGTCCAGAACTCGGTGCCAACACCTGCTCCTATTTCAGCATGGACAAGGATCGTATCATCTTTGCATCCACCTTTGGCGTGGTTGACAGCTGTCCCCCAAGGCCAAAGCCCCAGGGCAATAAATATTTGTGGCCTCTTTTCCCTTATGACATCTACTCAGCAAAGCCAGATGGAACGGATCTGATCAGGATTCGCCAGAATGACGGTTATGATGCAGAACCAACAGTTTCCTTCCTCACAGGAAAGGTCATTTTCACCTCGGAGATCGATGATGATCTGGAACTGTTCACCATGAATATCGATGGTTCAGACGTAAAACGAATCACCAATCGTCTCGGATATGATGGCGGTCCCTATTTTAGCCCCAAGGCGGATAAGATCATCTGGAGAGCCTGGTATCCGGACAATGCAGAGGATTCCCTGCGCTGGAAAGAGAATATGGCCTTAAACCAGGTTGAGGCAGTGCCCCTTTCCATCTATGTCATGGATGTTGACGGCAAGAACCAGATCCGCCTGACCAATAATGGTGCCACCAACTGGGCGCCATCCTGGCATCCGGATGGTCAGCATGTGGTCTTCTCATCCAATATGGATGACTGGAATGAAGAGGCACACGCTTATGGTCATAATTTTGAGATCTATATGATTAACATTGATGGGACCGGACTGGCCCGACTGACCACCAACAGCTATTTTGACAGTTTCCCCATGTTCAGCCCTGATGGAAAATATATTGCCTTTGCATCCAACCGGGATGCCGACAACCCCCGGGCTACCCATATTTTCAAGGCCGAATGGAACGATTAGATCGGTGGATTGTGCCAGAATTGGTCATTGCGAGGATACCACCCTGGTGGGGGACGTGGCAATCTCACATTCGAGATCGCCACATTTCACCCCTCCGGCTGGAATTCAACAGGCCTGACTGGATCGTTCATTTTTTGGTATGGACAAACATTTCCAGTGGCCCCTTGAGTACTTCGACTTCGCTCAGCACAGGCTCGCGAAGGATTTCGAATGCATTTTAGACCATGGGATGCTTCCCTTCAACTTCGTTCAGGGTCATAATGACCCAAGGAGTTAGCATATATTGAAAAAAATATTCTTCCTCTACCTGCCTTACGGCGCCATTGATCTCCTGCTCACTGCAGCCATCATCATGGAATTGATCAATAAGCGCTATGACCTGCTCTGGTCCAACTTCCCCATTCTGGTATGGGGGATGGTATCATTTAATAAAAAGATGAAAGCGAATGCCCATGATCTGGTTCCTTGAGTTCCTGATCTTCGCCATGACGGGCATTTTGCTGGTTCATTCCATCATCACCCGGTCGGTCCAGTTCACCATCATATTCTGGTCTGCCGGGGCAGTTATGGGTCTATTCAGGGAAGTCGCCCTCTCGAAGATCAGTGAATTCTATTCCTATGGGGATTTTGTTCTGACTCTGGGCGGGATTCCTTTCATCTTTTTGCTCCTGTGGAGTAATCTGAGCTATGTCAGTTGGGAATGGAGCAATAGTTATTTGGGCACAGAATATTTTCAGACCAAGGGCTGGGACCAGCATTTGCCCCTGATCTTTCTGACCATGATCCTGGCGGCCTTCTTTTTTGAAGCCCTCATGTCCCAATTCCAGCTCATACACTGGCAGCTGGATGCCATGCCCAAACTCTGGGGTAATACACCGGTTTTGGCTCCCTTCATGTATGGATTCACCGGGGTGATCTTTCTCAAGAGTCTCAAGCTGCTCTGGGACAAACCTGGTCAGGACTGGCCCACAGTAGCCTCCAAGATCATCATGGTTCAACCCCTGTTGATTCTGGTCCTCATGGGTCTGCTTTTTTTCGCCAACCTGTTTATCATCTTGATCTTTTCATAGCAAGCGAAGTCTTTTTTGAAGGAAACTCATATCTGATTGACAGGGGAATGAGGGGGGATTACATTAGCCCGCTTTTTCAAGTCAAGACGAAGCCACAATATGTGGTGAAGACAGAACTGCCCGGGTGGCGGAATTGGTAGACGCGCTAGGTTCAGGGTCTAGTGTACTTACGTATGTGCTGGTTCGACTCCAGTCCCGGGCACTTTCTTTCATTTAACATTTAACATTTAACATTTAACATTGATCAATTATTGGTGGATTATGCCGCTCCATATCATCTCGCAACGGCGAAACGAAGGGCGAACGCCGGTTGGTCTGAAGGTCAAATTCTCAGCTTCTACATCCTACTTCCAGCCTTATCCCATTTGAATTCTTGGACTGAATAACTAGATTCCAGCATCGTTGGTCCAACTGTCAGAGGAACAGGATGATCCAGTCAAAAGTTTCGAAGGCTTCACTATTTCTGGGTTTTATGCAGATCAGGAAAAAAGACAAATAAATTGAATATCTCAATAACAAATTGTGGCTCAGCCGATTACTGTGAACTCAAAAATCACGTTATACGGACTGGTGAGGGGCAAATTGGATGTTATGCGGATCAGTAGAATAACTGTTAGGTAGTCGTAATCGATCGATTAGACTGGAGATAAGGAGTGCCGATCTTGGATTTAATAATCAGACTTGAAACCCCGGCAGATTATGGTACAGTTGAAGATCTTACTCGCGAGTCATTTTGGAACGTGCATGTTCCAGGTTGTGATGAACACTACTTGGTGCACAAAATGAGATACCATCCTGATTTCATCCCAGAGCTTGACTTTGTTGCTGTTTACGATGACAAAATTGTCGGAAGTATTATTTATACTAAATCACGAATCATTGACGATGCATTGAATGAGATAGGGACTATAACATTTGGTCCTCTCTGTGTCTTGCCAGAATATCAGAAATGCGGTATTGGTTCTGCTTTAATAAATCATTCGCGAAAGGTCTCGTTGGACCTTGGATATCGTGCCATTATAATTGAAGGCCATCCACACAACTACTGTAAGCATGGGTTTAAAGGTTCTAAGACTTACAACATTGCTGATCATGAAGGTAAATACCCCTATTCTCTTTTGGTGCTTGAGCTAGAAAAGGGGTTTCTCTCAGGACAGAACTGGAAATATTACTCAAGTGATGTATTTCAATTTGATGCGGATGCTGCGGCTGAATTCGATGCACAGTTTCCGTACAAGGAAAAAAAGTATGCAACTACCCAAGAGGAATTCCAAATCGCAAGTCAGGCATTTATACTATGAATAGAGCGCTACCAAACAAAGGTATAGAGCTGACTCACAACGAGTTAAGGGAATTTTGAAAGATGATTGGACGGATACATTGCTAATAATCGTTTTGACTGTTTCTCAGGAGGCAGCCTGCCGCGGCGTAGTTGGAAACGAAGCAGGGCTCAAGCCTAAGCCGTTATATGTAAAGAATTATGTATGCATTTAAATATTGATTGAAATGAATACTCCTCACGAGGAAAATCATAAATGAAAAAGACAGGCTATTCAATTAAGAAATTATCATTTAATCGCCGGCTGGTAGCTGCTTCGAGTAGTGTCTCTCGTGAATTCAACACAATTCATACAATTACCGAAGCTGATATCACAAATGTTCGGTCATTAATGAGTCAATATCACAACAAAACCGGAGAGAGGTTGTCTTTGACTGCTTACGTCGTTTGCTGTCTGGCAAAGGCGATCGAGGATAATCCAGGATTTAATTCCTTTCGCAAAGGAAGAAAGCTGATCCTCCTTGAAGACGTTAATATCGGTGTTTTAGTGGAACGGGAATTTGGGGGGGAAATCACGCCAGAACCTGTAACACTAACTCAGGTGCAGGAATTGACCTATTTGGATATCCACACAAAAATTCGAGAGAACCAGGCATTGAGATTTGATCAGATCGGTGAACAAGCTGGAATGAAATACATCCGCTTTATCCCATCATTTTTGTTGAAATACATGATTCGGATTGGAAGTCGGAGCATAAAAATGGCGAAGCGATTTGGAAAAGTTGCCGTTACATCTGTTGGTATGTTCGGGGATACTGCATCATGGTTCATCCCGATTAGCAGTGCGACCATCCTCGTTACTGTCGGGGGCATTAAGAAGACCATGGAAATGGGAAAGGTAGCAGAAGCTTTGCATTTGACAATATCATTCAATCACGATATCATTGATGGGGCTCCTGCTGCCCGATTTACGAAACGATTGATTGAGATTATTGAAAGTGGACAGGAGATCATCCAACTTACTAATGTTTAGGGGCTCTGGCCATTTCTGGAGGTCTGGGACTTTTCCTGATAAATGATGAGTTTGACGGTAAAAAAAAATACATAGCCTCCATTGAGGAGGGGGATGATTCTAATTTTACAGATGAATACAAAAAATGGCAGAATCGACAGGATGTCGTACTGAACCTGCATTTCTTGACTTTAGGCGTTGACTGATGATTCATAACCTTGAGCGCAGCTTTCTGATGTATGAAATATCTGCCTGACAAAATCGTCAATCCGGCCTGCTGAGGAGGACAAAAAATTATGATATCAGCTCCACCATTGACTTCAAAATTAATAGCCCCTTGTGGAATGAATTGTGGGATCTGCCTGGGGTATTTGAGAGACAAAAACCATTGCTCTGGATGTCTGTCTGATGAAGGGCCAAAGGCAAATCATTGTACGACATGCCGGATTAAAAATTGCGAAAAGATGCAGCGGCTTGAATCTGGGTATTGCTATGACTGCGAAAACTACCCCTGTTCCCGATTGAAGCAGCTTGATAAGCGGTATATCACGAATTATGGTATGAGCATGATCGAAAATCTTGATAAGATCAGGTCCCTCGGTTTTGAACAGTTCATGGAGCTTGAAAAATCAAAATGGACCTGTTCAGAATGTGGTGAACGGCTCTGTGTTCACAGGGAAAAATGTCAATATTGTGGAGCGGGCAGGGGACAGGGATGGCCAACCTGACGAAGGCCAGTATTTGACCTTTGCGTCTGGTTCATCTTGCATACTGGAACCTATCGTTTTCAACAGCAGAGTTGAAAAATTATCGCTAAATATAAGCATTATCAACACACTCAGCTAAAAAGACAGATTTTGGTATCGATCAAACCGTCTATGGCATATCTTTAGGTGTGATGCCAACCATTCAAATGTATAGTATATCAAGTCTGATCCTGATCCTTGGAATGCTCTTTTTCGGGTGTGAGCAAAATGACCCTGTAACCCTGACCATTTCCAGCGGGAGCTCCTTTGGCGAATGTGGCGGTTACTGTCTGAGGGATCTGGTAATTACTGAGGAATCACTGACCTACACGGCCACTGGTCACGACCCCTCAACCTATCCTCCACGAGTTTTGGACGGCGTTTTGGACCCAACTGAGTGGGAGCTGCTCCTGGCCAATCTTGATCTGCAGGCGCTGGAAAGCTATGCAGATATCATCGGTTGTCCTGATTGCGCAGACGGTGGTGCAGAATATATCAGAGTGGATTTTTCAGACGGCTTCAAACAGGTCACTTTTGAATATGGAGATACTCTGTCAAACATTCAACCCCTCATCGATCAAATGCGAGACTTGAGAGATACATTTGAAGCAGAACTTTTCTCCAGACTCGCTGCTGAGTGAAATTGAGCAGAGCATTGAATTACCCCCAAATACAAGACGCCATTCCCATTGAATTCGGGAAACATTTCATTTCATTCATTTCTGGTGAGCACAATGCAGAGAGAATTGCTCTGAAATATTATTATGATGCATCTTCAAAAAGTGTGTATGCCCAGGTAAAATTTGGCAAACTGGCCCAGGGACCTCCCGGTCATGCCCATGGCGGAGCCATTTCCGCCGTGTTTGACGAATTAATGGGCGCCTGCTGTTGGATCAATGGGTATCCTGCAATGACTGCTCAGTATACTACGCGCTTTCTGAGACCGGTGCCGCTCAAAACGGAGGTTCTCTATACTGCCAGGGTTAAGATGGTAGATGGAAACAAGATTAGTCTTGAGGCAGAGTTGGCATTGGATGATCAAGAACCCTATGCCACTGCTCGAGGATTATTCATTGTCCAGGACCTGGAAACCTTCAAAAAGATGAGTCTCATTGATCTGGATCTGGTAGGACATTGGGGTGAACTAGCTAAAGTGATCAAAAATAGAAGAAAGGGCTGAATGATGGCTTGGATATTCAAATTTGAACTGGATAAATATGAAGTAGAGGATCTGAAGATCATTCTGGAAAAATTGAAGAAGAAGGATATCACAAAGGTAGAGGTATCGGTGAACGGTGATGTTCGCAAATTAGCCACCAATATGCTGAAGGCTGTCCACAATCAGGAAGATTTCTTTAAGGATGATCGCTGGTAAAGGATCCCGGCTTCAATCCATCCGCAATGAATGAATCCATTCTCATATCTGCCTGCCTCCTTGGGGAGAACTGCCGGTTTGATGGCAAGAACAGCCTGCGTCAGGAATTACTGGAAATGCTGGAGGGGAAACACTTGATCCCCGTATGTCCTGAGGTCGAGGGTGGTCTTTCAACCCCAAGACCTCCAGCAGAGATCAGGGAGGGCCGGGTTTATCGTGGAAATGGGGCAGAGGTCACGGATCAATTCTCAGAAGGTGCCCGGATTTGTCTGGAAAGGGGCCTAGTCCAGGATGTCAGGCTGGCGATCCTGAAAAGCCGCAGTCCTGCCTGTGGTTGCGGACAGATCTATGATGGCTCCTTCTCCAAAAAGCTGGTACCTGGAGACGGCATATTTACCAAAATATTGAAAACAGCGGGGATCGATTGCATATCAGATGAAGATTATATCGATAATATTGAACACCCGTAGGGACGCAAGGCCTTGCGTCCCTGCAAGAAAATATTGAAAATATTTCGTAACCTATCCCCGCTGAGATGCTCAAAGACCTGTGAGCTGAAATATTTGACATGAAAAAAAATAATAATCAGAAACGGGTGCAGGGTCCGTGGATGGGAGAACAAGATGACTGAAAATTTAACAAAACAGGATTTTCTCGATAAGGTCTTTGACTATGAGAACGAACAGGAATGGAAGTATAAGGGCGATACACCATGTATCATCGACTTTTGGGCCGATTGGTGTGGACCCTGTAAAATGGTTGCTCCCGTCCTTGAAGATCTCTCAAAAGAGTATGATGGGAAAGTAAAAGTCTACAAGGTCGATACCGAGGCTGAACAGGAATTGGCGGGGGTTTTTGGTATCAGAAGCATTCCATCACTCCTATTTGTCCCACTGAATGACAAACCGCAGATGGCCGCTGGTGCCCTTCCCAGGGAATCCTTTGTACAGGCTTTCCAGGATGTACTGGGAGTAGCTCCCGTTACCGCATAAGCGTTTCCACCTCAAGCAGATAAAAAAAAGCGCAGGATTTGTTCTGCGCTTTTTTATTCTATCAGGCTGGAAGCACTAGGCTTTACTTATACCCGTCATCCGAATGATCAAATCACTTCTACGTAAGCTGGATATGCCTATATTGAGCGAAAATAGGGAAATATAGCGATTGATTACAAAAGTAATGGCAGGAGTCGATGAAGCAGGTCGGGGTCCTCTGGCAGGTCCTGTAGTAGCAGCTGCAGTGATCCTGGATGAGGGAAATATTCCCCAGGGATTGAGGGATTCGAAAAAACTGTCTGAAAAACGTCGCCAGGTCCTGGCGGAAGCGATCAGGGGAAGTGCCCGGGCGATTGGATTGGGTATTGTCCATGAACAGGATATTGATCGCAGCAACATTCTTCAAGCCACCTTCCAGGCCATGCGTCTCGCTGTACACAATCTGGGTTTGGAACCAGAACAGGTTCAGGTGGATGGTAATTTCACCATTCCAGAACTTTCGATCAACCAGATTGCCATTGTTGGTGGCGATGATACAGTTCCTGCCATCAGCGCGGCCAGTATTATTGCGAAAACCACCCGGGATGCCATGATGGTCTCCTATGACCTGCTGTTTCCGGAGTATGGATTTAAGTCCCACAAGGGGTATGGATCCAAATTTCACATGGACACCCTAAGGGAAAAGGGACGCTGTCCGATCCACAGAAGAACTTTCAACCCGGTAGAGAAATCACCAAACACAATGTACCAGTACCATGGAATGGAAAAGAATTATGGTCGCATGGGTGAGATCATCGCCGGGATGTTCCTGATTCGCGCCGGGTATATCCTTCTCGCACACAGCTATCACGCTGGAAAACTGGGGGAGGTCGATCTCATTGCAACCTTGGAAAATACCGTCGTTTTTGTTGAAGTAAAAAGCTTTGGCAATGAGCAGGATGACATCGCTGCGCTGGAGCGGGTCACACCGGGAAAACAAAAGCAGATAGCCAGAATCGCAGAGCTCTATTTACAGAATAGGGAACTAGAGCAGCCCGAGTGTAGATTCGATATCATAACTGTCAATTTTTCAACTCCCAAACCGACGATAAACCATTATCAAGACGCCTTTTTACCACTATGAGAAGATAATTATGAAGATATTGATTAGAATTGCAGTGACCGTACTGGTTTTTCAGCAACTTTTTGCAGCTCAGCCAGCCGTTTATGGTACCCACGGAGTTGTGGTCGCCCATGACCGGGAATCCTGTGATGCAGGGATAGAGATCCTGAAAGCAGGTGGAAATGCAGTAGATGCAGCTGTTGCCGTTTCCTATGCTCTTGCAGTCACCTATCCCCAGGCTGGAAATCTGGGCGGTGGTGGTTTCATGCTCATTCAGATGGCAGATGGTCGGAGTATGGCCATTGATTATCGCGAGATGGCGCCAGAAGGGGCTACCAGGGATATGTTTCTTGAGGACAGTGGGAAGGTCTCAGAAACAAAAAGTATTCGAGGGGGTCTGGCCAGCGGTGTGCCGGGTACTGTTGCCGGTATGCAACTGGCTCTGGATACCTACGGCACCCTGTCCCGCAAGCGGGTGATGAAGCCTGCCATCCGTCTGGCCGCAAAGGGATTCCATGTCTCATACGGACTCGCATCCTCTTTGAATTGGCTTAACAGGGAGGCCGTCGCCTTTCCGGAAACCCGCAGGATATTCTGTCGGGACGGGGATCTCTATCAACCAGGCGACCGTTTCAAACAAGCGGATTTAGCCCGGACCTTGAAACGGATCCAAAAGCAAGGAAATGCTGGATTTTACCGGGGAGAGGTTGCTGAGGCTGTAGTTCAAAGTATCTCTGAAACCGGTGGTCACATGTCACTGGACGATCTCAGGAGTTATAAAGCTGTTTTGAGAGAACCCTTGCGCGGAGAGTACAGGGGATACAGTATACTCTCCATGCCGCCACCTAGCTCAGGTGGACTGGCCCTGATCTCCATGCTTAACATGCTTGAGCCCATGTCATTTGATTCTGTAGGCTGGCATTCGGCCGATCAAATACACAGCTTGGCTGAAGTTGAAAAGCGGGCCTATGCGGACAGAAGCAGCTGGCTCGGGGATCCTGATCATTTTGAAGTTCCTGTTGCTGAATTGCTTTCGAAACCATACGCCAAGCTGCGCATGATGGATTACGACAGTACATATGCTTCTCCAAGTGATTCTGTTTACCCATTGAATGACAGTGAGTTAGCAACTATCAGAGCATTGCAGGGTGAGAGTGAGGAAACCACCCATTTTTCCGTGGTCGACCAGTGGGGAAATGCCGTCAGTGTGACCACGACCCTGAATCATCCCTATGGATCATTCGTCACAGTACCTGGGTTTGGGTTCTTAATGAACAATGAAATGGATGATTTCAGTGCCAAGCCCGGTGTTCCCAATTCTTATGGTCTGATTGGCGGTGAGGCAAATGCCATTGAACCAGGAAAACGGATGCTATCCAGTATGACGCCAACCATTGTGAGCCGAGATGGGAAAGCCTTTTTGGTTCTAGGTTCTCCCGGTGGTGCCACGATCATTACATCGGTATTGCAGGTTATCCACAATGTGATCGATTACGATATGTCCCTGCAGGAAGCGGTGAATGCGCCCCGTTTTCATCATCAGTGGAAACCGGACGATATCCAATATGGACCAAGGGCCATCAGCACTGACACTGAATTGCGCTTACAGGCCATGGGACATGAATTGTCTCTGCGCGCAGCGTATGGAGAAGTGAATGCTATCATGTTGGATGATCGTTTTGGTGGCTGGATTGCAGCCCCGGATTATCGGAGAGCCGCACAGGCTGTCGCTTATTAAATTCAGCTATTCTTGCTCCCAGTCCTGCTATATAGGAAAAAAATAAAGAACATTCCGATATTTATGCCGTTAAAAACCGATCACATGCTTATTATGATAAGGTATTTATAGCAGGAGAGCAGACCAGTGAGCGAAAAAGAAAAACAAGCGAAGCGATCGAAAAAGAGTAGCGCCTTTAGGGGGCTGCTTCACATAATTGTGTCTGTATTGATCCTGAGAGCGACTGTCATTGAAGCCTACAATGTGCCAACCGGGTCGATGGAAACAACCATTCGCATTGGTGATTTTATTCTCGGCAACAAATTTATCTATGGGATACGGACACCTGACTGGATCGGTATCCCCTGGACCAATTTTGGCTTTTCTGTCCCTTATTATCGACTTCCTGGCTTTGAAGAACCCAAAACTGGAGATGTCGTAATCTTTCGTTATCCCAACGATCGTTGGCCGGCAAGTCAGATCGGCCCCCTTGATCCCAGCCTGAATTATATCAAGCGCTGTATCGCAGGACCGGGTCAAATCCTGGAGATCATTGAAAAGGATGTCTATGTTGATGGCGTTCTGTTTCCACTGCCAGAACATGGAAGGGCATCAAAACTCAATTTATACGATGCATCCTATCAGGAAAGAATGATCTTCCCGCGGGGAATGGGTAATCGTGATAATTTTGGACCCCTCACCATCCCGGCTGAAGGAGATACCCTGGTATTCGGCCGAGATAATCTCGATATGAGTTTCAATGTGATCTCCCTGGAAGGACATGATGTGACACCAGGACTGGCAGGGGAGCTCAAAATTGATGGCGTATCGACGGATCATTATGTCTGTGAGCAGAATCATTACTTTATGATGGGAGATAACCGTGATAATTCCCATGACAGTCGCTATTGGGGACTGGTACCTGAATCCAATATCATAGGCGAGGCACTTCTGACCTATTTGAGCTGGGAACAGACCGAACCCAATCTGCTCAAACGTATCTTTAAAATTAGACCGGGCAGGATGTTCAGACTTATCGATTGATCCTGTTTTTCCATGATAATTCAAAAAGAGGTTGTCCCAAAAGGATTGCCTCTTTTTTTTACTCTCCCAATATTCCGCATCTCACCTATTTATTTTGTGCAAATCAGTGAACTTTTCATAAAAAGATATCGTTCAACGAAGGTTCCTTCCGTCAAAACGGTGTAAACAGAGCAGGGGGAGATCTACCCATGGATGAAAAAGAAAGACAGGCGAAACGACCCGGGAAAAGCAGTGCCTTTCGGGGTCTTTTGCATATTATTGTTTCGGTGTTGATCCTTAAGGCTGCGGTTATTGGAGCCTATAATGTTCCAACTGGCTCAATGGAAACCACCATCAGGATCGGTGACTTTATTCTGGGGAATCAATTTGTATACGGCATTCGAACTCCTGACTGGATAGGTGTCCCGTGGACCAACATTGGATTCTCAGTGCCTTATTATCGACTCCCTGGTTTCGAAGAGCCCAGAACTGGAGATGTGGTTATTTTTCGCTATCCCAATGACAAATGGCCTGCGATTCAGATTGGTCCCCATGCTCCAAGTTTAAGTTATGTCAAGCGCTGTATCGCAGGACCTGGACAAAGCCTGAGGATCATTGAAAAGGATATCTTTGTCGATGGGGTTCTGTTTACCCTGCCGGAACACGCCATAGCATCAAAACTCAACCTGTACGCTGCTTCCTATCAGGAAAGGATGATCTTTCCCCGAGGCATGGGCAATCGCGATAATTATGGTCCACTCACTATCCCGGCTGAAGGGGATACCCTTGTTTATGGTCGTGATAATCTTGATCTGATGGTCAATGTGATCTCCCTGGAAGGACACGATGTAATGCCTGGCCTGGCAGGAGAAGTCAATATTGATGGTGTATCAACAGATCATTATGTCTGTGAACAGGATCATTACTTCATGATGGGGGATAATCGTGATGATTCCCATGATAGTCGTTACTGGGGTCTGGTTCCCGAATCATATATCATGGGAGAAGCCATTCTAACCTGGTTCAGCTGGGAACAAACTGAGCCCAATCTGCTCAAACGCATCTTTAAAATTAGACCAGATAGAATGTTTCGGCTTATCGTTTAGTAGTAATCCATCTTTAAATACTGAAAGCGCCGATGTTCGTCGGCGCTTTTTATTTGAATAAATTGTTGATCAGTGGGTCCGGGAGCAATTTCCTTGCTTCCTTTTTGGGATGACGCTGACTATAATAACAGGTTCTACCGGATGATGCTTATTAACATTTATATAAATACTATAACTTACTGAGGCACAATGACTTCACAGGAAATACGAAAGCAATTTATACAGTTCTTTGAAGAGCGGAATCACAAATTTGTACGCAGCGCCGGAGTGGTACCCTTTGATGATCCCACCCTGCTGTTTACCAACGCCGGTATGAATCAATTCAAGGGAATATTTCTCGAGACGGAAAAAGTGGATTATTTGCGTGCTGTGAATTCCCAGAAATGCATCCGTGTCAGTGGGAAACACAATGACTTGGAGGAAGTGGGAAGGGATACCTATCACCACACCTTTTTTGAAATGCTGGGAAACTGGAGTTTCGGTGACTATTACAAGGAAGATGCTATCAAATGGGCCTGGGAACTGTTTACCGATGTCTGGAAAATTCCCAAGGAAAAGATATATGCAACAGTTTACAAAGACGATGACGAAGCTTACGATCTCTGGATCAGCGTTACTGACATCGCTAAGGATCATGTACTGAGATTCGGCAATAAGGACAATTTCTGGGAGATGGGGGAAACCGGTCCCTGTGGACCCTGTTCTGAATTACATATCGATATGGGTGGCGATCCTGCCATTCACGGGTCAGATCCCAAACTGGGTGTAAATACCGATAATCCACGCTTCATGGAGCTTTGGAATCTGGTTTTTATTCAAAATTATCGTGATCAAACTGGTAAACTCAGCGATTTGCCGAATAAGCACGTGGATACGGGAGCCGGTTTGGAGCGTATCGTAGCCTATTTGCAGGGTAAGGATAGCAATTATGAAAGCGACCTGTTTACGCCCATCCTGGAGGAGATAGCCAGTTTATCCGCTGTCGACTATGAACCAGGTGATGGGGGTATGGCCCACCGGGTGATCGCTGATCATGCCCGTATGCTTACCTTTTCCATATCAGACGGGGCTTTGCCGGCAAATGAGGGTCGTGGGTACGTCCTGAGACGCATCCTCCGGCGGGCCGCTCGATTTGGCCGCAATCTTGGTCTCAAGGATGCCTTTATCTACAAGCTGGTCCCGACCGTGGTCGCCATCATGGGAGACGCTTATCCGGAGCTGCGCGAGCGCGTTGATTATATCCAGAAAGTGATCAGATCTGAGGAAGATTCATTTGGCCAAACCCTGGACAGGGGACTTCAAATATTCTCTACTCTGGTGGAAGAGACAAAATCGTCTGGAAAGCACACGATTTCAGGCGCCGATGTATTCAAACTCTACGATACCTATGGGTTTCCAGTGGATCTGACAAATCTCATGGCTGAGGAAGTCGGTCTGGCTGTTGATATTGAAGGATTTGAATCGCTTATGGCCAAACAAAGGACCAAAGCCAGAAAATCAAATCAATTCAAACATGGTGGTAAGCAGGATGACGAATGGGAGATCTTAGATGCTGGCGAACACTCAACGTTTCTGGGTTACACTCACCAGCGACTTGATACCGGCATCTGTCAGATCATCCGGCTAGAGAATACCTTTTTTCTTGTGCTGAAACAGACCCCTTTTTACGCCGAAAGCGGGGGGCAGGTTGGCGATACAGGAAGAATCTACAATGCCAGGATGGAACTGCAGGTCGTTGATACCCAGCGATCAGGAAATGCCATCATCCATGAAACCAAACTGATATCTGGCGATTTTAACACCGATCCGGTGATTGCAGAGATCGATGTGGAACGAAGAAATAGAATCATTCGGAATCACAGCGCGACCCATTTGTTAAATGCAGCCTTGCGCAAAGTGCTCGGTGAGCATGTAAAGCAGGCTGGATCGCTGGTAAATGAAGATCATCTCCGCTTTGATTTCAATCATTTTGAAAAAATGAGCCCGGAAGAATTGAAAACCGTCGAGGAGATGGTCAATGCGGAAATCAGGAAGAATACCGGTGCAAATATCCGTGAAATGGGATTTGATGAAGCCAGAGCTGAAGGAGCCCTGGCCTTTTTTGGAGAAAAATACGGCGACGAAGTGCGAACAGTTAAATTTGGCGAATACAGTCATGAACTCTGTGGCGGCGTCCATGTGAAGGCCAGCGGGGATATCGGTTTCTTCAGGATTGAGTCCGAATCAGCCATCGCGGCCGGTGTACGCCGTATTGAAGCGGTTACCGGTGTAGCTGCCGAAAACATTACCCGTCAGGAAAGACACGTACTCAGTGAACTGCGTCAGCTCCTGAATTCAGAATTGAACGAGATCAATACGAAGGTTCAGCATCTCCTCAAGGAAAAGAAAAATCTGGAGAAGGAATTGAAGTTGCTCACCTTTGATCAGGCTGCCAATGTGCTCTCAGATATTATTGAGAAAGCTCAGACAATTGGCTCGGTCAGAGTATTAAGTGATATAGTTGATGTCCCTGATACAGAGGCACTTAAGGATCTTGGAACGGAACTGATAAGGCAAATGGGATCAGGTCTGGGTGTATTGGGCGCAGTGATAGATGATGCTCCTTATGTGGTCTGTGTTGTATCTGATGATGTCATTGCCCAGCACAAGTTGAAGGCTGGTGATATTGTCAGGGAATTAGGAAAACAACTGGGTGGTGGTGGCGGGGGCAAACCCCAGATGGCGACTGCCGGTGGAAAAAATAAATCTGCATTGCCGGGTGTGATATCCGGCGTCTATGAAATGATAGGAAGACTGTTGGGATGAAGGCAAAATTAGCTCTCGAAAAATCAAGACCTGGCCAGATGGCGACCTCTTTACCAGTATTGGATGTGCCGGAACGTGTATTAACTGATCTGATCCCTGAAAAATATCTAAGAGAGAGTGCACCGCGATTACCGGAATTGTCTGAACCGGAGGTTGTTCGCCATTATGTTGATCTCTCAACGAAGAATCACCATGTTGATAAAGATCTCTATCCCCTTGGATCCTGTACCATGAAGTACAATCCAAAGATCAATGACTGGACGGCCTCTGCCCTTGGTGAGATGCATCCCTATCAGCCGGAGGAACTCAGTCAGGGCGTTCTGAAGATATACCACGAATTGGAAGGACAACTGTGTGCGATCACAGGCATGCAGGCCTTTACCCTTCAGCCTGCAGCCGGTTCTCAGGGCGAGTTGGTTGGTGTTCTTATTATGCGGAAATACCATGATATGAAGGGGAATGACAAGGATACCATCCTTATTCCCGACGCGGCCCACGGAACGAATCCAGCTTCCGTAGCCATGGCTGGTTATAAAGTAGTTGAAGTGAAGAGCAATTCACACGGACTGGTTGACCTGGTTGATTTTGAATCCAAGATCAATGAGCGTGTGGCCGGATTTATGCTCACAAACCCCAACACATTGGGTCTGTTTGAAGAGAATATATCAAAAATTGCTTCCCTGATCCATGGAGTGGACGGTTTGATGTACATGGATGGTGCCAACATGAACGCCATGCTGGGAATTGCACGACCGGCCGATATCGGATTTGATATCACACACCTCAATTTACACAAGACCTTTTCTACGCCCCATGGTGGGGGTGGACCTGGAGCTGGACCCATTGGCGTGACTGAAAGGCTGGTTGCATATCTGCCGCGCCCCCGGGTTGAGATAGAGGACGGTCAGTATCATCTTGTCCATGATTTTCCCCATAGTATTGGTCGTGTTCATGGATTCTACGGGAATTTCGGTATTTTGATCCGTGCCTGGACCTATATCAGGATGCTGGGACCGGATGGCCTCCATGAGATATCAAAGGTGGCCATCACCAATGCCAATTACTTGATGCTAAAGCTCAAAGATGTCTTCGAACTGGCCTATGACAGAGCTTGTATGCATGAATTTGTCCTCTCCGCGAGGGCGCAGAAGGAAAAAGGCACCAGTGCGCTTCAGATCGCGAAACGTCTTCTTGATTTTGGGTTTCATTCGCCCACGATGTATTTCCCGCTGATCGTGAAAGAAGCGCTGATGATCGAACCGACGGAAAGCGAGAACAAAGAGACCCTGGATCGGTTTGTGGAAGTAATGAAACAGATCGCAGAAGAGGTTGAAACCCATCCTGAACTGCTGGCAAATGCCCCCAATACAACCCCTATTGGCCGTATCGATGAGACTTACGCCAATCGTAATTTGAATGTGAAGTGGTAATGGGCTTTTCTTATGTAAATGATCGTCTGTTCTGTCAAAATGTGGATCTTGCCGCTGTCGCCCAAAAGTTCGGGACACCGACCTATGTGTATTCAGAATCAATTCTGAAACGAAATGCCCAGGTAATTAAAAACTGCTTCATTGACAGGGGCGTCCAGGTTTCCTACGCCATGAAAGCGAACTCCAATCCGGAAATCCTAAAACTTTTTCGTTCCTATGGAATGGGCGTAGACATTGTCTCAGCCGGCGAATTCAAGATGGCTCAGCACATTGGGTATAAAGCAGGGGAAATTAATTTTGCCGGTGTTGGAAAAACCAATGAGGAGCTGACTCTCGCTTTAGAATTCGGGATTGATCATTTTAATGTTGAAAGTCAGTTTGAGCTTGAGCTGTTGGAATCTCGTGCTGCCATACTAGGGAAAAATGCCTCAGTGCTGCTGCGTTTAAATCCTGATATTGATCCACAGACCCATCCACATATTTCTACTGGACTGAAAAAAAACAAATTTGGTATGAGTCCGGAACTGGTAAGGCACCTGCTTACCCATGCCAAGGACTATCCCCATATCAATTTTGACGGTATCCATTGCCATATTGGATCCCAAATCCTCAGATCTCAGCCATTTTATGACCTGATCGACTATCTGGCCCTGTTTACCGCTGACCTCAGATCCTTGAATGTAGAGATCGCACATCTGGATCTTGGTGGCGGTTTCGGCGTGAACTATATGGATCCCTTTGAAGATATTCTGGAGACAACGCCCTATCTGGAGGCCTATGTTGATGTTGCTCAGAAAAAATTAAGTCAATATCAACTTCATATCCAACCCGGTCGCGTGTTGGTGGCCAATAGTGCAGTTCTACTCAATCGGGTGTTGGGGACCAAAGTGAATGGTGATCACTATTTCGTTGTCATCGATGGTGCAACAACTGATCTGATCAGACCGGCTCTTTATGATGCCTATCACGCCATATACTCCCATCAAAAGCGGGAGACGAGCAGAACGGGAGATGTCGTTGGACCTGTTTGTGAGAGTTCTGATGCACTTGCCAAACAAAGAGAACTGCCTGAATTTTGTACGGATGACCTGCTGGTGATCGCGTCGGCAGGTGCATATGCCAGCTCCATGGGCTCAACCTATAATCTGAGACCGTTGAGTCCTGAGGTCCTGATTACCGAAGCAGGTGAAATGAAGCTGATCAAGCGTAGACAAAGTTTCAAAGAGATGATTTCTCTTTATTAAAATGAATATAAACAGATGGGTGAATCTAAGATGAAGACAATTATTAGCACAGACAAGGCTCCTGCTGCCATCGGACCATATAATCAGGCAGTGGAGATCAACGGAATGATATTTACTGCTGGTCAGATCCCCTTGGATCCAGAGACAGGAGTTTTGGTAAGTTCCTCATTTGCAGACCGTGTCCACCAAATCATGAAGAATCTGCAGGCAATCCTCAACGAGGCGGGTAGCGATCTTTCCAAAGTCGTCAAGACAACCATTTTTGTGACAGATCTTGGTCATTACGCAGAATTAAATGCCATTTACGGCGAATATTTTAATGGAGAGAATGCTCCGGCACGCTCTGCCGTACAGGTTGCTGCCTTGCCCCTGGGAACTGATGTAGAAATAGAGATGGTTGCCCACAAATAGGGTATATGCTGAAAATATTTCAACAGTCACTGCTTTTCATTATCCTTTGCTCACTCAGCTTCGGTCAGGCTGGGATGAGCCAATCCATTGATTCGACTGTGGTGAGAAGTCCAAAAAAGGCTTTGTTGTATTCGATCATCCCCGGTGGTGGTCAGCTATACAACCATCGTCCGCTAAAGGCCTTGTTTTTCGCAGGTGTCTTTACATATTTTAGTTATGAGTATGTAAATGCAGATGAGCTTTACCAGAATAATCAACTTGATGAGACCTTGCACCGTGATCGGAATGATCAGATCTGGCTCATGGCGCTGACCTGGGTGTTGAACGTTGCGGATGCATATGTTGAAGCCCAGTTATGGGATTTTGATGAATACGATGTGAATGCTTCTTCGCTCCCTGAAAATGATATTGTTAAACCAAAGGAAACGGAAAAATAAATGAGACAGATTAGAGAAGCCTGGGGGTCTCGATTTGGATTTATTCTGGCAGCAGCTGGTTCAGCAGTAGGATTGGGTAATATCTGGAAATTCCCATACATCGCAGGTGAGAATGGTGGTGCCGCATTTGTTTTTGTGTATCTAATCTGTATTGCCATTATCGGTTTCCCTGTGTTGATCTCAGAAATCCTTATCGGAAGGACCACGCAGAAAAATCCTGTTGGTGCCTTCGATGCCCTCTCTCACTCGAAATTTTGGATATCGATCGGTTTTCTGGGCGTGATAGCCGGATTTATGATACTCTCCTTTTATAGTGTCATTGGTGGGTGGACGCTCGGCTATGTAGGGGAGACCCTGGCCGGGAATCTGTCGAATTTTCACAACCCGGAAGAGGCAGGTGCACTTTTTGGACAACTGGTAGGAAGCGTCACCTGGGGGGTCGGTTTTCATACGCTCTTTTTCGCCACGGTCATGTTTATCGTCATCCGTGGTGTCCAAGGAGGCATAGAACGTTCCAGCAAGATCATGATGCCCGTGCTTTTGTTTATTCTGATCATCCTCATTATTCGTGGTGTCACTCTGGAAGGAGCATCAAGGGGCCTGGCTTTCCTTTGGGTGCCTGACTGGGGTAAAATCAACGGACAATCCATACTGATTGCCCTGGGACACGCTTTTTTCACCCTCAGTCTTGGCATGGGGGCCATGCTGACCTATGGTAGTTATATGTCAAAGAAGGACAATGTGGTCAGCTCGGCTGCCCAGATCGTTTTTCTGGACACCTTGATCGCCATCATGGCTGGTGTTGCGATCTTTTCAGCAGTTTTTGCTTCAGGACTGGATCCTGCTGCGGGTCCTGGCTTGATATTCCAAACTCTTCCCGCTGTATTTTCTTCCATGCCCGGAGGTGTATACTTTTCTTTCCTTTTCTTTCTGCTCATGGCCATCGCAGCATTGACCTCTGCCATTTCGCTCCTCGAGGTTGTGGTTGCCTATTTTGTTGATGAAAGAGGTTGGAGCAGGAAAGGCGCTGCACTGGTATTTGGGGGATCGATTTATCTGCTGGGAATCCCATCAGCTTTGTCCTTTAATGTGATGTCAAATATGACCCTCTCCGGTAAAACCTTTTTTGATATCGTTGACTTTTTGGCTTCAAATATTCTACTTCCGTTTGGTGGTTTGATGATTGCCGTTTTCACAGGCTGGATTTGGTCCAGAACAGCTGTGATCTCCTCACTTAAAGCAGGTGCGGAGCACTTGTTTGAGGTATTTCCTGCATTCGAGGGAATCTGGCTGGTATTTTTGAAGTTCGTTGCACCAATTCTCATTACATTGGTGCTTTTAAACAGTCTGGGGGTTCTGTAGGTTTCGTTAACATCCCCGCTCTAA
Organism: Fidelibacterota bacterium; assembly: GCA_021734325.1. GTDB lineage: Bacteria > Fidelibacterota > UBA8477 > UBA8477 > JABMPR01 > JABMPR01. The sequence continues at coordinate 131,624 of JAIPJF010000003.1, read as the reverse complement.
GACCTTGTAAAAAACTGAATCAAGGCCAAAGAGAAAACAAAAATTACATTTAATCATTTAGATTACATTGTTGTGGCCTATTTTTAATGGCTGGAATAAAATTTGAAATTATGACTTCTGGTTCTTGTGAGAATCAGTTCAGATACTTAAAGGGTTTAATCATGATCCTGGTTAAAGATAATCGATGTGACTTTTGTGGCACCTGTGTAGCAGTCTGCCCGGTTGATGCCATTGAGTTGCGCGAGGCGGATATTGCCATTCTGGACAATTGCATCGACTGCGACATCTGTGTATGGGTATGTCCCATCGAAGTATTGTACTCCGACAAAGAGGAGGAGGTGAAGCATGATTGATTTTGATGTCATTGTTGTCGGTGGTGGTCCGGCAGGCACAATGGCTGCCCACGCAGCTGCTTCAGGAGGCGCCAAAACACTCATTCTCGAGAAAGACCGTGATATTGGTTATCCTGTTCGATGTGGAGAAGCTGTCAGTGATCAGGGATTGAGACAATTTGTAGAACCGCAACCTGAGTGGATTGCAGCAACGATCACCAAGATCAGAATGCGATCACCAAATAATACGGCGATTGATTTTGAATCGAAAATGGCAGGCTATGTTCTTCACAGAAGGATTTTTGATTATGCCTTGGCAAACCGGGCCAGTCAGGCTGGTGCCGAGATTCAAACAAGGGCCTATGTGGATGGCCTGGTCATCGAAAATGATACTGTCAAAGGTGTAAAATACCAATACATGGGTGAGAATAGAACCTTGAGCGCGAAATTGGTCATTGCCGCAGATGGTGTAGAATCAAGAGTTGGCAGAATGGCAGGACTGCGCACTGCCACAAAATTATATGACATGGAATCAGCCTACCAGGCCACCGTTGGGAATATTGATATCGATCAGGAAATGATCGACTTTTACATCGGGGAAAACTGGGCTCCTGGTGGTTATCTGTGGGTATTCCCCAAAGGGAACCGGATGGCCAACATTGGTCTCGGTGTTGTGGGGACCAAAGCGAAGGATTATAATTCCCACGATCTGATTCATAATTTTATCAAAACATACTATCCAAAGGCCACCATGCTAACGAGTGTGTGCGGGGGTGTTCCAGTTGCACAAACCCTGAAACATATCACAGCCAATGGCATCATGCTTACAGGTGATGCTGCCAGAATGGTGAATCCGGTCTCAGGTGGGGGCATTATTTCTGGGATGCATGCCGGGAAAATTGCAGGAGAAGTCTCCATCGAGGCCCTGAAGACAGGTGACTATAGTACGAACGGTCTTGAAGCATATCCCAGACGCTGGAGGAAAGCAGGTGGAAAGAATCATGAAGCTCTGCACCGCATTTCAGACAGCATAAAAGACATCACCGATGATCAACTGAATAAAATTGCAGCCAAATTGGAAAAAGTACCTCAGAAAGATCGTTCACTCCTAAAAATATTTACGACAGTCGCCACTCAAAAGCCAAAGATTCTGCTGGACGTTACCAGAGCATTCACTGGTTTTTAATTACACAATCGGCAATAGAAAGTTAAGGTCAACTTGAACCATTTATGCCATTCTGATCGATCAGGGACCAGATAATGAGTTTTGCAGAATACTTACAGGGGATTGGTCTGGGAACATTCGTCTCTTTCGATCTTGAGACTACCGGTCTTGACCCCAAGACAGACTATGTCATCGAAATTGGTGCTGTAAAAGTCGTTAATGGTATCGCAACAGAAAGATACCAGCAGTTCGTCAAACCGCCGATCAGAATTCCAAAATTTATCGAGAAACTAACTGGAATCGACGATGAGATGGTCAGAAATTCCCCATCGTTTGAAGATGTGGTGGATGACCTGTACGATTTTCTCGGGAATCATCCTCTGGTCGCCCATAACGTCTATTTCGATCATAATTTTTTAAGTGTGAAAAGAGATCTGATTGATGGCTATCCACTTAAGAATCAGTTAATTGACACCCTGAGCCTGGTTCGGACTGTACGCTATGACATGATCAACCATAAATTGGGTACGGTAGCAGAATTCTATGGATTATCAAAAGAGGGTGCCCACCGGGCTGATTACGATGCTGATCTGGTGGCAGATATACTGCTTATTCTTGTTTCTGAGATGTCCCGCCTGAGCCCAGATGTGTTGCAGGTTCTGATCAGTGTTCTGGATGGAAGCGATCTTCCCAATGAAGACCTTTATCGCAAAATGACAGAATGGACCCTTACTGGCAAGCCACTAGGGAAGTTGGAGGAATATCCGCAAGTAGAACTTGTCCAGAGGCCAAATATTCGCCATCACGACGCGTCAAAATCCTATCCCGAGCTCAGTGAGATCTTCTCCGCTAGCGGGTTATTGTCGCAAAAACTGGAAGGCTACGAACCGCGAGAGACACAGGTAGCCATGGCAATGGATATTCAGCGCGCCATGCGGAATGATGAATTCTTTATGGCAGAAGCGGGAACAGGGGTTGGGAAAAGCTTGGCCTATACGATCCCTGCCGTTATCACCAGGCATGAACTTAATGAGGATGAACCGATCTTCATCAGCTGCAATACAAAGAATTTACAGGATCAGTTGTTTCATAAGGAAATTCCATTTATCCAGGAGCAGCTTGATTTGCCACTGAGAGCCCTCTTATTGAAGGGGCGGAACAACTATCTTTGCAAGACCAAATGGCAACGTGCGATACGTGATGTCAAATGGCGTTTTAGTCGTCGCGAGAAGGAAGCCTTGCAGATGCTGGTCATCTGGGCCCATGATACACAAACAGGCGACATCGATGAACACAATGGCTTTAACACGATTGGGAATGCCCTCGTCTGGTCAAAACTCAACAGCGAACCAGGTTTCTGTACAACGAACATCTGTGCCCATAATGACTTTTGCTATCTCGGGAAACTTCGCCAGGAATCTGCAAAGGCTGACCTGGTCGTGGTCAATCATTCCCTGCTTCTGGCCGATGCAGCTGCGGACCATGCAATTTTACCCAGGTATCAGAGATTGATCGTCGATGAGGCCCATTTACTTGAAAAAACCGCCTATCAGTTCTTTGCATCTGAATTTTCATACATGAGTATGCGCGTGCTCATGGATCAGTTGTATTATTCAGGTCGAAATAAAAGTGGCTTAAGCACTGAATTAAGGCACATGCTCATGTCGCAGGATGAGAAAAAGAAACAGAATATCATCCAATTATTGGATCAGCTCGAATCCAATGTTTCTGAGGCGAACAATATCCTACTGGCTTTTTTTACTGAATTCAAAGAGTCACGTCAGCGGGAACTGGAGCGAGCGACCTTTACCTACAAGGAGCTCTACACGAAGGAGACCGATGTATTTGCTCCCGTGAAAGGGATCTGGTTCACTGTCACCAGTGCCCTGAATGTTCTTGCCAAACTGGCAAGAGATGTTGAAAAAGCCCTGGATGAGCTGGATGAAGACAGAATATCCGGACTATCGGAGATCATTTCACGGATCAAATCATGGCGTGAATTTATGATTAATACCCTGGCCATCATGGAGCGGCAGGAGCAGGCTGATGATCCGGATATGATCTATTGGTTTGAAATTATGCCGGTAAGTGAAGTCGTGGCAGTAAAGTTTGTTCAGGTTCCTCTCGAGATCGGCAAGCAGATGCAGGTGAGAGTATATGAAGACATGGCATCGGTGATATTTACCTCTGGTACACTCTCTGTGGATGGCAATTTTAGTTATATACAGCAAAGACTCGGTTTGAGAGGACATGATCGGCTGCAGGAAAAATCGTATCCATCACCCTTCTTTTATGAGGACCAGGCACGGATATTCGTTCCCACCTTCCTCGGATCTCAAAATTCAGAGAATTACACAATCGAGGTCCTCTTTTTACTGGAAAAAATATGGAAAACCCATCCTGTGGGGACCATGATCCTGTTTACAAGTTATACAATGCTCTTGAATTGGCAGGAGGAACTGGAAGACCGGATCAAGGGATCTGGTCGACATTTACTGGTTCAATCCAGCCGTGTCTCAAGAATGGATCTCATCAATCAATTTCGTCGCCATCCTGGAAGCATTCTATTGGCTACCGATAGTTTTTGGCAGGGGGTAGACCTGCCTGGCAATGCCTTGGAATTACTCGTTATCGCAAAACTACCTTTCTCTGTACCCTCTGATCCGATAGTCAGAGCCAACAGTGATGCACTTAAGCGGGCGGGTGAAAACGATTTTATGGGCTATAGTGTTCCAGAAGCAGCCATAAAATACAAGCAGGGAGTTGGGAGGCTTATCAGGAGTACCACAGACCTGGGAGCCATCATTTCTTTGGATGAGAGGATTTTCACAAAACGCTACGGTGATTATTTTAGAAATTCGACACCAATTCCCCATGTACCTGCAAACTCTGAAAAGGAATTGGTCGAAATGGTCAGGGCCTGGTATCGATCCCACGGTGTCCCTGAGGTGAATTGAGTTCATGGAGAGCCACTGATGATTCTAGACGGTAATAATTTAAGTATTGATGGAATAAGCCAGGAACTTGACCAACCATCCCAGTTAACAATTACTGAGGATGCCAGCCGATTGGTCAATCGTTCACGCCAGGTTGTCGATCATATCCTGGAAAAAGGCCATATTGTCTATGGGGTGAACACAGGATTTGGTCGATTGGCCAACCAGCGGATCTCACCAGATAAATTGAAACAGCTTCAACTTAATTTGTTGAGAAGTCACGCTGCAGGCACTGGGGATTTCCTGCCGGAGCGTACTGTAAGACTGATTCTCCTGCTGAAGATCAACAGTCTACTGAGAGGGTATTCAGGAATTCGTCTTCAAACCATCGAATCCCTGATCAGGCTTTATAATAAGGGTCTCATCCCAGCGGTACGGGAGAGGGGGTCGGTAGGTGCAAGCGGAGATCTGGCACCCCTGGCCGATTTGGCCCTGCCGCTTATTGGTGAGGGAATGTTCCTGACCAGGGATCGATCTGGCACACCGGCAAAACCGGTTCTTGACGATCATAAAATTGAACCGATTGAGCTTAAGGAAAAGGAAGGTCTCTCTTTGATCAATGGGACCCAGGTCAGCACCGCCATGGCTATTGAATCCCTGATCGAAATAAAGGATCTCTTCCTGTCCATCTCAGCTACAGGTGCATTCACCACAGAGGTGATGCTGGGAACGGATACTGCTTTTCGTGAGGAAGTGCAGATTGCCAGAAATCAAGTAGGGCAAAGCTATGCCGGTCGTGTCTTATATCATCTCATGAAAAATAGTGGCTATCGAGAGGCTCATATCGACTGTGAGCGCGTTCAAGACTTTTATAGTATCCGATGTATGCCTCAGGTCCATGGATCGCTCTATGACCTGATTAACTATGCTGAACAGATACTTCTGAGAGAGGCCAACAGTACGACAGACAACCCGGTCACTTTGATTGAAGAAGATAAGATCATCTCCGGAGGTAATTTTCATGCAGCGCCCATTGCCCATATCATGGATTTTCTTGCTATCGCCATGGCAGATGTTGCTGCCATGAGTGAGCGGAGGATCGCTGCCTTCCAGGACAGCGCCCAGAGTAGCCTGCCCATGTTTCTTATGCAGGAAGCGGGTCTGAACTCGGGATTTATGATCGCCCATGTCACCGCGGCAGCGCTGGCAAGTGAGAACAAGGGTCTCGCACATCCTGCTTCAGTGGATTCCATTCCAACCTCGGCCAATCAGGAGGATCATGTAAGTATGGCCCCGGCAGCAGGACATCAATTACGTCAGATCTTAGGCAACTTCAGAAATATAAACGCTATTGAATTGCTCTGCGCTGTTCAGGCACGTGATCTAAATCCCAGGTATGGTCTGGCAAGGAATAGCGAAGCAATTTATCAGTTGATCCGTGAGCGTGTGCCCTATCTGGAGTCAGATGGACCCCTGAGTGTCTACATTGACCATATCAGTCAGCTTCTCAAGAGTGGAAAAATTGCTCAAATTGTAAAGCAAAATATCCAGGATCTATCATGAAACGAAGCAGCCGGATATTTGTCATCATTGTGGGACTATATCTCATTGTTGCATGCGCTGCAAAGCAGGTCGAGTACGATCTTCCAAGTGTGGAAGCCCATGAGGAACCAGTTTGGGTTGAAACCCCATTGGATACTCGCGATACCATTTTTATTGTCATCAATCTTACTTCAGTCGAAAATTCAGACCTCACCCAGTCCATTCAGAAGGCCCAATCGGAATTGAATGGAATCTTGAGCAATGAAATCGAACACGTTCTCAGAAATTTTTGGGTGGAGAGCCAAACCACGTATTCAGATGACCAGCAATTCGAGCTGCTTTCCATGTTGCCAGTCACCCTGGAAAGGATCATGAATCATGTCAGGGTTCATGACGCATGGGATCGTTCAGGTCAATTGACTGTCCTGTGTGGCTTTGACTATGCCGAAGTATCTGAGATTGTGATGAGTGACATGAACATCAAGGATCCATCATTCCAGATATATTTTAAGAATAGGATGAATTCACTTGCCCAGCAGCATCAATAGGGAATTACCATGAGATTTATCGACTATGTGAAAATCAAGGTAATCGCCGGTCACGGTGGCAATGGGATCGTCGCCTTTCGGCGTGAGAAGTTTGTTCCCAAAGGCGGACCGGCTGGGGGGAATGGCGGGAATGGCGGGTCTATTATTCTACAAGCGGATACACAACTCCATACACTCCAGGATATTCGTTATCATAGAATTTATAAGGCAGATCGCGGTCGGCATGGAGAGGGGAGTCTCCGTCAGGGGAAGAGTGGAGCCGACGTAACAATTCATGTCCCCGCCGGTACGGTTGTGAAGGATGCCGACACAGGAGAGATTCTGGCTGATCTGATACAGGCAGGTGAATCAATCGTTGCTGCGCGCGGTGGATGGGGTGGAAGAGGCAATGCTGAATTTGTAACTGCCACCCATCAGGCACCGAGAGAATTTGAAGAGGGCAGGGCTGGTCAGGAACGAATGCTTGAACTTGAACTCAAGGTGCTGGCCGATGTTGGTCTTGTGGGATTACCCAACGCTGGAAAATCAACATTATTGTCCCGTGTCTCAAGAGCTAAGCCCAAAATTGCTGATTACCCCTTTACCACCCTTGTTCCCAATCTGGGGATTGTCAAATCCGGGGAATATGCAAGTTTTGTCATGGCCGATATTCCTGGACTTGTTGAAGGTGCTCATGAAGGCAAGGGCTTGGGGACCCAATTCCTGAGACACGTCGAACGCTGTAGCGTGTTGTTGTTTCTGGTTGACGCCAACGATGAGGATCCCGCCGAATCTTATCGCCTCCTCCACAATGAAATCAATAAATTCAGCCCAAATCTACTCAAGCGCAAGCGCATATTGGCTCTAACAAAGATGGATGCCTATGTGGGTGTCCCAAAAATGTCGACCTTTGAACCGATTGATATTTATCCAATTTCATCCATTAGCGGCGAGGGTTTGGATACTCTCCTGAAAGCACTGGTTGACAGTATCGGTGAATAAAGATTTCTCAGACCTTATTCGCATTCTCAGCATCCCAGGAGTAGGTCCCAGGAAAAGTCTTGATCTGATCACTGCCTTTGGATCACTGGAGAAGGTTTTCTCTGCCGATTTTAGGCAATTAACACAGATCAGTGGGATTAAAGAAAAGACCGCACAGTCCATTCTATTACCGCCGGATGAGGACCTCATTGCAGGTCAATACCAACTGACAGAGAAATTCGAAGTGGAGATTATTCCTATTTGGGATGATGCCTATCCTGATAGCTTAAAACAAATCTATGATCCGCCCATAGCGCTATTTTGTAGGGGTAATATAGAGCTTCTGAAGCAGAGAAGTGTCGCAATCGTGGGGACCCGGACACCCACCCGTTATGGGAAAGAAACGGCTGTTGATTTTGCACAAGGACTAGTTAAAAGTGGATATGCTGTTGTTTCCGGTGGCGCGAAAGGTATCGATACATATGTTCACACTGCTTGCCTGAGATCAAATGGGCCCACGATTGTTGTCCTAGGAAATGGTATCGATCGCGTCTATCCAGCCGAGAATAGAACGCTTTATGACGAAATTGGAAATCAGGGATTGTTGGTCTCTGAATTCCTCATGGGTTCGAAACCGGATGCTCCCAATTTTCCAAGACGAAACCGCATTATTTCAGGACTTTCATTGGGAACCTTGGTAATTGAAGCGGCTGAAAGAAGTGGTTCCTTGATCACGGCGTATTTCGCCCTGGATCAAAATCGGGAAGTCTTTGCTGTGCCAGGCGCCATCAATAGTCGTCAGAGCCGGGGGACAAATGGACTGATCCGACAGGGGGCCAAACTGGTTGAAAGCGTTGATGATATCCTATCCGAACTTGGAGACAAATTCCAGTTGGGCCAATCCGGGGGACAACAGGAATTGAGCATCGGACTGGACGCAAAAGAGCAGGAAGTGTATGAAAAGATCAAGGGGGACGAAGCAATCCAGATTGATGATCTAGCAGTTGAAACCGATCAGACGACCTTTTCCCTGCTCAGTATTCTGCTCCAGCTCGAGATGAAGGGCCTTGTCCAACAACTTCCGGGGAAATATTTTAAACGAAGAGCGTGAATTTTAAAAAACCTTAATGCAGCAAGCTGCTGCAGCTAAAAGGAGTAACAATGTCCACCCCACTAATTTCAGATTTACTCACCTTTCTCGATAAGAGTGTAACGGCCTACCACGCTGTCCAGAGTGCTGAAGAGGAACTCATCGCCCATGGATTCACCCGACTGTATGAACAAGATGAATGGGATCTGCTGGCGCAGGGCAAATATTATGTGATAAGGAGTGAAAGTGCACTGCTTGCCTGGAAAATGGGGATGGGGGATAAACCTGGCGTGCGCCTGATCGGAGCCCATACGGATTCACCTGGCCTGCATCTGAAACCGAGGGGTGTATATAGTCAGAGTGGATACGTTCAACTCGGTGTTGAGGTATATGGCGGTCCCTTGCTCGCAAGCTGGACCGATCGCGATCTTTCCCTTGCAGGGAGAGTTATAGTTAAAGATGGTTCTCAACTGAAAGTAAAATCTTTCAAATCTGATTCAGTGCTCCTGAGGGTGCCTCAACTCGCAATCCATCTTAATCGTGAGGTCAATGAGAAGGGACTATTACTCAATAAGCAAACCCATATGCCACCCATCCTTGCCTTAGAGAATTCAGAGGGGAAAGCCATTGATGAAAATCTCATTCGGAATCTTATTTCAAATACGCTTGGGCTTGAAAAAGAATTGATTATCAACTGGCAGCTTGAGTGCTATGATACACAGGCCGCAGTGCTGAGTGGTTTGAATGGGGAGTTCATTGTTAGTGGTAGACTGGATAATCTTACCATGTGTCATGCTGCACTTAAATCGCTTACCCAATCGGAGTTCAAAAATCCCCAAACGGCCATGATTGCGCTGTTTGATAACGAAGAAATCGGCAGTTCAACCCAAAATGGAGCAGCCTCATCCTTTATCAGGGATATCGTACTCCGGATATTTGAAACTTCAGATGTCAAACATGCACTCCAGAGGGGACTTGCCTCGAGCATCTGTATTTCTGCAGACGGGGCACACGCAATTCACCCCAACTACACCGAATTTCACGATCCACGTCATGCAGTTAAATTGAATGGGGGTCCTGTGATCAAAAAAAATGCGAATCACCGCTATGCAACCGGGGCGCTTACTTCTTCAATTTTTGAGCAATTATGTAAGGATGTGAAGGTTCCTGTACAACACTATGTACATAAGACAGATCTTCCCTGTGGGTCAACCATTGGACCAATCACGGCCACAGGTTTGGGTATTCCTGTCGTGGATGTGGGGAACGCCATGCTCTCAATGCACTCGATCCGGGAGATGAGTGGTGCCCGGGATCATGAAATGATGATCAAAGTGATGGAACAATTCTTTGTGAAAGAGGATATGCTGGGCGTCTAAGTCCGTTATTTCTCAAATCACCCTTCCTTCACCCTGAATAATTAATACATTATTTCGCTATTTTTTGGAATGAAATATTCACGTAGCTGGTATTGAAGATGCGTTGTGCTTTCAGGCCCTGCAATGAGAACGGGCCCAACTCCGTCAGGTCCGGAAGGAAGCAGCGGTAAGCTTTGTGATCATGTGCTGGATAATCCTGAAGCACGCGCATCTTCAGTATCAGATCATTTACATAAACTGGAAAGTCTAAAGCTGTGGTAAATCAAGATCCTGCATATATCGTTTCCTCACTGAAATACCGTCCACAAACCTTTGAGGACGTGGTAGGTCAAGATCATGTATCTCGAACGCTGCGAAATGCCCTTCTGAGGCAAAGACTGGCCAATGGATATATTTTTACCGGTCCCCGTGGTGTGGGAAAAACGACTTCAGCCAGAATTCTTGCCAAGGCAATCAATTGTGAGAATCCCTCAGATGGTAATCCATGCAATGTATGCAACCACTGTAAAGAAATTACAGGCGGACGCAGTATTGATGTTTTGGAGGTCGATGGGGCTTCTACCCGGGGAATTGATGCAATCCGTGAGTTGAGGGAAGTGGTCAAATATCCACCAGCCAATTCCAATTATCGCGTCTATATCATCGATGAAGTTCACATGCTTACAAAAGAGGCATTCAATGCCTTGCTAAAAACCCTGGAGGAACCACCACCAAAGGTTTTGTTCATATTTGCAACTACAGAGCCCCATAAAGTTCCTTTGACCATCCTTTCCAGATGCCAACGATATGATTTCAGGATGATATCGACTGAAACCATGGTCGCCCGTCTGAATATGATTTGTAATAATGAGGCAATTAAGATTGCCGATGAAGGCCTGGCGCTCATTGCCCGCAAAGCTGCCGGTAGTTTGAGAGATGCACTCAGTCTTATGGATCAGGTCTCTGCATTTGCAGAGGAAGAGGCGAGCATTGAGTTGGTGAGGCGTGTCCTGGGAGTGCTTGATGCGAGCATTTATTTTGACATTTTTCATCATGTCGCAAGCCAGTCAGCTGAGAGCATCATCACACAGGCGAATTTGTTATTTTCAAGAGGGATCAGTATAACCGAATTTCTGAACGGTTTGAGTGAGCATATTCGTAATCTCCTTGTCGTGAAGGTTGCCGGTATCACAGATTTTCTGGATGTATCTGACAACGATGCAAAGGCGTATGCAGAGCAGGTTGAATATTTTGAGGAAAGGGATCTCCTCAGGATGCAGACACTGGTCATCGAAACCATCCGGGAACAGAGATTCGTTAGTAACCAGCTCGTAAGCGTTGAATTGATGCTTTTGAAATTGGTAAGAAGTTCCAGAGCACTGGACATAGATGCCCTGTTGAGTGGCAAATCCACACAATCCAGACCCAGGCCTGCTCCAAAACCTGTAATACTGGCCGCTGTGGAAGCTGATCCCAAAAAAGAGCATTCATCCGAGGTGCTACCCAGTAAGGGTACTGTGGTGGTAACTGAGAGCGAACCGGAACGTGTATCGCGTGAAGAACCACCGCCAGAAAATCAAAAAATCGCTGAAAATCCACCCCCGGTTGAACTGGAATTGGAAATTGCTAAGAAATCTCAGATTGATGATTCTCTGGAAGCACCAGCAGAGTCAGACGATCTTCCATCTTCTACCCAGCAAGCACTCAGTTTGGACCAATTGCTCACCAAATGGGAGACCTTCACCGAGAATCTGGGTCGGGTTGGTAAAACGACTGGAGCATTTATGGCTGAAGGCACCCCCAGTCATTTTGAATCGGGCACTCTCTCGATCACCTTTGCACCGGAACAAAAGTACCATGTCCAAACGTTGAATAAATCGATCAAGGATATCCAGCAGATCGCCTCAGAGACTTTTGGAGCAAAAATGCTGGTAAAATTAATCGAGAAAAACGGACATAAACCGAAACAGAGAAAAGAGGATGAAATTTTGTCTCATCCAACGTCACAACACCTCCTGGACATCTTCGATGGTGAGATCATTGACGATTAGAACAAAAATCCATTCTTAACACAATAGGAGAAAACTCCAATGATGCCAAAAGGCGGTATGGGCAATTTACTGAAGCAGGCCCAGCGAATGCAAAAAGAGATGGAAAAAGCACAAGAGGAACTGGCCAGTATTGAGGTAGAGGGCTCTGCCGGTGGTGGGATGGTTTATGTTAGAGCCAATGCGAAAATGCAAATTCTATCCATCAAAATTGAGCCAGATGTCTTGGAAGATGATGTTGATATGGTTGAGGATCTCGTTCTGGCTGCCGTGAATCAAGCACTTGCCAATGCGCAGGAGGCTGCCAGTTCAAGAATGGCACAGGTCACCGGTGGCATGGCTGGATTAAATATACCCGGACTTGGATGAAAATTCTGCCAGACAGCCTCGAGCGGATCACCCAGCAGTTTTCAAGATTTCCCGGTATCGGGAAGAAAACAGCACAGCGCATGGCCTTTCAGTTGCTGGAATGGCCGGAAGAAGACCTTCGACAGTTTGGGGAAGTGATCCTTGAAAGCCAGGAAAAGCTTACCACCTGTTCCATCTGTCATCTTATCACAGAGGCTGATCCCTGTCCCGTTTGTCTGGATACGCGGAGGGATGATGGGATTCTTTGCATCGTGGAGGATTCAAAGGATGTTGTGGCCATCGAGGAAACCAGCAGATTCAGTGGTAAATATCACATTCTCGGAGGGGTGCTTTCACCATTGGAAGGAATTGGTCCGGATCAGTTGAACATTCATTCGCTCATGAAACGCCTGGATAATATTAAGGAGGTCATCATTGCGATGAACCCCAGCGTTGAGGGAGAAACCACTTCATTGTATCTTGGAAGAATTCTTCAAGATCGAGATGTGAAGGTGACTCGACTTGCCAGGGGAATCCCCAGTGGAGGTGACCTCGAATATATTGATGGTGTAACCTTAGGGAGGGCCCTGGACGACAGGCATGAAATATTATGATACAAAATTTACCCAATATTCTGACCATATTCCGTATCGTTGTAACCCCACTCATTGTTTGGTTCCTGATTGGATTTGATGGATTTACCCTTCACCTCTTGGCATTTTTCTTATTTCTGATAGGTTCTCTGACTGATCTGTTTGATGGGATACTGGCCCGGAAACTGCAGGTGGTCAGTGAATTCGGAAAATTTATGGATCCATTGGCAGACAAGATCCTGGTCAACAGCATGTTCATTACACTCAACATTATGGATATCATGCCCATCTGGATAACTGCTGTCGTCATCATGCGTGACATGATGGTGACCCTCTTACGCTGGAGTATGCTGGCAAGCGGAGAATCCATGAATACCAGTCGCCTGGCTAAGATGAAAACGACATTTCAGTACATTTCGATGTACGTGGGACTTGTATTCATTTTGATGGGGAATTTTGAGGTATTGGATGCCCTCGTGGATTGGCTCGAAGAATGGTTTGTTACAGGGACCATATTTATTCTGACCGGCTTGGTTACTGCTTATACGGGTTTTCACTATCTCTGGATCAACAAGAATTTTGTCAAGTCCCTGTTCCATAGAGCAAAAGCATGATCCCTCTACTTCGCAGTTTCACTTCCGTTGGATTTGTTGGGCGGATTCCAGGTGCACCGGGAACGTACGGATCCCTGATAACACTCCCAATCGCTTTTCTCTGGGGGAGCATCGTGAATGAGAACCATTTGCTGACCCTTGGACTCATTTTGATCATTGCCGTCGCAGGCACCCTGGCATCGACCATTGTCGCCAAGCATATCGGAATTGAAGATCCGAGTGAAATAGTCATTGATGAAGTGGTTGGCCAGTGGATCGCTGTTGTTGCCATACCCCATCATTGGGAATACTGGCTCGCTGCATTCATCCTTTTTCGAATTTTTGATATCTGGAAACCCTGGCTCATTGATAAGGCACAACGCTTGCCTGGGGGCCTGGGGATCATGATGGATGATGTGCTTGCCGGAATTCTGGCTTTTCTGCTCATTCAGGGAGCCGCTGCAATATTATGAGCTTGCTCAATGCGATCACAATTTCAATCGGCGATGAACTCCTTTCAGGGAAAACGATTGACTCAAACAATGCCTTCATTTCAAGGCAGTTGGGAGATATTGGAATTGTAGTATCCAAGAAGCTGATTATTGGGGACGTGAATGAAAATATAAAAAAGGCATTAAAATGGAGCCTGAATGAAGCTGATGTTGTGACTATTACAGGTGGATTAGGTCCAACCCATGATGATATCACGAAAACGGCTCTTTGCGAATATTTTGGTGTCGGTCTAAAGACCTATCCTGATCTCCTCGAACAACTGAAGGAGAGATTCGCCAAACGGGGTCTTGCATTCGCACAATCAAATATCTCCCAGGCAGAGTACCCAGAAAACGCACGGTTGTTGATGAATTCAAAAGGCACAGCTCAGGGGATGTATTTTTTTCACGAGCAAACCCATTTGTTTGTCATGCCCGGTGTTCCAGCCGAAATGCGGGCAATTACTACTGAGCATATCATCCCCATGCTGAGCGATCTTACCGGTGCGATCACAGAATTTGTGGATATTCATTCTAATGGTGTACCTGAATCAAAATTATATGAGCTAACCAAACCGATTCTGGATGAATATCCGAAAGCCAAAGTAGCTTATCTACCCAAGCATTTTATTGTGACGATCCGTGTTTCCTTTGACTCAAATTTCAAAGGTGAGAACACGGGAAAGCTCAATGATATTTATGCCAGAATATCAGATCTGTTGCCGGCAAATATTTTTGGCAGGGATGAGGACAGTCTCTCATCCGTCGTGGGGAGGGTACTGAAGATGAACGGGGCAACAGTGGCGACTGCAGAATCCTGCACAGGCGGTCTGATCGCCAGCATGATCACTGATATCAGCGGAAGCAGTGATTATTTCAACACTGGCTATGTTACTTATGCCAATGAGACCAAGATGGCCATCCTCGGTGTCAAAGAAGATACTCTGATCAAGCATGGTGCTGTCAGTGAAGAAACCGTATCAGAAATGTTATCCGGGACGCTTGCAAAAAGCGGAGCTGACTATGCCATTGCTGTTTCAGGTGTTGCCGGTCCCACTGGTGGAAGTGAAGAGAAACCTGTTGGCACCGTCTATATCGGTGTGGCCGATCATGAACAACAGCAGATCAAGCGATTCCAATTTGGTACGGATCGGGTATTGAATAAAATCATCAGTGCTCAAACCGCATTAAATATGTTGCGGATTTTCATCGCAGGACAGTTATCGTGACAACTGTACGAACGTTCCTTGCGATCCCATTGCCTGATACACTGATGTCCTATCTGGCTTGGTTTACAGATTCCATCCGGAACAAACTGGATCTGATCAACTGGATAAAGGCCGACAATTTGCATATTACCCTTAGCTTTCTCGGCGATACGAAAATTGAGAATATTGAGGAACATGGGAATGCTCTTTCTCACTGCATTGAAAAGTGTGAGCCAGTAAAATTGGGCACCACAGATACTGGGATATTCCCGCATGCCAATGATCCCCGTGTGCTATGGGTTGGAACTGCACCCTATGATGCGTCTTTCATATCGTTGGCCATGAGCATTAGGAATGGTTTAATGGAACTTGGATATCATCTTGATAATCGCAAGTTTCAACCACATATTACCCTTGGTCGCGTTAAATCCATATCACGCAAAAGTACATTTATACATGACTTCCTATCGACAGAAGTCCGAGATACACAGTTTGTCGCTGATGAGGTCAAATGGTTTAAGAGCACACTGACACCCAGTGGTGCGATTTATGAAGAATTGGAAACATTTAAATTGAATACGGGAGGCCGGATATGAGTGCTGCTCAGAATAAATCAAGCGATAAAGATAAAGCCATAGAATTAGCGGTATCACAGATTGAGAGACAATTTGGAGTAGGCGCGGTCATGCGTCTCGGTGAAAATGGTATCAATACTGAAATAAATGCCATTTCAACGGGAGCACTTTCTCTGGATGCAGCCTTAGGTGTTGGTGGTGTTCCAAGAGGACGAATCATTGAAATATTTGGTCCTGAGTCTTCAGGAAAAACGACCCTGGCCCTGCACGTTGTAGCCAATGCCCAAAAGGTCGGTGGCTATGCCGCCTTTATCGATGCAGAACATGCACTGGATCCAAAATATGCCGGTCAGTTAGGAGTGGACATAAAGAATCTGCTCATTTCACAGCCCGATTCCGGTGAACAGGCTCTGGAGATCACTGAGACGCTGGTTAGAAGTAATGCCCTGGATGTCATTGTCATTGATTCAGTGGCTGCCCTGGTGCCTAGAGCTGAATTAGAAGGCGAAATGGGGGACAGTCACATGGGACTTCATGCCCGTCTCATGTCTCAAGCCTTGAGGAAATTGACCGGGTCCGTATCTAAATCGAATACTTCCGTTATTTTTATTAATCAGATCAGAGAGAAGATTGGTGTCATGTTTGGCAATCCTGAGACCACCACAGGGGGCAGGGCATTGAAATTCTATGCCTCCGTTCGCATGGATATTCGTCGCATTGGTGCCTTGAAGGATGGTCAGGATAATATTGGCAATCGGGTTCGGGTCAAGATCGTAAAGAATAAAATGGCGCCACCATTCCGTGAGACTGAGCTGGATATCATGTTTGGTACCGGGTTCTCTTTTGAGGGCGATATCCTGGACCTGGCGCTAAAGGCAGGCCTGGTTCAGAAGAGTGGCTCCTGGTTCAGCTACGGCGAAGACAGACTGGGGCAGGGAAAAGAGAATGTTAAAGCATTTTTCACTGATAATCCTGATGTCATGGCAAAGCTTGTGGGTGAAGTCAGACTATTCCTCGGTATGGATGTTGATGAATCTGAATCCAAGACTAAATCTAAACTTGAAGCGGGAAAATAGCACATTACTTTTTGCGTTAACACCTGCTCCCTGTCAATCGAGTATACAAATGACAGATAGTTATTTTGAGTTATGGAAGTTAATTGGACGTTGGTTAACCGCAGAGATCGCTGAGGTCGCAAAGTGTTGATAAGCCATGCCGGTCTTGTCCGAAAATAGATTATCAGAGATGATTATTGGTGCCGCAATTGAGGTGCACAGAGAATTAGGACCTGGATTGCTGGAATCCGCTTACGAAGAAGCATTATTTATAGAATTAAATGAATTAGATTTATTTGTCCAGAAACAAGTTCCCATAGAGACGTATTATAAGGGTAAAAAGCTCAATGTGGGATTTAGAATGGACTTACTTGTTGAAAATAAAGTGATTATAGAGCTAAAAGCGGTTGAAAAACTATCAAATATACACTTAGCACAAACCCTCACGTATTTAAAATTAAGCCAAAAGAAGTTGGGTCTAATTCTTAATTTTAATGTCAATTATATGAAATCGGGAATAAAACGGGTAGTAAATAATTTATAAATGAATGTTCTAAGAATACTCTGCGCTCTTTGCGCACTTCGCGGTTTAAAAAAAGAATTATAATCCTATGGGAAAAATAACTGCCATCACCCAACAGAAAAAAATGCAACAGAGATTCTCCATCTTTGTCGATGGCAAATTTGAGCTGGGTGTGGATGGTTCTCTTGTGCTCAAGTATGATTTGAAAGTGGGAGATGAGTTTACTCCAAAAATTAAACTAGAACTTGAAGACAATGATCGTATTGAGTTGGCATACAATGGGTTACTGAATTATATCGGCTACCGTGAGCGTTGCGAATATGAGGTTCATGAATGGTTGTTCAAGAAGAATTATGCTGATCTTGAGGGTGAATTGATAGGTCGCCTGAAGGATAAGAACTATCTCAGCGATGAACGATTTGCCAGACTCTTTGCCAGGGACCGGGTCAAATTAAAAAGCTGGGGTCCCATCCGATTGCGTCAGGAATTGGGCTATAAGCGGATATCAAATGACATCATTGAATCTGCTATCGAAGAGATCCGAGAGGAATACGATTTTGATCAGCTGGCCCATGAGCAGACCCAGCGTAAACTGAAAACCATCTCAAATCCCACCATGAAAGACAAAAAACGGTTATGGACCTTTCTGCAGCGCAGAGGGTTCGAAAGTTCCTCCATCTTAAAAGCTCTGGGAAATATAAAATTTCAAACAGAGACCGATTTATAGGGACTAATGCACACAATTCACAAATAGCTTGAAGTAAGCGGTTCTTCCTCCTATGTTTGGTTAACCCCAAACAGGCAGGAAAATGATTGACCGTATCGAGGAACTTGCGAGTCCACGACCGATGGTCGTGCTTTCACTTGCATTTATAATTGGGATAGTATTAGAAGAAACATTCCAGATTGGAATCATTCTTCTTTCTGGGCTTGAGTTTATCACTGTAATATTTCTTGTTACCTCTGGCAAGTTTGATCGCCGATATACAGTACTGGTTGTCCTCGTGATCGCAGGTGCCTTGCGAATGGCGGTTTCAGAACATCAGCCAGCAAAATCTCTCAGTCATTTTATAGCATATCCTGATTCAATTTATCAGGTATCTGCCATTGTTCAAGGAGCCGGAGAGACAAAAAAGGGGACGCCCAAGTACCTCCTCCTGCCACTTTCCATAGGAGAACAGGACTTTAGCTACGGACGCATAATTCTCTATTCCCGGGAGATGGCAAATACCCCAGAAATAGGTGATACACTGACTGCGGGAATGGAATTATTCAAACCCAGGTCAAAGCGAAATCCGAATGATTTTGATTATGCCCGGTATCTGCGCTCTCAAAATATCTTCTTCGAGGCTTTCCTGCAGGATCCACAACAGATCAAGTTGACGTCCAATACAACTCTCTTGCTTAGACAAATGATCGTAGAATTGAAAGAGAGCATAAAAGCATTCTTTTACAGGCATATGCAATCCCAGTCTGCTGGTATTCTGTCAGCTTTGATCCTGGGTGAGCGCGGCGAAGTGGAGGAAGACATCCGGAATGATTTCGCCAATACAGGTGTCATTCATGTGCTGGCTGTAAGTGGACTGCATGTGGCCTATGTTTCCCTGGTCTTTATCACCCTCATTGGATTGTTTAGATTCCCCTATGCAGCGCAATCAATCCTGGTGGCTTTGGGACTGGCTTTTTATGTCATTCTCACGGGTGGGGCTGCTTCCGTGATGCGGGCATCCATCATGGCCATCCTTTTGCTCATGGCAAGTGTATTGGAACGTAAATCTGACATTTTTAATACTCTGGCTACAGCAGCATTCATCATTCTGATCATCGATCCGAATCAAGTGTTCAGTATTGGATTTCAGCTCTCATTTTCAGCAGTTCTCAGTATCGTTCTGCTTTTTCCTGTATTGAAGGCCTGGATTCCTCACCTGGATACCGGTAAAAATTTCATAATAGGTCGATCGATCAATTCAGTGATTGATCTGTTTCTCGTATCTCTGGCAGCTCAATTAGGAACCCTGGCAATCACCATTTATTATTTCCACAAAATTCCAATTGTCAGTCTCTTTGCCAATTTATTGGTCGTCCCACTCATCGGTCTCATAGTAGCGACGGGAATGAGTATGCTGCTCATCGGATCGCTTTTTCCAATATTAGCGGAATACTGGGCAGTGCTTCTGGATACAGTCATTGCCTTCATGCTTTGGTTCGTGTCAGTCTGTGCAGGGTTTGACTGGGCCTATATCTCAACCCGCTCGATCAGCGTTCACGAAGTGATCATTCTGCTCACAGCAATATTTTTACTCGCAGGGATGAAGATCCAAAAACTCTTTCGATTATGGCTTATCCTCATCTTGTTATGGATGGACATATCAACGTGGGGTTTGGCTCTTCAGCCCCCGGTGCTGGAGGTCAGTGTATTAGATGTTGGTCAGGGAGATGCAGTTATTATCCATACTCCCAATCATAAGACCATGGTTGTGGACGCCGGATTAGGCTTCGGAGGTAAGGATATGGGAAAAGACGTTATTTCACCCTATCTAAAGTATCGCAATTGGGATCGTATCGATTTG
The DNA here is from genome assembly GCA_021734325.1 of Fidelibacterota bacterium. Taxonomy (GTDB): domain Bacteria; phylum Fidelibacterota; class UBA8477; order UBA8477; family JABMPR01; genus JABMPR01. The sequence continues at coordinate 111,689 of JAIPJF010000003.1, read as the reverse complement.
TTGGTCCTTACACATCCACATAATGATCATATTGGAGGGGCACCGTACCTTCTTGAACATCATCCCGTTCAACGTGTCCTCATGCAGGAGGTCACCTATGATTCCTACACCTATGAAAAATTACTATCCATATTGGATTCCTTGGAAATTCCTGTCCAATCCGCTTACACTGGAATGATCGACTCAAGCATGGCGCCAGCCATTATTCGAATATCAGCTCCGAAAAAGTTCAATGCATCAACCCAGCCGACCAACATAAACAATGTATCGATCACCTTTCAGCTGTTCTATGGAAATACAACGATGCTATTTACAGGTGATGCAGAGCAGGAGGTGGAAACTGATCAATTGGTATTGGGCTCACTTCTGAAAAGCGATCTCCTCAAAGTTCCCCACCATGGATCGCGGACAAGTTCATCAGCTCGATTTCTGGAGCTAGTAAAGCCGGAAATTGGGCTGATAAGTGTGGGAACAAAAAACAAGTATAAACATCCTGCACCGATAACACTTCGGCATTATAAAGAGTGGGGGATAGAAGTCCGCAGAACAGACCTTGAAGGAGCCATATGTTATGAAAGTGATGGCGAATCCTGGAAACATGTTGACTGGAAAACCGAACCTTGAGGACCTCAGCCTCCAGAATCTATCCAATCAACGCTTTTCAAATCAGGGCACCCATACCATATTATCCGCACCATATTCTAGGAGTCTTTAAATGATCGCACCAATTCTCATCAAAAATGCAAAATGTGTCTCCTCACAGGCCATCATACAACAGGATGTTCTCCTGAAAGATGGTAAAATCGTGGAAATTGGCCAAATTGATGAGAAGCACGCCGAAAAAATAATAGACGCAAGTCACTTCTTTTTGCTTCCTGGCGCATTGGATCCCCAAGTTCATTTTCGTGATCCGGGAATGACCTGGAAGGAAGATCTGCGAACGGGTTCCATGGCTGCAGCAGCAGGCGGGGTTACCAGCTTCTTTGACATGCCCAATACCAAACCTTCGACTATCACCCTGGATGCCATGGCCGAGAGAAAAAGGGCTGCAGCGGAAAAGTGTGTTGTTAATTATAATTTCTTTATCGGTGCCACAAATACCAATCTGGATGTCCTGAATGGCGTGGAGAACGTGCCGGGGATTAAAATATTCATGGGCTCATCTACTGGTGATCTTCTGGTAAGTGATACCAGCGATCTAGAACAGATCTTTGCCAATGGATCGCGTCTTATTGCCGTACATGCCGAAGATGACGATATTATTAATGCAGCTCGAGAAATTTATAGAAATTCTAGGGATTTCAATCATCATCAGTTTGTTCGACCTGCTGATGCCGCTTTGAAATCAACTACACTGGCTGTTGAACTTGCCATTAAATATCAACGCCGTCTGCATATTTTGCATCTTACCAGCCTGGATGAAGTGCGTTATCTGGAATTCCAGAAGTCAAAGGCTCCCATTTCAGCGGAGGTTTGCCCCCAGCATTTGCTCCTGAGTGCTCCTTATGTTTATGAAAAACTAGGAGCCTACGCCCAGATGAATCCACCTATCAGAGATATGAATCACAGCGAGGCGCTCTGGAAAGGATTGATGGATGGTGTCATTGATTGTATTGCCACAGATCATGCACCCCATACTCATGAAGAAAAAGCAAAGCCCTTTGGTGAAGCTCCCTCGGGCATGCCAGGAGTGGAGACATCCCTGCCCCTGATGCTGGACCGCGCCAACAGGGGATTGTGTAAACTAGAAGACGTTGTCAAGTGGATGTGTGAGAAACCCGTTGAACTCTATCGGGTGAAAAACAAGGGGCAAATAAAAGTAGGGTTTGATGCAGATCTGGTCCTCGTCGATATGCAAAAAGAAAAAACCATCGAAAATGGAAAGTTATTTACCAAGGTCAATTGGAGCCCCTTTGACGGATGGAAGACCAGGGGATGGCCAGTGAAGACCCTTGTAAATGGTCAGATCGTTTTTGATGATGGCATGGTGAACACGGAGGTAAAGGGTCGGGAAATTCTGATTGATTCGTGATCTTTCACGCTAGCTGATATTATTCTCAAGGAATTCCAACACTCGATAAGCAATCAGTCTATGTCCCTCGGGAATTGGGTGGATTTGATCCGCTGCCCAGTAACTTGCCTGATTTCTTAACACGGCCTTATCGAACACCTTCTGGATATCCAGAACCGCCAAACCGAATTCTTTTCCCAAGCCGTAAACGACTTGAATATATCGGGACATGATTTGATAAAGAGGCTCTTCTCTATTGTCTGCAATGAAGTAGGGTGTGAATAGAAAAATTCTCGCTTCAGGAAGTTCTCTCTGTATCAAGGAAATCAATTTTTGATAATCTCTTTCATACTGTTCCAGGCGATACCTTTTATCATCTGAAATGAATTCATGATAGGCATCGTTGATGCCTATTTTGATGGTCACAAATTGAGGTTCATGCTGCACGACATCTTTTTGATATCTTATTAGAAGATCCTGTACCGTATGTCCATTTACACCTGAATTGATGATCTCGAGCCCACTCAGGACCTGGGACTCCGGTAGCATTGAATTCAACATGGACACATACCCTATGCCCATAGGGTTGTCAGAAGTTCTACTCCCGGCAGTAATACTATCCCCGAAGCATACTATTTTTGAATCCATTTAAAGGATGGTCCTTATCTCTGAGAGCAACTTTTTCGTGATATCCGGTACCTGTACTTCCTCAGCAGGGTAACCTACCACAAGCAGCAAAAAGGGTCGCTCACCTGTGGGACGTTTTAGAATCGTTTTTAAAAAATTCATCGGGCTCGGAGTGTGGGTCAGGGTGACCAATCCTGCATTGTGGAGGGCAGTGATAAGTAGTCCGGTCGCAATGCCGGTCGACTCTTTGGAATAGTAGTGCTTTACTTTTTTACCCAGAGCATCCATGCTAAATTTCTGTTCAAATATGGCGATCAGAACTGGTGCCGTCTCTAAAAATGGTTTATCCGGGTTTGTCTCAAAGGGTTCAAGCGCTTCCAGCCATTTCTCACCGGCACGACCTGCATAGAATTCTCTTTCTTCTGCCTCGGCTGCAATTCTTATCTCCTCCTTGAGGGTTCTATCACATACCACGACAAATTGCCAGGGTTGTTGATTCGCACCACTTGGTGCTGTCCCGGCAGTCATCACACATTCATCGATGATGGACATGGGGATTGCCTTGTCTGAAAACTGTCTTACCGATCTCCGTGTTTTCATGAGTTGAAAAAATGCCTGAGCACGTTCGAGCATTTCAGATTCAGGATATTGCTTATAGTCAGCCAGTCTTATAAATTTATTTGCCATTCGTTCACCTTCGTAATATGGAATGTTAAAATAATCGGATCATATGAATAACAAGTACGATAATTATGAGACTTTGTGGTGGTGTAACCTAGGGTAGGAATGATCGATAAGTGGGATGTGGACGACTTCTCTCCTGTGAAGCAAAATCGTGCCTGCATTACCGTAGTTCTATGAACGTAGGCGTGTACCAGAGGCTCTCCTACGCACTGTGCGCTTCGGCGAACTATCCCTGGTTTTATTGCTGTAATAATGGATAAGCTGGCTCGTCAGCCGAAGCTCCTCCATAGAGGAGCGTAGGTTGGTACCAGGGGGGGGAGTCGAACCCCCACAGTGTTGCCACCGGTGGATTTTGAGTCCACTGCGTCTACCAATTCCGCCACCCTGGCTTTCTTAAAGCGAGCCATGATACATTCAAGCATGCCATGAGTCAATAAAATGCTGTGCTTTTGAGTGAAAATGTTTATCATTGATGAAATTAATTAAATCCTAGAAGGAGGACCTGTCGTGGAATTTAAGACCATTGCAGAATTGTTTCTTAATACTACAAAAACCTACCCTGATCATGTGCTGTTCAGTGAAAAAGTGGATGGGCAGTGGGTAGGTGATAAAGGCAAAGACATTTACGAAATAGTGAAGTTTGCATCATACGGCCTGGCAGCTGTAGGTATACAGCCAAAAGATCATGTTGCAATTCTTTCAACCAACTGTCGTCGTTGGGCATATTCGGATTATGCGACTGCAACGCGAGGGGCTACCTCGGTGACAGTATACCCGACCTTGATACCCAGCCAGGTTCAATATATTGTCGCTCATTCAGATTCGAAGTTGGTCTTTGCTCAGGATAAGCTTCAAATGGATAAGATGATGGCTGTCAAGGATCAATGTCCTGAATTGAATACCATTGTCTACTTTGACGAATCCCTATCCTATGAGGATGAAAATATTATCTCTTTCAATGAGCTTATGGAGAAGGGCAAGAAGTTCGCGAGTTCGGCTGATGCATATGATTTTGAAGCTGAAGCAAGAAAAGTTAAACCAGATGATATACTTACACTGATTTACACAAGTGGCACAACTGGGAATCCCAAAGGGGTAATGTTGACCCATAGCAATCTGGTCAGCAATATTCTATCCTGTAATGCGCGTCTGGGAATCAGTGATGAGGATATCTTTCTCTCATTCCTTCCCCTGAGCCACAGCTTCGAAAGACTGGGCGATTATGTAGGTACTCATGTGGGTGCCAGGATCACCTACGCCGAGTCAATGGAAAAAGTAATTGAGAATCTGGGTGAGGTTGAACCGACAGTTGCCATGTCGGTACCAAGATTATATGAAAAGATGTACGCCGGTGTTCAGGCAAAATTTGCTGCTGGCTCCTTCATAAAGCGAAAAATAGCTGCCTGGGCTGTCAAAACTGGTTACGAATACGTTGAGGCCAGGAATTCGGGAAATATTTCACCAAAACTGGCAAAGAGGAAAAAGCTCGCTGATAAGTTGGTGTTTAGTAAAGTGCAGGCCTTGCTTGGAAGCAGATTTAAACTGTTTGCTAGCGGTGGTGCTCCGCTGGCAGCAGATATTGGTCGCTTTTTTGATGCTGCCGGGATTAAAATTCTTGAAGGTTATGGTCTTTCTGAAACTTCACCGGTTATCACCTTAAATCCACCCCATGATTTTCGTTTTGGAACGGTGGGCCCGACGATAGATGGTGTTGAAATCAAGATTGCAGATGATGGAGAAATACTTTCCAGAGGTCCGCATATCATGAAAGGTTACTACAAGGATGAAGCCGGGACCAGGGAAGCGATTAATGATGATGGCTGGTTCCATACCGGTGATATTGGGGTTATTGATGATGGATATCTGAGAATTACCGACAGGAAAAAGAATATTATTGTTACTGCCGGCGGTAAGAATATTGCACCTGCTCCAATGGAGGCAGCGCTCATCATGGATAAATATTTTGAACAAGCGCTCGTGATCGGCGATCGAAGGAAATTCGTTTCAGCTGTATTGGTCCCCAATTATGTCGCACTCTCTACCTGGGCACAGGAAAATGGTATTACGGATACCAACCCGGAATCTCTCGTGGAAAACTCAGCGATAATTGAGATGCTGACAAATAAAGTTGAGTCCATCATGGAGAATTTCAGTAGCTATGAAAGAGTTAAGAGATTCATCCTGGTACCAAAGGAATTCACTATTGAGGATGGCGCCTTGACTCCCACGCTGAAGATCAAAAAACGTGTTATCGAGGAACGATATAAGAATCAGATCGATGCTCTATACGAGTAAATTTGATTAAATTCGGAAGAAAGCTCCTGATGAATATTGGGAGCTTTTTCATTTACAGAGGAATGCAGTCATGAATATTGGCGTTATCGGGTCGGGAAGCTGGGGGATGACCCTGGCCATTCACTTATTGAAGAATGGGCACAATGTTGAGGTTTGGTTCTACCTGGAAAAGGATTACAAACAAGCGCTTGAGGAAAGAGAATTACCTGATTTCTTGCCTGGTATAGAGCTTCCTGAGGGATTGAAGTTCACACTGGAAATTGAATCCTGCATTCAGGATAAGGGCATAATATTAGTCGCTATCCCATCCCATACTGTTGGTCCCACACTCTCAAAATTGACCGATAAAATCTCTCCAGAGACAGTCATTGTGAATGTGGCTAAAGGAATTGAGAATGATACCCTTAGGACGATGAGTCAGGTCATCGCCCATGCACTGCCACAGCATTCAGTATACAAGATCGCAACGCTCTATGGTCCAACTCATGCAGAAGAGGTGGTTAAAGGATTACCCTCCACAATTGTCTCCGCCTGTCCAGATGAAAATACGGCGCAGATCGTCCAGAATGTCTTTATGGCCGATAGTTTACGGGTATACACAAATACTGATATACTTGGCGTTGAGTATGGCGGTTCACTCAAAAATGTTATTGCCATCGCTGCTGGAATTCTAGCAGGTATGGGATACGGAGACAATACGTTGGCGGCCCTGTTGACTCGGGGACTGTTTGAAATGACCAGATTGGGTGTCCACCTGGGTGCCAGGGAGGAGACGTTTGCCGGACTGAGTGGAATGGGTGACTTGATCGTAACCTGTCTCAGCAGGCATAGTCGCAATCGTCATGTGGGATTTGAATTGGGAAAAGGCAGAAAATTGAACGAGATCCTGGCAGATATGAAGATGATCGCTGAAGGTATCAACACCGCAAAATCGGTTCATCAGCTCATTGCAAGGACAGGTGTGGAAATGCCTATTTCAGAGCAGATATTCAAGGTCTTATTTGAGGATAAAAATCCTGGACTGGCAGTTGAGGAATTGATGGGCAGAGCTCCTGTTGCTGAGAGGCATTCCCTGGACTAAATCTCCACAAGAATACTGCAAGGCTTCTGAGTATTCAGTCAGCCGGATGTTAAACAATTATCTTCTTTAATGTGCACATAAATAAATGCCGAATAGTTTGTATCCGCAAGCGTAAGGAATATATTCAATGTTTCGGATTTGAACGGAATCTGAAGATGAAGAAACATTAAAGTTATTTTAGTTCTTGAGGTAGTATAAAATAAATGGGTCCTGAAGCATTAAGGGAACTACGCGATTGGCAGGGGTTGAAAACCATACTCAATGAGTATGATCGATTCGTCTTTTCAACTCATGTGGAACCGGATGCTGACGGTATTGGCTCAGAGTTGGCCCTCTCCAGATTTTTGAAACAACGGGGAAAAACAGTCAATATTCTGAATCCGACACCGTTACGTGCGAATTTGGAATTCCTTCCAGAAAGCAATGAGCTTCAGGTTTATCACCCCCAAAACCACCATCAAATCCTTGAGGATGCTCAGGTATTTATCGCTTTTGATATTGGGGATTACAATCGTTTAAAGCAACTGGCCAGCGATATTCAAAATCAAGACATTCTTGTTGTAAGCATTGATCATCATCCCGGGGATAAATCCCAGTTTCATCACCGATTTGATTTCCCAACTGCCAGTTCAACGGGCGTACTCATATATGATCTTATCAAGGAAATGGATGAGCATGCAGTAGACGATATCTCAATCGCATATCCGATTTATGCCGCCATGATGAGTGACACTGGCAATTTCCGATTTAATAATACCGACCCTGAAACTCTGAATGCCGCAGCCCGTCTCGTAGCAGTAGGGGTTAAGCCATATGAGCTGTATATTCATATCTACGAAAATTTAAATACACCCGGACGCCTGAAGGTACTCTCCAGACTGCTTCATGAATTGAAGTATGATTGTGATGGTCGCCTGGCCTGGTCTGTGATCGACTTTGATGATTTGAAGGATTCGGGAGTAAGGCCGGATGATCTCCATTCGCTGTCCGACTTTATTAGATCGATCCTAGGTGTGGAGGTCGGTATCGCGATCACCAAAATGCCTGGTAGGATCACAGATATCTCAATGCGATCGAAAGGAAAGATTCCAGTAAACACCGTCGCCATGAAATTTGGTGGTGGTGGCCACGCGTTTGCCGCTGGCTGTAGCATTGAGGGAACCCTCAACGAAGCGACCCAGGCAATCGTCGAAGCCTGTCGAGAGAATATCAGAAACTGGGATTCCAATGGCTGAGCCTCTGAAGATCAGGGTTGCCAAAGATGCCGGATTCTGTTTTGGTGTCAGAGATGCAATTGAGAAAGCGCGTAAGACTGCCAGCAAATATGGTAAAGTCTATATGCTAGGGGATATTGTCCATAATGAACGCGTGGTCAAGCAGCTCGCACAGGAAAACATCGAAGTTGTTGATTCTCTCGATGAGATCCAGGATGCACCCGTGTTGTTTCGGGCCCACGGAACCATTCCGGCACTCTGGGAACAGGCAGCTCAAAAGGACATCAAAATTGTGGATGCTACCTGCCCTTTGGTCCATGAGATACATGATGAGATTCGCAAGCTGCATGCTGAGGATAGGAAATTATTTATCATCGGTGATCATGGACATGATGAGGTGATTGCCATTCAGGCTCAGGTACCTTCAGCGACTGTGATTTCAAATATAGCGGAAGCTCAACAAGTACCTAGGTTGAAGAAAGCGGGAATCGTATCCCAGTCGACGCAGATGATCGAAAATGTTCAATCAATCATCTCTATCCTTTCCATGAAGATATTCGATCTCAGATTCGTGAATACGGTCTGTTTCCCTACCAGGAGAAATCAGGAGCAGATCAAATTTATCGCACCTGATTCTGATGTGATGATCATCGTGGGATCGAATACCAGTGCCAATACCAGGCGATTGCTCGAAGTTTCACTTTCCCTGAATCCAAGATCCTATATGGTTGAGAAAGCAGAAGATATTGATCAGTCATGGTTTAGCGATGCTGAATCGGTGGGTGTTTCTGCCGGCGCATCCTCACCAGATGATCTGATTGCAGAAGTTGTAGAACAATTGAGGAACTTGCACGTGGAAGCAAGTGCACAGAATGAAGAATGATAAAATATTTTGGAGATTAAAAAAATGACCGAGAATCTGTTTGAAGTCAAAACAGGCTTAGCTGAAATGCTAAAGGGTGGCGTTATCATGGATGTGACGAATCCAAAGGAAGCAGAGATCGCTGAGAAGGCTGGTGCAGTTGCAGTAATGGCCCTGGAACGTATTCCTGCAGATATTCGCAAGGATGGAGGTATTGCCCGCGCATCTGATCCGAATATGATCAAGGAAATCCAGAAAGCTGTTTCCATTCCTGTCATGGCGAAATGCCGTATCGGTCACTTTGCAGAAGCCCAGATTCTGGAAGCGCTTGAGGTGGATTACATCGATGAAAGTGAAGTACTCACACCTGCCGATGAATCAAATCACATCTGGAAGCATGATTTTAAAACCCCCTTTGTCTGTGGAGCCACCAATCTGGCTGAAGCTTTACGGCGCATAGGTGAAGGAGCTGCCCTGATCCGTACAAAAGGTGAACCGGGAACAGGCAATATTGTTGAGGCGGTGCGACACATGCGCACGATCAACATGGAAATGGCACAACTAAGTACATTGCGTACTGATGAGCTGATGTCCATCGCCAAAAAAATGGGTGCCCCATTCCATCTGATTGTCCAGGTTGCTGAAACTGGTCACCTTCCTGTTCCAAATTTCTCTGCAGGTGGAATTGCGACCCCTGCTGATGCTGCTTTGATGATGCAATTAGGAGCTGAGTCTATTTTCGTTGGATCTGGAATATTTAAATCAGAAGATCCGGCGTCAAGGGCGAAGGCAATTGTTCAGGCTGCCACTTTTTATAATGATCCCGAAAAATTAGCAGCAATATCTGCTGGACTCGGAAGTGCCATGAAAGGTCTGGATATGAGCGAAATTGCACCGGAAGACCGTATGCAAGATAGAGGATGGTAGGTCATTCGGTTTGGATATGCGACCTGAATATAAAGAGCTTGTAATTGGCGTTGTCGCGATGCAGGGAAGCTTTGCCAAGCATGCCCACAGTATGGGAAAACTGGGGATTACCAGCCGGGCAGTCCGGACCGCTGAAGACTTAAAACTGGTAGATGCCCTGATTCTACCTGGGGGGGAGTCAACAACGATGACGCTCCTGCTGGAAAACGAGGGTCTGTGGGAGCCGCTAAATGATATGCTGGATACGCTTCCAGTTTTTGGAACCTGCGCAGGTGCGATCCTGCTTGGGAATCAGATAGACGATGAACGTGTTCATTGTTTCAATAAGATCGATTATCTGGCGGAGAGGAATGCCTACGGGCGTCAGATCGAGTCATTTACGACGGCTTTGGTCATGCCAAAGATTGTGGATCATGATTTTCATGCCATTTTTATTCGTGCTCCAAAATTTAAGGACATCGGTCCTACAGTATCGTCACTAGCTGTATTTGGTACCCAGCATGTGCTGCTTCGTCAGAAAAATGTTCTTGCGGCCTCCTTCCATCCTGAACTTACCAATGATCCGGCAATTCATAAATATTTTGTGGACAATGTGATTCTGAATTCGAGGTGATTGTCAATGACTGATAAATATAAAATACTTCAAACTGTCCATTCTCCGGCAGATATAAAGACCCTCTCGAACGAGCAATTGCTTCAATTGTGTCAGGAGATACGGGATTATACAATTGAAGTTGTTTCTGAGACAGGTGGACATCTGGCTCCAACTCTTGGTGTCGTTGAACTAACTGTTGCCTTGCATAAGGTGTTTAATTCACCAAAGGACAAGATCATATGGGATGTTGGACATCAAGCTTATGCACACAAGATATTGACCGGCAGGCGTGACGCCCTGAAAACCATTCGCCAGTATGGCGGTATCAGTGGTTTTTGTAAACCCAAGGAAAGCGAACACGATATTTACGGTGCTGGTCATGCGTCAACTTCCATTTCAGCAGGTGTCGGTTTTGCCATTGCTCGCGATTTGAAGCAAGAGAAGTATCAGATCATCTCAGTTATTGGAGATGGGGCACTTACTGGCGGACTCTCATTTGAAGGATTGAACAACCTTGGGCATCTGAGAACACGAATGATGATCATTTTGAATGACAATGCCATGTCCATTTCTCGGAATGTCGGTGCCATGTCGAAATATTTATCGAAGATCACGACCAACCCCATATACAATCGTGTAAGAGATGAGATCTGGAAGTTGACAGGGAAACTGCCTGTTGGTAAAAGCACCATTCGAACTGGAATTAAAAAATTAGAAGAGAGTCTGAAGAACCTGTTGGTCCCCGGTGTTCTCTTTGATGAGATGGGAATTCGCTATTTTGGGCCAATCGATGGAAATGACCTGCCACATTTAATTGAAACCATTGAAAATATTAAAGATATAAATAGTCCTGTAATTCTGCATATCCTGACACAAAAGGGTCGTGGTTTCGCACTTGCAGAGGCAAATCCTCAAAAATTCCACGGGATTGGCCCGGCCGCTAAGCCTGGATCAGCCCCTGCAAAGAATGTTGAGACACCCTTCCTGAAAGTATTTGGTGACGAGTTGATAAAAATTGCCAAAAAGGATAAGCGGGTCGTTGCCATCACAGCCGCCATGCCTGATGGTACTGGACTATCTGAATTCGCAGAGGTGTACCCGGATAGATTTTTCGATGTAGGAATCGCTGAAGGTCATGGAGTTACATTTGCTGCAGCCCTTGCTGCGAGTGGTATGCGACCTTTTGTAGCTATCTATTCAACATTTTTACAACGAGCCTATGACATGCTGATTCATGACATAGCAATCCAGAAATTACCTGTAATTTTTATTCTGGACCGTGCGGGTCTGGTAGGTGCTGATGGTCCTACTCACCACGGTGTCCTTGATATAGCCTATTTGAGAAGTATTCCTGATGTAGTAGTAGCTGCTCCCAGAAATGGTGAGGAACTGCGGCACCTCATGCAAACCGCTCTTAACTATACCGCAGGACCTTTCTTTATCAGGTATCCCAAAGATACGGCCCAGCTGAACAGAAAGTCGGTAAAAAGTACAGCCCTGCCGATTGGTCAGTGGGAAGTTCTAAGTGAGGGGAAAGACGTTGCCATCATCGCCGTAGGACCGATGAATCATATTGCAGATAAGGCTGCAGAAATATTGAAAGATCAGGGGATCAGCACGAAGCGGGTTGATGCAAAATATGTCAAACCTTATGATGAGAAACTTCTGAAAACCATGTTAAAGAAATTTAAGCATGTGTACATGGTGGAAGAAAACAACTATCCGGGGAGCTTGTCTCAGGCTGTCCGCGCATTTTCAGCGTCCATTCCCGGTGCCGGACAGGTCCATGCCCATACACTCCCGGATGCTTTCGTTACGCATGGAACGCGGGCGCAGCTATTGGCAGAGGTGAAATTGACACCAGAAGAGATAGCATCCGCTGTTTTGAAAAATATGGATGGCAAATAAGGGGTCATAGCGAAGATGTCAGAACAGTCCTATCAGAAAAGTTTAAAGCGTTGGAAAGAGAAGGTATCCCAGGCTCGTGAGCGCGAATATGATTATGATACGGTTTCTGGATTGGAAAATGATCTGCTCTATCTTCCTGAAGATGGCCATGGGGATGAATCAGCCTATATGGAAAAGCTCGGTTTTCCAGGCGAATATCCCTTTACCCGTGGTGTGCACCCAAACATGTATCGAGGTCGCTTGTGGACCATGAGGCAGTTTGCTGGTTTTGGCACACCTGAAGATACAAATAAACGCTTCAAATTTTTACTTGAACAGGGACAGACTGGATTAAGTGTGGCTTTTGATATGCCCACCTTGATGGGATATGATTCCGATCATCCACTTTCTTTGGGTGAAGTTGGACACTGTGGGGTCTCTATTAATTCGATTGAGGATATGATGATCCTGTTCGAAGGGATACCACTTGACCAAATTTCCACATCCATGACCATAAATGGTCCTGCAATCATTCTGCTTGCCATGTATATTGTCGTTGGCGAACGGCAGGGTGTAGCGTCTGAAAAATTAAGTGGCACGCTTCAAAATGACATTCTGAAGGAATATATCGCCCAAAAGGAATTCATATTCCCTCCTCTGGAATCTATGCACATCATTACAGATATGATCGAGTGGTGTACAGATCATATGCCGGCATACAATACCATCTCGATATCGGGATATCATATTCGAGAAGCCGGCTCAACAGCAGCTCAGGAACTCGCATTTACCCTGGCGGACGGATTTGCCTACGTTGAAGCAGCCATTGAGCGTGGTCTTGATGTGGATAAATTTGCCCGTCGATTGAGTTTCTTTTTCAATTCTCATATCGATTTCTTTGAGGAAATCGGAAAATTTAGGGCAGCACGACGCATATTTGCAAAACGCATGAAAGAAAAATATGGCGCAAAGGACCCCCGTTCCTGGATGCTCAGGTTTCATACACAAACAGCGGGGCATAGCCTGACTGCTTCTCAGCCCGAGAATAATATTGTTCGCACCGCATATGAAGCATTGGCCGGAGTTATGGGTGGAACACAATCTCTTCATACCAATTCCATGGATGAGGTACTGGCGCTGCCAACAGAGAAAAGTGTGGAAATTGCCCTCAGGACACAACAGGTGATTGCCTATGAAACAGGTGTTGCATCTACTATTGACCCGCTTGCCGGGTCCTATTACGTTGAGGCGATGACAGATAAGCTGGAAGCGGAAGCGGAAAGATATTTCGATCTCATCGAAGATCAGGGTGGGGTGGTTGCTGCCATTGAATCTGGGTATTTCCAGCGCGAAATTGGCAAAGCTGCCTATGAAATTGCCAAAAAATACGATCAGAAAAAACGGATCATTGTTGGTGTGAATGCTTTTACCAGAGAAAATGAGATCATTGATATTCCGGTTCTGAAAATTGATAAACAGGTTGAATTAGATCAAGTATCCAAAGTAAAACAATTGAGAGCATCCAGAGATGATCAAAAGACCGCAGAGGCCCTTAAAAATCTATCTCTTGCCTGCCAAAACGAGACGAATATCATGCCCCCCTTGATTGAGGCTGTAAGGCAGTCAGCCACGCTTGGTGAAATTGTCGAAGCAATGAAAAAGGTCTATGGAACCTATACAGAGACCCCAGTATTCTAGGATGTTGCAATGATTGATATTCACAATCACATATTGCCGGCTGTAGATGATGGCGCCCAGGATCTTGAAACGGCCTTTGCCATGCTACAGGAAGCAGTGGGTCAAGGAGTGGAGCAAATTGTACTGACTCCCCATCTCTATGAAGCTGATATTGTGAATGGTACCGGAGAGTGGAAAAAAAAGATCGATCATGCCAGCGATCTGCTCTTTGGACTTGTAGAAAAACACAGCTTACCCATCAAAATCGTTGTTGCTGCTGAAGTGCGTTATCAAGAGTTGATGCCTGTAATCCTGGATGAGCTAAAGGTCATTCTGGGTGGCAAGTACGTTTTATTGGAATTTCCCTTTCAAATCGTTCCAAAAAATCTGACCCGAATCATTTACGAAATCACGGTCAAGGGGTTTACACCTATTATTGCCCATCCTGAGCGTATCAAACCTTGGCAAAATGACCCGGGAAGTATGGAAGAACTGCTTAATATGGGTTGCCCTTTCCAGGTTGATATCGGTTCATTCCTGGGCAAGTTGGGACCCAGTGCGGAGAAACTTTCCAAATTGCTCATCGAAAGAGATGCCATTCATATTGCAGGAAGTGACAGTCATGGCATTCATCAACGACCACTTTATTCAAAAGCGGGATATGACTGGCTATCAGAGAGATACAGCATTGAATATGCAGATTTATTATTAAAAATTAATCCGGCAAAAGTTCTTGCTGGCGATAATATACAGGTTTATCCGGTTAATCTCGATCCTCCACCATTAAGCTTGAGAGATCGTGTGATGAGTTTTTTAAAATAATGAGCAGGAGTATAGATACTTGAATAAGAAAATAAGATTCACAATTGGAATAGTCGTTATTGTTCTGGCTGTTGTTGTGCTGGCCATTCAAGGCATGAAAGAGGACACAAGTATGTCCTATTCAAAATCGGTGAGTGAGGTCCAACTCCTGGGAAGTAGAGCCAATTCTTTAAACTTGAAGGTAAACGGAAGTTTAAAGAAAGGCAGTATCGTCCGGAACAACATGGATTTGGATTTCGTTATCACTGAGGGCAATTCTGAGTTACAGATTCACTACATTGGAAAGGACCCCATCCCTGATACATTCAATAATGAAATGGATGCAGAAGTGATTGTCTCGGGCAAGCTGGTCGAGAATGGTGTTTTCAATGCTGAGCGAATACAGGCAAAGTGTGCTTCAAAATATGAAGCAGACTATTCATCAAAATAAATACAAATATAGAGAAAAAATAGATTATGGCTGATCTTGGAAATATCCTTTTATACTTTCTTTTTCCACTAAGTGTATTCACAGCACTTACTTCACTGGCATCTGGTATGACAAAACGTCAGGGCCTCCTCGTAGCAGCTCGAAGAGGTGCATACGGCATATTTGGAGTGACTACTCTATCGGTCCTGGCATTGATTTATCTCCTTGTCACCAGTGATTTTTCAATCGAATATGTTGCTAGTAATACCAACCGGGCACTGCCACTTTTTTACAAGATCGTTGCTTTATGGGCGGGTCACAACGGCTCACTGCTGCTTTGGACGTGGATCATCACTATTTTTACTGCAATAGTTGCCTTCCAGAATCGCAGGAAGAACAACGATCTGATGCCCTACGTGCTATTCGTTATGGCAGGAACGACGGTATTTTTCTCAATTTTGAATGTGTTTATCGCGAATCCTTTCGATACTCTCTATCAGGATTTGGGTAACCGATTACAGGAATTTGCGGTTCCGGATGGTCGTGGTCTGAATCCCTTACTGCAACATCCAGCAATGATCATCCATCCACCTATTCTGTTTATAGGCTATGTGGGATCTGTTGTTCCATTTGCCTTTGCCATTGCCGCATTAATCACTGGCAAACTTGGAGCGGGATGGATACATACTACCAGACGTTGGGCTTTAACAACCTGGGGATTCCTTGGTATAGGTATCATTCTGGGCGGGAAATGGGCCTACGTAGAACTCGGTTGGGGTGGATATTGGGCCTGGGATCCTGTCGAGAATGCCTCGTTACTGCCCTGGTTAACGGCCACAGCATATCTCCATTCTGTCATGATACAGGAACGAAAGGGGATGTTGAAGACCTGGAATATGTCCCTCGTGATTGCGACCTATCTTTTATCTGTTTTTGGAACATTTTTAACTCGTAGCGGGATCGTAAGTTCTGTGCATGCGTTTGCGAACTCAGGTCTGGGGCCGGCTTTTGCCGTTTTCATCAGTCTTGCAACCATCGCGAGTGTCGGTCTTCTGCTTTACCGGCGTAAAGACCTCAAGCCTGATGAGGAAATGCAATCGCTTGTATCAAGGGAAAGTGGATTTCTGTTTAACAATCTGCTCTTTCTATTAGCAACCATCGCTGTCCTCTGGGGCACCCTATTTCCAGTAATCAGTGAATTGTTTACTGGGGACCAGATAACGGTCGGACCTCCCTGGTTCAATAACATCATGATCCCAATTGGTCTGGCACTGCTACTTTTAACCGGTGTCGGTCCGCTGCTGGCCTGGCGTCATACGTCAGTGGAAACAATGAAGCGAAGCTTTGGCTGGCCGATTCTCGGCTCAGTTGTCCTTGTCGCAGCACTCATTGCATTCGGGATTAATGATGGGTGGGCATTGGGCTCATTCGCCATCTCCTTTTTTGTGATGTGGACCATCGTTGTGGAATTCATAAAAGGTGCAGCCGTCAGGAAAAAGAATTCAGGTGAAAATATTCTGAAAGCTGTCTATATGCTTTCACGAAAAAACACGCGAAGATATGGTGGCTACATCATCCATGCGGCTATTGTACTTCTCTTTATCGGTTTCACAGGAAACGCATTTAATTCTGAAACAAGGGCTGAGGTTGATGAAGGTGACGCATTCCAGTTAGGTCCTTACACGTTTACTGCCCTTAAAATTGTTGAGGATCAAAACGAAAATTACTCATCACAGTCACTTGAGCTGGAGATGAGTAGGAATGGTAAAATTGTCACATACTTAAACCCTGAGAAGCGTTATTATTTTGCATCCGAGCAGCCATCAACAGAGGTGGATATTCATTCAACCATTCGTGAAGATATTTACGTCGTTTTATCGGGTATGAGCAATGATGGTCAGCGTGTGATTGTGCAGGTGTACCGGAATCCATTCGTCAAGTTTGTCTGGATTGGAGCATTGGTTCTTCTCTTTGGAACTATTTTCGCACTAATTCCGAATCTGCGCGAATCAAAGATTGGGAGGGATGCATGAGTTTTCTTGCATATTTACCGGGAATGGCATTTCTCGTCTGGGCTGCAGTACCGCTCTTTAAAAAAGATCATTCCTGGGTCTCTCTGCATATGGAATTTGAAGAGCTTGAAGATAAGAAGCAAAGAGTCTATGGTAATATTGCAGACCTTGAATTTGACTACGCCATGGGACGTCTGAGTGAATCTGATTTTACCTCCATCCGAAAATCATTTATGAACGAGGCTGGGCGGGTGATTCAGATCCTGGAGGAGAAAAAATCTTCAGAATTGATGAATCGCATCCAGAAAGACATTGAACACCTAGATCCCAAAAAGAAGGTCAAAAAAAGCGGAAAGCATGAATGCCATAAATGTGGAACGAAAAATTTAGTCGAGGCTAAATTCTGCATGAAATGCGGGGAGGCTTTATCATGAAAAAATCGATCTTGATAATCAGCCTCATCTCCATGCTGACCAGTGTCCTGATTGCAGGGGATCTGAGGGTAAACATCGTTAATGGGACAACCAAATCAACCGGTCATGCTGATAATATTACCTTGATGGATTTAACAACGGGAATGACACCTGTTTCATCAAAAACAAACGTGGATGGAACCATAACCTTTTCAGATGTTGAAGCTGGTGGGCAAACCAGATACCTGATACAGGTGCAGTACGATGGTGTGAGCTATACTGAATCATTTGTTCCCACTCTGGACGTCAATGCCTGGGAAAAAACGGTTACCGTATACCAGCGGAGTGAACAGGTATCTGAGCTTAAAATCAGCATCCCGTATTTTGCAGTATTCGCCTCAGGAGATCAGCTCTACATACAGAAGCGATTGATCATTGAAAACCAGTCCGATCCACCAGTGACCTATATGGCGTCCCCTGGAGTTGTTCCGGTTCACATTCCCGAGGATATTACACAATTAGAGACCCTGACCTTCAAGAGTGGTAGTATGCCGCTGAAGACCGCGCCTATTGACACTGACAAGGGTCAGATGCTCCCAAATCCTGTCAAACCAGGAATCTCTGAAATAGATATGGCGTATTTTGTGCCCTATCATTCAAGCGGCACAATGCTGTCTGAGGAAATGTTTTTCGATATTGATCATTTCCATGTTTACACCATGCCTACATCCTTGAATATTAAAATCGATGGTCTTGTCAAGGAAAGCGAAGAAAATGGCTGGATGACCTATGCCCTTGAACACGTGAAAAGCGGGTCGATGATGAACTTCGAGATATCAGGAGAAGGAATCTCTGAGACTCAGGCCCAGGCACAATCTGGTCAGGAAAGTGGTGGTATCGTTATTGAGAATAGACTGCCTGTGAGTACGGAATTATTCATCTCAGGTGTGCTCATCATGAGCATTATGATTGCCCTTTTTATATCAATCACCCAGCAAAGCGCAGATCTCAAACAGGAATCCATTGACATGCTCAAGAACCAGCGAAAAGTGCTTCTGAAAAAATATGTTGAAATGAAAGCCTCATCTGAAGATATGGCCGCTCAGGACAAGGTCCTTCACCAATTATATTCGGTTTACAAAACGCTGGATAGGATCAAGTGATTTGTCGACACCTGCTCTAGATTTATTGGATGTTTCAAAGGATTTTGGTCGAATCATTGCGCTTCGAAAGGTGGCCCTGCGCGTGGAACTTGGAGAATTTGTCAGTATTCTGGGCAGAAACGGTGCCGGCAAAACTACTTTGTTGAATATCATTAGCGGCATTTCAAAACCAAGCAGCGGCAAGGTCGAACTATTTGGCTCTGACCCATCGGATACGGTAAATAAATCCAAATTGGCCGTGATCTCACATGAAATGTTCCTGTATGGCAATTTGACCGCAATAGAGAATCTTGAGTATTATGCAAGGATCTACAAGGTTCCAAATATGAAGGAGAGGATCGAATCGCTGCTGCATAGTGTTGAACTTACCCATCGTCGTTTCGATCTGGTAAATACCTACTCCAGAGGGATGACCCAGCGACTGACCATAGCCCGAGCCCTTCTTCACGAACCGCAATTGCTCCTTCTTGATGAACCTTTCACAGGTTTGGATCAGCACGCTATCGGTATGTTGACCAAGCTGTTGCTTGAGCAGAAACGGCAGGGGAGGACCATCCTCCTAACAACTCACGATTTGCATATCGCCAGTGAATTATCAGATCGTTATGTGATCATTGAAAAGCATCAAATCACCCACAATGGTCCCATGAAAGACACCAGTCCAGAAGCAATTAGAAAGAAATATTTCAGCATAGACACGGAAGTTGCAACAGCATGAGGGCGGCACTTGCCATACTGAAAAAAGATCTCCAGATGGAGTTCCGGTCAAAGGAAAGTATTCTGGCCATGTGGATATTTTCACTACTGATCTTTGTGATCTTCAATTTTACATTTGAAGTATCACGTTTGGTGATGCTCGAAATTGCTCCAGGTCTGCTGTGGGTCGCATTTATTTTCTCTGGGATGTTTGGCCTCAACCATTCCTTCGCAATTGAAAAGGAAAACGGAAATTTAAGATCGATGGCCCTGATGCCAGTGGATGGTGGACAAATCTATATCGGCAAATTCCTCAGTGTCACCTCTATCATGTTGATGTTCGAGATTCTTATTTTTCCGATCTTTGTCATTTTTTACGATCTTCAACTTTCCCTCCAGATGCTTATGCTTATACCAGTTATTCTCGCCGGCACCATTGGTTTTACCAGTCTGGGGACCATCCTGTCAGCTGTCTCTGTCCATACAAGGAATCAGCAGATTCTGCTGTCCCTGCTGCTCTGGCCACTGGTATCGCCCATTGTCATCTGGTCTGTAAATTTGACCGGTGTGATCATCAATGGAGAAATAACAGCTTCCTTTTACCCCTTGCTTATACGGGTGGTTGCTTTCGATGTAATATTCTTTACGCTCGCATATATGCTGTTTGATTTCATTCTGGAGGATTAGGATGGATTGTTTAATCAGATTATCCAACATAAAGGCAAGATCATGAGATCACGAATCGATAAAATCCTGCTAACAATATTACTGATCGCGTTTTTGGTCAGTCTTTATCTCGTATTCCTGTGGGTGCCTCAAATCAAGGCCTCCAATGTTTCTGAGCAAATTGCACAAAAGATATTTTATTATCACGTCCCCAGTGCATGGTTAGGGTTTTTGGCCTTCTTTATCGTCTTTGTTGCAAGTGTGGCCTACCTGTGGAAACGTGAACGCAAATATGAGTTGATAAGCGTTGCCTCTGCAGAGATCGGTGTACTTTTTATCACGCTGGTGTTAATCACCGGACCGATTTGGGCGAAGCCCGTCTGGGGAATTTGGTGGACCTGGGATGCCAGGCTTACATCCTCCCTGATTCTCTGGTTGATCTATGTGGCTTTTCTCATGCTGCGAAGATATCTACCGGATGGCAGTAAACGGGCCAATCTTTCGGCTGTGGTAGGGATCTTAGGTTTCGTGGATGTCCCAATTGTGTATTATTCAATACGCTGGTGGGAGACCCAGCATCCCAAAGCCGTAATGGCCAGCAGTGAGGGAAGCCTTGCAGCGCCAATGTTCATCGCATTTATGTTTACCTTAGCAACTTTTACCCTTTTGTACATATTTTTAATGAAAAAGAGATATCAATTGCTGGTGCTGGAAGATCAGGTCAACAAACAATTCAAGGAAATGGAGTTACTTTAAATGGACGCCTATATCTATCTTTTTCTCGCCTACTCGATCATCTGGTTGGGTATTTTTGGTTTTATGTGGTACATAAATAAAAAAACGGATCGCATCGAACAGGACATGACGCTGCTTAAAGAAATGCTTGAAGCGAAAAAGTAAGGGGAGTTGGGGATGTCAAAGAAAATTGTTCATGTCGTAGGCACGGGAACCATTGGTGAACCATTAATCGGGTTGCTTTCAGATTATAAATCAGATCTTGGAATTGATGAAATTACCTTCCATAAACGAACACCCCTTTCCAGTGAGCATGCAAAAGTTTCCCGTTTGATCAAACGCGGTGCCCGTCTGGTTACAGATCCGGAGGCATTTGAAGGGTTCAAGGAATTAAATCTGGAGCCAGTCTTTTCCACGATTGAAGCCATAGACAGAGCATCTGTTGTGATTGATTGTACTCCAAAGGGTGTTGGGCACAAAAACAAGGTCAAGTATTATCATAATTTTGACCATAATACAGCCGGATTTATTGCCCAGGGCAGTGAAACGGGATTTGGCAAACCCTACGCGCGGGGAATTAATGATAGCGCCCTTCAGCAGGGTGAGGACAAATTTTTACAGGTCGTGTCGTGCAATACGCACAATCTTTCGTCCCTGGTGAAGACAATTGGGTTGCATAATGGTGATCCTGAAAATCTGATCGATGGTCGCTTTGTCATGATCCGTCGCGCGAATGACCTGAGCCAGGCCAATGATTTTATTCCCGCACCTGAAGTAGGTTCTCATTCTTCTGAACGATACGGGACTCACCACGCCAAAGATGCTGCCAATTTGTTCAAAACTCTGGGTTATGATCTGAATATATTTTCTTCAGCTATGAAGCTGAATACCCAATACATGCATGTCATCCACTTTAATTTGAAGATGCGTGAAGCCTTGACCATGACAGAATTGTTAGATATCCTTGCCGCAAACCCCCTTATTGCTCTCACAGAGAAAAAATTGGCGAGCCAGGTCTTTTCCTTTGGCAGAGATCATGGACATTTTGGTCGCATTCTGAACCAAACAGTAATTTCGACCCCAAGTTTACATCTGTTAGAGGGAGGTAGGGAGTTGGCAGGTTTTTGTTTTACACCCCAGGATGGCAACTCGCTTTTAAGTTCTATCTCAGCAGCGACCTGGCTGATGTATCCCAATTCCTATGAACAGAAAATCCAATCGTTAAGTGATTGGTTCTTCGATGAAGTGTAGGTGCTTGCTTCTATTCTAATCTCAATAAAATGGATTCCAGTCTATGAATGTAGGAATTCGTCCGTTTAAAAGTGCTGTCCAGTAAATCATTTAGGCAATTGGTCCTGTCCAGTAGTTGGTATAGACCTGACATGAGAATCCTGTGTGCTTGTTCCGGTGGTGTTGACTCGACGGTCCTGCTCCATCTGTTGAACGCTGTCGGCAATCTGGAAATCAGCATTATTCACTTCAATCACGAATTGAGAGGTGAAGCAAGCACATCTGATATGAATTTTGTCGAGCAGCTGGGAAACAAATACAATTATCCTGTCCACATCGTCTCAGAGAATATCCAAAAGTATGCATCTCAGAACAGATTGAGTGTTGAAGAAGCCGGAAGTCAAAGACGACGTTTAGTCTTTCTGGAGAAATTGAACGAACTGGACTACGATCTGCTTGCCTCAGGTCAGCAGTATAGCGACCAGTTAGAGACAATTTTGATAAATCTTTATACCGGCACGGGTATCAGGGGACTAAGTGGTATTGGAGCCAGCCATGAAAAGATAATCAGACCCCTGTTGTCATTTTCGCGCGCACAGATCCTGAAATATGCTGACATGAATCAGTTGGAATATTGTGAAGACCAATCCAATCGCGATCCAAAATATTTACGTAATAATATCAGGATGAACTTAATTCCCCTTCTTTCGAAGTTGAGTGAAGGGAATTACGCTTCAATAATTGGAGATATTACTGATACTGGAACACGCTTAAATAAAATGCTCCAAACTGCTTTAGAACATATTGATAATAATATAATTAGACAGCATTCAGAGGCAAAAATATCATTAGGAATGGATGGGCTTGCCGACTATTTTTCGCCGATTCAGAAGGCGCTTTTTGACAGAGCTTTTCAAGTGGTTTCCCCCATGGCACAAGGCATATCAGAGATCCATTTTAAGCGTTTAAAAACCTTGATGGAACCGGCTAGTATCGGTAGCAAGATTCAGTTGCCAGAGTTGATCACGGCATACCGTGATCGGAAGCATATCACTCTCATCAAACGATCCCTGTTTGAATGGGCTGAGATGGATTTACACAGTGCAGTCCGTCATGGTTTCCCCTTTTTCAAACTCGGAATTCAGATCCTGGAACTAGATCATCATGTGACGAACCCGGATTACTTTTGGTACGAAGGTAATGAGGATCAATACAATCTCCGGATGCGGAAAGAGGGAGATAAAATGCGTGTGGATGCAGCAGGAAGTGAATTGTCGGTAAATCAGATTCTTCAGGAGGCACATGTTGCGCCATCTTTAAAGGAATATTATCCCGTGCTTGTATTCGGGGACACAATCGTGTGGATCCCGGGGATCCGAACCGCTTTCTCCGCCCTGGTGGATTCACATAAAACTGCGAAAAGTGAAGTCAGACCGTGCTTTGAGATTCAATTGGATGAAGGAACTTTTGAATGAGAACAAGAACAGTTAAGAACATGGGTAACTATACGGGGCAGAAGCTCGAGGAGCTGATCACCGAGGTACAGATCCAGACGAGGATACAGGAACTCGCCGATCAGATATCGAAGGATTATGCAGGTCGTGTACCCATTCTGATTGGTGTATTAAATGGCTCAGTGTTCTTTCTGGCTGATCTGGCAAAAAGATTGGAGATCGAGTGTGAACTCGATTTCATCAAAGTGTCCTCATACCATTCAGGAACTCAATCGTCGGGGACTGTTCGCCTTCTGAAAGACATCAGCTGCATTGTAACCGACAGAGATGTGATCATTGTTGAAGATATTATTGACAGCGGTCTCACAGCTAGATTTTTGAAACATCGTCTTTTAGAAAATTCCCCCAATTCAGTAAGTTTTGTTTCGCTGCTGCTAAAACCTGATTGTTTAAAGCTGGAATTTGAAGCAGACTATGTAGGATTTGAGGTAGAAGACAGATTCCTGGTCGGGTATGGATTGGATCTGGATCAAAAATTCAGGAACCTGCCATCGATATGGGCATTTTCTAAAGACATGAAATTATAAAAAGGCTTTTAATGAATACTGAGAATAAAAAAACACCTGATTCGGATAAATATCCAAATAGAAACAATCCAAATCCAAGAAACAGAAATAGAGGGCCTAGAAAACCCTATCACAAACCTTTCATAAAAGAAGGGGACATCCATAAGACAGAGAAACCGCTGCCAAAGAAGTCGACGAATATCAAAATCACTCGTCCTCCCGAAGGCAATGAGAATTGGCAAAAGGGCCTAAAAACGACCCTTCTATGGGTCATCATACTGATCTCCGTGTTTTTCTTTGCACAGATGTTGAATACTGATTCCGATCCAGTTCAGAAAATCGGATACACTGAATACCGCGAGCTCCTGGATGCCGGAAAGATCAAATCTGCCATCCTCACCAAGAATCACTTTTACGGCGAACTCAAAAATGCAGAGTTTACGACTGTGAACGGTGTTGATACAGAATACACAAAATTCTGGGTTGTACTATCACCGGTCATTGACAGCGAAGTTCTTGCGAAATGGGATGAAATGGGTGTCGACTATGAGTTTCAAGATGAAACACGTGACTGGGTTGACTATCTGTTCCAGATCCTGCCCTGGATACTGATCATTTTTTTCTGGTTCTTTATCATGCGGAGAATGCAGTCAGGTGGTGGTACTAAGGGGATCTTCTCATTTGGAAAAAGTCGGGCTAAGATACTCGACAATGAAAAACCAATGATCACCTTCCATGATGTGGCTGGCTGTGAAGAGGCGAAAGAGGAGTTAAATGAAATTGTCCAATTTCTAAAATATCCTGAAAAATTCCAAAAGTTAGGTGGCAGAATTCCCAAGGGAGCACTGTTGGTAGGACCTCCTGGAACAGGAAAGACATTGCTTGCAAGAGCCGTAGCCGGTGAAGCTTCTGTTCCCTTCTATAGTCTCAGTGGTGCTGATTTTGTAGAAATGTTTGTTGGTGTCGGAGCAAGCCGCGTACGTGATCTTTTCGAACAAAGTAAGAAGAATTCGCCCTGTATCATCTTTATTGACGAACTGGATGCTGTTGGAAGACAAAGGGGAGCTGGTCTCGGTGGCGGTCATGATGAACGCGAGCAGACCCTCAACGCACTTTTGGTAGAAATGGATGGATTTGAAGTTTCTGATAACATCATTCTCCTTGCTGCAACCAATCGCCCGGACGTTCTGGACTCGGCATTGTTGAGGCCTGGGCGCTTTGATCGACAGATAATTGTTGATATTCCAGATGTGAGAGGTCGGGAAGCTGTACTTAGAGTTCATGCTAAAAACATTCCCATGGCGAAGAATGTACGATTGGATATTATCGCCAAAGGAACACCGGGTATGTCAGGGGCTGATCTGGCAAATCTGATCAATGAATCCGCCCTGATTGCCGCCAAGCGCAAAAAGAATCGTGTTGAGATGATCGATATTGAGAATGCCAAAGATAAGGTCATGATGGGTACTGAGCGCCGCAGCATGGTCATTAATGAGAAGGAAAAGCGAACGACTGCTGTTCATGAAGCTGGTCACGCACTTGTGGCGCGTTTAACTGAGGGTACGGACCCTGTCCACCGGGTCACGATAATTCCCCGGGGCAGAGCATTGGGTCTTACTGCACAACTTCCAACAGGTGATCGCTATAACTACTCAAGAGAATTTATGCAAGGGATGCTGGCAATATTGATGGGCGGACGGGTTGCCGAACAAATTGTCCTGGATCAAATGACAACTGGGGCAGGGAATGATATTGAACGGGCAACTATCCTGGCTAGAAAAATGGTTGTTGAATGGGGCATGAGTGAAAAACTCGGTCCCATGACCTATGGACAAAAGAAAGAAGAAATCTTTATTGGTCGCGATCTGGGAATGCACCGTGATTTTTCTGAGGACATGGCCAAGAAGATTGATGCCGAAGTGCGCAGTATCATTGATAAAGCCTATAAGCAGGCAACGAATATTATCACAAAACATAAGGATCTGTTACTCAAAGTATCTGAAGTTTTACTTGAGAAAGAAAGCATTGATGGCAGACAGCTGGACAGAATACTGGGGTTGGCCCCTGAAATACAAGTAAGGGATAATTCTTCACAAAGACCTCATTCAGGAAAATCCCGGTCAAGAAAACCATACATAAAATCTGACAGGTCTGATAAACCAACCCTTGAAGCGGGTGAGAAATCGGGAAAGTCAGATGAATCGAAAGAAAATCCACCGCGAACGAATCCGTCTCGATCAAGAAGACCTCGCAGAAAACCTGAGAATTTAGATAAACCGGTGATTGATACAGGTGGAAAATCAAGTATGCCAGATGATACAAAGGAAAATTCACCTCCAGCCAAGCCTGAAGAATAAATTGTTGTTGGGATACCTTTTCCTTTGACCCGTCGAGCTCAAAAACAATTAGAAGAAGGTATCGAATGGTGGATCAAAGACCAGATCGTGCATCTTGACGTACCTCTGGTTATGGGGATAGTGAATGTTACCCCTGACTCATTCAGCGATGGTGGTCATTTCTCATCTCCTGTAGCTGCCCTGAATCATGCTCAGCAATTAATTCAGGATGGTGCGACCATTATCGATGTGGGTGGTGAATCAACCCGCCCGGGATCTTCAACAGTAAGTCTCCAACAAGAACTTGATCGAGTCATTCCAGTAATTGAGAAATTATCTGCAAGCACATCCTGTTTAATCTCAATTGATACACAAAAATCAACAGTCGCCGATCTCGCCATACAGAGTGGCGCCCATATTGTGAATGACGTCTCATCAGGGAGAAATGATCCTCATATGATGGAAGTCGTGGCCCGTTATAAAGTCCCCTACGTGATGATGCACATGCAGGGAACCCCCAAGTCCATGCAGGATTCTCCTCACTATTCAGATGTTATCTCAGAAATAAAGGAATATTTTAATGATAGGCTGAAACATGCTGATAGTCAGGGTATTAACAGATCTCAAATAATCCTTGATCCTGGAATTGGTTTTGGTAAATCGCTGAGTGATAATTTAAAAATTATGGCTAATATCGATGAGTTCCACAGCTTTGGTTGTCCACTTCTTATTGGAGCAAGCCGAAAATCCTTCATTGATATGATCCATCATTCTGAAGTCCATAAGCGTTTGGGTGGATCCCTCGCTGCAGCATTAGCAGTTCTCCCAAAAAACGTTCAGATTTATCGCGTTCATGATGTGTTTGAGACGTGCCAGGCCTTGAATATCTTCACTGCTATTCAAAAACATTTGGATTAACTTGATTTGATGCAAGACAAAATGAAATATGTGAATGCTCTCATCGGACTTCTGGTCGCGGCAGTAACAATATACTTCTGGCGCTATGAACTCTTTTCGATCGCATTTCTGTCAGTGCGTGTTTACGACGTGGTCGATATCCTCGCTGTTGCTTTTGTACTGTATTCTCTCTATAAGATATTTAAGGGAACAAGAGCTGCTCAGCTTCTTTCGGGAATTCTCATCCTGATCCTGCTCTCCGTCATCGTGAGATGGGCGGAACTCCACGGTATGTCCTGGTTGTTGGCAAATTTATCCACTGTTTGGGTGATTGCAGTTGTCATTCTTTTTCAACCAGAATTACGCAGGATTCTCATTTACCTCGGTCAAAACCCTTTCGTCCGCTACATATTCAGAGTCAAGAGTTTGGAGATGGTGGGTGAGGTAATCGATGCAATTATGACCTGTAAGGACCGTAAATGGGGAATGCTGATTGTGATGGAGGGTGAGGTCGGACTTAAGCATATCAAAGAAAAATCAACGTCAATCAATGCCCGCGTTTCAGCAGAGCTCCTGGTTTCCATTTTTAATCCTACTTCACCATTGCATGACGGTGCCGTGATCATCAATCATGAGGTTATTGAAGCGGCAAAATGTATTCTTCCTTTATCTGAAGAGATGCAGGGTTCCCGGATGAAACTGGGAACCAGACATTTGGCTGCCCTTGGACTGTCAGAGGAGACGGATGCACATATATTGGTCGTCTCTGAAGAAACAGGCACTGTATCTTATGTAAATAATGGCATCATGAAACGTGGTCTCGACGAAGTTCAGTTAAATAAAATACTAAATAACCTCATTATATAAAATGAGAT
This sequence comes from Fidelibacterota bacterium, assembly GCA_021734325.1. Lineage (GTDB taxonomy): Bacteria > Fidelibacterota > UBA8477 > UBA8477 > JABMPR01 > JABMPR01. The sequence goes on along the minus strand of JAIPJF010000003.1, from coordinate 83,555 downwards.
ACGCATTATTAGGGAGCTTGTTAATTGGCTCTTTTTTGACGACTCTTTCTGCAGCAGTAGAAATATCTCAGATCAAGGAGTCGGGTCCAAGTCAATTCCAGTGGCGAATTGATATCCCACAAGAAACAAAAATCACCTTTGGTAAGACCGGCCCTGACTTCCCAGGCTGGAGTTCTACAGTAAATGAGTTTGGTTATACTGTTCCAGTGATATCAAAGTTGGTCTATACAAAATCCGGCCCACCTAAAATTGAATTTGATAGTGGCAAACTTAGGGTGGAAAATATTTCCCCGGCCTTTGTGAATGTGGTGGAGAAGGCAAAAGGGATAGAATTTGATGCAGTGCGGGAAGAAGATACCTCTGAAGAGGAACTGGTCTCACTGAAGTTGATAAGGCAGGATGAAGAGCTTCAATTGTGGGCAATTAATGTAATCGGTGCATCCGTGAGCGTTCGTGGGGATCAGATCCGCATTCCTGAGCATATGATATTAACAATCACCTCGGATATTCATTCATCTCTGCATCCTGATACCAAGGCGATATATCTGAATGAAGTTGACCCTGTGCTGAGTGAGCAGATCAATGCGATGTCACTGGAAAAAGGGTTGGGATATGGCCGATTGAAATTGCAGATCATGGAGGATGGCATTTACCGGGTCAGCTACAGATCGTTGGCAGCACTAGAGGGTTTTCCGATTGAGTCAATAGAAAGTCACACCATCAAGCTGATCAATAAGGATGAAGAACAGACTATTTATGTGGCAGATGATGGTGATGGATATTTTAATGAGAATGATTATTTTGATTTTATTGGGAGACAGAATTACTCTGCAAATTCTACCCAATACTTCGATCCATTCTCGGATATCAATATCTATTGGCTTGACTGGGGATGAGAGAACGGACTCCGATTCATTGAGGAGTCGGGTGCGCTCACACAATCAAATCCGTATCGTCCGGCATCTTTTTGGGATGTGGCCCATCTAGAAGAAGATATTGTATTCGATCGACTCGGTCAGGTTGATACAGACCTTCCGACAACTACACGCGACCATTATTTCTGGAGCACGATCAATTCAGGGCAGAATAAGGAAGTGGAGTTTTTTCTCCCAGATCCCTTTCGAGGCTCAAGTGAGAATCTGGCGATATCCATCGGCTTTCATGGGTTAACCTATCAGTCTGGTGGCGGGACTGGAGGAGAACATCAGGTCCTGGCTTCAATCAATCAGAACTCTGTTGCGAATGGTTCCTGGACTGGTCAGGAAGAATTCACCATGATATCACCCTCTTCGCTATCAATTCCGCATGCTTATTTATTGTCAAGCGGATTAAATAAGCTTGGTGTTTTTGCCCCGGTGAGTGAAACACCCGGAGTTTATGATAGAATTGTGTTTAATTGGCTTGAGATAGGCTATGAACATCTTTTCAAAGCCAATGAGGATGCGCTGAGATTTAGAAAGTCATATATTAATCCGGTTACAACGCTTGAATATGAGGTGAAGAATTTTACTTCACCGAATCTTGTGATTTACAAAGAAGCGTTATCCAAAATAATCGGCTATGGCATCAGGGAAATATTTGACTCCAAACACTCAACATTCAATCTGGTCTTCCAGGATGAAACTACGAATGATACCCCGGATTATTGGGTCTCCACAACTGAAGCATTGTTGACTCCTGCATATGTATCTGTCGATACGCTGGGTAATTTGCGCTCACTCGATGGAAATTTTATCGTTCTCACTGTTCCGGCTTTCATGAATCAATTGGATGATTACCTCGATTTTAAACGAAATGAAGGGTGGAACCCTGTCGTGGTTTCGCTTGCTGATGTTTATGATGAATTCAATTATGGGATTAAGTCTCCTTTTGCGGTCAAGTCCTTCCTGAAGTATGCAAATAACCATTGGCCTTCCAATCCTGAATATGTTGTATTTATTGGGGATGCCATTGCCGACCCGAAGGAAGCAAAACGTGATATTGCTATTAAGAATATCCCCACATTTTATATGCAAACCTATCAATGGGGGGCAGCGGAAGCAGATTTCTGGTATTCACTGATTAATGGGGATGACTATTTACCCGATTTGAATATTGGCCGTCTTCCCTGTAATGATGCAGAGGACCTCAAGATCACCCTGGATAAATTGATTAGATACAACACGGATCTTGGATACGGTTCCTGGCAGAATGAGATAATAACCATCGCTGGTTTCGAGACAATCTTCAAACAACAGAGCCAGAGTCTCCTGAAAAACGAAGTACCAGAACCGTTCATGCCATCGAGAGTATTTATCGATCGAACCTCGGAGGGTCAGATATTCTGGGGTGATACGGATTCCCTGATCAACCTCTGGAATGAGGGTAAACTTCTGATCAACTTTCTCGGTCACGGTGGAGGCGCTGTTTGGGCTGATCGTTCCCTCTTTGTAAGGGAGGATATAGATTATTTGGATGCGGAATCTGCTCCGGCATTTGTGACCAGTATGACCTGTTTTACATCATCATTTGCTCAAATCCAGGGCCTGGGAGAGGTCGTGCTGACCAAATCACCGGCCGGTGCCATTGGTTGGTTTGGATCCACAGGTGTTGGTTGGACTGTAAATGATTTTCTGATGATCCAACCACTGCTCCGTCGCTTGCTTGAGGAGCACAAAACAGTTGGAGAGTTGATGAATACGGCCCGGATTGAATATTTTCTTGCCAATAGTGGTTATGACTATTTGAAACCCAGCATGCTATTTCAATATACCTACCTTGGGGATCCCACAACAAAATTGGCCCTGCCTGTTCATGAGGATCTGTTATCCAGCTCAAAATTTATTTATGCTCAGGATGAACAATTAGAATTGAACTATATCGCCAGTGAAAGCGGAACACTTAAAATGTTGCCCATTAACGGTGATGGGCAACCCTGGTGGCAAAAAGAAAAAGTTTATGAGAATATCCCCACACATTTCCTGATCGATCAGGAGGAACTTATCTACAATGAGGATTCAAGCTTAATCCTTACGCCGCCTTCCGGTGAAAGCAGAACGATCTACACCCTAGATAGAGGGAGAGATAAATCTGCGATTCAGGGCTATGTACCTTATGGCATCAGCTCCGATTGGATCGAGCACCGACCACCTACAGCGGAAGAACTGGAAACCTCAACTGATATCCCCCTCAGACTAAAGTACCACACGCTGGGGGCAACTCCTGATAGTATCATTGTGACATTTTCAGGTGGAAGTAGCTTTGAAGAATCACTTGTTTATGACGGGGAGTGGTGGACAACATCGAACATCTCAGAGCTAAAGTCTGGAATCTATAACACTTATTATGTTTTCTCTGCCTTTGAAGACACCAACAATACACTAAACTCTCAGAAATATAGGCTTTATCTACCTGCAGAAATCACCTTCAGCTTGAACAATATCGGAGAGGCTGCAGTGGGAAAGCGAATTGGACTAGAATATGAGTACTCCCTGCAGGGCTTGGATGAAGCCACAATCACACTTAACCATCAGGACTCCTCTGCGGATTTCCGCCAGGAAATTTCCGAGGCCATTATAATCAGAAAAGGGAACAACAGCTTTTTTGTCCCCACCTATTTTGGTATGGGAGACGTGAATATCAAGTCCTCCATGAATTTGCCTCAAGCCGAAGACGGCGCACAGGTGTTAATTGATACGATAATAAGCCCGACTTACTCGCAGATCATACCTGGTCTGGGTATCACCTTTAATGCTCAAAACTCAGATACACTGGCATTATGGTCAGGGGGATATCTTCGGGCAACATCTGCTGATACTGCATGGATAAGAGTCCAATCTGATACAAATCAAATCACTTCCACCAGTGGTATAAATTTTTACAGGGACTCCACCCGTTATCAAATTGGGATATCAAATCCTGATATTGATGTCTGGATTTCTTCCGAGCGTCCACTTTTTCTCAAAGAACCCCGTATCAATAGCTGGCAGATACTGGAAAAATTGAATAGTGAGTACTCACTCCAGGCTTCCGGTCTTGTTTCAATGGGCAATAAAGTGAATACAAGCGGTCCCCGGGTTTCCTTAATGATGTCAAATCAGCTTTTCTTTGATGGGGATTACATTTTAGAAAACAGCCGATTAAATCTTCTTGCCGAGGATCCAGATGGCTTTACCTGGAAGAAAGAGGATGTTTCAATTCTTGTTGATGGTACACAGCTGATTGTCCAACTGGGGGATACCAGCCAGGCAGCCCAGGAAATTGCAATATCTGCGAGTCTGGAGCTTCTACCTGGTGAACATCAGATTGCATTTCGTGTAAGCGATGCACTAGATAATTGGTCGGATGAGGAGGTCGTAAGTGCTGTTGTCGCAGGCGAAGCAGATATTATCGATTATGGAAATTATCCCAATCCATTTGAAGCAGAAACGCTGATTATTTATGAACTTACCCAACCACTAAGCGATGTTGTGATTGATATCTATACACTTGCCGGCTATAAATTACATAGTATTGATGCCTACAATGCCCGGGTTGGAGTGCCGCTGGGAGCCATCGGATATCATGAAGTCCCGTGGAACGGTCGTGATAAGAATGAGGAATTTGTCGCGAATGGCGTTTACTTTTATCGTATTCGCGGTGAAGCGGATGGAAAGAAGCTTGTTGGACCCGTTGGAAAAATGGTGAAAAATAGATGAAAACTTTCAGCCATATCCTTTTCTGGTCAATTGTCACCTCATCGGCGATCATGGCAGGAGAATATGCTGATGCTTTTCTGTTTGCGAGTATTCAACCCCAGGTGCATTCACTGGGGAATAGTACTGTAGCAGCAGTTGTCACCAGTGGGCATGCCCTGAATAACCCGGCTGGCTTTGTGAATGGGTCCCCTGCACACCTTGCGATTATTTATGATCGATTCGAAGCTCTAACACAGAGTGTAGGAGTCGAGGCAAAGTATGGTATCCTGGAGAACTATGAACTAGGACTCACGATCATCAATAATAGCATCGATAACCTTTTCGCCAGACCCAATTTGTCTGACTTAAGTCCAGAGAATCGAAGAGATTCAGTATTGGCCTTATCAGGAACGGATTTGGAATCCATCAAATATCGAGAAAGCGCCATATTCCTCTCTATTGCCCGCGAATACAAATTTGATATCGATCTGGGATGGGTCTTTTTTAAGATACCCTGCCGACTCCCCGTGGGTGCGTCTGTGAAATATATCGACAAGGTTCTGGAAGATAATCGTGGACTGGGATCAGGGATAGATCTTGGAGGCCAATTTTTCTTTAATCTTGGCGGGATGACCGATATGCTCGTCAATACGGAGTTCTCCCTGGGTCTTCTCATGAGTGACATATTGAATACACCTGTTTACTGGGATACTGAGCACCAGGATGCCATCATACGTCAGATTAGTTACGGGTTTGCAGTTGAACAAAATATAAAAAAATATGATTCCCGAATACGCTTTTCAAAAAGTCACCATACACGAAATGACAATTCAATAAATTATGGTGCTGAACTCAGTATCAAGAATCTGGTTTTTATCAGAGGAGGGCATGATAGCTATACAACTTCCTTTGGTCTTGGCATTGGCATAAAAAAGTTTATTATTGACTACTCATTCAGCCAGCATGAGCTGTCTGATATGCAGAAAATTGGAATCAGCTATCATTTCTAATGCTAGTATCTGGCAAGGGGTTCACATTGAATAGAAGATTGATTATCATCCTGACACTCATCCTATTATCTCAATCATTATGGGCGCAACGAAAAGACCAAAAGACTGAAGACCCAAACTATCTCATCGATCCCGAAACGGGAAAGTTGAGTATGGTTATTCGTATATGGGGTGAAGTTCAGGCGCCAGGTGTGACCATGGTGCCATCCGATGCAGATCTGATCTCATTATTAAGCTATGTAGGTGGTCCAACAGGCAGAGCAAGACTAAGCAAAATACGCATCATCCGTTTTAATGTTCAGCCGGGAGAGGATCGCGTGGTTTATGCCAATATTGAGGCCTTTATAGAAACCGGGGATGATTCCTATATGCCCGTCATTTATCCCAATGATACCATCATTGTAAATGGTACCATATGGAAAGTGGTCAATGATATTCTACCCTATATCTCCATTACAATCAGCCTGATGCAATTTTTTCTGCTCACAAAGAGAGCTTAGGAGATAGAACCAATGTTTGATGAAATAAAAGATGAATTAAGCGGACTCAAAAAGCGCCTGGAAACGCTAAGGGGGCATCTTTGACCTTTCCAATGTTCAGAATCAGCTGGGTGAGCTAAAAGCACTCTCACTGAAAGATGGCTTCTGGAACAACACATCTGAAGCACAATCAACAATAAAAAGCATCAATCTGCTCGAAGCTCAGGTCTCGGACTGGGAAAATGTTATCCACCATGAAGAGGATCTGGATATTCTCTTGGAATTGGCCCTCGAGGAGGGAGATGAGAGCCTTTCAAAAGATTTGGATAAAGCACTGGGGGACTTCAGACGCACCCTCGAGGACTATGAACTCAGACAATTGCTGAGTGAGGATGATGATGCACTTGATTGCATCGTTACTATCCATCCTGGAGCCGGTGGGACAGAATCCCAGGACTGGGCCGAGATGCTCTATCGCATGTACACACGCTGGATCGAGAACCGGGGATGGAGCTGGAAGGCTCTGGATTATCTTCCTGGGGATGAAGCAGGATTGAAAGATGCCACCCTCGAAGTCAAAGGTCAGTTCGCTTTTGGATATATGAAAGCGGAGAACGGAATCCATCGTCTGGTACGGATCAGTCCATTTGATTCCAATTCACGACGACACACTTCTTTTGCATCCGTGTATGTCTACCCCCTTTATGATACTGAGATCGAAATCACCATAGATATGAATGAAGTTCGAGTGGATACCTACCGGGCAAGTGGTGCCGGGGGTCAACACATCAATAAGACCGATTCGGCCGTGAGGTTGACCCACACACCATCAGGTATTGTGGTTCAATGCCAGAATGAACGATCTCAGCACAAGAATAAAGAAACAGCGATGAAAATGCTCAAAGCGAGGCTACATCAGCTGGAGAAGGAAAAAGAGCAGGCAAAAATGGATCAGATGGCCTCTTCCAAAACAGACATAGGCTGGGGTAATCAAATCAGATCCTATGTATTTCATCCCTACACGATGGTGAAAGATCATAGAACAAAACATGAAACCGGAAATATTCAAGCCGTTATGAATGGTGATATTGACAACTTTATAAAAGCATATTTATTGAATCAGATGGGAAAATGATCCACATGAGTGAGCGTACTTTAAAAGATATCATGGAACAACGTAAGGCGAAGATCGCCTCCTTTATCGAAGACGGGATTGAGCCCTATCCCCATAGCTATGAGCGCACGCATCTGGCCCAGGAGGCTCTTGATCAATACGAAGAAAAGGATGAGCAGGAGGTCATTAGTCTTGCAGGCCGTCTGATGTCCCAACGGATCATGGGCAAGGCAAGTTTCGCCAATATCATGGATGGGAGTGGCCGTATACAACTCTATATCAGTCGGGAAGATATAGGTGAAGCCAGCTACACCATGTTTAAGCATATGGATATTGGGGATTTTCTCGGGGTCAAAGGGAGAATGATGACCACAAGAACGGGTGAAAAAACCCTCAAGGTCATCGAAGCTAAACTATTGAGTAAAAACATAAGACCTCTTCCCAATGTAAAAGAGAAGGACGGCCAGCTATTTGACGGTTTTGAGGACAAGGAGCAACGCTATCGGAAAAGATACCTGGATCTTATCGTGAATCCAGAGGTGAAAGAGACCTTTGTAAAAAGATCAAAGATCCATAAGAGCATACGGAACTTTTTTGATACACAGGGATATTTGGAAGTGGAAACTCCCATACTGCAGCCTTTGTATGGCGGTGCGTCAGCCCGTCCCTTCAAGACTCATCACAATGCACTGGACATGACCCTATATCTAAGAATCGCTGATGAACTCTACTTAAAACGCCTCATTATTGGTGGATTTGAAAAAGTATTTGAATTCTCGAGGAACTTCCGCAATGAGGGCATGGACAGGATGCACAATCCCGAATTTACAGTCATTGAGTGGTACGAAGCCTACGTTGACTATTTCTACCTCATGGAGCAGGTCGAAACTCTCTTCAAGTATCTGGCCAATGATCTGGAGCAGAGCATATTCATGTATAATGACCATGAGATTGACCTGACCAAACCATTTCAAAGAGCGACCATGACCGAATTGGTCCAGAAATATGTTGGCCTGGATCTCGAGAAAGCTGATGAAAAAGACCTGTTAAAGGTATGCCGCGACCACAAGATTGACATCCCTGGAAACTCTAATTACGGCCAATTGCTGGATGCTCTCTTTGATGGTGTTGTTCAGTCACATCTGGTTGAGCCTACTTTCGTGACCGAATATCCAAAGGCTATCTCACCCCTTGCCAAACCGAAACGAGACAGCGATGGAACCTTCGTTGAAAGATTTGAACTGTTTATCGCCGGGAATGAATTTGCCAATGCATTTACTGAACTGAATGATCCCATAGATCAGCGTGAAAGACTGGAGGCACAATCAGGATTGAGAGCTGCCGGTGATGAGGAGGCGCAGGTCCTCGATGAGGATTTTCTCCAGGCGATGGAATACGGGATGCCCCCAACGGGAGGTGTTGGCATGGGACTGGACAGACTCGTCATGCTCCTGACTGGCAACCGATCAATCAGAGACGTTCTCTTATTCCCACAAATGAGGTCAGAATCTAAAGGCTAGGTACTGAATTTAAACCGTGTCCTTCACAGGTTATCTCGCCACCCGCTATCTATTCGGTAAACATCGGATCCCATTTATAGCGTTCATCGCCAGAACCACGATCATTGGCATGGCACTTGGGGTAACCACACTCGTCCTCGCACTCGGTATCATGCACGGTTTTGAATCTGTTGTTACGGAAAAGATCATTGGCTTTGATACCCACATCCGCATAGAAAAGTTATTTGAATCCGGTTTTGACCTGCCGGACGAGAGGATCCAGGAAATTTCTGATATCCCAGGTGTAAACAAGATATTTCGCATTCGTAAAACTGAATTGATGCTGAAGGCCAACGGCGTAACTGAAGGGGCACTGCTTGAGGCAATGCCAGAGGAGGCGCTGGAACAACTCTATTCCGTAAGCTCCAACATGAATCAAAATGACAGTATCAGCTCGGGTATCATCATTGGTGCCTCCATGGCGGAGATGCTGGGGGTCTCACTTTCAGAATCCATCCTGATTTATGACCTGGCATCACTCACTGAGATGACGGGTTATCCATCCATTGCGCAAACCCAGATAAAAGGTATTTACGAGTCTGGGATGGTAGACTATGACAAAAGCTACTTGTATTGCTCACTGTCGACCATGAATGAATTACTGGGCGATGATGATGGGCCGGATGAATTTGGTGTATTCCTTGATGATCTGGCACTTACAGACCAGGTCATGGCACAAATTGATTCGATCCTCCCGTATGCCTATCTGTCCATTTCCTGGAAGGATAGACATCAGACTCTGTTTAACTGGATGAAAACCCAACAATTGCCCATATTGGTGATCTTTAGCATGATCATGCTTGTGGCCCTGGTCAATATTGCCAGCACGCTGATCTTGATCATCATGGAAAAACGGAGTGAGATTGGAACACTGAGAGCTTTAGGTACGAGTAAAGCAAGGATTCGAAGAATATTCGCCCTGGAAGGACTCATGATCGGATTGTCAGGTGTTATACTGGGATTGTCCTTCTCAGTCCTGCTGATCTGGCTGCAAAGCACTTTTGGATTGATCCGCTTACCCAGCGATGTCTACTTTATGGATAGTGTTTCCATTCAAATCTCTATTCAAGATATTTTTCTCATCTCAGGAAGTATTCTTTTGCTGGCAGTTTTGTCCTCCTTGATTCCAGCAATGCAAGCCAGCGGATTAAAGCCCGCAGATGCCTTGAGGGACGAATGAGACATTTTCACTGGTTTATTGCCCGACGTTACTTTTTTGCAAAAAGAAGTAATCGATTTATAAGCTGGGTGGGGGGTGTATCGATTATTGGTATTGCTTTGGGGATCATTGCTTTGATCATTACAATGGCCATTTTAAATGGTTTTGAGACAGAGGTCACCAGACGTATTACGAATTTCATTCCACATCTTACTGTTTATGGAAACGTGAATACTGAGGCACTCCTGGAAGCAAATCCTGAAATTAATGCGGCTTATCGCAGCATTGAGCGCAAGGCTATTCTGGAATATGGTGAGGTAAAATCTGTATTGAATGTCAGAGCTGTTGAACAGGAGCGCTGGGACCATCTGTTGAATGAGCAGTATAACTCATCAATCGTGCCTGGCCGCCTTTCAACTTTGGGCACAGAGCAGCCTGGGATTGTGATTGGTATCGGGGTCGCAGATAAACTATTTCTCTCTGTTGGTGACACTTTGCTCGTAAGCAGTCCGCTGGATGTACGCGCCGGACAGTTCAGGGTCCCCTCAAGACATTTTGTGGTCACAGGCATATTCCAATCTGATATTTTCGATTTTGACCGTAGTCTGGCAATCATTCCCTACCAGGAGGGGAGACGCCTGTTCAAGTCGGCCGGAAGCGATATGGTCATTGTCCAATTGAATGATTATGATTCAGCAAAAATGATCAAGGATAGGCTGAAAGTGTCGATGCCTGAGATGGAGATAAAAACCTGGTATGATCAGCATCGAACCCTTTTCGATGCCATGCGGATGGAAAAGTGGGGCAGCTTTATTGGCTTGAATCTGATCATTCTGGTCGCTGTATTCAATATCGTGAGTTCTTTAATGATGATGGTTCTGGAAAAAACAGGTAGTATTGGCATTCTGAGGGTAATGGGAGCCCAGGCTGGGAGTATTCGACAGATATTTAACTTGCAGGGTCTGATCGTTGCCTTCTTTGGCGTATTCCTGGGGATCCTAATTGGCACACTGCTTGTTTTGGGCCAGGCAGAGTGGCAGTGGATAAGTCTGCCAACAGATATTTACCTCATTCCTGTTCTGCCGGTGAAAATGTATTGGGATGAAGTGCTACTGGTGGGGGTCGTGGCCTTTGCTATCGTTCTTTTTTCAATTCGATATCCTGCCAAAAAAGCCGCTCGGTTAAACCCGCTGAATGCAATAAATTATAAAAGGTGACAATGGATACTATTCTTGAAGTTCAAAATATAAATAAATCATACACTAGTAGCGGTGAGGATCTGTTGGTGCTCCGGCAGATTGATTTTAACATGAATCGGGGAGAGATAGTCGCTGTTAATGGCCCCTCCGGCATTGGTAAAACAACACTATTAAACATTATTGGCACCCTGGATGAAGCAGATTCTGGTCAGATCACCATCTCTGGAAAGAATCTCCAGAAAATGAATGATGATCAACTCAGTCAATTTAGAGCAGAAAATCTGGGCTTTGTATTTCAGTTCCACTATCTCCTGCCGGAATTTACAGCCCTGGAGAACGTGCTCATTCCCGCAAAGATACTCGGTATAAATAAGATTGAAGCAGAAGCACGAGCCATTGAGCTGCTTCAGGCTGTTGGTGTCTATGAAAGACGATCTCATAAACCCTCCCAGCTCTCCGGAGGTGAAAGACAACGGATAGCAGTGGCCCGGGCACTGATGAATCGACCGGAGTTGGTTCTGGCAGATGAACCGACTGGCAATCTCGATCCGGATAATGGCCGGAAACTCATTGATCTGATCCAAAAAGTGCGAGCAGAGTATGGACAATCCTTCCTGATCGCCACCCATAGTCGGTCACTCTCAGCTGCATGTGACCGGGTTTTCACACTGAATAGATAATAATTAAAGCACATTGTTTTAATACATAGGGTTTTCAGCCTATATTAAAGGCTGGTGTAACTAGAAATATTTGAGGAAATAAATTGAAAGCAAATTTTCATAAAAAACTACAAGCAGTAATCCAGTTGTCCAAGGAAGAGGCTATTCGCCTGGGGCATGCATACATTGGATCAGAACATTTATTGTTGGGTATATTCAGGCAGGGTGATAACAAGGTACTGGATATCATGCAATCGCTGAATATCGACCCGGCTGACATCATTGAGCAAGTTGAGGAACAAATTAGAACGTCTGGTGGGACGATGATTCTGGGTACTCTGCCCTTTACAAAACGGGCTGAGCGAATACTCAAGAATACCTATCAGGAAGCGCGCGATCTGAATGCGGATATCGTAGACGTTGAACATTTATTACTAGCCATATTAAGGGAGCAAGAGGGGATTGCATCCGATATTCTGGCCCAGTTCAGCATTGATTACGAAATTGTCCGGGATGAAATGGAATTTTCACCTGAAAATGGCCACCGCGAAGTTGAGACTGGAAAAGGGGGAAAACCACAGAGTAAAACTCCAGCCCTGGATCATTTTGGCCGGGATATGACGGCTTATGCCCGCGGTGGAAAACTCGATCCAGTGATCGGTCGGGACAAGGAAATCGAGCGGGTTGCTCAGATACTTTCTCGAAGGAAGAAAAATAATCCAGTACTGATAGGGGAACCTGGAGTAGGAAAAACTGCAATTGCTGAAGGTCTGGCGCTCAGGATTATCGGGAAGAAAGTCCCGCGAATCCTCTTAAGCAAGCGCGTGATCTCTCTTGATCTGGCCGCACTGATAGCTGGCACCAAATATCGCGGTCAATTCGAAGAGCGCATGAAGGCGGTTACCGCTGAATTGGAGAAAAATGATGATATCATTCTCTTTATTGATGAATTGCATACGATTGTTGGAGCTGGATCAGCCAGTGGCTCCATGGATGCGAGCAATATGTTCAAACCTGCCCTGGCCAGAGGTGATCTCCAGTGTATTGGTGCTACCACGCTGGATGAGTATCGCAAATATGTCGAGAAAGACGGTGCCTTGGAACGTCGTTTTCAGAAAGTCATGGTTGAACCTCCTTCACGAAAGGAAACACTCCAGATTCTATACGGCTTGAAGGATCGCTATGAAGCCCATCACAATGTTCAATACAGTGATGAGGCCCTGAGTGCAGCAGTATCTTATTCGAGTCGCTACATCCAAGATAAATTTCACCCTGACAAGGCGATTGATGTGATGGATGAAGCCGGCGCCAGGGTTCATTTGGCCAATGTTGAAATTCCGAAAAATATTGTCTCTCTGGAAGGGGAACTGGACCAGCTTCGCGCTCGCAAGGAGGATGTGGTTCGCAATCAGGAATTCGAGATGGCAGCTTCACTGAGAGATGATGAACGCAAGCTGATCCAAAAATTGACTCAAGCCAATGAGGAATGGAATACAGCCATGAAGATTGATCCACCGGTGGTTAGAGTGGATGATATGGCTGCCGTTGTTGCACTGATCACCGGCATCCCCATCCAGGATGTGGCTGAAAACGAAGCAGACCGCCTTTTAAAGCTCGAGTCAGAGATTAATAAGCATCTGGTAGGGCAGGAACATGTCATCAGCGCTATGGCCAAAGCTCTGCGTCGAGCGAGGAGTGGATTCCGCGATCCCAAAAAGCCCATAGGTTCGTTTTTATTTCTAGGACCGACTGGCGTTGGCAAGACCGAAATGGCCAAAGTGCTGGCAAAGTATATCTATCAAAATGAAAAAGCGTTGATCAAAATGGATATGTCTGAGTATTCAGAGCGCTTTAATGTGAGTCGATTGATCGGAGCACCTCCCGGCTATGTTGGTTATGAAGAGGGTGGAACGCTTACCGAGGCTGTCAGACGTAATCCTTACAGTGTGGTACTGTTCGATGAGATCGACAAGGCGCATCCCGAAGTCTATAACATGTTACTTCAGATCATGGATGAAGGCCATCTGACCGATAGCCTTGGGCACACTGTTGATTTCAAGAATTGTATCCTCATTTTGACCTCCAACCTTGGGTTGAAGAATCTGGCCCAGGCAGATATCGGCTTTAAGCAGAAGGACCAGAAGACGGCCATTTCAGAGCAACGATCGAAGATCACCAAGGAAATGAAATTGGCTTTTAAGCCTGAATTCATCAACCGTTTGACGGAAACCTTGATATTTGACTCCCTTACACGAGAGGATATGATCAAAATTGTTGATCTCATTCTTGAAGCAGTCAGCACATATGCGAATGAGAAAAATGTCAAGATCCAATTGAGCCCGAGTGCAAAGGCGCTGATCATTGATCAGGAGATTGACCGTGAATATGGTGCCCGGCCCTTACACAGGATCGTGCAAAGCCTGGTCGAGGATAAAATTGCTGAGATGACCTTGCGAGGTGAGGTATTGCCGGAATCAACGATTAGTGTTACCGTGAAACAGAAAGCGTTGAGTTTCAAAGTTAAAAACACAGCGAAAATAAAGAAGTCTGCCAAAAAAGCATCTGTTAATGGCGAATAAGCGAGTTGACGAAAACAGAAACAAAACCCATCATTGTAATCCCGGTTTATAACAGCCGGGATTCTCTTTTAAAATTGATCGATCGGATCAGAATGGTGTCCCAATGTCCGCTGATGGTGATTGATGATGGCTCAAGTGATGGGCTCCAGATAGACGATCTGAGCGAAATACATTATTTAAACCACGAAGCTAACAGGGGGAAAGGTGCTGCGTTGAAAACGGGTTTTAATTCGGCCAAAGAAACAGGGTTTACCCATGCGATCACACTTGATGCAGATGGCCAGCATGACCCGGACATGATCCCTGACTTTCTCGCAAAGTCGAATCTGAATCCCTTTTCCATGATCGTCGGCAGGCGAGATTTAAGAGATCGATCCATGCCCTTTCACCGCAAGTTATCCAACCAGATTACCAGTCTGATCCTTTCCCTGAGAACCGGTCAACTTATTCGTGACGCACAGGTCGGTTATCGCTGTTATCCTCTATATGATAGTCGATTATGGGATTCAGATGAAGAAGGTTTTCAGTTTGAATCTGACATCTTTTTTCGGGCAAACAAGTTGAAGATGAATTTTGTTTGGCAGAAAATACCCGTTATTTATGGTGATGAGGCAAGTCATATGAAATTAGTCAGGGACACAATGCGTTTTGTAAGAACATTTGCGAGGAGTTTTGCGTGCTAGAATCTATGATACAATTTTTTCAGGAATTCATTCAAGATCCCAGGTGGATAACATTTTTATTGGCAATGACCCCTATCGGCGAGCTTCGTGTTGCATTGCCGTGGGGCATGACCTATGGAGGTATGGTATGGTATTCAGCCTTCTTTTGGGCCGTAGCCGGCAATTTCCTGATTTCAATACCAATTGTGATGCTCCTTGGTCCTATCTCAGGTTATTTGATGCGGTGGCCTCTGGGGGAACGCTTCTTTAGCTGGTTGTTTAGCAGGACACGGCGGAAAGGAAAGATGATTGAGACGTGGGAGTTCCTTGGACTGGTCATCTTTGTTGGAATCCCTTTGCCAGTCACAGGTGCGTGGACAGGCGCCGCAGCTGCTTTTTTATTCGGACTATCGTATAGAAAATCATTTGCAGCCATTTTTGCAGGGCTCTTGATGAGTGCAAGTATCGTAACCATCATTACGACCATGGGCATCAAAATAATCAGCTAATTCAATTGCCATGGCGCTTTACCAATTGCGAACAGGGGCTCAGCATAATATAATATCGCGCTTTTTACGTAATTCGGGGTGTAGCGCAGCCCGGTAGCGCGCTTCGTTCGGGACGAAGAGGTCGGAGGTTCAAATCCTCTCACCCCGACTTTACAATTGATACTGCGCGGATAGACTCCGCGTTTTTTCGTTTAGGAAGGTTTTGAAGGTATGGCAGATCGATATCCATTTAGCAAGATTGAATCAAAATGGCAAAAACACTGGGCAGACAATAAAACATTCAAAGCCATTGATAATCTTAAAGATAAACCTAAGTACTACATTCTGGATATGTTTCCATATCCTTCGGGTTCAGGTCTTCATGTAGGTCACCCTGAAGGATACACTGCCACTGATATCGTTGCCCGCTATAAGAGAATGCGTGGCTTTAATGTTCTCCATCCAATGGGCTGGGATGCTTTCGGTCTGCCTGCTGAACAATACGCAATCGAAACTGGTATAGCGCCATCGATTAAAACTGTTGAGAATATTGCCACATTCAAAAGGCAGATACAATCGTTGGGTTTTTCCTATGACTGGGATCGCGAAATCAATACCACTGATGAAGCCTATTACAAATGGACTCAATGGATCTTTCTACAGCTTTATAATAAAGGACTTGCCTATCAATCAGAGGTGGCTGTCAACTGGTGTCCGGCATTGGGCACTGTTCTGGCTAATGAAGAGGTAATCAATGGGAAATCCGAGCGTGGGGGACATCCGGTTGTCAGAAAACCCATGCGTCAATGGATGCTTAAGATCACAGCCTATGCCGATAGACTGCTTGAGGATCTTGAGGGATTGGATTGGTCAGAGTCGATTAAGGATATGCAGAGGAACTGGATCGGGAAAAGCGAGGGAGCTGAGGTCAATTTCAGGATAGCTGATCAGGACCTATCTCTTGATGTATTCACTACCCGACCTGACACCCTGTTTGGTGCCACTTATATGGTCCTGGCTCCGGAACACCCTTATCTGGAGAAGATTACCACCCCTGACTATGTTGCTCAAGTGAATGCTTATCGTGTCCTCGCCGAACGAAAGAGTGATCTGGACAGGACAGATCTTGCGAAAGGCAAGACTGGCGTATTCACGGGTGCATATGCCATAAATCCAGTGAACGATACGTTGATACCGATCTGGGTTAGTGATTATGTCCTTATGAGTTATGGGACAGGCGCCATTATGGCCGTGCCTGCCCATGATACAAGAGATTATGAATTTGCTACTGCCTTTGATCTGCCGATTCAGGAAGTCGTTTCTGGCGGGGATATCACCAAGGAAGCCTTTACCCAGATCGAAGATGGCCTTATGATTAATTCTTCTACCAAAGATGGTCAGTTTTCAATCAACGGTATGAAACCTTCGAAAGCTATCCAGGTTACAATTGATTGGTTGGAGGAGTCAGGCAAAGGCAAGCGGGCGATCAACTATAAACTTCGTGATTGGCTGTTTTCAAGGCAGCGATATTGGGGTGAACCTATTCCAGTATTACATGATGGTACATCAACTATACCACTGTCTGACAGCGACTTACCACTTACATTACCTGTGCTTGATCGGATTAAGCCATCGGGGACTGGAGAGAGTCCGCTGGCCAATGCAAAGGAGTGGTTACAGGTAGTTGACCCGTCGTCCGGTAAAGTTTATACCAGAGAAACCAACACCATGCCGCAATGGGCCGGGTCATGCTGGTATTATCTAAGATTTATCGATCCGGATAATCATGAGCGTGCCTGGGATCTGGAGAAAGAGAAATACTGGATGCCGGTAGATCTCTATATTGGTGGTGCTGAGCATGCGGTCTTGCATCTGCTGTATGCCCGTTTCTGGCACAAGGTTCTCTATGATCTGGGATATGTTTCCACAAAGGAACCCTTCCAAAAACTGGTGAATCAGGGTATGATCCTGGGTATGGATGGGGAAAAGATGTCCAAATCAAGGGGAAATGTGATCAATCCTGATGAGGTGGTGAAACAATACGGCGCCGATACAATGCGCTTATATGAAATGTTCATGGGACCACTGGAGCGCTCTAAACCCTGGAATACCAGTGGTATAGAGGGTGTTTACAGGTTCCTGAATCGTCTCTGGCGTCATTTTGTGAAGGACGATGGTGGTTTGATCGCCTTGTCTGATGAAGAGCCGGATGCTGAAACCATGACGATGATGCATGCCAGCATCAAGAAAGTACAATCGGACCTGGATAATCTGGCATTTAATACAGCCATTTCTCAACTCATGGTTTTTTCCAATCATTTAAGGGAGCTGTCTGAAGTTCCCAGGCAGGCTCTGGAAACTTTGGTGATGCTGTTAAATCCATTTGCACCTCATATCAGTGAAGAACTATGGGCTCTGATGGGTAATGAAACGACTTTGGCCTATCATGTATGGCCAGAGTATGATGAGAAGATGCTGGTCAGGGATACAATCACCATGGCCGTACAGGTTAATGGGAAGGTTCGAGCTCAACTGGAGGTGGAAGTCGATGCAGAAAAGGAGCATGTGCTTGCCATGGCACATGAACACGTTTCAGTCAAACAGCATATGGAAGGAAAAACAATTGTAAAAGAGATTGTGGTTCCGAATCGAATAGTGAATATCGTTGTTCGTTAAAATGAGTCTTCATTCAGGAAAGGGGCAGAAGTGTCCCTTTCTATATATTTTTAGTACTCGACATAATATATATTAACAGTGCATGGCGAAACATAAAGCGCTGGGATCATTGTGGTAATGAAAGGGTCCGAAATTGCGAATCTCTACCCATCCATAAGAATATTAATGCATGATTAATATCAAAGAATCAGTAAGGTAGTGATCAGACAAATTTATTCGAGGAGGAATGAAATGATTCGGATCACTGGCGTTTTGCATTATCAAAATCATCAGATCAATAAACCAGGAATGCAGACCGAATCTGTATTGTGGTCATGGTATCTGTTGAATGATACAGGGTTTCCTGCTTCATGAATATAATATTGCCAAGCCTGAGGGTGCCGTTTATATTCGCTGCGCTTTTTGGATTTGCCGGGTGGTGTAATGGTAACACTAAGGTCTCTGGTTCCTTCATTGGGGGTTCGAATCCTCCCCCGGCAACATTTTTGACAGATGATTGCATTTCTGTACGCGGGATTCAATATGACCTCTGTGAACTCTTGTCCTTTCCCGCTCTTTAAAGTAATATATGGCGCGTTCGTCTAGTGGTCCAGGACGCTGGCCTCTCACGCCGGTAACAGGGGTTCGACTCCCCTACGCGCTACTGGCTGAACCCTTGGGATTCAGCTTGGCAATTGCAATTGACACTATTTGTAACTGCTTTGAAAAGCAATACGATGCGTGATTGACCAGATGGCACTTAGAATATTTGATGTGCATACGCATATATTGAAATACGATAGCCAGCGCAGCTGGCTCATGCACCAGTAGCTCAATTGGATAGAGCGTTTGGCTACGGACCAGAAGGTTCCGGGTTCGACTCCTGGCTGGTGTACTAAGATAAGCCCTTGTATATCAAGGGCTTATCTATTTTTAGGGACAAAATCTTTGTTCAAAATGAACACCAAGAGCATCAACCTTTCGATGGACACAACCAAAGTGTACCGCTATCAATAAATATCATGGATTGCACTTTCTCATCCATCCATTCGAACCAGCTTTTAGATCAAATAACTCTCGTAGGCTGGGTTTAAATCCAGGATTGAAGTTACACATTCTACTAGCCCGAAAACTCATGGTTTCCTTGATTCAAGGCGTGTATTCCCTAACTTCTCCACCCTGAAAAAAATATTGAAATAGAAAAGGGTCTCGTATGGAGTGGAGAGCAAGTCACATACTGGTCAAGAGCAAAAGCCTGGCAGATGATCTGTATCAGCGTCTGCAAAAAGGAGGCAGATTTGAGCAATTGGCAAAACAATATTCCACCTGCCCAAGCAGATCAAAGGGCGGCGATCTTGGTTGGTTTGGAACTGGAAAAATGGTAAAACCCTTTGAAGAGGCTGTCCAGAAAATGCCAAGAAATAAGCCCTCCCGCCCAGTCAAAACACAATTCGGGTATCATATTATCAAGAAGACAGGACAGCGATGAGTGCTCAGATTGAGGCGTATCGGCACAAGACCCGGGCACTGATATTTCTATTATCGGCAGCTGTTAAAGATCTATTCGGGGAAACCAGACGCCTTGTCGTTGATCATTCCCTGGGAGATGGCTATTATTGTGTATTGAAAGATAAAAATGGCGTTACCGAGGTTAATCTCGCGAAACTTGAAGCCCATATGCGAGTTTTGCAGTTGGAACATAAAAGGATAAAAATTCGCCAGGCTAATCAGAATGACTGGAAGCATTTGCGATCTCCCAATAGTCGTCTGGCACGTCCCCCAATGCTGATTTTGGGAGAGCACATTTCCCCATCCTATGAATTTACCAATCTTGATCTCTCTGCACTGCCAGAGTATACGCTCATGGATTATGATAACGGTTTTCTGCTCAGATTTGGTGAGAATGGGAACACATTAAAGCCCTTTATCGATACACCCAAACTTTATCGTATGATGAAAGAGCATGAAAAATGGGGACGAATCCTGAAGGTTTCATCTATCTCGGATCTCAACAAACAGATACTGGAAATGGGCTTCAAGCAGCTCATCTGGGTCGCTGAGGGATTGCATGAGAAGCGGATCGCCGCTTTGTCTGATGCTGTCCTTGCCCATCCAAAAACCAGGGTTATTTTTGTTGCAGGTCCCTCCTCTTCAGGAAAAACCACTTTTACTAGACGTTTATCCATTCATCTGGCAGTGAATGGGATCAGATCACACTATCTATCAATGGATGACTACTATCTGGATCGGGATAAAATCGAACCCCAGTCCAATGGCATTTTGGATTATGAGAGTGTGGATTGCCTTGATTTGGACTCGCTCAGAGATGACCTAAGTCAACTGGTAGCAGGAAATGAGATCCATCATCGACATTATGATTTTGTTGCCGGCAAGCAGGAGATTCTTAAAGAGACGCTGATCCTGAAACCTGGTGAGGTTCTTATTTTTGAGGGAATACATGGACTAAACCCGATGATACACCGTGAATTGGCGAGTAATAGTTTTTTTAAAGTGTACATTAGTGCACTCACGCAATTGAATATTGACAATACCCATCCAGTATCAACCTCTGATGGCCGTCTCATTCGAAGAATCGTTAGAGACCATAAATACAGAGGTTATAGCGCAGATGAGACGCTCAAGCGCTGGAATTCAGTTCGACACGGAGAATTGCATAATATATTCCCTTACCAGGAACAGGCAGATGTCATGTTCAACTCAGCCTTACTCTATGAACTTTCAATATTGAAACGATATGCGCTTCCCTTGTTAAGAAAAGCAGAGAAAAGCACCATACGCGATCGATTGATCACCCTGCTCTCGCTTTTCCATACCATTCCTGACAAACATGTTCCAGGGACATCGATCTTGCGCGAATTTATCGGCAATAGCTATTTTACCTATTAGAGGTGTGATGGTGCATATCTTACTCGTACTCGCCGGAGACCCGCCTGGATCGGAACTCCTTGAAGAGTCCATTCGACACGGAGATGTCATTATTGGGGTTGATGGCGGAGGGAATGTACTCAAGAACCTTGATTATGAACCGGATGTTATCATTGGAGACCTGGATTCTTTCACCGGAAATCCTGATCGCACACCACACCTGCTTAAAAGAATTGATCAGGATAAGACGGACCTGCAAAAGGCTCTGGATTATATCAGTGAGCAATACCAGGTAAAAAAAATAACCATCCTGGGGGGAACGGGTGGAAGAGCAGATCATCTTTTGAATAATCTTCAAATATGTGCCCAAATTGATTCCCGCATAGAGATTGTCTTTAAGCACGATGGAAATATGCAGACTGGATATACTCGTGAAGATATTATCAGGATCACACCTCACTCCCAGCCGGAACTAAAAGTGAACTGTGGAGAAACGATAAGTCTCCTCCAGACTACTGATTTTGCAGGTCTGACCTCATCTGGCCTAAAATGGGAGTGGGATCATATTGACTCAGGTATGGGTTTTATAAGTCAAAGCAATAAAGTCATCAGGGACAACCCAACAATTACCTTAAAAACCGGATCTGTATATATTGCAGCTTATAAGTAGGGTCTGAAAATCACGATGAATCTTCATCCTCTGGATATCGGGATCATCTTCTTTTATTTAATTTCAATTTTTCTGGTTGGGTTCATCAGGCGGAAAAAAGGGGATTCCCTCGATTACATGCTTATGGGACGCAAACTGTCCCTGCCAGCATTTGTCATGACCCTGGTGTCGACCTGGTATGGTGGTATTCTCGGTGTGAGTGAATACAGTACAAGTTATGGAATATCGAACTGGGTCATCTTCGGGATGCCCTATTATCTGTTCGGGATCATATTTGCCCTATCTGTGGCCAAGCGCGCCAGAGCCCTTCAGGTGAATTCACTCGCTGAATTGATTGCGAAAGACTATGGGGCCGCAGCTGGACGTCTTTCAGCACTTTGGGTCCTGCTTTTGGCAAGTCCGGCACCATATGTTCTGACCCTGGGCATTCTCCTCAATTTCTTTACGGGTATTTCCCTAAATACGGCTATTATTTTCGGGACACTATTTTCCCTCTTATACATTTATCGGGGCGGATTTGTCGCAGTAGTCAATACGGACAAAATTCAATTTGTTCTCATGTTCCTAGGTTTTGCAGTTATCCTGCTTGTATTGGGTTTCACATATAAATCACCCTGGGTCCTCTGGGAGTCCCTGCCTGCCTCCCATCGCTCCCTGAGCGGTGGTCATAACCTGGGATATATACTGGTGTGGTTCTTTATTGGATCCTGGACCCTGGTTGATCCCGGTTTTCACCAAAGAGTCTATGCCACAACCACTCCCAGAATTGCAAAGACAGGTATACTATGGGCTGTACTTTTCTGGTTCTTCTTTGACATCATGACCACCTTCACTGGACTGTATGCCTTCTCTTACCTGTCTGGACCTGCAATGCCTTCACAAGCCTTTCTCATGCTTGGGAGTCAGGTCTTGCCCATTGGACTCCAGGGAGTATTCTTTGCCGGATTGCTGGCGACCGTCATGTCTACCCTTGATAGCAATACCCTCATCTCAGGGATTACCCTGGGTAAAGATATATTGGGAAGCTATTCCACTTACCAGCGGATTGACACTGAGAGGATCATCAAGGTGAGCATGGGATTTGTCCTGTTTATTGCCATAATAATGGCTATCGCTCTCCCTTCAGTGATTGATCTGTGGTACACCTTTGGGACAATTGCCATACCGGCTTTACTCGCTCCGACCCTTTTTAGCATCTCAGGAAAGCCCTTGAGCCTTAAAGCAGTCAGGCTGAACCTGATTGTCCCGCCACTCATTTCCATCACGTGGTTCCTCTTTGGAAAAATCGATCAATGGAATTACTTTTTAAGGCTGGAACCCTTTTATCCGGGAGTGCTGTCAAGTTTGCTGATAATAATGCTATTTAACCATTCAAAAAGTGAAACTGAGAATGCCTAACGAGTTCAAAAATAAGACTGTCCTGATTACTGGAGCAAGTGCAGGAATTGGGGAAGCCTGCGCAAAAATATTTGCTGAAGCAGGAGCCAATTTAATTCTTACTGCCCGTCGTGAAGATCGACTAAAAGAATTAGCTCACTCTCTTGAAAAAGCGTATTCCATAAAAACGCATGTCGTGAGTCTGGATGTCAGGCTCAGTCAAATGGTGGACGAAATGATCTGGGGACTGCCCCGCGCGTTTAGAAATATTGATTTGTTGATAAATAATGCTGGCCTGGTGATAGGCGTTGAAAAAGCTCATGAGACACCTGAATCAGATGTGGACACTATGTTTGATACCAATGTAAAGGGAATTCTGAACCTTATTCGCACAATCGTTCCGCAGATGGTCTCCAAGAATCGGGGCCATGTGATCAACATATCCTCCATCGCCGGGCATGAGGCCTATCCTGGTGGAAGTATTTATTGTGGATCAAAACATGCAGTGGATGCGATCACAAAAAGTCTGAGAATGGATTTGGTTGATACTGATCTTCGTGTTACAGCTATTTCACCCGGTTTGGTTGATACAGAATTCAGCTTGGTCAGGTTTAAGGGAGATCAGGAAAAAGCTTCGGCAGTCTACCGGGGTTTGGAAGCCCTGATCGCAGAAGATATTGCAGAAGCAGTTTATTTTGCGGCAAGTCGTCCCCCCCATGTTCAGATCGCTGATATGATCATCTTTCCGACGAAACAAGCTTCTGCAACTGTTATACACCGGGATAGACAAAATTGACTGCGGAGAAAACATCTATGAATGTTACTGCCACGATGTATATCACATCGGTCAATACTCGTGTTCTAGCGCAAATAGAAAAGTTAGATGATTGATTAATATAAAGAGTGAAAAAATAATCCTCAAAAGGAGGAAAAAATGAGAACCAAAGCATTTATGAAACAAGCGGTTGTTTTAGTGTTATTCAGTATGTTCATGTTTTTTGGATGTGACAATCTTGATGATGGGACTATATCCGCAGAGGATTCTACAGCGGCAGTCAGCAAAGTTGACGCGGCGACAGCATCACTTGAAAATATCATGCAGGATGTTTTTGATGCAGACCCTGATTCAGTCCAGGAGATGATCGATCTGCTTGACTTTAGTGAACCCTATGCCCTGTACTCGGAAGCAAGTCAGCTTGACCCGGGAAATAGCGATGCAAATTTTGGTATGGCCTTCACAGGGTTTATGCGACTCACCCAGGATCCCCAACTGGACGAAATGCTTTTAAGATGGGAAGCGTATTTCAAGGTTAATGAACCCTTTCTCGTGGAGAGTTACTCCAACAACCTTGGTCGGGCAGGATATGGTTTGCCTATGAGTATAGATGGGATTGGTGTTCCCCTGGTGCCATTTATGGAAATGCCAATGGCATTAAGCAAAATGAGTCTGGCAGATGTTCCGCAATTCAGCGAATTTCAGGACCTGGTTGAGTCCCTCTTTCTGCCCATCATTGATGAGAGCATTGCAGCACTTGAAATGGTTGATGATGATTCGAGCTATGTATTTATGATCAGTTCAAGCATGCAAGGCGATCCTGAGAGTGACCCTCTCGAATTAGACCTGACGGAGATCTATCTGCTTGAAGCGGGGCTCTACTCTCTCAAGGGAGTTTTGAAAACAGTGGTAGCCTATAATTTCGATTTTGTTTCATTTGATTCTATCGGAATTGTGACCGAATTAAATCAGGGATCTGAATTTGCCACACTTAAATCAAATGGAACAAGGGACCTGGGATTTGCACTTTCCTCAGTCAATACGGCATTTGAAAAGGTTTTTGCTGCCCTCGACTTTCTGGAAGCTGAGACAGATGATCAAAGCAACGATTTAATTGCCTTCTCCGAAGATGATGATCCGGCTGAAATCAGGGCGGATATCACAGAGATCCAGAGCGCGCTCCAGGGACCAACCTTGATCCACTATGGATACTGGGAGGACATCTATGACAATGACGGTTACTGGGTGGACGAAGAATATATTGAAGACAGTATCAAGATTGATATCTCTCAATTCTTCATCAACCCCATAACTGATTTTAAGGCAATGCTTCCACCATATACCATGGGTACTCAGGTGTATTATGAATCGGAATATCATTATGACTATGTCCATGTCGATGTAAGCACAACATCAGTCGATGTTACAGGTCTTGACAATACACCTGTATCTGTCTCTCTTTCATATGATTCCTGGAATACGATCCCCATAACAGCCTTTGTTCAGATCGGGTTCCTGGGATATGATCTGACAACAAATCCAAGTGCGGTTCCGGCAGTAATCATGGAAGCCTACAGTGCTTTTCTGGCCCTGGTGGACCAGTACTCCAGTGAGCTGTATGAATACCCCTATATTACCTTCTATTGGAATGGATCGGTAACCAGTGGACAGAGTTTGTCGGTTCAAGGAGATGTTTACATAGAATATGAACAGATATATGGTGCCTATGTTGAACCTCATCCCACCTGGAACGACGCGACGTATTCAGATTGGCTGAGCCATTGGCCGGATCCAACCATGAATGGGATTTTCCCGGATATGGATGCCGCAGGAATCGCAGATTTCTTTGGTTTCTATCAAGAAGACTGGGACCAAATGAATAACTAGTGTTTCTAGAAATTAATAAAAAGGCGGTCAGGATGACCGCCTTTTTTTATTTTGATTGAATCCTATGCAGCTCAAATATATTATAATTTTACTGAATTTCATCCTGGCACCCATACTTAACGGTCAGTGGCTTGCAGACAGGCTTGGAACTGAAGAGGCTGCCTCTCAGAATGTCAGATTTGGGCACCTATACACATCTCCCCTTTTCCTTAGCAGCAAATCACAGATCGATATTGCTTCAGGAAATGAACGCTGGATACTGGGATATGAGCAGAACAATGATCGGGGTACCAGGTTTTCGATTGATATATTCCAAAATAATCAGACTTACGTGATCAGGGATAGCAGCAACCTATCCCTTGATGTAAAGAATCGAGACCACAGCTCTCTCGCTTTCAGGATTAATCAAATCTTCAATAAAAATGAGTTTGATTTTGAGGTAGGCATACGCGAAACCATGGGTGTCGATAAGCTGCACATAAGCTATGTGCACCATTGGAAGCAAGTTGACTTCTTCACTCAAATATTGCTGGATCGGAAGATTTGGATGGTCTCTATTGAGAACCAATCGAAAACTGTCCCTGGACTCACCAACTACAATCTATCACTTGTGAGATCCGGCAGTATAATGCGTACGCGTCTCGGCACTTTCTCGCTGGCAATCGATACACCGCTACCAATGAAGTACAGGTTTCCCTTTGACGATATTGGCGTCAAGATGACTCCTGTACAATATGCCTATGACATAAAGTATAGCAGAGAGCTCAGCAATAAAGTTGCATACGGATTGTTCGTAGCCAACAGAAGTGATACGCTGAATACAGATATAAAAAAGAGCGAAAGTACGATCGGTAAACTTTATGCCTTCGATACGGAATACGTGAAGATGGGACTTTTCATTTACGGAGTAAGAAATGGCATCTCCTTGACACACCATTTTGCACGCATCGACTTTAGTGGAATGGTCATGGCCTCATATTTTGGCGATCTATTTACACAGCTCAGCGGAGCCCGCTATTTTCATCAGATCAATGGAAGCAGCTCCTGGTTGGATTTCAAGCTTTGGAGGGCATCCCAAAAGGGAGCTCGCTTGCAGTATAGAATGGAGAGCTCATTCATCGCAGGAATAGGTAAGTTGCACGCTTCCCACTATGTCTTCCAGCTATTCAATCCCCTGACTGACCTACGAATTCAGGAACTGGAGTTTCATTCATATATTCTGGAAAAGATCAGCGTTCAGCTCGAGAAAAGGATGCTTTTGCAGCTGGATGTGAGTGCAGAGATAGATTACATCATCCCGCTTTATCTGGATTTGGAGGTGTCACCACCGAGTGAGTATAAGATGACTGATTTTTCTCTCGGAACCAGATACAGAGTAAATATCAGGTATAAATTTTAAGGGGTTTTTGCGGCCCTAAATCACTTTCTTCAGCAGGTTTCATCTCAATCTTGGTTGACTGAACGATTTTCACGACATTTTGCAGGTCCTGACCAGATTTGATCTCTGAACTTGTACCCCTTGCAAATTTTATTAAGTCCGCTGTTGTGAGTATCTTGCTTGTGAGGGCTATCAGATCATCACTAAATTCAGTCATCGAATTCATCTTCTCAATCAGTTCTGAGCTTGTATTTTCCAATGCATCGATCATAAACCGATTTTCATAATATTGTTTCAGAATATGGATCAGATCAGAGTGGAATTGCTTGTACTTCCCGGTTTTTAAATAGCTTGAATGTTGAAGTACATCCAGATCCCGTAATGCAATCACATGGGCTTCCTCTGGTGGAATGATCTTGATCTCATCCTTGATACGATGCCTTGGTCTAAAGCGTTTCAGAAGCAAATAAATAATGTATGCGACAACCAACAAGGCAAGGAGAATAAGGAACACTTTCAGATTAATACCCGTTCGAATCCGATGCAGGTCTTTGATATCGCGAAATGTCGTATCACTGGGAGTCAGGATGGATCTGATCTCAATGCTTGGTCCCGCAAGAACAATACTATCTCTGCCTGCTGCGCCCTCGAGATACACTTTTACAGGAGGAAAATGATAGATTCCCACAGAGTCATATACGGCAGTTTGGAATCGAACGGATGTTCCTGTCTTGATCGATTGAAAGCTTTGACTCAACATTTCTATACCCGAACCCTCCAGGTCGGGTTCTGCTATTGTGGCCTCAAGCGCTTTGCCATGTTCTATCTCCCAGCCAAATGAGATAATATCACCCAGAGCACCATGCAAACTGTCAGCTTTGAAGCTTGTGTCGTAGCCCAGAAGGAGATCTAGCGTTAGGAGAAGTCCAAGGAGGATTGAGCGGATCATCTAATTCTTAAAGCCCTTTTTCTAAAGAATTGGATCAAAGAATCCACATAAGGCTGATCTGTACGAATGGGGAGATAATCCAGGCGATTGGATTTAAAAAATGACTGCAGCTGTTCAAAGCGTTGCTTTGAATTTGCATTAAAGGTCTTACGTACAGCTGCATTCCCTGTGTTAATCAGCGATGTGTCACCAGTTTCACTATCGTGCATCTGAATCAAACCCAAATCAGGTAATTCTAATTCCCAGGGGTCATGTAGATGGAATGAGAGCATATCATGCCTGCTGCTGGACTGCTTGAGACTCTTTTCATATCCCTCATCCAAAAAATCCGAGATCATGAAAATAACAGAGCGTTTCCTGATGACCCGATTCATGAATTCCATGGCTGCCTGTATATTTGTGCCCTGATATTTTGGTTCATGATCAAGCACTTCTCTGATTACTCGGAGTACATGGGAACGACCTTTTCGAGGGGGAATAAATTTTTCAACACGATCAGTAAAAATGATCAACCCAACCTTATCATTGTTTTTGACAGCCGAGAAGGCCAGAACGGCAGATAACTCTGCGGCAAGATTCCGTTTCATTTGTCCTTTGGTTCCAAATGCGCCGGAGGCGGAGGCGTCAACCAATACCATGACCGTTAGTTCACGTTCTTCTTCAAAAAGTTTTACATAGGGGGTGCCGGCCCTGGCTGATACGTTCCAGTCAATGGTTCTGATCTCATCCCCTGGTGTATATTCACGAACTTCGGCGAACTCCATACCGCGTCCCTTAAAGACAGAATGATATTCACCACCGAACACCTCATTCACAAGGTGCCTTGTGCTTAATTCAATTCGCTTGACTTTTTTTAATAATTCACGATTCAGCAAAACCAGTTATTTCCCATTAAATAATGATCGATAAGATTTCTTTGGGATTAGGAGCGTAAACGGCCGATCAAGGAACTTCAGTAACCTCAAAGATCCGTTGAATGATATCTTCACTGCTTACTTCCTCTGCTTCTGCTTCATAGGAAACCAGTACCCGATGACGCATGACATCCATCCCTATGGCCCGGATATCATCTGGAGTCACATAACCACGCTGATTGATAAAGGCATTTGCCTTTGCGGCCAGAGCCAGATTAATGGAGGCTCTTGGGGAGGCACCATATTCAATCAGTGGAGCCAGATCTGCCAGTCCCGCATTTGCAGGATTCCGGGTAGCCAGGACAAGAGAGACGATATATTTTATAATTTTGTCATCGATATAGATATCGTCGACAACATTTCGGGCATCGAGGATGTCCTTTTTTTTGATAACTGGTTTGATCTTAAAAGATGGATCAGGGTGAGCCATTCGTTTGATGATCTCAAATTCCTCCAACTCCGAGGGGTAATCTACCTTCACTTTAAGCATGAACCGATCAACCTGGGCCTCTGGCAAGGGGTATGTTCCTTCCTGCTCGATTGGATTCTGGGTTGCCAGGACCAGAAAAGGTTCTTCAAGTTTATAGCTGGTGTCACCAATGGTAATCTGCTTTTCCTGCATGGATTCCAAGAGTGCTGCCTGAACTTTAGCTGGAGATCTATTTATTTCATCAGCCAGGATGAGGTTACTGAATAGGGGTCCCTTTTTAACATTGAACTCACCATTTTTTTGATTGTAAATCAATGTTCCCAGAAGATCAGCTGGAAGTAGATCCGGTGTGAACTGGATCCGATTAAAGCTGACGGCGATCAACTCTGCCAGTGTCTTAATAGTAAGTGTCTTGGCCAAACCAGGGACACCTTCCAATAAAATATGTCCATTTGACAGAAGCCCGATCAGTATTCGTCGAATCATACCCTGTTGACCAACAATGACTTTGCTCGCCTCTGCTTCCAGGGTTTTCAGGAAAGCGCTTTTTTCCTTAATCTTTTCGTTAAGTTCAGTAAGATCAAATGACATGCTCTGAAATCCTATTTGTTATGATGTCTTTGTGAGTAAATGTTGTAACTCTGGAATCTCTTCCAGTGATTTGCCCAGATACTTTAGCTCGAATTCTACTGAAGGTGCCATCTCATGATCTGGATATTTTTCAATAAATTTTGTATAGGCCACTGTTGCAGAAGAATCCTCTCCCAATTCGTTGGCATAAATATATCCGATGGAGAATAATGCCTTGGGAGCTTGCTCAGTCTCAGGATATTCATCAACGATTTCCCCATAAGCCTTGATAGCAGACCGAAGATCACGTACATTTTTATGGTAGACCTCAGCCAATTCATAGCGCCTATTCAAAACATTCTCATCGTCTGGAAATTTTTCCAGCCAGAGCTTGAACAGATTGACAGCTGCCTTGTTTGCCTGGGCAGCCAGTGCCTGACGGGCAAGATCATGGATATCAGCAGATGAGTACTCCGATATATTTTCCAGCGTAGATTGGTAATAGGAATTGGCAAGTTCCATATCATGGAGGTAGAGAGAACTCATATTACCAGCATTAATTTTTGCCTCTACTCTCTGAACATCGGTTGAAGCCTTTTTGATTGCATTGTCAAATGATTCCAATGCTTCCTGGTATTTTTCAGCTTTAATATGGTCCGTTCCCTGGACCATGGATTCGTCATATGATTTACCACAGGAGGAAA
Source organism: Fidelibacterota bacterium (assembly GCA_021734325.1). Taxonomy (GTDB): domain Bacteria; phylum Fidelibacterota; class UBA8477; order UBA8477; family JABMPR01; genus JABMPR01. The sequence goes on along the minus strand of JAIPJF010000003.1, from coordinate 52,797 downwards.
GGATCAATCCAGCGATTACCATTCCTAACAATAAAAATTTCTTCATTCCTACAATTCCTCTTTCTTTGTTTTCCTGACCTAACATTTAAATCTATTTATTGTTTAACTGAACACGCTTCACTCATCATGATCATTTCTACTAATATTATGTGGTCATGTTCCCCGCATTATAGTTTTTCTAAAAGGCGTATGCTATAGCAATATGTGGTTGTCCTGATTTCCCTTCTGAACCGTATCCGATTGGGATTCCATAATCGATCCTCGCTGGCCCGATGGGCGTTTCTATCGTCAACCCTACCCCCACCGCAGTATATATCTCTGAGATTTTTGCGATATTTGCATCTGACCAGATATTTCCTGCATCCAAGAAGATCTCAGCACCAAAATAAGAATAAATCGGAAAGCGGATTTCGAAATTAGTAAAATATCTCAGATTGCCACCGGATGGAATTATCTCTCCATCAGTCAAAACAGTAGGTCCAAGGGCTTGTTGCGGATAACCTCGAATACTTGAACTACCACCCAGAAAAAACCTGTTCCGATAGGGAATATCTAAGTGCTCATATCTTTGCTTAGCAACTGCAATATTGATGTTATGTGCAAATACCAGGTCTGCGAACAGGTTCCAGAAGTGGCTAAAAGATGTTTGAAACTGCATATAGTGATTCTCACCACCGAGTAAATACCCGACCAATCCTGGTTCCACGACCAGCTTAAATCCATGCTTGGGATAGAAATAATTATCTCGTTTGTCCCAGATCAACTTGAGACCCATTTTTCTGGCACTTGTATAGAGGTAGCTAGGTTTGTTTGGTGTGCCCTGGCTGGTTGAACGACTCCATTCGGCGAGGGATTGAATTTTTAATTCCCTAAACCACCTGTAAGTCATAATAGCTCTGAGTCCATAGGCTTCATTCTTAAAAGTTGTCTCTCTGTTTTCAATAATATCAATGTACCAGTAGAAGGGATTTATGGTTAAGGGAAGTCGATATTTTGACAACCATGGTTCAACATAAAAGAAATCCATCTTGAATACTTGAGGGATAAATATCGAAGGATAGATCGAACTTACCTCTGTTTGTACTTTGATCCGTCTGCTGCGGTCAAAGAGATTGTTATGATACCAGCTTCCAGAGACACCAACACTCAATTTTGGGGCATCATTAATAACCTCGTCTACAAATCCCTGTTTTACCCCTATATTCATATCAAATCCCCTGAATTTCGCCGGGATCAATTCAACATTAAGATTAATGGTGGATGCCAGGGTGTCGACATTTCCGAAACGGATGTTCACACCATTGAATAAGCTTGTCTCATAAAGTCGTCGCTTTGATTCCTCAATATTGGTATTGTTATACAGGTCTCCACTATGAAAAATGAGTTCACGTCTGATTATGTCTGCTGGAATGTTCTCAACCTCTCCAATGTTGATCTTTCCGATATTCAGTTTAGGACCTTCTTTGACCCTGATGTACAGTGTGACAGAATCCGCGATTGTTTCACTATCCTGAATTTCGATCAGGGGATATCCATTGTCCCGATACAGGGACACCATTTCAATCAGGTTTTCTCTAATTTTAAAAGTATTGAAACTCGAACCAGCCTGATACTCGATCAGCTCAAGATATTCCTGATCGGAAAAAACCGTATTCCCGGATAAAATCACTTCCTTGAGGTAATATTGCTTTCCCTCGTCAACCCGAAATAATATTGTCATGTCGTTCTGTTTGCCCAAGCTCAGTGAATCTGTGATCTTGACATCGAGAAAGCCATGTAGCGTATAATAATTTTCCAGTTTCTCAATTTCCCGGGCCACATGATGTCGATTATAGTAGCTCCCCTCAGAAAAGAGCCTTTTTTCCTTCAAATGAATCTGGGACAGAAGATCGCTGGTATTTAGATACTTATTGCCAGAAATAATGATATCGACAATTTCTGGAGACTCAATGTTGGATTGCGCAATGATTTGAGAAGCCAGAAAGGTGAATAGAAATATTCGCAGGGTCAAAATTGATCTTAATAAGTGAATTTTAACCTCCCATTCAATTCGACTTCATTATTCTGATTGATTTTGCTTGTAATAGAGAGATTCCTATTAATTTGATATTCCAAACCAAAGTCATAATCAGATTTGCCGTCTATCGGCTGGAGTGCGCCTTCATAAGTGACTTTTAAATTCTTTGAGAGTCTCTGCCCAAGTTGAAACCGTGGTGCGGTGGCCACAGAATCTAGATTTATTCCCACATCCAGAATATCCAAACCAGTCAACTCTCGCCCAATTTTGGATAGCTGTTTTTCCACCAGCATCTCTGAATAGCTTTTTACCGGGTTAAGTGCTGACTGGGTACCAAAACTGACCTCGACCAGTTTCTGATTCAGGGTCAGATAGGTGATCACATCACTCTGTGTAAGGTCTGTGTTTTCTGCATTAATCACAAGTTCTGGTTCTGCCAAATCACCAGTTAACGTTACAGTCACTGTCTGGTCGTACATCAGGATATCTGTCTCCATGGTAATTTGCGGATTGAAATCTACAGACTGGAACCTGATTTGTCCTGTGACGATATTGAGTTCATTCCCCAGATAATAGAATTTCCCCCCTTCAAGGGCTGTCAATGTTCCAGTAAAACGCATAATGCCGTCTCCGTAATCAAGCAGCCACAGTTCACCCTCGAACTCAGCCTCCATCTGATCATTGGAAATGACAAGATCGCTTGGATATTGTGTATCAAGACTATATTTAAAGATGGAGCTATCTACCTGACTGATAGTCTGCTGGTAGCTCTCTTGTGAAGTGAAATTACTATAATAGACAGCGCGCTTGACTGGTATGACTGCGTTGACATCCAGGGTGTCCTGTCCCTTAAAGCTAAGATCGGCATCAGCGATAGCCTCGATCAAACCGTCTGCGCTGCGGTAATACACCTCCTTGGCCTTGAGTTGAATATCGAATTTCGGTTTGAAAAATGATTTAAAATCAATTTGTCCAGTAGCATTCACAGTGCCGGCATAATTGGTAGCAGGATCAACGCCAATCAAAGCGCCAATAAAAGAGGTCGCTCTGCCCACAACACCCTGATTCTTCAAAGCTGAACCTTCAGAAAACATCATCCGCCCTGAAAAATGATCGATGGTCATGGTGTTATCAAGCAGTGTAGCTTCGGCATGAATATTAGTAATTGGGTTGCCTAAAACCGAGATCTCAAGTCGACCGTTATGCCCTCGCACTTTCCCATTTCGAATCGGGGCAGACATGGGACCTGTTAAACTCAGATTTGCCGCAAAGGTGCCCTCGATGGCATCGATAGACGAGATATAGGAGGTGAGAAAAGGCATTTGATTTAATATAAAATCAAAATTAAGTCCAATCTCTCTGTCCGACGCAGTACTACGATCAGCAGCTACCATGTCCAACGATATCGGCATGGAACCTGTTCCTGACCCGTATCCCCAGGTACTTATTGCCGAGAGCGAATCGAAGGTCCATAAATTATTTTCATAAACAAAATCTGAATAGACCGAAGTGAAGTTGATCGTATCAAACTTTGCTTGCTGGAGGGTAACCTGGGCATCCATTTTTGTATTCAGAGGTGTGCCCCGAATCGATATGGATCCTGATGCTCGACCTTTAATCGGTTTTCCTACGACTGATCGGAGCTTAATATCTTCGAGTCGATAATTCTCAAAACTGATCGAAAAATTTTGCTGGGCACGTTTATAAGTATCGCCACGCATTTTGTAACCCCAGGGTAACTTTCCGATAAGCGTCAGCGATCCCCCTGCTCGCTTGGCATCAATCCTGTTACTTGTGGTAGAATTTGGTCTGAGAATCAAATCGATATGGGCTGAATCTGAGGGGTAGCCTAAAGTGAGACCCTTCTGCAGATAGAGATCGGTAAGAATCTCTGGGTGCTCCGGAGGACCAACAATTTTTGCTGAGCCAGTGGCTATTCCCTCAAATGGAATGGGAATGTCGAAGAATTCTGTGATATCTTTCAAATCGAGCAATTCATACTCGGCGCTGACATTGAACCCAGTAACCTCAGTATAACTACCCTCGAGGGAGATACCGGCCGAATTAAAGACCATTACACCAGGATTTAAGAGATATTCGCCCTTTTTAACCTTTTTAATCTCTAGCGTATCAATCAGGTTAAACTGGTTTTCCTCTTTCCAGACATTGAGTTTGTATATTTCCAAACCGTCATTTCCACCTGCACCACTCGCAGATACAATATTGTGGGTACTTTGAAAATGAAGGTCCTCAAGCTCATATCGATTGTCTGAAATATTGGCCAGGAGCTGATAGGCCAGAAGCGTGTCTCCTAAAAGGGTTCCTTTTTCACCCTGGAATGCGATATTCCCATATGGTCTGCCATCGGAGAACTGAAATTTATATTTAGCAAGGCCATTCAGTCTGAGTTGATTCCCATATCCTAAATTATCAGGTAGTAATTCACCAAAAACTTGCAGATTATTGGGTGCACCCTTCAGATTCATATTGCCGCTTAACTGACCTTCCATAACTTTCCATCCGAGTTGACTTTGCATGAACGATAAATCAGAAATCTGCATGTGGGCATTTATGTTCAACTCTTCAGGGGTAGCATCTCCTGAGAAATCTATCCGATTGCTTTTTTCGGTCATCAGACCTGTATGAAAGATGATTCCCTGCTCCGGGAGTATCGTCATTTCACTTTTAAGGGTATCGAAATGTATCCCATTTAGGATGAAGGATTCGAGTTCGGTGTAGACTTCAAACCCCTTTTTATTTCCTTTAAATGTTGCAAAACCGATTGGTTCGTTGAATCGTAATTTCTCAGAGGGAATAAATGAATCAAGTTTAGCCCGGAAGACCTTTGCCGTGCCGCTGATAGCACCATTTTTAGCTATTTTTAATTTTAGATGTGTGTTATTTTGCGCAGGTCCGACACTTAGGTCAAGTGATCTTTCCCCAACGTGATCCGTATAATTTGCCAGATCGAATGTATATCGGGAGCCCTTATGAGCAAAAGAGCCTATACCTCCAATTGATAATTCAGAATCGTTTTTATAAAGATCAAGATCATAATCAATAAATAGATCCGGGTAATTCCCGTAAAAATTAAGAACTGGGAATGAGCTTGGATTTACGTTGATCGCCTTGAGCCTGGCACCGATCCAGCCATCGCCTATCTCTCCACTGATTTGCATGTCAGAATGGGGGAAATTCAAATGGAGCTTATTAATCCTTTTTGTCCCTTCGCGATCAATTCCTATCAAACCGGAAATAATCAATGAATCATCCGTAAATGCAGGTATTTGAACAAAGAGCTGCGTGATGTTAATGCCAGTGTGGCCATCGATGAACCAGGCGTTTGAATTGAGTCGATCAATGGATGCAGAGTGCAGGGAGTCTGAAAGATGGAAGTGCAGGTCGCCAGATTCAGCCTCAAATCGCTCGACGATCATCGATAGTGATGTTGATCGGATTGAGTCACCAGTGGTCACATTCTGGAATTTTGCTGCGTCAATAAAAAAGTCACGCATTTTTGCATTATGAATGATGATATCATTCAAGTCCCACTCTATTTCCCAGCCCCTGATGAGAACCTCTGATGCTGAGAAAAGGGTATCATTATTTTGTCCACCCGTTAGAAGAAGATCTTGAAAACCAATAGATCTTCCCAGCAGACTGCCAGTAATTTTTCCGCTTGCAGAGAGCTGATAAGGTTTTAGAAAGTTGGTGTTGAATTGACCGATCAGGAAAGCGGAGAAGAATGAGGTGTTGTACAGGAAAAGGTAGATGAGGATTGCCAGTGCACTAAGCAATCCACCTCCAATCCATTGTGTGACCCTTTTCTTCATTGGCGCATCTGCTCCCTTAATCAGCCTTGAATTTATAGCTGCATTTAGATAATTCTACCACTTAGAAGGCTAAGAGTTCATTGATTTATGGCGGTATTTAATAATAAAAAAGTAATGACCAGGTCACCATGTATGGATTCCTGATCATTACTCTCTATCTAAATATGAGTATTAAAACTCAAATATTATGCGTCTATTTCTTCTTTTCCTCATCGTCGACAACTTCGAAATCGGCTTCTTCAACTTCTTCATCACTGGCAGACTCTGATTTAGCTTCGCCCCCCGGTGAAGTTGATTCGCCTCCCTCCTTCTTCGCAGCGTCATACATGGAACCAGAGGCCTGATTCCATATTTCAGTCAAGGAAGCTATAGCTGCTTCAATGGCAGCCTTATCTGATCCCAGCTGTGCTGATTTCAAGGCTTCAACGCGTTCTTCAAGTTGAGCCTTCATTGCTTCGGGCACCTTTTCGCCATACTCCTTGAGATTCTTTTCGGTCTGATAGACGAGGGCATCGGCCTGATTCCGTACATCAATGAGTTCGCGAGCCTTTTTATCCTCATCTGCATGGGATTCAGCATCACGGATCATCTCTTCTTTCTCGCTATCTGAAAGACCACTGGATGCCTCAATGCGGATCGATTGTTCCTTACCGGACGCCTTGTCCTTCGCATTGACATGCATGATGCCGTTGGCGTCAATATCAAAGGTCACTTCAATCTGTGGAACACCTCTGGGGGCTGGTGGAATACCATCCAGAATGAATCTGCCAAGAGATTTGTTATCGGCTGCCATTTGTCGTTCACCCTGGAGAATGTGAATTTCTACCTGAGCCTGGTTGTCAGACGCAGTTGAAAACACTTCACTCTTCTTACTGGGAATGGTTGTGTTCCGTTCGATCAGGCGTGTACATACACCGCCCAGGGTCTCGATACCAAGTGAAAGCGGGGTTACGTCCAGGAGCAATACATCGGAGACAGATCCTGACAGCACGCCACCCTGAATGGCAGCACCCATGGCGACAACCTCATCCGGATTTACACCCCTGTTGGGCTCTTTCCCGAAAATATCCTTCACAATATCCTGAACCTTTGGAATTCGTGACGAGCCACCTACCAGGATGACTTCATCGATCTCACCTGTTGTCAATCCGGCATCTTTGATGGCTCTGATACAAGGCTCACGGAGCCTTTTGAACAGATCATCTGCCAGACTTTCAAATTTTGCTTTTGTCAGAGTAAGCACAAGGTGCTTGGGACCAGTCTGATCGGCAGTCACATAAGGCAAATTGATTTCAGTCGAAGAGGTGCTTGAGAGTTCGACTTTAGCCTTCTCTGCAGCTTCCTTAAGACGCTGCATCCCCATGGCATCCTTTGACAGATCAATCCCTTCAGTCTTCTTGAATTCAGAAACCAACCAGTCAATGATTGCATGATCCCAGTCGTCACCACCAAGATGGGTATCACCATTGGTCGATTTTACTTCGAAAACACCATCACCAAGCTCAAGGATGGATATATCAAATGTACCACCACCTAAATCGAATACGGCAATGGTTTCATCCTTCTTTTTGTCAAGTCCATATGCCAAAGCTGCCGCTGTTGGCTCATTAATGATACGTCTGACATTAAGACCGGCAATTTTTCCGGCATCCTTCGTAGCCTGACGCTGTGAATCATTAAAGTAGGCGGGTACGGTGATTACAGCGTCTTCAACCTTCTCACCCAGATATTCTTCGGCCGTTTGTTTCATCTTCTGAAGCACCATGGCCGATATTTCAGGTGGTGAATATGAATCACTACCAATCTGAATTTGACTACGACCACCGGGACCACTGATGATCTTGTACGGAACTTCTTCAATCTCTCGACCAACTTCACTGAATTTCCTACCCATGAATCTCTTGACGGAATGGATGGTATTGACTGGATTTGTGATTGCTTGTCTTTTTGCAGGTTGTCCAACCAGCCGGTTCCCCTCTTTTGTAAATGCCACCACTGAAGGTGTCGTCCTGCCACCTTCAGCATTTGTAATAACGACGGCATCTTTACCTTCGATAACGGATACACATGAATTTGTCGTACCCAGATCTATACCAATAACTTTTCCCATTTTTACCTCTTTCACTGCTCTATATTATCATTTCTAGTTTTCATAGACACTCCCCTTTACTGACAAGGGTTGTGCCAAAGTCAGATATATGCCAGAATGGCGCATATCATGGCAATTATGAGCCATATCTGATAATATTGTATGTTTTAATTAAGATTATTCGTCGTTTTGATGATATTGATTCACAATTGGCATGCGTCTGCCAATACCAAAAGCCTTGGAGGTTACCCGGATCCCAGGGGGCATTTGCTGGCGCTTATATTCATTCAATCTTACTTTCTGTAGAATATCCTCGACCAATTCCTTATCCCAACCCTTTGCAACCAGGGTATCAATATCAGAGTGTTCTTCAATAATGGAATTTACCAAAGGCGCTACCACTTCATAATCAAAGGGATCCACCTGATTTTCTCTTAATTCTGCGCTGGGTACTTTGTCAATGGTATTTTTAGGGATCAATATGTCATTATGGATATCATTGTAATAGTTGGCCAATGAATAAACCATTCTCTTTCCAATATCGCTGATCACTGCCAGTCCACCTGACATATCACCATACAGCGTACAATAACCCAATGCAATTTCAGTCTTGTTTCCTGTGGTGAGGAGAAGGCTACCGTCCCTATTGGAAAAACTCATGAGGATATTTCCCCGGATCCTGGCCTGCAGGTTTTCTTCAGATAATCCTGATAGCGGAGCTCCTGTTGTTTCCTGAAAAGTTTCCTGGAAACTATCGAAGATTTCGCCAATGGGTACCTCATGATAGTGGACGCCCAGGTTTTCAGCCAGTTGTTTTGCATCGGTCACGCTGTGGTCAGATGAATACTTCGAGGGCATGGCAATCCCCAATATATTCTCAGCTCCCAATGCCTCCACTGCGATGGCTGCCGTTACGGCAGAGTCGATACCACCTGAAAGACCTAATACGGCCTTTGAATGATTCGTCTTTTTGAAATAATCGTGTACACCAAGGACCAAACCATTAAATACTTGTTCTTCTCTGGGGATTTCCGGAATACTGACGATATCCTGCCCAGTTGAATCCATGATCAGCTCGTGTTGACAAATGCTCTCCTTGAATTGTGGACTGACATGGATCCAGTTCCCCAGGGAGTCTGCGATCATGGACATTCCATCAAAAACAAGCTGATCCTGCCCCCCTATCAAATTCACATAAACGTAAGGTTTATGATATTGCGATACCTTATTGATTATCAGTCTACTACGCTCTTTGTACTTGTTGGTCACAAAGGGAGAGGCAGAAAGATTAACAAAAAGATCGACACCGGCATCACCGAGGATATTGCAAATTTTGTAATCGATATTTTCATCCCACAGGTCTTCACAGATATGAATTCCGAGGCGCAGGGTCTGGCCATGCCGGAAAGTGATAGAGACTGGTCGATTGTCCCGTGCAGGCTTAAAATAGCGCCATTCATCGAAAACATCATAGGTTGGAAGCAGGGATTTATGGACCCATTGCAATAGTTTTCCGTGCTGGAGAATAGCAACCCCATTGTAGGTATCCTGTCCGTCAAAATGTATAGCCCCGATGAGGGTCACCATTTCACCACTGGCTTTTGCCAGGCGATCCACCATCTTTTGATTCTCTTTGACAAAATGGTGTTCAAGGATCAAATCCTGGGCAGGATAACCAGGGATAAACATTTCTGGGAATACCAGCAGGTCATTGCCTGCAGCATCCATCCGCTGCATCACTTCCAGGGCTTTGTGAGTATTCTCTGACAGGGCTCCGACGGTAGGATTGAGTTGGGCGATAGCTATTTTCAGACTGCTACTCATGGTGACCTAAACTATTCAGCAGTGAATTGACGGCTTCTTCAGGTGACTCCACCCTATTAGCTCCGGGAATATCCCACGAATGATATGCGAAAACGGGTTTTTTATCGCCGAGGGTATATGCGATTTCAGATAAAGTGCCATAGGCACCTTCGATGGCGATGGCAGCATGAACTGAACGAATGATGATACCATTTCTGAGATCGCCCATGCCGGTCATTATGGGTATATTGATAAATTCATTGGCTACAGACAGGTCATCCTCCTTCAGAATACCAATACAGATTCCATTTCCGGCCTGAACGCCTTTACTTGCAGCTTCCATAATCCCTGCACCACCACCGTTATAAACCAGAACGCCCTTCTCAGCCAGTAGTTTTCCTAGCTCATATGCGAAGGAAAGGCCGTCCTGTGTGGCATCCCTGGCACCAATAATAGCAACTCGAAGTGAATTTTTAGCCAATATCATGGGTTGAGTCTGGATATGGTTCTCGGAAAGGGTATGGTTTCACGGATATGTTTTAATCCGCAGATCCAGGTGACGACACGTTCCACTCCCAGACCGAAACCTGAATGAGGAAAGGATCCATAGCGTCTCAGGTCGAGATACCAGCTATAATCTTCTTCAGTGGCTCCATCATCCTTGATCCGGGAGATTAGTTTCTCAATATCATCCTCTCTCTGCGATCCACCAATGATCTCGCCGTAGCCCTCCGGAGCAAGCATGTCGAGAGCCATTACCTGTTTGTCATTCTCAGGATCACGTTTCATATAGAAGGCTTTGATCGCCGCTGGATAGCGGTGAACCATGACAGGACGATCAAACTGGCTGGATATGATGGTTTCATCTCCCCCGCCAAAATCATCTCCCCATTTAAAATCAACTCCATTCTTTTGGAGGATCTTGACGCCTTCAGTATAGCTGATACGCGGGAAAGGCACTTGGATTGCCTCAAGTTTTGAAGTATCCCGTTCCAGTGTTTCAAGTTCTGGGCGACGATGTTCAAGAACTTGTGCAACAATGTAGGTAACAAATTCTTCAGCAAGGTCCATGTTCATATCCAGGTCATAGAACGCCATTTCCGGTTCAACCATCCAGAATTCAGTCAGATGACGCCGTGTCTTTGATTTCTCAGCCCGAAAGGTGGGACCAAAACAATAAATTTTTCCGAAGGCCGCAGCTCCTGCCTCACCGTAAAGTTGTCCGGTTTGGGCCAAATAGGCTTTTTCCCCAAAGTATTCTGTGGCAAACAAGGTTGCTACTCCCTCAGTGGCTGCTTTTTGAAAGATGGGAGTGTCCACCAGCGTAAAATCGCGGGCATCAAAAAAGTCTCTGATCGCTTTGATAATCGTGTGTCTGATGCGGATAATTGCGTTCTGTCTTTTGGACCTCAGCCAGAGGTGACGATTATCCATCAGATAATCAATTCCGTGATCCTTTTTGGATATGGGGTACTCTTCTGCGATGGCCACGAGTTCAAGTTTGTGAGCAAGCATTTCATAACCACCCGGTGAACGGGGTTCTGCTTTCACGACACCCGTAACCAGAACGGATGACTCCAGCGTGATCTCGTCCTTCAGGGCGAAAGAAGCCTCATCGGCATCAAATGACGTGACGACACACTGCATGATACCAGTACCATCCCTGAGCAGTAGAAACCATATCTTGCCGCTTTTTCGGACGTTATAGGCCCATCCCTTGAGTGTAACTGTCTCCCCTACGAATGCTTTTGCGTTCTGTATAAAATATTCTTTCATGTTCTTACCATTCTTCTGTCATAGATTCTATAATTAAATCAATCAATTTTTCGATAGCCTCTGCGTAGGCATCTTCACGTTCACGTTTTTCTCCATCGCTTCTCGTAGCATTTTGATCTTCACTGAAGTAAGTCCCAAAAACTGTAAAATTCTTTTTGAACAATTCAGTGTCACGGATATGATCATACCACATGATCTCACCAAGAAATTCAAGTCGATATTCTAAAATATTTTCATTCTCATCAAAGCTATTAGGCTTATCCAGAATGGAATTAATTTTGCCCTCAATATGTGAATCAGGTGATTCTTTGGATGAAAGGGGTAGCAATTGTTCCTTCAGCAAACGCTCGGTCAAGGCATCTTCAATATCAGATTCCACTGCGAATTCAGTAGTCAAGTTCTTGAAGGTCATAATTTCGACATCTGAGAGATGATCAGGAATACTCCCCTTGAAGGAATAGAACCCACACCCCAGGAACAGGAACTGGACGATGAGGAATAGACTAATTTTCTTTGACAATGCCATATTCTTTTATCTTTCTGTAGAGTGTTCGTTCGGCCATTTCCAAGGCCTGGGCTGTCTTGCGCTTGTTATAGTTGAATCTTTGTAAACTCCTAAGGATCAGCTCTTTTTCCACTTGTGCTGCTGTCAAATTACCCATCATTTGAGGATTAATAATAGGAATCGTGTCAACATTGGTCTCTGATGAATGATCCTCTGGCAGAACCTCCAGTGCAGCTTGATATTCGTCATGTGAATTATCACTATCTGAACGAACAGGGATATTCCGCCCGATAAGCTCCTTCATTTCGCTGATCTCACGTCTTAACATGAAAAGTTGCTGAAGGATCAATTCTCGTTCAGCCTGATCCACACTGCGATCAAGTTTCACCGGGAGGAGCGGATTCAGCCCCCGGGGACTGGATTCAGCATTCAGATAGCGTTGGACGGTCTCTGTCTTAATGACCCCTCCTTTTTCAAGAATAACCAGACTTTCAATGAAATTCTTCAATTCCCGGATATTCCCTGGCCATTTGTGCTGGCTCATGACATGGATGGCGCCTTCTGAAAAGCCCTTAAACAAGATCTGATTTCTTATTGCACAATCATGGGCAAATTTGTTGGCCAGAATGGCAATATCATCAACTCGATCTTTTAAAGAAGGGACTTTGATGGTTATGGCCTTTAATCTGTAATACAGGTCCTTACGGAATGAACCAGTCTCCACTTCCTTTTGAAGGTCGCGGTTAGAAGCAGCGATAACGCGAACATCAACTCTAACCGAAGTTGAAGACCCAACTGGCAGGAATTCTCCCTGTTCGAGGACTCGCAAAAGTTTCACCTGCGTATCCAGTGGGGTTTCCCCGATCTCATCCAGAAAAATGGTTCCGCCGTCTGCTGATTGAAAATACCCTTTCCGATCATTTTGAGCACCAGTAAAGGAGCCTTTTTTATGTCCAAAGAGTTCACTTTCAATTATGCCAGCCGGAATGGCACCGCAGTTTACGATGACAAAGGGTTTATGGCTGCGTGATGAGTGCTTGTGAAGGGCCATCGCGACCAGTTCCTTGCCAGAGCCGCTCTCTCCTGCGATAAGCACCGATATATCCGTTGGAGCCACCTGTTCAATCGTTTCCAACATGCTTTGCACATCAGCTGATTTTCCCAGTATGCCGAATTTTTTCTGGAGCGCTTCGGTACGCGTATTCTCGAAATACATCATCGTTTCATCTCGTTTTCAAGTTTTTTGATCTCGTCTCTGATCATAGCAGCCTTTTCAAAATCCAGGGCTTCAGCGGCAGCGAGCATGTCTTTTCTCATCAGATCCAGGAATTCACCTGATTCATAGTCATTATCATATCTGCTGAGGCTGTCACGTATCGCATCCTGTTTGCCCTTCATTTTGTCTGCCACTGAGGTAATTCCCATGATATCCTCCCTCGATTTATAGATCGATTCAGGGACAATTCCATGTTCTGCATTATACGCCAACTGCTTCTTCCTTCTCAGATCCGTTGTGTCTATCAGGTACTGCATACTATCCGTGATCTTGTCAGCATAAAGAATGACCTTGCCATCGGAATGACGGGCTGCTCTTCCAGCAATCTGCATCAGAGAGGTCTTGCTCCTGAGAAATCCTTCCTTGTCGGCATCGATGATCGCTACCAGGGACACTTCTGGCAGGTCCAGACCCTCTCTCAACAGATTAATACCGACCAATACATCAAATTCCCCCAGACGCAGATCCCGCAGGATGGATATCCGTTTGATGCTATCGATCTCCGAATGCAGGTAGCGAACCTTAAGGTTATAATTTGTCAAATAATCTGATAGATCTTCAGACATGCGTTTGGTAAGCGTGACAACCAGTACGCGCTGGTGATGTTTAACCCGATCGTTTATCTCGTCCATCAGGTCATCAATTTGACCTTCACTTGACCTAATCTCGATTTCAGGATCAAGCAAGCCTGTTGGTCTGATCACCTGTTCTACCACGACCCCATTGGACTTTTCCAATTCATAATCAGCCGGTGTGGCCGTGGTGAAAATGACCTGATTCATCGAATCTTCGAACTCGGAGATCTTGAGTGGACGGTTATCAAGGGCAGACGGGAGTCGAAAGCCATAATCCACCAAGGTTCGCTTGCGGGATTGGTCCCCATTAAACATACCCCTGAATTGTGGCAGTGTAACGTGGGATTCATCGATGATCAGGAGGAAATCTTCTGGAAAAAAATCGATAAGTGTAAAGGGGCGGTCACCAGGCTTGCGGCCTGTCAGATGGCGACTGTAATTCTCTATTCCGGAACAGTGTCCAACTTCCCGAAGCATCTCCAGATCGAATGATGTACGTTGTTCAATTCTCTGAGCCTCAAGCAGTTGTCCGTTTTTCCTGAAGTGCTGGACCTGCTCCTGGAGTTCAGCAGAAATATTATCCAGTGCTTTATGAATATGCTCGTCAGAGGTAACAAAATGCCTGGCTGGATAGATCACACAGACATCATCTTCTGAGACGATCTCACCGGTCAAAGGATCGATCGTCATAATATCAGTCACCTTATTCCCCCAAAACTCAATGCGTATCGCATGTTCATTGTATGCAGGGAAGATTTCCAGCACATCACCACGAACCCGGAATTTGCCCCGGATAAAATTCACATCATTCCGTTCATAATAGATGTCAACCAATTTGCGCATGATATCACGCTGATGATAGCTGGATCCTTTGTTGATGATAACCAGGGATTTTTTGTATTCGGCCGGGTCGCCCAGACCATAGATGCAGGATACGGAAGCAACTACAATGACATCCTTCCGGGATAAAAGTGCACTGGTGGCCTTTAAACGCAGCTTGTCGATCTCCTCGTTCATCGACATATCCTTTTCGATGAAGGTGTCCGTAACCGGCAAATAAGCCTCAGGCTGGTAATAATCGTAGTACGAGATAAAATACTCTACGGCATTGTCAGGGAAAAATGACTTGAATTCGCCATAGAGCTGCGCTGCGAGCGTTTTATTGTGGGAGACAATCAGGGTTGGCTTGGACACAGCCTGGATAACATTGGCGATGGTATAGGTTTTCCCGCTCCCAGTGACACCGAGGAGGGTTTGGAATTGCGTTCCATCCTGAATTCCCTTGACCAGTTCGGCGATTGCTTCCGGTTGATCCCCTTCAGGGGCAAAAGTCGTGTATAATTTAAAATCTGCCATAATGACGTAAAATATACAAATGTGACAGAGAATCAATACCCTATCCAATTCAAATGAAAATAGTTAAATCAGGAAGCTTCTCTTTGTTTTGTGGCCAATGTTTCCTTAAAATACTGCTTACCCATGATAGACATACAGACCATACTATTCTTCTCCATTCTCATCCTGTCGATCATTGCCTTCGTTCGGGATTGGTTTTCCATAGAGGTCACCTCCCTCCTGGTTCTGGCAGCCCTGCTCCTGACAGGTTTAATAGATACTGAACAGGCGATAGCCGGTTTTTCAAATAAGGCTGTTATTACGATTGGGGCCATGTTCATACTTAGTCATGCCTTCACAAAGACTGGATTTATCTCAGTGTTCACTATCTGGCTTGAAAATAATGGCCAGGGACGGGGCTGGGCGATCACCCTTTTATTCCTGGTGTCGGTGAGCATCTTTTCCGCTTTCATTAACAATACTGCAACGGTGGCGATACTGATCCCTGTCGCCAGGGATCTGGCTCATAGACTCAGAATGAGTGCATCAAAGATCATGATTCCCCTTTCCTTTGCATCAATCGTGGGTGGTACCTGCACGATGATAGGTACATCCACAAATCTGATCATCAACGAACTTGCAAAGGATGCAGGGTTTCATATTGGTGTGTTCGAATTGAGTAAGTTGGGATTGATTCTGGTAGGTGCCACGCTGGGCTATATCCTGTTTGCTCAAAAATGGCTATTACCGTCCAGGGTCCCCGTTTCGGGATTGACAAAAAAATACCATCTTGGTACCTATCTGACTGAAGTTGTTTTAACGGAGCAATCGCCGCTGGTGGGGAAGAAATTTCTGGAAATGAATATTGGCGCAACCTACGATCTCACGGTATTGGAGATCATCAGAAACGGACATCCCATTACGACAAATATCAGGAATATCATTCTGAAAGTTGACGATATCATGCTTGTGCAGTGTGCAGTAGACAAGCTGCAGCGATTCAAGGCCGATCAAAAGGTACTCCTGCTGACTGATGTAAAAATGAATGACAAGGAACTCGCTGATACTGAAAATATTCTTATTGAGGTAATGGTATCTCCCAACTCTCGACTTGCCGGCCTGACACTGATGCAAAGTGATTTCCGTCGGCGTTATGGTTTATTTGTCCTTGCTGTACGACGATACAAGGAAATTATGCGCAAAAAAGTTGCCCATGTGCGATTAAAACAATTTGATACGCTCCTGATATTTGGCTCCAGGACAAGAGCTGCTGCCCTTGCAACAGATCCGAATTTTATCATGCTGGATGAAATTGACCAGAATCTCCACAAGATAAAATACTGGTGGTTGGCAGTGTCCATTATCCCCATCGTGGTTTTATTAGCTGCTTTTGGCATCATGTCGATCTTAAAAGCCAGCTTATTGGGGGCTATTCTGGTTATGGCAATTGGGATTGTCCCCGCTCAGGAAGCCTTCAAATCGATCAATTGGACAGTTATTTTTCTGATTGCCGCATTTATTCCCATGGGTGACGCCATGGTAAATATTCATTTGGCAGAGAAAATTGAAATGCTGATTACTCTGGCCAATATTCAGTTCGGACCTCAAGGTTTGATCACCCTGCTCTTCTTCCTGACCATGCTGATGACTGCTTTTTTATCAAACACTGCCACAGCCATCATCATGACGCCTTTGGCCATTCAATCTGCAAATATCATTGGCCTGAGTCCCCTGCCCTTTATCATGACGATCATGTTTTCCGCCTCACTGTCATTCATGACACCAAACGGCTATCAGACAAATGCCATGGTGCTCAGCCCTGGTGGATATAGATATACGGATTTCATGAAGGTTGGTATTCCATTACATATCTTGCTGGGGATTATCGGTGTAGTGCTTATCCCAAAAATATGGCCTTTTTGATCGTATCTTCGTAATCTCCGCAGATCGTTGATATATTTCAGTGGCTTTTCCTATGCTGAGTTCTTAAATAGCACATCATGCCCGATACGCAAACTCTCATATTCCTTGCGATATTAATCGTTTCATTGATCGCTTTTATTCGCGAATGGTTTCCCATTGAGGTAACCTCATTGATCATTCTGTCTTCCCTGCTCCTGACGGGATTGATCGATAAGGATCAGGTGGTTTCTGGTTTTTCAAATAAGGCCGTCATTACGATTGGGGCCATGTTCGTATTAAGCCATGCCTTTACGAAGACTGGATTTATTCGGGTTTTTACAGTCTGGATTGAAAATATTGGGCAGGGCACTAATTGGTTGGTTTCTACACTCTTTCTGCTGTCCGTTTCCATATTCTCAGCTTTTATCAACAATACAGCTACGGTCGCCCTGCTGATTCCTGCGGCCTCAGAACTCTCAAATCGATTGAAGATGAGCGCGTCCAAAATCATGATCCCTCTTTCATTTGCAGCTATCGTGGGTGGCACCTGCACAGTAATCGGGACATCCACCAATTTGATCGTGAATGATATCGCTCTGGCTGCAGGTTATCAGATCGGTGTGTTTGAATTGAGTAAGCTGGGACTGATTCTCGTTGCAATTACCTTGGCTTATATCCTGGTCGCTCAGAAGTGGATTCTCCCCTCCCGGGTTGCCATTTCGGGTTTGACTCATAAATATCACCTTGGGACCTATCTGACCGAGGTCAAGCTTACCGATGAATCTCCCCTGGTGGGCAATAAATTCATGGATATGAATCTGGGAGTAAACTACGAGCTGACTGTCCTGGATATTATTAGAGGTAAGAATCACATTACGACGAATCTGAGAAATATCATCCTCAGGTCCGATGACACTCTCCTGATCAAGATCTCGGTTGAAAAGCTACAGCAATTCCGGACAGAGCAGAAAGTCCTGCTCCTTACTGATGTGAAGATGAATGACAATGAGCTGGCCAATAACGAGAATATTCTGGTAGAGGCCATGGTCTCCCCAAATTCAAGACTTGCTGGTTCGACCCTGATGGAAATTGACTTCAGACGGCGTTACGGCTTGTTCGTTCTGGCGGTAAGGCATTACCGGGAGGTCGCCAACAAGAAGATCGGTCATATCAAACTGAAGCAATTTGATACGCTATTAATCTTTGGTTCAAGGACACGAATGTCTGCGCTACACACAGATCCAAACTTTATCATGCTGGACGAACTTGATCATGCATTACACAAGATCAAATACTGGTGGCTAGCTGTAGCCATCATTCCTCTGGTTGTTGGGCTCGCGGCCCTGAATATCATGAGCATCATGGAAGCCAGCTTGTTGGGTGCGATTGTGGTCATGGCGACGGGGATTGTACCACCTCAGGAAGCCTATAAAGCTATCAATTGGTCCGTCATCTTTCTGATTGCCGCCCTCATCCCTCTGGGAGCTGCCATGGATACCATCGGTCTGGCTGACCATATTGGTGGTTTGATCAACATTGCCAGTGATAGCTTTGGACAAATGGGACTGATAGCTGTCCTTTTCTTTACAACCATGCTCATGACCTCATTTTTATCTCATTCAGCCACAGCGATCATCATGACGCCCCTGGCACTAAAAACAGCCGGTTTGTTGGGTTTGAATGCTCTGCCCTTTATCATGACCATCATGTTTGCAGCATCCCTGTCATTCATGACACCCAATGGATATCAGACCAATACCATGGTGTTCACACCTGGTGGGTATCGTTATACGGACTTCCTGAAGGCAGGTATCCCTCTGCATATTATTCTAGGTATTGTGGGTGTGATATTGATCCCGATTATCTGGCCGATGTAAGAAAATCGTTTAAACGGTTGCGTGTTCTCAGTGCTGACTAATACACCTGGTTGAGAGCAGGTGTATCAGTGTGATTCATTTCTGTAGCCCCTGGCTACCAAAGCCTTCCCAGGCCACAAGTTGCTCTCAAAACTCCCCACCATTACGACGGTATTATCCTTGAAATCCCCACCACGGAGAAGAAGATATCTATATTCATCTTCCAGAGCATTCGCGTAAAAATAATCACTTCCATTGTAATGCAGGTAGTCGAAGTTCGTGGTACCGTAAAAGATATCACTCTCTGAAAGTCCTTTAATGAACCTGTACCGCTCATAGATGTGATCAATACCTCCATTCAGGGTGGATCGTCTAGAGGAAATATTATACTTCCACAGTTCCAGATTCTTTGGGATATAGACATTATCCCCAACAACATCCAGGCAGAACGCAAGAGGTGGGTCAAACCCCAGTGCCGTAGATAATGGATACTTGATGGTTTCCCAGAAATCCAGATTATTCCTGGAATGAAGCAAGATATTTCCTTCTCCATCAGATATGGACTCACTCAGGACAAATATATGTTCACCATCAGGAGTACCTGCCACACCTATGAAATCTGAGTCTGCTTCAGGCTGGGCGCTGGTAAAGGTTGATCCGTCGTAGTACACTATGATACCATCATTGCCCACAAAGTAAATGTTCTCACCAGAACTGCCCCAGACCTTGGTAACTTGATTGACTTTGCCATAAGTTGATTGGTAAACAATTGTAAAAGCATTCCCATCATAGTGAATGATATCGTTCCCGGTCACAAACCATACATCATCAGAACTGGAAGCATAAACACTTTTTAGCAATGTGTTTCCACAGGCTTCATAATAGGTCCACTCGAAGCCATCCCAATGAATGGCATTGTACCAGACTAAAGTTCTTATCCCCAACGAGTCGAAAGATTCAAACCCCACTCGCCCAGCCAGCCAGATATCATTTTCGCTGATGATCGCTGCATCCTGGATGCTGCCTCCAAACGTTCCAAAGGTGTCAATCACCCATGTAAACTCATGGCTAGTGGTATCCAGACAACACGTTTGAGAGTCTGGCCCGCAGGGATACCACCCCTCTTCGCAGATTACAGGTTCGATTTTCTCTGTTGGTTTGGAACAGGCAAGCATAAATGCGAGGAACAAGAGAGAAATTAAAAATGGGGACGGATTCGTACAGCATTCGACTTCAGGAATGCGCATAGAGCAATATCCTTTTTGCGAAAGTGATATGCCGGTTTATCGTAAATACACCATCTTTATAGTACTTGAGTAGCCAGATGTACTGCCCATATAGGAATCCACGACCTGCAATTTGGCTAAGTAGACTCCCCCACTCATTTGCTTCCCTTCACTATTCAATCCGTCCCAAATCACCTTGTATCTTCCGGCAGGTTGAGATTTTGAGACAAGTGTCTGGACAACTCGTCCATTGATGTCGTAGACGATCAGTGTGACATCCGCTTGTTCTGGGACTTCATATTCAACTGTTGTGCTTGGGTTGAATGGGTTCGGGTAATTACGAACCAAGGATAATTGGGTGATTAATGAACTTTGGACTGCAGCAGCTGGCTCACTGGTTGAATAATACAAATCTCCATAGTGACCCCAAAAAGAATATTCATTATCGAGATGGTCTGTAATGATTAGTTCATCGGCATATGTTTGCCATTCAGAACGATCCCAATCCAGAAACTCATTTCGAAAAGAGATCAAATTTCCATTGGTATCGAATACTTTCAATTTTCTCCAATATGGCTCCCAGATAGAATCATTATTAGTTACTTCATACTGGTGTGAAGTAATATTTCCAAAACTGTCGTATGAATAAGTGTCTCGCCAATGATATTCCCAGCCAGATGAAGTATATTCTCCATCTGCTATGGAAAAAATATCACCTTTGCTGTTGTAATTATAGGCATACAGGGTTACAGGTTCCCATATAGAACCGGAACATGTTTCGACTAAGGAAAAAGTTTTGTATCCTCTACTATCATAAGTATAGGTATATCGCCAACTTTCCACTAGAACGAGATCATTCCATATTTCATAAAGAGAGGTAGCCATATTTCCACTATCATCACAGGTGAATGTAGTTCTTTCTTCAAGTATCCACCTAGAGCCATTCCAATTCTCAATTAAATATGAAACCAAGTTACCTCGAAAATCATAGGTATACGTTTTTCTCCATCCATCTAATAATTCATTGCCATCTCGCTCCTCATGGACATGTGAGGTGATATTGCCATTTACATCATAGTCATATATCCACTGCTCTTTAATTGTCCAGAACGGTTCTTCCCAATCTTCAACTAGCTGGTTGATCAAATTTCCATCGTTGTCATATGAGTAAGTCTGTCTAGAATCAATATCTAAGGGAAATCCATACCCACTCTGAAAAAATTGGCTTTTTATGCGTCCATCGATGTCGTAAAAAAGTGTAGTAAGGTTGGTGACAACCCATGTCGTATCCTGCAAGGGTCCGCTTGAATAACTAATCACATTTCCATCGCTATCATAGGTGTAACTGCGTTTCCACAATTTGTCCCACGCTGAGAGACCTTTCTTTCGCATGACTTCATCCGAGAGCATTCTACCATTTTCACTATAGGAGAATAACCGTTTATCCAGGACACTATCTTCTGCTGCAATGATTACACTATCAATTACATTATATGAAGTGCAGAGTGTATTATTACGAGGGTTGAAATGGTGCCCACACTGAAAATCTTCGATAAGATATTCCCCGGTATGTGAAAAAGGGATGTCAACAACTCCCTTTTGTTTCGTACCTCGGTTAGTGAACCTCTTGAGATCCGTAGGCCAGGAAACATTTTTTGCATAGCTAAATGGCATTGAAACAATCAGAAGGCAAACGAGAAGTCTTTTGATAAACATAGCACCCCCCACAAGGATAGAGTTACGTCTATTTAGGAAACTAGACTAAACTTATGCAGAGAACCTTTCACGCCCAATAGAATTATAAATTATTGAAGTGTTATTGACAATAGCATAAACACCCCCAAAGGAATTCAATTATCGATCTGGCCAATAATAGAAAATATATGGTGTTTTATCGTGGATAATGATCTTCGTTCTCATGTTAATCGAATTAAAACTGTCCTCGAATAGAGAGAACTCTGTCGACTGCAGGTAAACCGTTGAAACGGTTGTCTGTTATAAGTGCCGAGGTTTGCACCTGATTAAAATCAGGTGTTAATGAGATACCCAATAATAGATTTCATTAACACCCAACTTTAGTTGGGTGTCTGATTCATCAATATTTAAGGTTAACCGTTTTAACGGTTTATTAATAATTAACCGTTCTCACTCAACTTACATAGAAAATATGTGTGATATTTCATAGTGGATGATGATCTTCGCTCTCTTGTTAATCGAACGAAGTTGTGCGGAGGTGGCCCCGCCGTTGGCGGGGTACAGAGACTGAGTGAAACGAATCCCGCCTATTGGCGGGACGAACTCCCAGAGATTAGCTTTTTAAATGCTATACCACCTTTATAGGATTTGATCTGTTTCTCTCGAGTTTCAGCGGATTCTCTTGAATCGAATTCTTCTTTATGAATCAAAACTAGCGGTCTTCGAAATCGCAGAGATTTGGTTTTACCGGAATTATGCTCCTTTAATCTTCGTTCCATATCTGAAGTAGAACCGATATAATATCGATTATCCTTCTTGCTTTGAAGAATGTATGTGTAGTATTTCATTGTGGATGATGATCTTCGCTCTCTTGTTAATCGAACGAAGTTGTGCGGAGGTGGAGAGACTCGAACTCCCAAGTCCTCACGGACGGCGGTTTTCAAGACCGCTGACTTACCAATTAGCCTACACCTCCCGACAAATTAATTATCGGTAGATTATTGATAATCAATTTGATGCAAAAAACTCGGATCCGGCTTCGTTTCACTTCGCCGTGACACGAACGATAGGATTGAGTCGGACATTGTCCTCCTCTTACTCCGTTTCGCTCCGTTTCAAACCTTTCTCAACCAGCACTTTTCCCCGCGAGGTTCGAATAGATGGTCCTGTGCAAAAAACGCGGAGACGGTAGGATTCGAACCTACGGTACGCCAAAACGTACAACGGCTTAGCAAGCCGCCGCCTTAAGCCACTCGGCCACGTCTCCCATATCTAAAAAAAAGCGCTGCCTGTTTCACCAAATTCAAGCTTCAGTGATTTGAAGGCGGGCAAATATAATCTCAGTGCATGTCGGGACAAATGAAAAGTCAAAGCGGTAGAAATCAATTAATCTTTTGGCTGAAATCTCCGGCTGAGATAGATGAAGGGTGTATCAATAAAGGCAACCAGCAATTTCAGAATATAGGTGGTGAAGACGATCTGCCAGACCACATTCATGGGAAGTACACTGTCTGGATTCATGAACAATCTGGGGAACACCGAAAATGCCAGGAGGCCAAAAGTCAGGGAATCGATCAATTGACTGACGACGGTGGAAAGATTATTTCTTAACCAGAGGTATTTACCTTCAAATTTGTCCTTCCACATGTGAAAGGCCCACACATCGTGAAGCTGTGAAATCAAATACGCCGTAACACTGGCGATGACGATCGAAGGGGCAAAACCAAAAATTGCTTCCATTCCGGCAGCCGGCCCCCAATCATTGGGACTGGCCTTATAGAAAAGCATAAATTGGGACATCATCAAATAAAAGAGGGTTGCTCCCAGGCCAATAAAAACACCCTTCCTGGCCGCTTCCTTGCCATAATATTCAGAGAGAATATCTGTGGACAGGAAAATGGCACCGTAGAGAACATTACCTCCAGTGGCCTCAAAGCCAAAGAGCATGATCGTTTTGGTGACAAATATATTGGCCAATACATAATTGACGGCGATGAGTGCATAGAGCCAGGTTTTCCCCATTCTAAAAGCCAGAAGGACAACCCCTAATCCCATAATGGTCTGAATTAAAAATATAAGCTCGTTGCTCATTCATGCACCCATTTCTGCTTCATGACTTCGTGGAGTTGAGTTGGCATCCGTGTTGTCATCCCGTTCATTTTAACAAAAGCATGTATTGTTTTTCCGGTATTCAATATCTTTTGAGGTTCATTTTCTCTGATGATGGTATAAAATATCTCCATCCGACTTTTTTGGATTTCCCGTATTTCAGTGATGCATACCAAATGATCATCGAATCCTGGCCCCCCATAATAGTCGGATTCACTGTGGACTACAGGCATCATGATCCCCTGCGCTTCCAATTCTTTGTAGGTGAGACCCATTTCCCGCATCATGTCCGTCCGGGCTGCTTCATAATACTCGTAATAGCGGGAATAGTACATGACACCCATCTGATCAATATCTTTATAACGTACCCTGAAAGGATACCTGTAACTTATCATTTATCTTCCAGAACACCAATGCTGTCAAGTTTTTGGATTCTCTTCTCAAGCATTTCAGTGAGGGGTAATTTTAACAGCTCTGCAAGCTCCCCAAGGATCACCTCTTTTATGATCTGAGCAGTTCCTTTGTAATCACGGTGCGCGCCACCAAGGGGCTCATCAACAATTCGGTCAGCAATACTCATTTCGAGCAGATCTGCTGCAGTAACCCGCATGGCCTCTGCCGCCTTTTTCTTCTGGGAAGAGTCATGGTATAGAATTGTTGCACAGCCCTCTGGTGAAATAACGGAATACCACGTATTCTCCAGCATAATCAGACGATCACCTACCCCGATCCCAAGAGCTCCTCCAGACGCCCCCTCACCTATTACGATAACCAGGATAGGAACTCTCAGGCGGCTCATCTCAAAGAGGTTCCGTGCGATGGCCTCCCCCTGTCCCCGTTCCTCTGCTTCAATACCAGGATATGCGCCTATGGTATCAACCAGGGTTACGACGGGTAGATCGTATTTTTCTGCCAGCTTCATCAAACGCAGAGCTTTTCGATATCCTTCCGGGTAAGGCATACCAAAATTTCGATAGAGATTGTCCTTTGTGGTCCGGCCTTTCTGTTGTCCGATCAGAACCATTCTTTGATCACCCATCCTGGCGATACCACCGACCATGGCCTTATCATCGCCAAAAAGCCTGTCGCCATGGAGCTCGATCCAGGAATCGCACATGAGTTCAATCAGATCAAGTGAATGGGGACGGTCCGCATGCCTGGCAAGCTCCACCCGTTGCCATCTGCTCAGGCCTTTATTTATCTTTTTTGATTGCTCTACAAGTTTCTTGCGTAATTTTTTGATTTCTTTTTTCATGTCGACCTGGGAATCGTCAGACATGATCTCCATTTCTATGATCTTTTGCTCCAGATCATGAATGGGTTTTTCAAATTCTAAGACTGTCTTTGCCATATTACTTTCCTAACATTGACTTGATAATAATCTCCAGGTCTAATAGTCCGGAGTGATTGTGAAGATAGTAATTCAATAGCGAATACCGTTCTTCCTCACTCAATTGTGTTCCCCCACGAACCGATTCGAGACTAAATAAGCCTCGTTTTACTGCATGCTCACTTTCCTTCAATTCCAGTGGTGAACCAACCAGACTCAACTTTCCCTGAATCACCAATGGAAGCAAGCTTAAATTACTCCAAAATGTGACCCTGCCATTTTTTGTCACATAGATCATGTAGTCCCGTTTTCCAAAATGCATCTGCTTTTCAGTGAGCTTTTGCATACGTATTGCGATGCCTTGAAAGGGCCGAATGAATAGATAGAATAACAAGCCGATGAGGATATCGAATAATCTTTTAAAAAAACGTGACCCGGTGTGAAAATATTTGAAGTCCATATCCACGAACTGAACTGGCTGTAAATTTTCCACCGTTGATTTGCCAATGATAAAGGACAGATTTCCCGGTACCAGCTTGATTTTTACCCCCTGCTGACTCAGGGCTGGCAGATATTCGAAGATTTGTTTTAATTCAAATTTATCAGAAGTAAAGATCACATCATCAATCTTATGGTATTGTACGAGATCAAGGAGATCATCCAGTTTTCCAATCACCCGCTCATCTTTTCCCTCCAGGTCATCAATGAGCACAATGCCAACAGGTGTGTAGCCCAATCCCAGATTGGTCATCAATTTTGAATGAATATCTGAGGCGCTTTTAAGATCTCCAATGATCAGGGTCCTTTGTGTGCCCAGCTCATAATTCTCTGTCCGTCTGGTGGAAGCAAATATTCGCCAACCAGGTACCCAGACCAGAGCGCCAAGAAAACTGAGCAGCATAACCCCGCGGGAGAATGCGTATTCTTTGAAAAAGTAGGTCAGGGTCACATTGATCAGAAAACCAATTGTGACAGCCACTACGGAGCGACTGACAGAATATTTATAAGCCCTGTATAACCCGAAACTTGAAATGACTGCCATCCAGATACCTAAATAGACGGGAAGCACGTAGACATACTGGTCCAATACCTGGAGTGTGTTGAATTTTAGATAGATGGCGAGAAGTGTTAACAGTAGCAAGCCACCCAGGTCGAGGAAATATCGCATGATATTCTTTCCCAGTTTGGTGACAATGGAGACCAGAAAACGGACCAGTATGCCTCCTCTCAATAGCCACTGAAGAGGAAAACGGCTTGATGAGGAAAAATGTTTTCTGGCAAATATGTCCATGGCAGAATAAAAATGCGTCAATGAATCCCAGGCGGCGACCTTGGATGACTCACCTTTGTAATGAACGATACTGGTTTCGGGGGTGTAATAGACCTTCCACTGCTTCTCTCGAAATCTGAAAGCCCAATCAAGATCTTCCCCATACATGAAAAAGCTCTCATCCAGAAAACCAACCTCATTGAGGGCTTCTTTCCTCAGAAACATGCAGGATCCGCTGATGGCTTCTACTTCCCACGCTTCATTCTCATCGAGATGGGTCAGATTATAGCGTCCGAACAGTTTTGACTTTGGGAAAAGACTGGCTAATCCAAGAAGCTTTGTGAAGGCGACCCAAGGGGTGGGGAAACTTCTTCGACAGGCAAGCTGCAGACTCCCATCATCGTTGAGTATCTTGCATCCCAGCATTCCGATCTTTGCGTCAGATTCCATCACCTGAATGAGCTTCTGGGGAGTATCTTCCTGAACCAGAGTATCTGGATTGAGCAGCCATACATAGTCCCCTGCCGCTCTTTCAAGGGCCAGGTTGTTGGCTTTGGCAAATCCGAGATTTTCGCTATTTACGATCAGTTTTACCTGAGGAAATACTGCTTCGAGAAGCTCTATACTGCCATCAACTGAATGATTATCAACGACAAATATCTCCGTCTCAAGATTCCGGGTTGCTTTGTAAATACTCTCCAGAGCCTGCTGCAGGAAGGCCTTCACATTGTAATTGACAATGATAATCGAGAGTTTCATTTGGTATGACTGCTGCCTTGAGTACTAAATTTTTCCCAGAATAGCCATGAGACGCAGCCACCACACGCGCCAGATGGCTTCCCGAACGATGGCCTGAGACATTTTACTCTGTCCCACCGTACGATCGACAAACAAAATGGGGACTTCCTTGACACGATCTGGAACTTTGCGCCAGGCACGGAAATTCATCTCAACCTGAAATGAATAGCCATTGCTACGTACTTTTTCCAGTTGAAGCTCCTTTAGAAGCGACACGCGCCAACATTTAAATCCACCCGTACCATCATTAACCGGCATGCGTGTGATGATCTGAATGTACTTGCTGGCAAAATAGCTTAACATCAATCTACGCAGGGGCCAATTGACTACACTGATCCCATTCAGATAGCGGGAACCGATGATCAGATCATTGGTTTCAATTTCTTTAAGAAAGGTCTCAATGACCTGGGGATCATGGGAAAAGTCTCCATCCATCTGGACAACCGTCTCATACCCATGTTCAATTGCATACTTGAAGCCGGCAATATAAGCTGTCCCAAGACCCTGCTTTCCTTCCCGCTCCATGAGATGCAGCTCGGGGGTGTTCTTCTGTTTTTTTCGTATCACGTCAGCCGTACCATCAGGAGAACCATCATCCACGATGAGGATGTCCGTTTTTACTGAGAGTGATAATACTTTTTCTATCACCAGGAGGATATTCTCTTTTTCATTGTATGTCGGTATGATAGTCAGGTTAAGCGGCATTCATTTCATCCTTTAATAGTGCGAGTTCTTCTCCAATGCTTAATATTTTGACACCCAGTTCTTGCTGCAGCTTGTTGCAGATCAACCCACTACGCATGGGCCTGGGAGCCAGTTGTTTCAAGTCACTCGTTGAAATTGCATGAATTAAGTTGGTGGGCAACCTAAAAGTATCGGCAATCTTCAATGCAAAGCTGTAACGGGAAACTACTTCCTTTGACCCAAAGTGCCAGATATCCCAGGCCTTATTTTCTATGATGGAACGAATCACTTGTACAAGACGTCCGGCATAAGTTGGGTTGTTAAATTGGTCATCAACAATATTAACAGATCTCCCCTGACTTAGTTCCCGAATCAACCAATCGACAAAGCTGCTTTTTAACTCCTGACCGTAACCATACATGACATTTGAGCGAATAACCGCTGCTTTATTAGCTCTGTCCAGAACCGCCTGTTCTCCAGCGTGTTTCGATTTTGAGTAAACACCCTGTGGATCTCTTTGGTCGTCCTCCCTGTAGGGTCCTGAATCTCCTTTGAAAACGTAGTCAGTCGAAATATGGATCAACGGAATATCCAGTTCATTACAGATATAAGCCAGATCACCTGTCACTGTGGTATTCACAGCGTAAGCAAGTTCTGGGTGCAATTCAGCTTTGTCAACATTGGTGAAGGCGGCCGTATGGATGACCAGATCAGGACCAAGTTCAAGTATGAAAGGCCTAAGTATTGTCTGCTGCGTCAGGTCCAGAGAGGTGACAGCAACAGATAGATGCTTCGCACCAATCCAGGGAGCCAGATCTATGCCGCTGATCTGATTATCGCCGGAAAATTCTCGGACCAGATTCTGACCGAGGAGACCATTTATGCCTGTAATGAGGATATGCATCAAATCATAATTTCTATTTTAGCTTTTTCCGCATCATTTTGGCTTATAGGCCTTTGTATCAAATGTGCGAAAAATAGTTTCCATTTGTCTCAGGTAGGGTATTTTTTCCTTTTCAGGTGCATGAATGATGCCGGATAGCAGGTACAATCTGTCCTTGACAGGTTCATAAAATCCATAGGCGATGAAGGGACCACCCTTCACTTCCTTTTTCGACTCCCAGAGACCGTAATATTTTATTGCCGAGTATTCCTTAAACCAGAAGGATTCAGACTGTAGATAGCTCTCATTTAATTGCACATCACCCAGTCTATGACCAAAGGTATCCTTTAAAAGGCTTGTCAGTTGCGTTTCCAATTCCGTCGAATCATCAGGGGTCTCCCAGCTTACCGTTAACCAGCGATAGGGAAAGTCTCGTCCCAACCAGACCAGTTTCTTTTTTGGTGCGTTTTCGATTTCAACGTAATCATGCATCATCCGCAGGTAATACCCATATTGATCGAAATATTTCCTGGCGAGTTCAAATTGCTCACCAGAACGGTACACAAACGCTGTATTCCGTTCATACATCTTGCGCTCAACAAATTTAAATATCTCATCCTGATTCAATTTCAGGCGATTCTGCAGATCGGAATAGTTCTTACCGAGGATGATGATCAGTGCTTGTCCCTGCGCATAGGCATCTTTCCGATGATAATAGGCCCCCCGTTTTTCCCGGATGCGGGTAATGGTCGTATCTGGCAGCATGGATCTGACCTGTC
This sequence comes from Fidelibacterota bacterium, assembly GCA_021734325.1. Lineage (GTDB taxonomy): Bacteria > Fidelibacterota > UBA8477 > UBA8477 > JABMPR01 > JABMPR01. Next base: position 23,056 of record JAIPJF010000003.1, on the reverse strand, counting down.
CGGTAATCTCACTTGAGACCTCAAGCTGGGAGATGATCAACAAGGTCTTATTCTTAATATTCAAGGGAAGATCACCAGGGTCGATCCTCTGAAACGAATACAGGGTCTCAGTTCTGGGTGTTTTAAAGACCTTGCCCAGAGTTTCATTAAGAATAGGTTCACAAGCCATCCAATTCTCATCATCACAGACTACAGTGATAACATGATCGTACCCGATTGCCGGATCCTTGGGTTTTTCACAGGAAAGGATGACCAGCAGGAGTGCTGCAAAAAAAATATACCAGAGTCTGTTCATATGTCTCATTTCCTTTACGCCTCCTCCTTATCAACCACGTCTGTAAATCAAATGTACGATTTTTATCCCAATGATGCAGGGATTAAATCGAATCCACGGCAAAATCAGCCAGTCCTTCAGAGATTGACACAGAGATCACCTTCACCCGGACCGGATCTCCCAGCCGATATGCTTTTCTGGACCGTCTCCCCACCAGACTGTATTGATCCTCCTGGAATTCATAATAGTCATCAGCGAGACTGGAAGCGTGGACAAGGCCTTCGACGAACGTTTCTGCCAGTTCAACGAAGAATCCGAATCGCATGACGCCTGAAATGACGCCGTCAGAAGACTCGCCAACATGTTTGCTCAGGTATTGGAGCTGTTTCATTTTGATATGATCCCGCTCTGCCTCAATGGCGACACGTTCTCTCTGCGAACAGTGCTCGGCCAATTTCGATAAAGATTTTATGCTGGATTCTTCGTCTTTCTGATTCACCAGATAGGATTTCAGGAGTCGGTGTACAGTCAGGTCAGGATAACGTCGGATGGGTGAAGTAAAATGGGTGTAGGAAGGGAATGCCAATCCAAAATGACCCTTGTTCTCAACTGAATATTTGGCCTTGGTCATGGAGCGCAGGGCAACTTTTTCGATAAAATGCCGAAAAGGGCTTTCCCTTACGGCCTCCACCAGCTTCTGATAATCCAGAGGTTTTACTGGACTGGAAATGGATTGCTCGATGCCTAGGCGCTTCAAAACGGATCTTAATTTGGTGGTATCATCAATAGATGGTGGCTCATGTACCCTGTAAATACCAGGCAATTTTGCTTTTCGAAAGACCTTCATCAGATACTCAGCAGTCACCCGGTTGGCCAGGAGCATGAACTCCTCGACGAGGCGATGGGAGGTTAATCTTTTTGACGGTTTAATGCTTTTCGGAAATCCAGATTCATCAAGTTCAATGATCGCCTCAGGCAGATCGAGATCTATACTGCCCCTGGATTTTCTTTCTGCAAAAAGGATCTTTCGCAATTTTTCCATCTCGTGGATATCATCTGAGAGGTGATGTGATTCACCTTGAATGATGTTCTCCACCTCCTGATAGCTGAATCTTTGTTTTGAATTGATAATTGAAGGATAGATCTCGTAGTGATTCACTTTGGCATCTTTGCCCACATGCATCACACAGGACATGGCGAGACGATCAATGTCTGGATTCAATGAACACAGATCCGAAGCCAGCTTTTCCGGCAACATGTGGATGGCGGTTCCGACAAGATAAACACTTGTTCCCCGCTTTCTTGCTCCCCTGTCAATGGGACTTCCAGGAGTGACATAGTGAGAGACATCAGCTATATGCACCCCCAGAATCCACCCATCTGTTTTCTTTTCAATGGAAACAGCATCATCAAAATCCTGGGCAGTTTCCGGGTCGATGGTAAAACAGGTAACATCCCTAAGGTCTTTACGCCGATTGATCTCAGATACTACACTTTCCTGGGAATAGGAATCGGCCTGATCCAGGGCATTCTGGGTCCAGCTTGTAAATAAGCCGTGTTCATGAACGATCAGGGCAATATCAAGCCCGGGATCGCCTGGAAAACCGAGTACCTCCTTGATCTGTACCAGGGGTTCAGCATGACCGACGTCCCAGTGGATGAGCTCAACGGTGACCATGGCTCCATTTTCGACCTTCGAGGGCTTGCCTTCTGCTACGGCAAAACGAACGCGGATGCGTTTGTCTTCAGGGATCACCCATTCACCAAATCGGTCAGATTGATAGGTCCCGACGAATTCAGTCTGCTGACGGCGAATGACGTCAATGATCTGACCGTCAGGTTTATCTCCTGATTGACGTTTAAGAATTTTTACCCTGACCAGATCACCATGCAGGGCATGCTGCATGTCCTGAGCTCTGACAAACACCTCTGAGCCATCTCTGAGCTCGATAAAACCAAATCCTCTACTGGTTACACCGAGAACACCCGTCTTCTCCTGTTGCTTGGGTTTAAAGGCGTATTGATGCCTCCCCTTCTGGTCAATGCTCCCCTCACGATATAAATCGATCAGGACGCCTTTCAGGGTGTGATAATCATTTTCCCTGATCCCACTCTGCTTCATCAGGTCGCGTGGTTTATACCAGCGACCCTGATTTTGCTTCATAATATCCAGCAATTTTTTCTTTATCAGCGATCGATCCATGAAATTCCTCCTGAATATTCGATATGAAGAAAGCTATTTTGTAAACTCAATCCCTGATGCTTCGCGAGAATAATGCGTATAGGCCCTCTGGAACTGTTCAGCTGTACACCGAGACCATATCCGCCCAGATAGCGCAGTGTCTCTGAATCTACATAAATACCAAGGTCCATTAAAGTTATAAAACGCGTCTGTTTGCCGAGGATGTAATAAACATCGTGTTGAAAACTAGCCACGGAGAGGCTTCTGTATCTGTTTTCTTCATATCCTCTGACGCTGGTCACCCCCCCCAGAGGCTTTAACACAGAGGGATCATTTTCATTATTGGTCTTGTTCTGAATGCTGAGTGCTGTTCTCTGGGAAAAATATAGATGCCGGAAAAGGGGGATTTCTGCTTCTGACCGAAAATCCAGTCGGCTGAGTGAACTTGGCTCGAATTCGAGCTCCTGGGAAAGGGAAGTCCTTACTGCAAAGCCTCGGTGAAGCCTTTTATCAAGATTGTACTGCTTATATCCAAGTCCGAACAACTGACGGTGTGCTGCTTTCCATTCCGGATATAACAGGGATCCCTCGTAGGTGATCAGTGATTGCTGATCCTCAAACTGGAAGAACATGGTCCGTTCCCAATTCAGTGTCCATTCGAGACCTGCTTTGCTTTGAATATTCTGATAATTACCATCAACCACTTCGCGCCCGAAGCCAAAGACTGCCTTTATGGGCAGATCGAACAACCAGGGATGGGCATAGGACAGAGAGAATGATTCTGAATTGCTTTTCAAGCGTTGCCAGTTCAAGCTAAGCGATTTCCCTTTGCCGTCGAGATTGGGTACGTAGAGATAGATATGTCCAAAAAATGCCAGTGTATCAGCTCCAGCGCTCTGATTAAATGCTGCCAGAGCATCAATATTGAGTTCTGGTCTTTTGGTAATCATGTAATTCAAATGATACTTGCCATCACCATCTATTGAAATATCTCGCAATCGATTCATCCGGTACCCAATATCTCTCAAGCGACTTTCAGCTTTCGAAACATCCTGTATACTGAGCATCCTTTTACCCAGATAAAATTCCTGATTCAGATAATCTTTCTCCCTTTCCGCTGCGCCAGAAAAGTGGACGTGATTGATCGACGAAAGTTCTCCCCTGAACATGGATACAAACATGCCAGTACTATCCTCATTCATGCCAAGAAGTTCGATTCGCGCACGCCAGTACCCCAGGGTGCGGTTTTCATCCATATAGCTCACTATGGTTGAATCCAACTGATCAATGGCGATGGAAATCGTGTCTGCACTCTGAATTATCCCTGTTGTGTCACCGGGCATGATGCCAGCGTTGAGGAAAACACAATATCCGAGGTGGAGAGTCAGGATGAAAATAATATGGCGCATTAGAAGTGTGTCCTGCCTTCCAGGCGCAGGAATTGTTCTTTTCTTCCCGCTCCGCGTTTTTCCATGCTATAGTTCATCGCCAGCTGAAATCGATTTGAGAAGGTATAGCGTGTATTCAGGGTGTATTTCCAGTTATTCCCAGGTTGACGACCGGAAAAGATGGAATAGGGAATTCCTGAAACATCTGACTGGATCTTTGACAACATGATCCGCTGATCAATTCTTCCCCGTCGCTTGTAACTCAGACTATGATCAAAGGTCAGGTATGCTTCCGTATATGTTTTATCCTGATGAAGGTCATCAACATTTGAGTACTTCAGCTCCAGCAACATTTTCTGCTGAGCAGAATAGATGAAGGTATGCTTAATATAAGGTCTGTAGGAAAGCCACGATTCTGTAGCCAGGATGTTGTATTCGACCTCCCTTTCCCGTGCTTCATACTCGACACCCAGCTTCGATGAATGGCGGATATTCCAGCTGAAAATAGTATTGAGCTCGTGGGAGTTGAACTGACTTGTCTCAGCTCCATAATTGTACAACTCAGAGTGGTTATTGGTAGATTTCCCCTGATAATTGAGGTCGCTGAGCACAGTATGATGATCGGTTCGCAGATTGAGGTCAAAGCTCAGGAGTTCCTGGTCCTGAATGCGGGAGCCACTTTTTACCTGCAGTTTTGATCTGGTCTCAGATCCCAGTCTGGCCTTTACCCCCCCCTCATCGTGTTTGCCATAGGAATGGCTCACATATTCCAGCTGGGTGCTATTCTCATACGTTCTTACCTGTTCCTCATTATCAGAGAAGACCCGTTGTCTGATATAGCGTCCACCGCTGATTGGAATGTAATCCTCGATAAATGGATCAAAGCTGTAATCACCATAACCTGAATCAACGAGTACATATTGAAAATCATACTTTGGGATGTGTTCTTCATCCAGGACGTATTCTCCAGCATAGCGAATGCGTTCTTCCCAGGCCTTTGCATTCAATTTAATATTTCCAAGACTGTAGGTGGATGTGCCACTGGAATCATTTAAAAGCTCACGATATTTAAGCAGGACCATTCCGTTGGTATTGACAAATTCGGCAAAGCTGTATTCCGCCGCCCACTCTTTTCTTTTATCTGACCAGAGATTATAATTACTTCCACTCAGAATAGAACCCATAACCTGCTGATCCAGTCGATAATCCTGACGTTGATCAAAATGAAGAGCAGCCTTGTGCTGTTCTGAAAAATCATAAAATAGACCAATTCCCCCGGTCAGATGATCATTGGGAATGGTATTACCGGAATTGAATCCCTCCTCAAGTCCAAAATTCAAGGCAGTTCTGAATTTATTGACTGTAACCAGGGAATTGATGGCATGCAGCTGACTCAGATCGCCCTTGATATCGGTGAGCAAACTGTTCATGTCCACCTGAACGAGCTCAGCGACCTTGAGTGAGCTGTTAAGACGAAGCTGCTGACCAACGGTCCTGCCGTCTCGTTCCAGCTGAGAACGTTCAGTATTCAGGTGCGTTCCGGCTGAACTTCCCAATCGAAATTGGGTGTAACTCAGGTGTTCTTCCTCGCTGTTACGTGGCGTCAGTTTCCAGAGCCGATAATATTCCAGAGATTCTATCTTATCATGGGCCAGAAAGCCGGACTCAAAATATTTATCACCAAGGAGTACCTCAAAACGTTGTCCAGAACTCTTCAGTTCGATATTCCAGGCTTTTTTATCCATGCTGGCAGATTGGCGGGCATACAGGTTGTTGATCTTGCGGGAGACCCCGAAATCAGTATTCAGAGAGAAGGCTTTTTGATGAATACCCCCAGTCACTGAAAGTACGGAATGAGACTGAGGTGCGATCAATTTATCAGAGGGCAAATACTCTCCACCAACAGTATCATAAACAAAGAAATCTTCCACTGAACCAAGTTCTTTTCTGTATTTGCCATTTGCCAGACCGACAAAATTAAAATCTACAGAATAGGCCCCCAGGCCATCACCGGCATAGACCAGAATTTGTTCCCCGGTGAGAACATAATCCCCATTCGCTGAATCAGGCCGGATGCTGCTGACAGATGTGGTTTGAACAGTGTCTGAGAGCGATGCGAAAACAGCCTCTATACGGTCCTTGTCAACATTCCCCAGGGGATTGGACTTATCATCCTTGAATTCCTGCCAGTTTGCAGATAGATAAAAGGGCGATTGCATTTTATCACCAAGGGATAGACCACCACTCACGAGTTGTTTGCCAAAAGAATAGGAGGCCAGGTAAATATCCGGTACGTATTCAAAATCCACACTTATCCGCGAATTACTGGACAGAATACGTTTTTGAGTGAAGGTTATCTCTGCGGCGTTGTAATCGATGATGTAATCATCAGACTCCCCACGCTGTAGGAGGTGATCATCAATTTTAACTTTTTCGGACCCGGCGATCACAATGATGAACCTCTCACCATTTTTTCCGCTCAACCGGTAAGGACCCTGTTTGCCATCTTTGCCCTGTATCTGCAGCAAATGATTTTGTCCGTAACTGAATCCCAGGGAGGTCCTTACACTTGCCAATCCGGAGCGCGCCTCCAGATCAAGACCTTCTATTGAACGATCCAGGAATCCGAACTTGCCGTTTCGGGTATGGATGTCGATATCACCAATGGATGCAGTCAGGGCAGGTCCATTTACGGTGACCAGGACACGATCAAAATCATTCAGTCGCCTTGTATTTCCAATGGGCTGCAAGGGTGAGGTCTTCTCTGTCAGCACACCTGAAACTGTGTAGTTCTCGCTCAGGGATCCTTTGATCTTCAAATAGAGACTGGATTGCAGGGAGACGGAGGCATTACTGGATACCTGAATTCCGCGGCTGATGCTTCCTGATGCTTCCAATTCAGATTCCCGCTCTTCTTCTCGATCCTGACCGGACTTTAAAGGCATTGCCAGACTGTCCATGAGGGGGCGGTATGCAGGAAACTCCAAAAAGTAGTATTTCTTGATATATACTGTATCAGCACCAATGAATATGGGAATTGAGTCAACCTTCGCCATCCCTTTTACACCAGAGGAATCAGTTTGAGCCTTGGCCTGGGGAAGCCAGACCGCAGCAATCAGGATCAGATAAAGGAGATCGCGAAGGATGGATATTGTGTAATTTTTAAGATTCAAATATTCAGATCCAGTTTGAATTTTCATACCCACATGCTTGTCATATACAAACGTAATCCGATGTATATCGTTCCCGTTTCCTTTTTGGATGGGAAATTAGCCTACCATGTATTCGCTAAAATGAGAAAATTAAAGATAATGTGGGTATAAACACTTATTCCATAGCCTCTGAAATTATAGAGGATTCCGAGGAAAACACCACCACTCACCCGTTGGGCAAAGACAGGTAGTGAGTAGCTTTCCATGAATAAATGGAAGGCCGCAAAAATACAGGCAGCCACCAGGATTGCCAGGATATTGGACACACTGTGTGAAATATTCAGTCCGCGGTTCAGGACAACTATGAGCGCAGTTATAATCACCATTCTGAAGATCATTTCCTCAAAAATACCAGCACCGATGGCGAGATTAATATTGGCAAATTTCTCTTCCAGCGTGACCATCTGGAACGGGATCTGCAAAAAGAGGTGCATGAGGGTGAACAGGATCACACCCCACCACATACTTTCCAGCAGCATAAACACGAGATAATTCGCGTGAACCCCGGGTTTCCGCTCAAGTTTGTAGCCCCGGATCATTACCAGGGCAAAAAGCGAGAGTAAAATGACTGAAACGATGTAGGGATTGGTCAGTTTTATGCTGGTAAAGAAACTTCTCAGCAAAATTTCACCACTATTCCGCATTTCAAAGAATGAATCCCGAAACAGGATCAAGATGCCGATTTCATAGATTGCCAGCGCAGGTAACACCAGAATCAGGCTGTAATGTATGGTGCGTGAACTGTTCAGATATTGACGGAGCAGAGAGATCCGTTTAGTCATTGAGCTTTAACACTGCCAGAAAAGCCTCCTGAGGAACTTCAACGCGGCCGACTTGCTTCATTCTCTTCTTTCCGGCCTTCTGTTTCTCGAGCAGTTTTCTTTTCCGGCTAATGTCTCCTCCATAACACTTGGCGGTAACATTCTTTCTCAACGCTTTTACCGTTTCACGGGTAATAATCTTTTGTCCGATGGATCCTTGAATGGCAACTTCGAATTGTTGTCGTGGAATGAGTTCCTTCAGCTTGGCGCATAATTTTCGTGAATGGTCATATGCCTTATCCCTGTGGACGATCTGAGACAGAGCATCAACACGTTCTGTTGAGATAAGTATATCAAGTTTCACCAGGTCACCGCGGCGAAAATCAATTGGTTCGTAATCGAATGAGGCATACCCACGGGAGGTGCTCTTCAGCTGGTCATAAAAGTCAAAGATGATCTCTGACAAAGGGATGTCAAAATAGATCTGTACCTTGGATTCATCCAGGTAATGAGTCGATTTGTAGGTGCCCCGTTTATCGATGATAAGCTTCATCAAATTTCCAATGTAGACTGGAGGCGTCAGCACCTCAGCGGCTACATAGGGCTCCTGGATATGATCGATATCCGCTACATCGGGCAGATCGCTGGGCTTGTCAACCCTTCTCTCTTCGCCATTCCTCAGAATGACTTTGAATTCAACATTGGGTTGAGTGGTGATCAGATCAATGGCAAATTCGCGTTCCAGCCTTTCCTGAACGATCTCCATGTGCAGCAGTCCGAGATAACCAACCCGAAATCCGAAACCCAGGGCACTGGAGGTCTCAGGCTCCCATTTTAAGGCAGCATCATTCAGGGTCAATTTCTCGAGGGCCATCCGCAGATTGGCGTAATCATCTGAAACGATTGGATACACCCCTGAATAGACCATGGGTTTGACTTCTCTATACCCGGATAATGCTTTCTTGGCACCATTCCGGGCTGTAGTAACTGTGTCACCCACATGGATCTCACTGATATCCTTGATATTTGCAATGATATAACCAACATCGCCAGCCTCCAGGATACTCCCCTTAACCTTCTTCAGCTTGAAATAGCCCAGTTCTGCAACTTCATACTCATCCTTACTGGCCATAAACCGCATGATGTCGCGGGCTTTAAGCTGCCCATCCAGAACCCGCACATAAGCGACAGCCCCCCGATACGGATCATAGGTACTATCAAATACGAGTGCTCTCAGGGGCGCGTCCCGATCGCCAGTCGGTGCAGGGATTCTGGAAACGATGGCTTCCAGAATTTCAGCGATGCCAATATCTACCTTGGCCGAGGCGAGAATGATCTCATCTTCATCACAGCCCAGCAGATCAACGATCTGTGCCTTGACATTGTCAACCTGAGCTGCTTGGAGGTCAATTTTATTGATAATGGGAATGATCTCGAGTCCACTTTCAACGGCCAGCATGGCGTTACTTACCGTCTGTGCCTCAACTCCCTGAGCAGCATCGACCAGGAGCAGTGCTCCTTCGCAGGCATCCAGACTACGGGATACTTCATAGCTAAAATCAACATGTCCCGGCGTATCAATCAGATTCAGAATATACTCTAATCCATCTGATGCTTTATATTTGAGCTGAATGGGATGAGACTTGATTGTGATCCCCCGCTCTCTCTCCAAATCCATGTCATCCAGTACCTGATTCATCATCTGTTTATCAGAAACGGTGTGAGTCACCTCCAGTAAACGATCTGCCAGGGTTGATTTTCCATGGTCAATATGGGCGATAATACTGAAATTGCGGACTTGTGAGCGTATCATAGGAGCCAATATAAGCTTGATTTAACCTTATCAAACAGGAAGGAAAGAAAGCCTTAAAATAGGAATTAAAAGGGTAAAACGGTGATGTTTGTAAAAGGAAAAATAATGGAATGGGTTGAAAATATTTTATAGTTTTAGATAAAAGCTGTTCCCGCCGTGGACTGATTGCTCAATGCCTACCTCGGCATCGTGAGCATCCGCAATTCTTTTTACGATTGCAAGACCAAGACCTCTGCCTTTCTTTTGATGTCCTTCCAGGCGGGTGAATCTCTGAAATATGATTTCCCTCTTATCCTGGGGCACGGGCTGACCCCTATCCTCGATGCGCATGACTGGACGATCACCCTCCGTTTTCACAATTATTTCTATCTTCCCACCAGGTGAGCCGTATTTGATCGCATTGCTGATATAATTCTTTGGGATCTCAGAGATAATGGGATTGGCTTCAATCGGCAAGGAATCAGGCATCTGAAAATCCAAGGTCATCTTGTTGATCGATAATTGTGAGCTGAATTCAGCAGAGACTTCATGCAGAATATTGACTAGGTCAAGGGACTCTTTTGCAATGCTCTCGCCCACATTTACCTTTGACAGCACGCTGGCATTATCAATCACCTTTATCAGATTATCGCCGCTTGATTTTAAGGTCGAAATGAGTTCATCATTCCGATTCTCAGCATCCAGGACCTCCGTGATGGTTTTAATGACACCGGCAGGGTTCCTCAGATCATGGGTGATCACATCGAGGAGCAGTTCCTTGATGTCATTCGTACTGCGGAGCTCTTCTGCCAGAGTGCGCAGAGCATCATCTTTCCTGGCTCGATCAATGGTCAAGGCGACTTGTCCTGCGGCCAGTTCAAGCATGCGTACATCTTCTTCAGCGTAACGGGTGATCCCATAATACTCCTGGAGCACAAAGGCACCGATGACCTCATCCCGCAGGATAAGGGGTATGCCAAGCCAGACACTGGGAATATCTCCGGCGATAAGCATTTGTCCTTCATCCTTGAGTTTAAGTATCTCTTCCGAACTCAGGTGCAGTGTTTTTCCTGAGACGATCGTTTTTGCAGTCAGAGACTGATCAGGGTCGCAAGGAATGCTCTCTGGTAATTCTGTCTCGAACGTATCCTTATCAAAGGGAAAAATGATCCGATTCTGCTCCTTGTCCAAAAGTGCCATGAAAAAATTGCTCGTGCTGATGATCTCACTGATATAGTGGTATATCTTTTCATAGAGAACGGACACGTCTTCAGATTTGATTGCTGCTGAGGTGATTTCGTACTGAATATCCCGGAGTTGTTGATTCTTCAGCGCAACTTTCTGTTCTTCCTTGTATTGGGTAATGTTCTCTTTCAAGGCAACATAATGAGTAATATTCCCTTGCAGATCACGGATGGGAGCGATCGAGGCCCTTTCCCAAAGAATGGATCCGTCCTTCATTTTATTTGTCAATTCACCGGTCCAGGTTTGACCACTCGTAATTGTATCCCACAGATCCTTGTAAAAAGCCTGGTCATGGATTCCTGATTTTAAAATGCGTGGATTATTTCCAAGCAGTTCTTTCAAGGCATAGCCGGTTATTCTTTGAAATTCGCGGTTGGCATATTCAATATTTCCCAGTCTGTCTGTAATCAATGTCATGACCGGGCTTTGTTCAACAACGAGGCTGAGTTTTGCCAACTCCATATTTGCACGTTTCTGCTCCGTGATGTCCAGGAGATGCCCTGAACTTTTATTAATTCCATTATCATTCACCACGGGACTCGTTGAAATCAATAAATTCCTCACTTCGCCCGTTTTCCTGACAATATCAATTTCATATTCACTGGGAGCGTACTCCCCGGCCTGCTTGGCTTTGTACCTCTCGATGACCAGATCCCTTGATTCACCCAGAAATTCAGTAAAAGAATGACCGATAATCTCACTCCTATCCCGACCAAGGATATGGCATAGCGTATCATTTGCGTACAGCAGGTGATAATTATTATCGACCATATAGATACCGGTTGTGGATTTTTCAATGATATCTGCAAAGCGGAAGACATTGCTCATGGACAATCTGTCCAAATCCTTCTTGTGTTTGGAAACGGCTATTCTAGCCATCATGCAGGCAGCACGGGGATCGACTGGCTTCTGGAGAAAACCGTAAAAATTGCTTTGATCAGCAATATCCAGGGGATTCTCGTGAGATTCAGGATCTAGAAAAAGTAATACCGGGACATTTTTAAATAGTGTCCTCATTGAAGCAGAGCTGCTTGATTTTAATTGCTCCCACAGATTGATCGATGAAAGGATGATGTCCGGGAATGGCGATGTGCACATGGACACCGCTTCTTCAGTAGTGCTTGCAAGTCCGACGATACTACAGTCGAATTTCTCCAGTCCCTTACTCAGGTCTGATGCAGACTGAGCGTCGTTGTCGACGATGAGTATTTGAGAATTATTCATTTCGGCATAAACCTATTGGCTGCAAAATAGGAGAAAAGACCAAAGAAATGGAAAATAATTAGCTGCAATATTAATTTTATTCAGCCTGGAGTTGGTCTAATCTCAGGAATTATTCAGCAAATACTGGGCAAGACGCTGGCCCGCCTTACCATCCCACAATTCCATGGGATATGCTTCCTTTCTTTCACCTGAAACGATCTCCATGATCTTCGCGCGTAACAACTCTGAACTGCGGCCAACCAGAGTATTGGTTCCTTTGGCCAGAGTGATCGGCCGATTGGTAAATTCACCAAGGGTGAGGCATTGTACACCCAAAATGGTGGTTTCCTCCTGAAGACCCTGGGAATCCGTCACCACCATTGCTGAATTCTTGATCAATTTCAGCATATCATGATAGTTATGGGCACTGACAATCTGAAAGTTATCTGATGACTCTTGGATGATTTCGGGGATATCCTCGATTATCATCTGGGTCTGGGGGTGCAGCACCGCATGGATGGTCAGACTTTCAGAAAGTTCCTCAAGCAGTGTGAAAAAGGAGATTAGAAATGGGATATCCTTGAGCAGATATGCATGGTGAAGGGTGACGGTTATAAAAGCGCCGGACTCCAGACCATACCGGTCCAACACATTGCTGTCCTCGACATGGCCAAGGTTTTGGAACACTGAATCAGCTCTGATATTACCAATTTCAACTATCCTCGAATTCTCTGCGCCTTCGCGTATCAGATTGATCACACTTTCTGAATCAGAAGGGAAAAGCAGGGTGGCTAACTGGTCGATAAGCAAGTCGTTTTGTTCTTCGATCAACAGACGGTTTTCATAGCGGGTACCAGCACCAATGTGACCCAATCCGATGCCATTTCTTGCAGTAATCAGAGAGCAGGCCAGGGCTGAGTTTGAATTACCCATCACAAGGACGAAATCAGGAGGATCCAGAAGTTGCTGTTGCTCATAGGCAAGCATGATGGCAGATAACTGCTGATTGCCTTGTTCACCCTCCACGGGAAGGATTGCGTGGAGAGGATTCACATTCAGCTGCTCCAAATGGATCTGACTCAATTCCAGGTCATAGTGCTGCCCTGTATGGATGAAGCGGAGATCCAATTTATCCTCGTATTCAGAAAATGTCCGATTTAATGCCGCTGCCTGAATAAAATCAGGTCTTACGCCCATAATTACATCGATCTTTGTCATGATCCTCCCTGCCTGCTGGTATCTGCTCCCCGACGCGTGTTCAAAATGAATAATTCATGCTCAGAGAATAATTACGAGTTGCCCCCGGCCAATAATAAGCCCCATAGTAGTTATAACCAAAAGTTGCATACTGTGTGTTGAGAAGGTTATTCAACTTAAATTCGAGCAACAATTTTGAGAGTTCATACTGAAGGAACAGGTCAGTGAGGACATATCCTGGAATGGCAATATCCTCTGTATTGTCCTGATCAATAAACTGTTTCCCAACGTATTTCAGGGATAGAGCAGCATGCAAATGATCATTATGGTCATAGCGTACTTGCCCATTTGATAAAATGCCAGGTACGTTGGCAATATAATTTCCCTTCTCACCCTGATTGCTCAGACGATGTTCAGCGATGGTCCCATTCAGACTTAATTCCAGCGTTTCAGAAAGTCTGGATCGCATATCGATTTCTACTCCCTGATGGAGTGTTTGATCTGCCGTTTCAACAGTAAATCCACCGTCCTGAAAATCATAAATATCGCTGAGGAGTTCATTCTGGTATTCGATACGATACAGATTGAGGGAAAATCGGGTTGCTCCGCTAAAATAATTGACACCGATCTCCGTATTGATCACACGCTCTGCTTCCGCTGGCGTAGGTTTGCTCCAAACATCATCCGCCTCAATGATCTGCGCATCTGCCGGTTCCATGCTGGCCACTCCCCGACTGATAAAAAGATTGAAAGCATCACTGAGTGCATAGTTCAGTCCAAATCTGGGATCGAAGAATTGCCAATCAGCCGTCAGGTCAACACCTTGTGCATGTCCAATCTTTTCCTGATCCAGTTGCCATTTGATCTGCTGGGCGCGCAAGTCCAGAGAGGTGTTTAATTTTGGTGTGATCCTGATCAGGAAATGACCAAACAGGGTTGTCACCGATTTATTCCCGGCATAGCTGTAGTATTCATAGTTTTTTGGCAAAATTGATTGCAGTGTGGAATCACTGACATTCATCACTTCACCAAAGTGATCGCCTTTATATGTTCGCAGCTCCAATCCAATATCCGAGCGCCAGCGTTTGCTCTCCCGGGTCCAGACCGGTGTGATCCCGTAATAGACATTGTTGATCCATTTGCGCCGCAGGAGATCTGTCTCAAAACCCAATTCAATTGAATCTGGATAAATATCATTTACATCAAGATTATAGGTGTAGAAGTCCTGTCCGTATTTCTGGACCTCGTAAAATCCGCTTCCCTTGACCAGATAAGTGACATTTCTGATCGTCGAATGAGGGTTTAACTGAATGCGGGTGTTGAGGGAGTATATCTGCTGCAAGAAATCGTCAGTGAATGGAACTGTCCAGCTCATCTTTTGACGGCGAAGCGTTCTGTTTTCGAGGTATTCCCTGCTGATGCCGTCCCATTGAAGGACACTGAATTCCTTGCCAATGATCCCCCGGAGCTGATTTGTGATCCCGTGTCCCCTCTGCTCGATGGCCAGAGAAACGGAATTCTGCTCAGAACGTGAATCGACGCGGTAACCGTCTGAGTTCAGAATGGAAGCTCTCAGGCTGACGCTAAGATTGTCGCCAAAGCGCTGACCCGATTTGTAGGCCAGGCGGTATTTCTCAGTATTAAAGGAGCCATTCAATGCGCCAAGGCTGATCGATTCGTGTTCTGATTTTATTCCCGTGTGAATGTTGATGGATCCACCGAAGGCGCTGGCACCATAGAGGCTGCTGCCTACTCCCCGCTGAATTTCAATATCTTTCGCGCTGCTTAAAATATCACCGTGATCGACCCAGTATACCTGATGACTCTCATTGTCATTCAGGGGGACATTGTCCAGCATGACGGCGATTCTGCTTTGATCAAAACCCCGAATTGAAACATAGGAATATCCGGTACCGTTCCCTGATTCACTATAGGCGTGAATCCCAACTTCCGAACTAAGGATCATGGGCACGTCCTCTACCGTGTAGCGAGATTCAATTTCCCGTGGTTCAAGAATGGAATAAGCCACCGGGCTGATCCCGGGAATGACACGATTGGCTGCTATATGAATACTCTGTCCCTCGAGAACCCGTGCTTTGAGAACAAGCACTGATGTGACATCCTCCGATGCGATTTGAAGGGTCTCATAGCCCATACAACGGACTTTCAGACTGTCAGCCAGGGTACCATTCCATCGATAGTATCCACTCTGGTCAGTGATCGTTCCTACCAGACCGGACAAGATTTCCACACCAGGGATTCCCTCACCTGTATGCATATCGATCACCCTTCCATCAAAAGATGGTGATGCTGCTTCTAAAAAAAGACGTGAAAAGAGTAAAAGGAAAATAAATAGGTGTGATTTGTTTAGCATGTCGATCTCCCTACGCTGGCATGATCCAGATCAGGTTCAAAGGGTTTGATCTCAGCCTCCGACGATATCGCGTCACCAGGCACCCCGTGTTGCATTGCGAATATATATGATTTGCCTCAAGTGTGTACAAAAAAAAGACCATCACATGGGACGGTCTTTTTTATAAAATGTTTAAAGCGGGAGATCTAGCCCAAGACAGCATCAACCTTCGCTACGATCTGAGGTTTTGGAACAGCACCCACCAGCATCTGAGCAACTTCGCCATTCTTGAAGATCAGGAGGCTGGGGATACTTCTAATGCCGTATTTCTGTGCAACACCAGGGTTACTATCCACATCTAGTTTTCCAACTTTGAGTTTACCATCATACTCTTTTGCGATCTCTGCTACAACTGGAGCTACCATTTTGCATGGCATACACCAAACTGCCCAGAAATCAACCAACACAGGTATATCAGAATTGATTACCTCTTCAACAAAGTCACCGTCAGTAAACTCTCTTACGTTTTCAGCCATTTTCTCTCCCTTGGCGCTAAATTCCTAAATAAAAAAACCTGGAGAAGATAAGCGTCTTGTCAGGTATGTCAAGCTCAACAAATATTCAATTCAGGCTTTAAGCCAGCGAATGACTTCAGGCATCGTGATGCGCTTCCCGTACAGCAAAATAGCCGTACGAAACAGCTTTGCAGCGAGGCGTATACTGGCATAGACACTGACCAGCATAAGCAGAATAGTAAGGACGATCTGGAACATGGTTGTCTCACCCACAGCAATTTTGATCATCATGAAAAAAGGTGTGACCGGGGGAAAATAACACAGTGCATTTACCAGTGCGGAGTTTGGATTCTCAATGACCAGCGTCCATAAAAGCATGGGTATCACAGCAATGAAGGTGATGATCTGGATCGCCTGTTGGGCTTCCTGTTCTGAATCGAACAAAGCCCCAACGCCTATGTAAACCCCGGCATAGAGCAGATATCCCAGAATGAAATAGATGAAATACAGTGATCCGATCCCTGCTGTAACAATCGACATGTCGTAGTAGTAACCACCGATCACACCAGCCAGGAGATAAATGGCTGATTGGGTCAGACCCAGCATGCCAAGGCCGACGATCTTCCCACCCATCAGGTCGTTGTAACTGACCGTTGAAAGCAGCACTTCGATCACCCGTGATGATCTTTCTTCAAGAACTGCTCTCATCAATAGTTGACCACCGGTGAAGATTCCCAGAAAGAGCAGAAACATAAAGATGAATGGGGCAACATAGCCGGCGATAAGTTCTTCTGTGTCCCGTGCCTCTGAGGCACCGAGATCGTAGTGGTCAACGTCTACATTGACAAACAATTTGGTCAGCGATTCCGGGGATAGATTCAGTGATGCGGCACGCTCCTGGGTGAGGATCTGTCTCAGTTCGGCAGCGATAACATCAGTGGATCGCATGGTTGCGCTTGATTGGGCATAGAATTTTAATTGCTGTGTTTCACCAAAATCCATTGGTATGACAAAGTAGCCGTCAAAGGAATGCTCTTTCACCAGCGCATCGAATTGCTCCTGCAGGTCCCTGAACTCACCCTTGGTAAGGGCGATATTGATCGGTGGGACATCCTCGTCGGCATATTTTATGTCCAGGTCAGCTATCAGCTGTTGACCGTAGATTCCCGTCTCATCGATCATGCCCATATACTTGGTTTCGAGACCAGCACCTGTCCCGGTCAGGTAGCCACCAATCAAACTGATGCCCAGAATGAGAATGGGCATACCAAAGGTTCCGATCAAAAACCATTTTGAGCGAATCCTGCGCAGATATTCAAACCAGGCTATCTTCAGGAAGGTCATTTGTGATCCCCCTTGACCAACTGGATAAAAATGTCTTCCAGTCCCGGTTCAGCAACTTTGATGGTCCTGATGTCCATGGCCTTGTTGATTCTGGCAATCAGATCGGATTTGTTTCTACCACTTAGCAGGATATAGGCAGATCCATTCCGAATGGCTGCATCGGCTTCTGTTAAAACAGGGTGCGCAAGATCAGATTCGTTCTCCGGAGTGACCTGAAGGTGGGTTTTTCCGTATTCGCGAAGAATCTGTGTAAGACTGCCGGATAAAATTAATTTACCTTTATTAATCAGAGCCACATCATCGCAGATCTTTTCCACCTGCTCCATTTGATGGGAACTGAAAATAATGGTTTTGCCAGCCTTCTTCATGTCTTCAAGTATCTCCTTAAGCAGGAGCTGATTCACTGGATCCAGACCGGAGAGTGGTTCATCCAGGATGACATACTCAGGATCATGGAGAATGGTGTTGATGAATTGCAGCTTCTGCTGATTCCCCTTTGAGAGCTCATTTACTTTGGAGTGGAGCCGATCTTGAAGCTCGAAACGGTCCAAGATGGATATGATCTTTTCGTGGGCTTGTTTCACGTTTCTCAAATGGGCGAAATAGTGCAGGGTTTCAGATACGGAGATCTTTTGATACAATCCCCGCTCTTCCGGGAGATAACCAATTTCTACGGCATTTGGACGATCCTGCTTGCCATTGAACAATATCTCGCCCTCATCCGGTTGAATAATGTTCATGAGCATGCGAATGGAGGTGGTCTTTCCGGCACCGTTAGGCCCAAGAAAGCCACAGATGCGACCAGGTTGTATTTTTATGTGGAGTTTATCAACGGCTTGAACTGAATTATATTCCTTTGAAATATTCAGTAATTCGATCAATTCAGCCCCCTGCTTGCTCTGATATGGTCAGACACAGATGATTCTGAGGAATTTCCGTTTCCCTGCTTTGACAACATATTCTCCTGGCGAATGAAAGGTATGAAATTCATCATTCACCCTTTCGCCATCCACACTCACGGCATTTTGCTTGACCAGGCGGCGTATTTCGCCCTTGCTCTCAAACAGCCCACTGTCACCCAGGATGGACAAAAGATTCGCTTCAGGATCCTTTACCGTGAACTCAGGCATTTCATCGGGGACGTCCTTTTTGATGAACAACTGATCAAATGCTTCCTGTGCAGCAAGTCCGGCGGCTTCATCATAGTAGACCTTCACCAGTTCCCTGCCGAGCAGCCGTTTAAAATCACGGGGGTTTTCACCTGCTTTCATCTTGGAATCGATCTCTACGATGGTCTCCATCGGGAGGTCAGTCGTCAGCGTGAGATATTTGATTATCAATTCATCCGGTATGGACAGGGCTTTGCCGAACATGTCCTGAGCTGTATCAGACAGTCCGATATAATTATCATAGCTCTTGGACATCTTTTCCACACCATCAGTACCTTCCAGCAGAGGCACGGTCATAATGATCTGCGGATCCTGTCCCACTTTTTTTTGTAATTCACGTCCCATGAGGAGGTTGAATAATTGATCTGTGCCTCCAAGTTCGACATCAGACTGTAAATGGACAGAATCCTGGGCCTGGGCCAAGGGATAGAGGAATTCATGGACTGAGATGGGAACACCGCCCTTGTAGCGTTGTGAAAAGTCGTCCCGCTCGAGCATCTGGGCAACTGTTACCTGGCCGGCCAGCTTGATCACAGCGGAGAAATTCATGTTGTCAAGCCAGTCTGAGTTATAAACGACCTGCAGATGTTCACGATCAAGGACGCTTGCGGCCTGTTCCAGATAGGATAAGCCATATTGTCTTGCTTCTGCAAGAGATATGCTCGGTCTGGTCTTGTTCCTGCCGGTGGGATCACCGATTGATGCGGTAAAATCCCCGATGATCAGGGTGGCCTGATGGCCCAGATCCTGGAACTGTCGCAATTTTCTTAGTACAACGGCATGACCAATATGCAGATCAGGACGGCTGGGATCGGCGCCCAGCTTCACACGGAGGGGCTTCCCTGTTTTCAGGGATGTTTGAAGTCTCTTTTCAAGACCTTCAGGTGCAACAAAATCTTCGATCCCTCTTGATAAAAGGTCCATCTGTTCATTGATCGCTGGGAATTTCAATATATACTCCGAATATTTTATTTGCCAAACTTGGAAGCGCGGTCCATTTCGCGTTGAGCATCTCTTTTTAGGGCAGTTTGTCTTTTATCATGGATGTTCTTACCTTTGGCCAGACCCAGTTCAACCTTCAATCTGCCGTTCTTAAAATAAAGGGCCAGCGGCAATAAGGTATATCCTTTTGCTTGGATTTGATGGGTGAGCTTAGCGATTTCCCGTTTATGCAGCAAGAGCAGTCTGGGACGTGTGGGATTATGTTGATCATAGTCATTGGCAGTTTCCCAGGGGCTCACATGGAGATTCAGCAGAGAGATACTGCCCTGTCGGTATCCTGCGTAGGCATCACCCATGGTCACTTTGCCTGCCCGAATCGATTTTACTTCAGTTCCCTGGAGGGAAATCCCGGCTTCATATTTCTCCAGAATGGTGTACTCATGAAAAGCACGCTTATTCCGGAGGATCATTTTAATCTTGGCTTCGCTTTCATTCACGGGCAAAATTTATTCAGGCGCCCTTTGATAACAACCTGCATTTTGAGGATAATTGATTGATATTTTTAGCATATCACAGATTGTGAATTGCAATTAAACCAAGCATATTTGAGAAGAAATGCAATCCTGTCAAGCCTCCATTAATAATTTACTTTAACTAAAAAAAGCTTGAAGAACTGCTATTAATCCCTTGATGAAAGGTAAATAAGGGATTATAATTAAAGTAATGGTTCAAGTGATGGTCAGAGACTCATTATAAGGTTAAAGTAAAATGCCAAGAGAAGCGATTAAAAAGCTCTATTATTCAATTGGTGAAGTCAGTGAAGCAACGGACCTGAAGCAATACGTCCTTCGTTACTGGGAATCAGAATTCCCCCAACTCTCGCCTGCCAAGAATCGTGCTGGTAATCGCACGTATCGTGAAAAGGATATTGAGTTGGTCAATTTTATCAAGACCCTGCTGTATGAGAAGAAGTATACCATTGAAGGTGCCCGTCAGAAGCTCAAAGAACTCCAGGAGAGTGGTTTACCGTTGAATGTGGGCAGTCTGGAAGATCAGTCCCACACGATTCCTGTACAACGACCTCCCATTGTGTCAGAGCCGGTCTTCAAAGCGACTGAAACTCGGTCAGAGGTCGTAGGAGCGTCTACGACTGATTCTGATCGTTACAAGAAATTCCTGCTCAATCTTAAAGCAGACCTCCAGGAGCTGCTCAAGCTCATCGAATCTTAATTTTCAACAAATAGCTAAAGCTTGCTTGATTCAGGTGGATTAATGACTTTAATTAGTCCGCTTTAAAAAAAACGGAACGTAGCGCAGCCCGGTTAGCGCGCTTGACTGGGGGTCAAGAGGTCGGGAGTTCAAATCTCCCCGTTCCGACAGCATAAAGCCACCTATTCATTGGGTGGCTTTTACTTTATGATAAAAGCCGGTTAGCGCGTCCCGACATGTATGTCGGGAAGGTCGGGAGTTCAAATCTCCCCGTTCCGACAGCATGAAGCCACCTATTCATTGGGTGGCTTTTACTTTATGATAAAAGCCGGTTAGCGCGTCCCGACATGTATGTCGGGAAGGTCGGGAGTTCAAATCTCCCCGCCTGTCGGGCGGAGCTCAGAAAGAGCGAAGTCTGGTTCCGACAGCATGAAGCCACCTATTCATTGGGTGGCTTTTACTTTATGATAAAAGCCGGTTAGCGCGTCCCGATAGGATTGCCGGGCCACCGCAAGTGCGGGGTAAAAAGGTCGGGTCCCGCCTACTGCGGGATTCGGTTCAGCCGGAGAGCTTACAGCGTAACCTCGGAGAACACAGGAGCGGAGCGAGCTGTGAAATCTCCCCGCCTGTCGGGCGGAGCTCAGAAAGTGCGAAATTTGGTTCCGAAAGCATGAAGCAACCTATTCATTGGGTGGCTTTATGTTTCTTGTGGTTGAGGTTCTCGAAGCCATCAGCCAAACATGACAATCGAACATTTTGAGACCCTCAGTGACCACCTTAATGTCCTGACGAAAACACATCCTCAACCAGAATAAATTTATGATTGCTATGCATTAATTTTACATATGCACCTGAGGAGCTCCTGATCTCGCTATTCTCAGATACTTTCACCTCCAGACGAAGTATCTGGCCTTCTTTTATTCCATCAAGCTTATTCTGGACGCGGCGACTTGCCGGAATGGTATGATAAAAAAGGATACTGCCCTTTGGTTGCTTGGGTGCAGACCAATGATAATTCCCCCCACCATCATATCGGACTGTGACAATGTCAGGATCGTTGTACTCCTCCGTCGTCAGGACCAGATTGTAGGTGATGACAGGCACACTGCTGTCATAATGGCGGTCAATACGTCTCACAAAGCCCTCTAGGGTCTCGCTATTGCCCCATACCGTATGAAAGACAATCCCATCATAGCTCAAGACTTCACCGAATTTCATTTTATCGACAATGGCGCTCGTGGATGGTTTCCAGGTAAAATAAAAGCACAGACCAACTGCCAGGACCAGAATCAACAGGATTTTCTTCATTTTGCAATTGCCACCACGAATACTCCTGAAATAGGTATTATTATATTCATTTTGGAATTCCATACAAGGATCACCTAAATTATGACCACAATAATTCTTAGCAATATGGATTGGCCTGCTATCAGCATAAAGTCTCATCAGTGAATGAGATTCAAATCAAATGGGAGGTAAAATGACAAACAAAGAAAAATTGGATCTTCTATGGAAATATCTGCTCCTTGTCGTACTGGTATATGGCTTTGCCCAGATCGGCAGGAATCATGGACCAGGATTAATGATGCCAAAACCAGTGGGCATGCCTGGTCATGAAATGATGTGGATGACGGATGATGATGGACTCCTGGACATGTCAGGTATGAATAATATCGAGGTAGTGATTGAAAAAACCGGAGATGGTGATTCGACCATCGTCGTGACCGTAAATGGCAAAGAAGTCGATGCAGAAGATTTTGATATCAAGACCATTGAAAGTGGAGATGGTCATATCTTCATCAAGAAATATAAAGGCGATGGAAAGTCAGGCGATGGTAAATTGAAGATCATCCACAAGCAGGAAACCATTAAAGATAAATAATCACCCAAACAGGTATGAATGCCAAAGCGGATCTTCATGGTCCGCTTTTTTTATCCACCCTAGCGAGCCATGCAATATGAAGTTCGCTGACAGAAGATCCCTGGTTTGGAGTCCTGCGAATGGCGGTTATGCGGATGAATCCATATTTCCCATGATTCAGCCTGTAAATCGGAATATTCTGCTTATAAATAGTTAATAGTTTAAAATTATACTTAGTTCCAGACTGACAGAGATCCTCTTTTCTGTCACTATTTTCATACATTCTGCCAGCTTATTCTGCCCCACAGGCAGCCACGGCGAGGCGACGTTTACCACCAGTCTAAACTATTATTTCCCTTCTGCATATATCATAAGTCATTAATTATACAGCATCTATAATCATGGACAA